>DASSEW010000036.1:0-25046 GCA_035695065.1 Rhodanobacteraceae bacterium | reverse complement strand
ACGCGCAAGAGCGTGCGCCAGAACCAGGGCGGCGCGGTGTACGAGCAGCCGATCGACGATCACCAGCAGGTGCGCGTGATGGCCTATTACGGCCGGCGCGACATCACCCAATTCCTGTCGGTGCCGGTGTTCGCGCAGGCCAGTCCGCTGAGTTCCGGCGGCGTGGTCGATCTCGGCACCAACTACGGCGGCGTGGATGCGCGCTGGATCTGGAACGGCGAACTCGCCGGACGCACGCTGCAATTCACCACGGGCATCAGCTGGGATCGCGAAGACCAGCACCGCCTCGGTTACGAGAACTTCGTCGGCAAAACATTGGGTGTGGTCGGCGCGCTGCGCCGCAACGAGCAGGATGACGTCTATGACATGGACGAATACGCGCAAGCCGTGTGGCGGTTCGCGCCGCGCTGGTCGTTGACCGCCGGTGCGCGCCACAGCAGCGTGCACTTCAGCACCGACGACGCCTACATCACCGCGACCAATCCGAACGACAGCGGGCGGGTCACGTACGGCGCCACCGATCCGGTGGCCGGCCTGATGTTCGACGCGACGCGCGACTGGCATCTGTACGCATCGTTCGGGCGCAGTTTCGAGACGCCGACCTTCAACGAGCTCGGTTATCGCGCCGATGGTGGCGCGGGCCTCGCGTTCAACCTGCGCCCGGCGCGTTCGGACAATGCTGAAGCGGGTTCGAAGTGGCGCTGGGGCAACGGTGGCGAGCTGGACGTGGCGCTGTTCCAGTCCGAAACGCGCAACGAGCTGGCAGTGTTCAGCAGCAGCGGTGGGCGCACCACGTACCAGAACATCGGCCGCGCCCGCCGGCGCGGTGGGGAAGTGGATCTCGACATGCCATTGGGCGATCTCTGGCGCATGCAGATTGCCTACACGTATCTGGATGCGAAGTTCACGCAGGCATCCGGTTGCGATCCGGTGAGTGGTTGCGCGGTGGAAGCCGGTGCGCGCATCCCCGGCGTGCCGCGCAACATCTTCGACGGCACGCTGCGCTGGGGTGGCAACAGCGGCTGGCACGCGGGCGTGGACGTCTTCGCGGTGAGCGCGGTGGCGACGAATGACGCCAACAGCGCGCGCGCGCCGGGTTATGGGTTGCTTGGCGCGGACATCGGCTACATCGCGCATCGCGGCGGCGCGACACTTTCGCCCTTCCTGCGCCTCGACAACCTGCTCGACCGCAGCTACATCGGTTCGGTGATCGTTAATGACGCCAACGGGCGCTATTTCGAACCGGGGCCGGGCAGGAGCGTGATGCTGGGGATGAGCGTGACGTTTGGTGGAGCGTAGGGCGGGCAATGCCCGCCGCGGCGGACGGTGTCCGCCCTACACTCTGTACGCCACCGCCTTCATCACCGCCGACGCGCAGCGCATCAGTTGCGGGATCGGCCTCGGCAGGTCCACGCCGCCGCGCGCGCGCGCATTTGCCGCGTGACGCGCTTCCTCGGTCTGCATCTGCGTCAGGATCGCGCGCGAACGTGCGTCAGATTCCGGCAGGCGCTGAAGGTGCTCGTGCAAGTGCGCCTCGACCTGGCGTTCGGTTTCCACCACGAAGCCAAGGCTCCAGCGGTCACCCAGTGCCGCGGCCAGCGCGCCGATCGCGAAACTGCCCGCGTACCAGAGCGGGTTCAGCAGGCTGGGACGGTCATCGAGTTCGTGGAGGCGCTGCGCGCACCAGGCCAGGTGGTCGGTTTCTTCCGCGGCTGCGGCGTGCAGGTGCGCACGCGTGGCCTCGTCGCGCGCCAGTGCGGCCTGCCCGTCATAGAGGGCCTGCGCGCAGACCTCGCCGGTATGGTTGACGCGCATCAACCCGGCCACTTGTTTGCGCTCGGTGTCGTCCAGATGCGATTCGGGTTGCCTGGCCGGCGAAGGCCGCGATTCCACAGCCGCGCCGCACACGGTTCCGAGCGCGCGTTCGATGCCGGAAAACATGCGATCCAGACGACCCAAGTGGCGAACATTTTCGGAGGTCATGTGATCAATTGTCTTGCAAGTAACGTGAGAGGGTGTTCAACCGGCAGCGCCGCCCCGCGCTCCTGCAGGCCAGCTGCGAAATGCAGCCGGCAGCCGATGTTCGAAGTCAGCAGCACGTCCGGTGCGGGCTGCGGCAGCAGGGCCAGCACTTTCTCGCGATAAGCGGCCGCACGCTGCGGGAATTCCAGCATGTGGCTGCCGGCTGCGCCGCAACACTGCGCCTGTGTCGGCAGGACCGACGTCTGCAACCTTGGCACGCGTTCCAGCAGCTTGCGAACGGCATCGCCATTGCGGGCGACGTTCACCTGCGTGCAGGGCAGGTGCAGCGCGATGCGCGTGTCCCGCGCGTTGAATTGCAGCGCGTCCGCGTGGGCGGCAAGGAAGCCGAGCACATCATCCACCTGTGTAGTCGGTAGCGCCGCGCGCAAGGTGCCGAGGCAGCCGGAGGTGCCGGTCAGCAGCACCTGCGCGCCGCTGCGCTCGAAGGCCTCGCGCACGCGCGCCATCAAGTTTCCCGTACGCGACGCATCGCCGGTGTGCGCGGCCAGCGCGCCGCAGCAGAGGTTCTCGATCATCACCACGTCGAAACCGGCGGCTTGCAGCAGGCGCACCGCCGCGGCCTGTGCGTCGCGTTCATACACGCCCTGTACGCAACCGCCGAACAGCGCCACCCGCGTGCGCGCTCCGGCTTCCACCGCATGGGTGCGTACGGGACGTCCGACCTGCGGCGCGACCGCCAGCACACGCACTGCCGCGCGCGATGCGGAATCTTTCGGCAGGACGCGCGCCACGGTAGGCAACCATGCGCGCGCACCGGTTGCTCGCGCCAAGGCGGCCAACGCGCGCAACAGCCGCGGCCGCGAAAGAATGTCCAGCAGCAACCGTGGCCGCCTGCGCGCCGGCGCGAGTGCCGCGCGGGTCTCCACGATCAGCGGGCCGTAATGCACCGGCACCGGGCAGACCCGCTCGCAGGCGAGGCAGGCGAGGCAATGATCCAGGTGCAGGCGTAGATCATGGCCGGCTTCAACCGCGCCGGAAGTGCCGGCGGCGGCCAGCGCGATCCGTCCGCGCGGCGATTCGGTTTCGATCGCATCCAGCGCGTAGGTAGGACAGTGCGGCAGGCACAGGCCGCACTTGACGCATTCGTCGGCGAGCGCGGCGATGCGTGCCGCTGGTTCCGGGGAGGCCATCGCCGGAATGCTATCATTCGCCCGGGCCGGGCCCGTCCGGGAAGGCCGGATGCCTGCGCCGGAAAGCTTGCGCAAGGCCCGCGGCTCCGTTATTCTTGCCGGTCTTTCGCTCAGGTCAATGCGCATCCGTGCGCACACAACCGCGCCCGCGGGCGCGGATTTTCAGACAGGAACATCCTCATGAAGACGTTCAGCGCCAAGAGCGCCGAGGTCAAGCGCGACTGGTTCATCGTCAATGCCGAAGGCAAGACGCTGGGCCGGCTGTGCACCGAAGTCGCGCGCCGCCTGCGCGGCAAGCACAAGCCCGTGTACACCCCGCACATCGACACCGGGGATTACATCGTCGTGGTGAATGCCGGGAAGATCGCGGTCACCGGCAACAAGCTGGAAGACAAGAACTACCACCGCTTCACCGGCTACGTCGGCAACCTGAAGACGATCAGCCTGAAGGACATGCTGGCCACGCACCCGGAGCGCGCGATCGAGATCGGCGTCAAGGGCATGCTGCCGAAGAATCCGCTGGGCCGCGCGATGTTCCGCAAGCTCAAGGTGTACAGCGGCAGCGAGCATCCGCACACTGCACAACAGCCCCAAGTCCTGGAAGTCTGACCATGGCGATTCAGCAAGCTCAAAATTACGGCACCGGCCGTCGCAAGACTTCCGCCGCGCGCGTGTTCCTGCGCAAGGGCAGTGGCCAGATCAACGTCAACGGCAAGCCGCTGGATCAGTTCTTCGGCCGCGAGACCTCGCGCATGATCGTGCGCCAGCCGCTGGAGCTGACCCAGACCGCCGACAAGTTCGACGTGAGCGTGAACGTGGAAGGCGGCGGCATCACCGGCCAGGCCGGCGCGATCCGCCTCGGCATCGCCCGCGCGCTGGTCGAGTACGACGAGACCCTGAAGTCGCCGCTGCGCAAGGCCGGGTTCATGACCCGCGACGCGCGCGAGGTGGAGCGCAAGAAGGTGGGCCTCCATAAAGCCCGTCGCGCCACGCAGTTCTCGAAACGCTAAACTAGTCGGGAAGAAACATTCGGCACATGGATGTGCCGACGTCAGCCGAAGGGCTGACGAGGCAAACGTGGCGCGGCTTGGCCGCGACCGTTTGCAATGCAAACCGCGGCAGGATGCCCGGTTTGCTCACATAGCCCCGTCGCCAAGCGGTAAGGCACCTGACTCTGACTCAGGCATTCGGTGGTTCGAATCCATCCGGGGCTGCCAAACCGGAAACAAAAAGCCCGCGAAAGCGGGCTTTTTGCTGCGCGTCGCAGTAGGGCGGACATTGTCCGCCGGCCGCTCAATGGCGGGCGGTGCCCGCGCTACATCTCCCGATCGCCGATCAACACCACGTCCGCCGGCCGGTGCGCGAACAGGCCGACCGTGACCACGCCGGTGATCTGGTTGAGTTCGGTTTCCATCGCGCGCGGATCGGTGATCGCCAGGCCGTGCACGTCGAGGATCCAGTTGCCGTTGTCGGTGACGCATTCGTTGCGCCACACCGGATTACCACCGCGGCGCAGGATCTCGCGCGCCACGTAACTGCGTGCCATCGGGATCACCTCGACCGGCAGCGGGAACTTGCCGAGCACGTCCACGCGCTTGCTCGGGTCAATCACGCAGACGAACTGCCTTGCCACGGCGGCGCAGATCTTCTCGCGCGTCAGCGCCGCGCCGCCGCCCTTGATCAGGCACTTGTTGCCGTCGCATTCGTCGGCCCCATCCACGTACAGCGGGATCTCGCCGACCGCATTCAGGTCCAGCACCTGGATGCCGCGCTCCCGCAGCAGCGCGGTGGACCGTTCGGAGCTGGACACTGCACCGTCGATGCGATGCTTGATGGTGGCGAGCGCGTCAATGAAATAGGCGACCGTCGAGCCGGTGCCGACGCCGATGATGCCGCCGTCCACGTACCGTAGCGCGGCCTCGCCGGCCGCGCGCTTCTGATCATCGTTGCTCATGGTTACCCCCCCCGTAGGAGCGCGCTCGCGCGCGTGTCGTCGTTTATTCCAATTCCAGGATCATTTCCCACTGCGCCGCCGTGACCGGCAGTACCGAAAGCCGGTTGCCGCGGCGGGTCAGCGCGAAGTCGCCAAGGCTCGGCAGCGCCTTGATCTCCTCCAGCGTGATCACGCGTTTCAGCTTGCGCTGGAAGCGCACGTCAACGAGCGTCCAGCGCGGATCGCCGCGGTCGCTGCCCGCGTCGAAGTATTCGCTTTTCGGATCGAACTGGGTCGGGTCCGGATAGGGTGCGCTCGCGATCGTCGCCAGTCCCGCCACGCCCGGCACCGCACAACTGGAATGGTAGACCAGCACGCCATCGCCCTTTTTCATCTCGCGGATGAAGTTGCGCGCCTGGTAATTGCGCACGCCGTTCCATGGCTCGACCTTGACGCGTTTCAGGTCGTCGATCGAAAACACGTCCGGTTCCGATTTCATCAGCCAGTGGTTCATGGGCGCTCCGAAGCGGTGCAATCGATCAGCGCGTTTTCGGTCGCGATGCAATCGAGCGGAATATCCCAGCTCTCCGGAGGCAGCGCATCCACCTGCTGGAATGCGTAGCCGACCCCGACCAGCAACGGGCGCGCCGGGCGCGCCTGCTCGCGCAGGAATGCAAACGTGGTGTCGTACCAGCCGCCGCCGGTGCCGAGGCGGTTGCCGCGCGCGTCGAAGGCGAGCAGCGGCAGCAACACCACATCCAGCTGTTCGGCGCTGACGATCGCGGTGTCACGAGGCTCCGGAATGCCGAATCGGTTCGGTGCCAGTGCGGCACCCGCGCGGAACTCCGCGAAGCGCAGCGTGCGCGGCGCGGAGTCATCCAGTACCGGCAGGAAATAATGCTGGCCGCGCGAAGACAATCGCGCCACCGCAAGGTTCAGCGGCACCTCGCCGCGCACGGCCCAGTAGCCGGCAATGTCGGGATCCACCATGAACTCGGGCAGCTGCTCGAGGCTGCGCATCACGCCCTCGGCCGCGGCGATGCGCGCGGGCGCACCCAATGCGGCGCGGCGCGCGGCCATGTCGGCGCGGAGCTTCGAGCGGATATCAGCGATGTCCTGGTCGTGCGGGCTTTGCATGCCCGCTAACTTAAGCGGCCTTCGCCGCGCGCTCAAGCAAGTTGGTGCGAGGTGTTGCTCTACGGCCCCTTGAGCCAAGGGGCGATTCCCGCGCAGCGGGAGTGGGGGGTGTGGAGATGCGAAGTGCTTGCCGAAGCCGAAAGGCCGGCGCTTCATTCGCCACGCACAGTATGGGAGCGTCCTCCGCAGTGCCGGTGTACACCGAGCGACCCTGATCCCGAGGATCAAGTGGGCGAACTCTCCGGACCGACAGGCTTTCCGCTCGCGGCGGACTTGCACACTGGCCCGGGTCTGCCTGCCCGAGGTCGTACATTAGGAACAAGGCAATTGCTGAAGATGCACTGCCGTGCACCGCAGGGGACGCTGGCCGCTATTTTACGGGTGCGCCGAGCGCGCCTTCAAGCTTGCGCCGCAACACGCCGATGCCATCGCTCAAATTGCGCGATTGTTCATCGTGGCGATGACGCAATTGCAACAATTCATCGGCAATGGACAACGCGGCGAGCACCGCGACGCGGTCGTAACCGACGCTGCGCGAGGCGCCGCGCAGGTCATGCATCTTGCGGTCCAGATAGCTCGCGGCGGCCAGCAATCCTTCGCGTTCCTCCGGCGCGCAGCCGACCAGGAACTCGCGATCGAGCAGGCGCACGGTGACGGTGATGCTGGCGGAATCCGTGGCACTCATTGCATCAGCCCGGATTCTCGAGGGCTTTCAGGCGCTCGATCATCGCTTCGACCCGCGAGCGCGCCTGTTCGTTGCGCGACATCAGTTGCGCACGCTCGGCGGAGAGTTGTTCGCGGCTGTGGCGCAGGCTGGCGTTTTCCTCGCCCAGTCGGCGCAACATTTCCGTCGCGCGGTCCATCGCGGCGGACAACGCGTCCAGCTCGGCCTTCAGATCGGATTCGCCCATGGGCGCCGACTATAAGGGAAATTGCGCGGGCAAACACCTGCGCTGCGTCACGCATATTCCCCATGCCCTGCGGGTGAGAGCGCGTCTCAGTACCGCCCGCATCCGCCGCGGTCCTGCCGGGATCCGCTTACCGTCGCGGGCGAACACCGATATCGTGCGCGGAACGCCCGCGGCTAAAATGCGCGCCTTGCGGCACACGCTTCGCCCTCAATTCGTTTCGAATTCCATCGATCCATTCCTGATCTTCCGAGGTTTCGCCATCGCGCCATGACCGCCATTCCCGCCGACGCACCTTCCGGCCACGAGCCGGGCCGCGGCTGGCTGGCGCGCCTGCGCTGGCTGGTGCCCGTCGCTTTCCTCGGCGTCACCGTCTGGCTGGTCTGGCGCGAGCTGTCCGCATTCAACGCGCGCGAGCTGCAGCGCACGCTGTTGCACGTACCCACGCGCGACGCGGTGTTCGCAGCGGCGCTCGCGCTGTTCGCCGTCGCGTTCACCGGCAGCGTGGACTGGGTGATCGCGCGCTGGCTGAAACTGGAAGTGCGCGCGCGCGAACTGCTGCGGCTTTCATTCGTCGCCAACGCGATGGCGAACACGTTGAACCTTTCCGGCGCGATCGGCTCGGGCGTGCGCCTGCTCGGATTCTCCGGCTACGGCGTGCCGATGCGGCGCAGCGCCGCGCTGGTCGGATTGCAGGTGCTGTCGTTGCCGCTGGGCTTGTCGGCGCTGGTGATCGCCACGCTCGCATCCGGCGCATTGCCGGTCACGCCGAACGCCGCCACGCGCTGGCTGGCGATCGCGGTGCTGATCGCCGCGGCGCTGTATCTGCCGTTGTACCTGATGCTCACCGGCCGGCGCCGGCTGATGCGCTGGTTGCCGGAAGAGCAGGGCTTGCCGCCCATGCGCTTGAAGTTGACGCTCGCGCTGTTGTCGCTGGCGGACTGGCTGCTCGCCGCCGCATCGCTCTGGTTCTGCCTGGAGATCGCCGGCGCCCATGTCAGCGCGACCGTGCTGCTGGGTGCCTACACCGGCGCGGCGGTACTCGGGCTCGCGAGCATGATACCGGGCGGCTTCGGCGTATTCGACGGCCTGCTGCTGCTGGCACTGAGCGCGGCCGGCGTGCCCGGCGAGAACATCACGGTCGGCCTGATCCTGTTCCGCGTCGTTTATTACCTGCTGCCTCTGCTGTTCGCATTGTGGCTGGGCGCGGGCATGCTGGCGCAACGCGTGCCGGCGCTGACGCGCGCGCGCACGCGGCTTGCGGCGCATCCGCTTTTCGCGGTGCTGGGCTTGCCGGTGACCCTGCTCGGCAATCTCGGCGTGCGCCTGCTCGCGTACCTCACTTTCTTCGCCGGCGCGCTGCAACTGGTCACCACCGCGATCCCCTCGATCCACGAGCGCGTGATCAAGCTGCACAAGCTGCTGCCGATCGAGGCGATCGAGAGTTCGCATCTGCTGAGCGTGGTCATCGGCGTGCTGCTGCTCGGGCTTGCGCGTGGCATCGATGGCCGCCTGCGCGTGGCGTATCGCATGGTGCAATGGCTGCTGTGGATCTCGGCGATCCTGGCCTTGACCAAGGGCCTGCACTGGATCGAAGCACTGTTCCTGCTGAGCGTCTCGGGCCTGCTGCGCACGCGTCGCGCGGATTTCTCGCGTGCGGCGATGAATCTCTCCTCTGCCCGCACCTGGAGCTGGCTGATCGGCCTGCTGGTGGTCGTAGGGTTGTTCTTCGCGCTCGGCGTCGCCGCGGTGATCGGTGACGACAGCTTCGATTTCTTCGCGGTCGGGCCGGGCGAACACGCGTCGCGGCTGGCGCGCGGCGCGACCGCCGCGCTGATCGGGCTGGTGCTGTACCTGATGTGGCAGGCGTTCGCCGTGCGGCGCTCACCGCTGCCGTTGCCCAACCGCGCGCAACTGGAGCGCGCGCGCAACGTCTACCGGCAACACGGCGGCGGCGAGTTCGCGCACCTCACCCTGATGGGCGACAAGCACCTGTTCTGGGCGGCGGACCATGCGGCGGTGATCGCCTACGGCACGATCCGCGACCGCCTGGTCGCGCTCGGCACGCCGAGCGGGCCGGAGCCGGCGATCGAACGCGCGATCCTGGATTTCCGCCGCTTCGCCGATCACCAGGATCGCGTGCCGGTGTTCTACGAAGTGCTGGAGCCGGATCTCCACCGCTACCACGACCTCGGCTTCGACCTGTTCAAGCTCGGCGAACTCGCGACCGTGCCGCTGGCGGAATTCTCGCTCGCCGGCAAACGCTGGGAGGACCTGCGCGCCGCGGTCAATCGCGCGCAGCGCGAGAAGCTGACCTTTCAGATCGCCGAACCGCCGTTCGACACCGCGCTGCTGGACGACCTGGAACGCGTGTCGGAGGCTTGGCTGGCCGATCGCAATGCCGCCGAGAAGGGGTTTTCGCTGGGCCGTTTCGACCCGGAGTATTTCTCATGGAGCCCGATCGCGCTGGTGCGACGTGAAGGCGAGCTGGTCGCATTCGCCAACATCCAGCCGCCGTACGGGCCGAACGGCACGGCCAGCGTGGACCTGATGAGGCAGACGCCGGACGCGCCGCGCGGCAGCATGGATTTCCTGTTCGCGCAGGTGATGCAATGGGCGCAACACCAGGGTCACGAACGTTTTTCGCTCGGCATGGCGCCGCTGTCGAACGTCGGCATCCATCCCTACGCACGCATCAACGAGCAACTCGCAGCGCTGGCGTTCCGCTACGGCAATCGCCTCTACAACTACCAGGGCCTGCGTCGCTACAAGGACAAGTTCAAGCCGGAGTGGACCGGCGCGTACCTCGCCTATCCGCGCGGGCTGTGGGTACCGGGCCTGCTGCTGGACATCACCGCGCTGGTCGCGGGCGGATATCGCCGGTTGATCCTGGGGTAACGCCGGCGTTCGGCGGGCATTGCCCGCCGTACATCACCGTAGGGCGATATTGTCCGCCGGAAATGTTCACGCCCGCCGGATCGCGCGATCCAGGCTGACCGGCCCGCCGCCCGCGGCAGACAGATACAGGAACACGAAGCAGAACAGCACCGCCAGCCCGCCGCCGTTGAGGATCGGCCAGACGTGGTTGTGCGGGAAGTGCGCCATGAAGTAGGCGAACGCCATTTCGCCCGAAAGGATGAAGGCGATCGGTCGGGTGAACAGACCGAGCAACACCAGTCCGCCGCCGAAGCATTCCAGGATGCCCGCCAGGCCCATCAGCGAGAACAGGTGCACGGTATGGCCGCCTCCCGGAAAGCCGAACAACTTCTCCATGCCGTGCTGCATGAACAGGAAGCCGGCCACCGCGCGCATCAGGCTCAGCAGCAACGGTGACCACCTGATCCAGAACGAACCCGAACTCGCCATCGCCATGTCTCCCGTGTGCGCCGCAGCGGCGGCGCAAAGCTAGCAGAAATCGCCGCCGTGGCAATCACGTCCGCGCAAGCGCGAGTTACTTCGGCAGCGAGTCGAGGATCGCCGCGCCGAGCTTGTCGTAGTCGCCGTCGTAGTGGTGCCCGCCCGGCAACTCCACCAGCTTCATCGGCCCGAGCTTGGCGGCCGCAGGGCACCACTCGTCGGACTCGCCACTGCCGTAGACGCACACCAGCGGGATCTTCGCGTGCGCCACTTCCGGTGCCAGCGGCATCGCATCCGAATGCGCGGTGTTGCCGAACCAGTCGCCGACGTGGATCTCGAACACCGCCGTGTCATCCGGCGAAATCATCACCCCGCCGGAAATCTTCGCGCGTTGCGCGTCCGGCAATCGATTGGCGACCACCGGCACCAGCGACGCACCGAACGAATAACCGACCAGCACGAAGCGCGCCTGCGGATAACGCGCTGCGTAATGCGCCACGATGCGCGACACCGCGTCGGTGATCTGCGCGACGTCCTTCTTGTGCCAGAAGAATTCCAAGGAGGACAGCCCGATCACGCGCACGCCGTGCTGCGAAAGCACCGCAGCCACGCCCTTGTCCAAGCCCGCCCAGCCGCCATCACCGGTCAGCATGATCGCGATGCGGTGATCGCTCGCACCTTGCGGCGCGATCTCGGTCAGCGGCAGGTCGGAAAGACTGTCGTCGGTAGTGACCACTTCCGCTTGCGGCGCGTTCAACGCGTCCAGCGAGGCGGCGAGCGTTGCGCCATCCCCGGGTGTTGCGTCGCGCTGCAGGTCGAGCGTTTGTGCGATGCCGCCGAGGAATCCATCGACGCGCGCACCAGGTGCGAACGGCTGCGCCAGCCACGGCAGCGGCATCTTCTTGACCGGCGCAATGCGGAACAGCTTGCCATCCGGCGCGGTGGCCACCCCGAAATCACCCGTACAGAATGCGCGCGGCAGGCGGAAGTCGAAGTCGTAACCGAGCGTCGCGACGCCCGAGAACGTTCCGGACGGCGCCTGCACGCTCATCGCATACACGAAATCCGCGCCGGCGCCCAGGCCCACCACGTACGGCGGCTGGTACGTCGGCAGGTTTACGTGGCGCTCCATCCAGTGCGCCATCTCCTCGACATGCCCGGCCGGGAAGCTGCACGGATCGGTGAGCGCTTCGAGTTCCTTCAGGTACGAATCGAGATCCACCGTGACCACGAAGCTTCCGGCTTGCGCCAATCCCTGCGCATACGTGCGGCTGGCCGCATCCACGCCGCCGCGATCGGAAAACAGCAGCACGCTGCGTTTCGGCGTGCCCGCCGGTTGCGTCAGCGTGACCGTGTCGAACAGGCCGTATTGCAATGGCGAAGTTTGCGGTGTGCCCGCGTATGCCGGAACGCTCAAGACCGCGATGAGGAATAGGAGAAAACGCATTATCGGTCCGGAAGTAGCTGTTCCCTTCTCCCTTCGGGAGAGCCGCCATCCATGGCCAAGAGCTCCGTGGTGGTGCGAAGCGCCGGATGAGGGTACGGCACTTTGCGTGATTTCGCGTGGAACCGAACCCTCACCCCAACCCCTCTCCCGAGGGGAGAGGGGCTCATCATGTAGCGCACAATGCCTCCAGCTCCGCCGGCTGCTTGGGCACCGCCGCGGTCAGTACGTCCGGCCCGTCCGCATTGACCGCGACATCGTCCTCGATGCGGATGCCGATGCCGCGCCAACGCTCCGGCACCGACGTGTCGTCGGGCGCGATGTAGATGCCGGGTTCGACCGTCAGCACCATGCCCGGTTCCAGCAGGCGCGCTTCGCCATCCACCTGGTAGTCGCCGACGTCGTGCACGTCCAGCCCGATCCAGTGTCCGGTCTTGTGCGGGAAAAAGCGTTTATAGGCGCCCGATTGCAGCGCCGCGCGCGCGCTGCCGCGCAGCAGCTTCAATGCGCAGAGTCCTTCGCTGATGACCAGCACGGCGGCTTCGTGCGCGGCATCGTAAGGACGCCCGATGCGCACTTCGTCGATCGCCGCACCTTGCGCTTCCAGCACGATCTCGTAGAGCGCGCGCTGTTCGCGCGAGAACTTCGCGCCCACGGGCCACGTGCGCGTGATGTCGGAGGCGTAGCACTCCACTTCCGCGCCGGCATCCACCAGCAGCAAATCGCCGCGCTGCAGTTTCGCGCGGTTATCGAGATAGTGCATCACGCAGGCATTGGCGCCGCCCGCCACGATCGGCGGGTAGGAAGGCACCGCGCCGCGCGCGCGCATCGCGTGCAGCAACGCGGCTTCCACTTCGTATTCGCCGCGGCCCGGAAGAGCTGCCTGCATCGCCGCGCGTTGCGCGTCGGCGGCGATGGCCGCGGCCTGGCGCATCAGTTTCAATTCCGCCGGCGACTTGTACAGGCGCAGGTCGTGCAGCAGGTGGCCGAGCGCGGTGAATTCCTTCGGCACCACGCCGCCGCCGCGCGCCGAGCGCAGTCGCCGCATCCAGCGCAGCAGCCGCGCGTCGAATTCCGGTTCGCTGCCGAAGTGGCAATACAGCCGTTCGCGGCCTTCCAGCATGCCGGGCAGGATGTCGTCCATGTCCTCGTAGGGAAACGCATCCTGCATGCCGAAGCGTTCCACCGCGCCCTCCGGGCCGATGCGCGGGCCGTGCAGGCGTTCGGCTTCCGGATCACGTTCGCGGCAGAACAGCACCGTTTCGCCGGCGCGGCGTCCGGGCAATAACGCGAGCACCGCGTCGGGTTCCGGGAACCCGCTGAGGTAGTGGAAATCCGAATCCTGCCGGTACGGCCACGCGGAATCTGCATTGCGCATGCGCTCGGGGGCGGCAGCCACGATGATCGCCGCCGACTCGCCGGCCATGCGCATCAGGTCGCGCCGGCGGCGGGCGAATTCCGCAGGAGAGATCATCAGTGCAGGCGCTGCTGCGGTTGCTCGCGCAACTCTGCATACAACAGCAGCACGCCGATGCGCACGAATTCGAACACTTCCGTGAGCGAGTTCTCGTCGTCGGCATCGTCGTAGGAAAAGTGCGAGGCGGCGATCGAATCCAGGTCGTGCAGAATTTCCGCGCCTTCCTCGGACAATCCGCCGCGGGCCTTGATTCCGCCCAGGCCCAGGCCGCCGAGGAAGCCGCGGCACCAATCCACCAGCGCGTCACCGCGCTCGGCCAGGGGACGGGAACCGTCCGGCAGCAGCGGTTCGAAGCCGAGTTCCGGATCCTCAAGCTGCACGCGGGTCTCCGCATACAGTTCGCCGAGCAGGTTGCGGCCCGCGGCATCCGGCTGCACCTCGCCGCTTTCCAGTTCCAAGGCCGAGAGCAGCGCCGGCGCGCCGGCGTTGCCGCCGCCGCACAGGTAGCCGCTGAGCGAGCCGTGCAGTTCGGAGGCACCAATGCCCAGCCGCATCGTCGCGAGTGCTTCGGCGAGGTCGGAGTAGGTGATCGAGTTGTGATCCGGCATGCTTTTCCTGCCCGGGTTGCGGCACGATTCTAGCAGCGAGGGAGCAGCCACTCGGATACACTCGCCGGGTAGGGGATTCCTGTCTGGTATGACCGCCACCCGTCCATCGCCACGCTGCGCGCGTCCGCGCCGCTGGCCTCGCCTGCTGGCTGCTTTGGCGCTGTTGCTGTGCGCCGTGACGGTGCATGCTTACCAGCGCGATTTCTACTTCCAGCGGCTGGACAGCGGGGCGGGCCTGGCGCAGAACAGCGTGGACGTGATCGCCCAGGATTCGCGCGGCTACATCTGGCTGGCGACCGAGGGCGGGCTGCATCGCTACGACGGCTACCACCTGCAGCGCTACCAGCACGATCCCGATCGCACCGACAGCCTGCCGGACAATCTCATCACCGCGCTGGCCGACGCCGGTGGCGGCAAGTTGTGGGTAGGCAGCAACAGCGGCGGACTGGTGCTGTTCGACCCGGATCGGGACAGCGCATCGCCCTTGCCGCGCACCGCGATCGCGCCGGACGCCCGCGTGTACGCGCTGCAGGCGCTGCCCGGCGGCGTGCTGCTGGTTGCCGACGGGGCCGGCGTGCAGCGGCTCGCCGCGCCTTACGATTTCTCGCGTACGCTCTGGAAAAACCCGGACGGCAGCGACACCGCCGTGACTGCATTCGCCCGCTGCCCGGATGGCGCGGTGTACGCGGCCACTGCGCACGGCGTGCTGGCGCTCGCGGATACCGCCGCGCGCACCCGCGTGCTGGCCCAGCCCGCCAATGCGGTCAATGCGCTGTATTGCGACCAGCGCGGACGCCTGCTGCTGGGCGATCGCGAGGGCCTGGCGCAGGTGGATCGCACGAGCGGCAACCTGATCCGGTTGCCGCTGCCGGTGGCCACTGCGGCGCGCACCGGCGTCACCCACATCGTCGAGGATCGGGCCGGGCGCATCTGGCTGAGCCTGTCGGATTCGGGATTGCTGCGCCTGGACGGCCACGGCCATGGGCTCGTGGTTCCGCAACCCCAGTCGGACATCGCCGGCAGTCTGCCGGGAGGCTCCATCGCGAGCCTGTTCGTGGACCGTTCCGGCTTGCTGTGGGTGGGCACGCTGGCCCACGGCGTGGCCTGGACCGATCCGGACGGCGCGGCTTTCCACACCATCGTGAATCTCGCGCCGGGCGCCCAGGATTCCGGCGCCAACCACTTGCGCACGTTCTACGAGGCGCCCGACGGAACCCTGTGGCTGGGCGCGGTCGGCGCGGCGCTCATCCACTACGACCCGGTCAGCGGCAGTTTCGAGAATTTCGGCGATGTGCTGGCGCAAGCGGTGGCACCGCAGCCGGCGCATGGAAAGCTCGCCTCGGCCGCCGCGCCGGCGGTGGAATCCAGGGTGCCGCTGCGGGTCTACAACATCCTGCCGGGTGACCATGGAACCTTGCTGGTCGCCAGCAGCCGCGGATTGCTAACCTTCGATCCGAAGGCGCGCAGCGCATCGGTGTTGAAGCTGCCCGGCGAAGACAGTTCGATCAGCACCGCGCCCGACATCCGCGCGCTGTTGCGCGCGCGCAACGGCGACCTGTGGGTCTCGCAATACGAAGACGGCGTGCTGCACTATCGCGACGGCAAATTGCTGGAGCATTACCGCGCGGGCGCCGGCGACGATGCGCTCGCCAGCAACATGGTCCTCAATCTGGTGGAGGGTCGCAACGGACGGATCTGGGCGGGCACGGTGGATGGCTTGTCGCTGATCGATCCGGCCACGCAGAAGGTGCGCAGTTTCCACGAGCAACCCGGCCGAGCCGATTCGCTGAGCGGCCACGCCGTCGCGAACGTGATGATCGGCAGGGACGCGACGGTGTGGGTCGGCACGCTTTCGGGCATGGATCGCCTGCTGTGGATCGACGATGCCGGCGCCCACTTCCGCCGCTACGGCACCCGTCAGGGCCTGCCCGACAGCACGATCTACTGCATGCTCGAGGACGCGCACGGCAACGTGTGGTTCAGCACCAACCTCGGCATCGGCCGGCTGAACCCGCGCGACGGCAACGTGCACAGCTTCCAGAGCAGCGACGGCTTGCAGGGCGACGAATACGACGCCGGCGCGTGCACGTCCCTGCGTGATGGCCGGCTGGTGTTCGGCGGCATCCACGGATTCGACGTGCTCGACACCGCGGCGCTGAAGGCCAGTCACTTCCAGCCGCCGGTGGTGATCACCGGCATCCGCATCGGCGTGCAGACGGTGCCGGTGCCGGCGGCAGGCGCGCCGCTGAACTTGCCCACCGCAGCGCGCAGCCTGCACGTGGACTTCGCCGCGCTCGATTACAGCGCCCCGCAGCACAACCACTTCCGCTATCGCCTGCTCGGTGAAGACGACAACTGGGTGGACATCGGCACGCGCCACAGCGCGACCTGGACCAACCTCGAACCCGGCGCATACAAGCTGGAAGTGCAGGGCCGCAGCCGTGACGGCACGTTCGGTGCGGCGGCGGTGATGCCGCTGCGCGTGCAGGCGTACTGGTGGTCGAGCCCGGCGATGAAGGTGTTGTATGCGGCGGTGGCGGCACTGATCGCGATCGTCGTGCTGCTGGGCTGGCGCGGCAAGCGGCTGGAGGAGCTGCGCCACCAGAAGCAACTTCGCCTGCGCGAGGATCGCCTGCGGCTCGCGCTGTGGGGTTCGGGCGACGAATTCTGGGATTGGGACTTGCAGGCCGGGATGATCTTCCGGCTCGGCGCCGACGGCCTGCCGGGCGGCCATCGCGAAGAGAGCATCGCGATCGACGACTGGCGCAATTTCGCCGTGCACCCGGACGACCTCGAACGCGTCGAGCACGCGCTCGCCGAACATGTCGCCGGCAACAGCGACCACTTCGAAGCCGAGCACCGGCTGATGAACACGCGCGGCGATTGGGTGTGGGTGATCTCGCGCGGCAAGATCGTCGAACGCGACGAGAGCGGCAAGCCGTTGCGGATCTGCGGCACCGCGCGCGACATCAATGCATTGCGCGCGGCCGAGCGCGACCGCCGCATCGCCGCCGAGGTGATCCGCAGCATGTCCGAGGCGGTGACCGTCACCGACCTCAACTACCACTTCATTTCGGTCAATCCGGCCTTCACCCGGATGACCGGCTATGCGGAAGAGGAAGTGATCGGCCGCGACGCGGTGTTGCTCAACTGTCGCCAGCACGCGCCGGAGGTGTACCGCAACGTGCGCCAGGTGCTCTCGGAGACCGGCCACTGGCGCGGCGAGCTGTGGCAGCGGCGCAAGGACGGCGAGGAGTTCCTGTGCTGGGTCGAGTTGAATGAAGTGCGCGACAGTGCCGGCCAGCCGACCCACATCGTCGGCGTGTTGACCGACATCACCGACCGCAAGCGGGTCGAGCAGGAACTGCGCTATCTCGCCAACTACGACACGCTCACCGGCTTGCCGAATCGCACCTTGCTGGGCGAGCGGCTCGGGCACGCGATCATCAACGCGCGCCGCGGCAACCACAAGGTGGCGGTGCTGTTCATCGACCTGGACCGCTTCAAGCACGTCAACGATTCGATGGGCCATGCCGCGGGCGATCGCATGCTGAAGGCCGCGGGCGCTCGGCTGCGCCATGCGGTGCGCGAGCGCGACACGGTGGCGCGGCTGGGCGGTGACGAATTCACCGTGATCCTCGAGGAACTGGCGGACGTGCGTGATGCCGAGGACATGGGCCAGCGCCTGATCGAGGCTTTCCAGGCGCCGCTCGGCACCGGCGGTACGCAGGACGTGCTGATCTCGCCGTCGATCGGCATCGCGATGTATCCCGACCACGGCCAGGTGCCGACGGACCTGCTGAAGTACGCCGATACCGCGATGTACCAGGCCAAGGAACGCGGCCGCAATACCTATGCCGTCTACCACGCGCGCATGGACACCCAGGCGCGTGATCGCGCGCGCATGATCGCCGCACTGCGGCGCGCGCTGGAACGCAATGAATTCGCGCTGGTGTTCCAGCCGAAGATGTCCATCGCCTCGGGCCGTGTCACCGGTTGCGAGGCGTTGCTGCGCTGGAACAACGCCGAGCTGGGCTCGATCCCGCCGACGGTGTTCATCCCGCTTGCCGAAGAGATCGGGTTGATCAACGAGATCGGCGATTTCGTGCTGGTCAGCGCGTGCGCCGTGCTGAAGAATTTCCGCGACGCCGGCCTGCGCGGGCTTTCGATGGCGGTGAACCTCTCCGCCGCGCAACTGGAGCGGCCGGAGCTCACCTTGCGCATGTGCGACATCCTCGCCGAGCACGACATCGCGCCGGACCAGCTCGAGCTGGAGCTGACCGAGAGCATGGTCATGGCGAATGCGGAACAGTCGGTGCGCATCCTCACCGAGCTGAAGTCTATCGGCGTGCGGCTGGCGATCGACGACTTCGGCACAGGCTATTCCTCGCTGGCCTACCTCAAGCGGCTGCCGATCGACACCTTGAAGATCGACCAGGAGTTCGTCGGCGACATCACCATCGATCCGGACGACGCGGCGATCACCTCGACGATCATCACCATGGCGCACTCGCTGCAACTGGAAGTGGTGGCCGAGGGCGTGGAAACGCCCGAGCAACTGGCGTTCCTGCGTTCGCAAGGCTGCGACGAGATCCAGGGCCACTGGTTGTCGATGCCGCTGCCTGCGGAAGCCTGCCTCAAGTTCATCGCCGCACGAAGCCAACTCGCGCGCGCCGGAGCATAGGGCTCCCCGGCACGCCACCACGCCTGGTTCCGGCGGGTTCGATCCCGCCGTGCTGGATGCGGCGGAATTACGTGTAACCGTACTTCGCCAGGGTTTCACCCAGCAGCGATTGCAGCACCCCCTGCTGTTCGGGATTGAGGTCCCGGCGCCACTTGTCGTTGGCGCTGCGCAGCTTGTATCGGCCGATCGCCTGCTCGAAACGCGGCGACCAATCGAGCTCGCAGAACTTCGCGACGTCCCTGAAGTGGCGCATCGGATCGCTGACGAAATCCTCGTAGCGCAGCTGCATGAACTGCCTGGACGGAATGCATGCCGCCGCCTCTGCGGTGGCCTCCATCAGCAATTTCCATTGCAGCGCGGCGAGCGCGATGAAGGATTGGCCGTGGCGTTCCCATTGTTCCCGTTGCTCGGCGGAAAGCTCGCCCCAGCGCCAGCGTTCCGGGCCCTGCCAGCCGTTCCAGAAATCCACTTCCAGCAATGAATTGGCGACCGCGCGGCCATCACGGCAGATGTGGATGAACAGCGCGTCGGGGAACAGTTCGCGCAGGAAGCCGATCCGTGGCCAGCCGGTGATCTTCTGCAGCAGCCGGTTGCGGCGGCCGCCGAACAGTGCCGCCATCGCGGGTGGAACCTGCTTGCGGTTCAACTCGGTGACGTCGGACGCGAGCAGGTCGCGGTAAGGCTCCGAGAAGCCGCGGCAGTGGTGATTCCAGAACCGGTAGCATTCTCCCGGTTCGTAGTGACGCTTCAACGGGCGGTTCACCAGCGGCCAGTCGATCATCCTCTGCAGCATCCGGCTCAGCGTCGGTCGGTCGGGATAACGGTCGCACAACCCGGAGACCCACACGACCTGGGGGTGCTCCGAGAACATCTGGTGGAAAATGGTGGAGCCGCTGCGGCCGACGCCTACGATGAAGATCGGCTTGTCCACCTTGGCTCCTCGTGCCGGGGCGCCACGACGGGCGCCCCTCTCACGGCTGGCCTTCGGCAGTATTTCGCCACGTGCCACGACCGCGTTGTCGCGGGCTCTTCCCGGGACGGTGCGCAAAAGCACCGCGTGTTTGTCTTCCATGACGCTCCCTCGTTTTGCGGTGCGCTTGCGTCCTGACGGCACCGGTTTGCAGCGGACCATCCCTCCATGACATCGAGTCGGGATGCAGCAACTCCCATTCTTGGGTCGGGGAAGTAAACGGCTTGTGACGGCGAGGCATGGCGCCGCGATCCTCTCACGCGTCGTGGCGCCGGCGGCACACAAGCAGCACCTCGTCCACGCCGCGTGCGTCGACCATGCCGTCCGTCCAGCGCAGCGGCTTCTGCAGCGCCACGCCGATCGGCATGAACACGCCGTTGTACCAACGCATCGCGGTGCGCGGATGCCGGCGCAGGAACCACATGCCGAGGTCGAGCAGGCGCGAGGACTTGGGCTGCATGCCATACACCGCGCTGCGTTCGAGCGCGAACCCGTGGCGCGCCAGCTTGTCCACGATCGCCTGCGGTTCGTAGCGGCGGCAGTGGCCGACGAAATCGTCGAAGGCATTCCATGCCTGCGGATGCAACGGCACCGAGATCAGCAGGGTCGCATCGGGCGCGGCCACGCGCGCCAGTTCCGCGAGCGCGGCATCATCATCGCTCACGTGTTCGACGATATCCATGGCGCAGACGAGGTCGAATGCGCGATCAGCGAAGGGAAGCGCGCCGATCACGCCGTTCGCTGCTCTTGCGTCGCGCGCATGCAACGCACGCAACGCCGGCGTGCTGAGATCGAGGAACACGGTGTCATGCAGCGGCATCCGCGGACGCAGGCCCGGCGCGATCTCCAGCCGGCGCGTGCGTTGCGCGCACAGTTCGGAAACCAGCGGCCACGTGTTGAAGCGCTGCGGCTCGATCAGTTTCGCGCGCGACCACAGGCCGTCGTAGAAGCGCCGATTGCTTTCGGTCAGGCCGGTTTCGCTGCGAGATTGCGGGACTGCTGCGCCCATCTCATCTCCGTCGCAGGGCGGACATTGTCCGCCGTGGGATCAGGGCGGCGGGCAATGCCCGCCTACGAGCCGACGAACGCTCGCGCGTTGCGGAACAACCTCATCCACGGCGAATCCTCGCCCCAGCCTAGCGGCTTCCAGCTCATCTGCACGGTGCGGAACACGCGTTCGGGATGCGGCATCAGGATCATCACCCGCCCGTCGCCGGAAGTGAAACCGGTGAGGCCATCCGGCGAACCATTCGGGTTCAGCGGAAACGCTTCGGTCGGCTTGCCGCGGTTGTCCACGAAACGCAGGCAGGCGTTCGCCTTGGCGGGCTTGGCGTCGTGCTCGAACACCGCGCGGCCTTCGCCGTGCGCGGTGACGATCGGGATGCGCGAACCGGCCATGCCGCGGAAGAAGATCGAGGGCGATTCCATCACCTCGACCGTGACGAAGCGCGCTTCGTATTGTTCCGAGGCGTTGCGATGGAAGCTTGGCCAGTGTTCCGCGCCCGGGATGATGCCTTTCAGGTGCGACAACATCTGGCAGCCGTTGCACAGACCCAGCGCGAAGGTTTTCGGATCGGCGAAGAAAGCCGCGAACTGCTCGCGCAACTTTTCGTGATAGAGGATGGACGCGGCCCAGCCGCGGCCTGCGCCCAGCACGTCGCCGTAGGAGAACCCGCCGCAGGCGGCGAGTCCGTTGAACTCGGAAAGTTGGTGGCGGCCTGCGGCGAGGTCGCTCATGTGCACGTCCACCGCTTCGAAGCCGGCGCGCGTGAACGCCGCGGCCATCTCGACCTGGCCGTTGACGCCCTGCTCGCGCAGCACCGCAACGCGCGGACGTGCCCCACGCGCAATGAAAGGCGCGGCGATGTCTTCGCCCGGCTCGAACGTGAGCTTGGGCGAGAGGCCCGGATCGTCGTCGCTGATGCGCCATGCGCGTTCGGCATCGGCACTGGCCGGGTTGTCGCGCAGGCGCTGCATCGCGTGGCTGGTCTCGTGCCAGGCGGTGAACAACTGCGTCCAGTTCCACTTCGCGAGCTTCTCGTCGCCGACCAGCAGCTTGATGCCGAGCTTCGGCTTCGGTCGCCCGATCGCGTGACACATGGATGCGAGGCCGTGCCGCGCGACCAGCGCCATGAAGGCGTCGCGATCGGCCGTGCGCACCTGCACCACCGCGCCGAGTTCCTCGTTGAACAGGCCACGCAGCGGATTGTCGGCCCAGCCGTCCAGCCGGATTTCCAGCCCGCAATGTCCGGCGAAGGCCATCTCCAGCAAGGTCACGATCGCGCCGCCGTCGGAGCGGTCGTGGTACGCCAGCAGCAGGCCTGCGGCTTCGGCTTCGCGGATCAGCGCGAACAGCGACTTCAACCGCTGCGGATTGTCGAGGTCCGCGGGCACGCCGCCGCCGCGATTGAACGCCTGCGTCAGTGCGGAGCCGGCGAGGCGGTCGCGCGCGGCGCCGAGATCGAGCAGCCACAATTCGGAATCGCCGCGATCGAGCTTGATGCGTGGCGTCAGCGCGCGGCGCGCATCCGCCACGCGCGCGAAGGCGGTGACGATCAACGAAACCGGTGCGACGGTGCGCTGCTCGCGCTCTCCGTCGTTCCAGACGGTCTGCATGGACAGCGAATCCTTGCCGACCGGAATCGAGATGTTCAGCGCGGGGCACAATTCCTCGCCGACTGCGCGCACTGCGTCGAACAGCGCCGCATCCTCGCCGGCCTTGCCGCTGGCCGCCATCCAGTTCGCCGACAACCGGATTTCATCGAGCACCACCGGCGCGGCGAGCAGGTTGGTGATCGCCTCGCCGACCGCAAGGCGCGCGGCAGCAGCTGAATCCAGCAGCGCCACCGGCGCGCGCTCGGCCATCGCCATCGCTTCGCCCGCGTAGCCTTCGAAATCGGCCAGCGTCACCGCGCAATCAGCGACGGGGACTTGCCAAGGGCCGACCATCGGATCGCGCGAACACAGGCCGCCGACGCTGCGATCGCCGATGGTGATCAGGAAACTTTTCGAACCCACGCCCGGCATGCGCAGCACGCGCTGCACCGCCTCGTCCAGGCCGATGCCGGAAAGATCCGGCACCACGTCCACGCGCGGCTTGAAGCGCGCGGCCTCGCGCTGCATGCGCGGCGGCTTGCCGAGCAGCATGTCGAGGGGGAGGTCGATCGGTCGCGATTCGGCTGCGGCCACGACCAGGCGCTCTTCTTCCGTCGCCGTTCCCACCACCGCGAACGGACAGCGTTCGCGCGCGCAGATCTTTTCGAACGTGGGCAGGTCGGACGGACGCACGCCCAGCACGTAACGTTCCTGCGATTCGTTGCACCACAGCTGCATCGGCGTGAGCTGCGGATCGTCGCGCGGCACCTTGTCGAGGTCGATCCGGCCGCCGACGCCGGAATCGTGCAGCAGTTCGGGGATCGCGTTCGACAAACCGCCGGCGCCGACGTCGTGGATCGCGACGATCGGATTGGCGTCGCCGAGCGCCGTGCAGGCGTCGATGACTTCCTGGCAGCGGCGCTCCATCTCCGGGTTGTCGCGCTGCACGGAGGCGAAATCCAGTTCCGCGCTCGAGGTGCCGCCTGCCATGGACGATGCCGCGCCGCCACCGAGGCCGATCAGCATCGCCGGGCCGCCGAGCACGATCACGCAATCGTCGGGGGCGAGCTTGTTCTTCCTGACGTGCATCGGGCGGATGTTGGCGACGCCGCCTGCAATCATGATCGGCTTGTCGTAGCCGCGGCGCTTGCCGGGCTCGCCGGTTTCCTGTTCGAACGCGCGGAAATAGCCGCCGAGGCACGGCCGCCCGAATTCGTTGTTGAACGCGGCCGAGCCCAGCGGACCGTCGCGCATGATCTCGAACGCGGTCGCGAACCGCGCCGGCAGCGGGCGCGCCGATTCCCACGGGCGCGGCAGGTTCGGGATGCGCAAGTGTGAAACAGAAAAGCCGGTCAACCCGGCCTTGGGTTTGCCGCCGCGGCCGACCGCGCCCTCATCGCGGATTTCACCGCCCGCGCCGGTCGCGGCACCCGGCCACGGCGCGATCGCGGTCGGATGGTTGTGCGTCTCCACTTTGATCGCGTAGGGAATCGCTTCCTGGTGCGCGCGCCAGACGCCATCGGCGTCGGCGAAGAAGCGTGCGCCGTGCGAGCCCTCGATCACCGCCGCGTTGTCGCTGTACGCCGACAAGGTGTATGCCGGCGACATCTTGTGCGTGTGGCGGATCATGCCGAACAGCGTCGCCGCCTGCGGCTCGCCGTCCACGGTGAACTGCGCGTTGAAGATCTTGTGCCGGCAGTGCTCGGAATTGGCCTGCGCGAACATCACCAGCTCCGCGTCGGTCGGATCGCGTTGCAGCCGCGCGTAGTGTTCGATCAGGTATTCGATTTCATCCGGTGCAAGCGCGAGGCCGAGTTCCTTATTGGCAGATTGCAGTGCGGCACGGGGATCGCCGCCCAGCGCGACCGTGTGCAGCGGCCCGGCGCTGCCCGCGAGGAATAAATCCGAGGCCTGCTCCAGCGCGGTCAGCACCGACTGCGTCATGGGATCGTGCAGCGCATGGGCTACCGCATCGAACGCGGTGGCGTCTTCCGGCCTCAGGCCTTCGATCAGGAATGCGGTGCCGCGCTCGACGCGCCGCACCGGCAGGCCGATGTCGTGCAGGATGTCGCTGGCCTTGGTCGACCACGGCGACAGCGTGCCCAGCCGCGGCACGATCCAGAGCGTCGCATCGAGCGGCGCGCCTTCGCCGGCGTCCAGCACTTCGGCCAGCCGACGATGCTGCTCGGGGCTGAGCGGGCGCTCGACGTCCGCGAAGTAGACGAAACGTGCGCCGCGCACGCGTGCGCCGGGCGCCACGGTGGCGAGGCGCTCGTTGAGGCGATCCAGACGAAACGGCGACAGGGCGGAGCGCCCGTCGAGGACGATCATGGGCTTCGCGACGGCAGCTTGGGGAAGCCGCCTATTGTAGCAGCGTCCCCGAATCAGCCATGGTCTTGCGGTCCTGGAACCTCGCTCAACCACTGCAGCAGCTGCATGGGATCGGCGTAGCCGTTCAGCGCCGCGCCATTGCTGGCGACGATCGTCGGCGTGCCGTTGACACCGAGGTCGATCCCGAGCTGGTAGTCCTGCGCGACCGGGTTGTCGCAGTGCGCGGGTTTGGGGTCGACGCCGTGCTTGGCTTCGCTGAAGGCGCGCTTGCGATCGGCCGCACACCATACCGACACCGCCTTGTCGTACGAGGGCGTGTTCAAGCCCGAGCGCGGCCAGAAAAGATAGTTCACGGCGATGCCGAGCTTGTTGTATTCGGCGATCTTCGAATGGAACACCCGGCAATACGGGCAGTCCACGTCGGTGAACACCGTGACCGTGTATTTCGGATGCGCCGGCGCGAAGCGGATCATGCGCGACTCGGGGATC
>DASSEW010000035.1:0-24431 GCA_035695065.1 Rhodanobacteraceae bacterium | reverse complement strand
TGGTTGCCGCCGCTCACCGCGGAACCGTGGGGCTATCGCCGCCGCGGCCGGCTCTCGGTCAAGCATGTGCCGAAGAAGGGCAGGACGCTCGTCGGCTTCCGCGAGCTCGACCCGCGCTTCGTGGCCGACCTCTCGCGCTGCGAAGTGCTGCATCCGGCCTTGGGATCGAAGCTGGAGGCGCTGGGCGCGCTGCTGAATTCGATGGAAGGCGCGGCTTCGATTCCGCAGATCGAGTTCGCCGCCGGCGATGAAATGGTCGCGCTGGTGTTCCGGCATCTGGTGCCATTGTCGTCGGGCGATCGCGAAAAGCTGATCGCGTTCGGACGCGAGCACGGCCTCGCGATCCTGCTGCAGCCGGGCGGCAACGACAGCGTGCACGCGCTGCATCCCGGGCACGTGCAATTGCATTACCGGCTGGACGAATACGACCTCGACCTGCACTTCGAGCCGCTGGATTTCGTGCAGGTCAATCCGGACCTGAACAAGCGGATGATTGCGCATGCGCTGCAACTGCTCGATCCGCAGCCCGTCGATCGCGTGCTGGATCTGTTCTGCGGGCTCGGCAACTTCTCGCTGCCGATCGCGCGCCGTGCCGGTTTCGTCTGCGGCGTGGAAGGCGATGCCGGGCTGATCGAACGCGCGCGCGCGAATGCCGCGCGCAACCGCATCACCAACGCGGAATTCGTGGTGGGTGACCTGGCGCTGGATCCGCGTGGCGCCCCATGGGCGCGCGCGGAATGGGACAAGTGGCTGCTGGACCCGCCGCGTACCGGCGCGGCCGGTGTGCTGGAACACCTGCCCGGCAAATCGGTCAAGCGCGTGGTGTACGTGTCCTGCCATCCGGGTTCGCTGGCCCGTGACGCCGGAACCTTGGTGCAACGGCACGGCTTCACGCTGGCCGCTGCCGGCGTGATGGACATGTTCCCGCATACGGCGCATGTGGAGTCCATCGCGCTATTTGAACGCTAGGAATTTCGTTCGCGCTGAGCGTAGCCCGCTCGCAGGCGGAGTCGAAGCGCATCACCGTCCTTCGACTCCGTCCCTGCTTGCGCAGAGCCTATGCTCAGGACGAACGGCAAACTGGCGAGTGCTGCGTTGCCTCGAACAATCCGGCATCATGCGGGTTTGCTTTGCCCGGAATCCCTCCATGCTGGTCATCGGCCTCGAAGGCCTCGAACTCACCGACAACGACAGGCGGCGCCTGCGCGCCCCGCAAGTCAGCGGCGCAATCCTGTTCTCGCGCAATTTCAGCAATCGCGCGCAATTGAATGAACTCGTCGCCGCGATCCGCAGCGAGCGTGACGAACCGTTCCCGATCTGCGTGGACCAGGAAGGCGGTCCCGTGCAGCGCTTCCGCGAGGGCTTCACGCGGCTGCCGCCGCTGGCGCGCATCGGCGAGCTGTACGAGCGCGATCGCGCCGCAGCCGCTTGCATGGCCGAGATGCACGCCTGGGTGATGGCGAGCGAACTGCGCGCCAACGACGTGGATCTGTCGTTCGCGCCGGTGATGGATCTCGCCCGCGGCAACCGCATCATCGGCGAGCGCGCCTTCCACGCCGATCCGCGGATCGTCTCCGAGCTCGGCACGGCCTACCTGCGCGGCATGCGGCTGGCCGGCATGGCCGCGACGCTCAAACACTTTCCCGGGCACGGCACGGTCGTCGAGGACACGCACGTGGAACCCGCCACCGATACGCGCGATCTCGATGCGCTGCGCGCGACCGACCTCGTTCCGTTCGCGGACGGCTTCGAAGCCGGCGCGGAAGCGGTGATGCTGGCGCACGTGACGTATCCCGCCGTGGACGCACTGCCTGCGGGTTATTCGAAAGTGTGGATCCAGGACGTGCTGCGCGCCGAACTCGGATTCCGCGGCATCGCATTCAGCGACGACATCGGCATGGCCGCGGCGGAATCCGCAGGCGGCGTGAATGCGCGCGTGAATGCGCACCTGGATGCAGGCTGCGACCTGGTGCTGGTGTGCGCGCCGAAGCTCGTGGACGAGGCGATCGAATCGGTGCGCCATCGCGAACCGTGCGCGCCGGAACGCGTGCGCACGCTCTGCGGCGCGGTCGCGAGCACGTGGCAGGCGCTGATGGACAATCCGCAGCACGCGAATTTCGTGGCCGCAGTGCGGACGCTGGGCATGGAGCGCGCCGCATGAGCACCGCGCCTTCCGAATTGTCGGCGGCGCTGCAATCGGCGCAGGTGGTCCACGATCGCGTGGTGATCGAGGCGGCGATCGCCCGCATCGGCGCGCAGATCACGCGCGCGCTGGAGGGCGAGCGCGCTCTGTTCCTGACCGTGCTGCACGGTGGGCTGATGTTTGCCGCACCTTTGGCGCTCGCGATCGGCTGCGACCTGGAATTCGACTACGTGCACGCCACCCGCTATCGCGGCGGCACCCGCGGCGGCGAACTGCAGTGGCTGCGCAAGCCGCAGGCCGTGATGCGCGATCGCACCGTGATCCTCGCCGACGACATCCTGGACGAAGGCCACACGCTGGCCGCGCTGCGCGATGCGTGCCTCGCCGAAGGCGCGCGCCGCGTGCTGATCGCGGTGCTGTGCGAGAAGCACCATGACCGGCGTGCGCCCGGCCTCGAAGCGGATTTCGTCGGCGTGCAGGTGCCGGACCGATACGTGTTCGGTTACGGCATGGATTACCACGAGCAGGGCCGGAACCTGCCTGCCATCTACGCATTGCCGGAATGAGCATGGCCATCGATCTTGCCATCATCGGCGGCACCGGGCTGTATGCGTTCCCCGGCCTGGCTGGCATCGAACGGCAAGAGGTGAACACGCGCTGGGGCGTGCCCTCGGCGCCGATCGTGACCGGCACGATCGCGGGCAAGCGCGTCGCATTCCTGGCCCGCCACGGCGAGTCGCACAGCTTTGCGCCGCACCGGATCAACTTCCGCGCCAACATCGCAGCGCTGCACGAACTCGGCGCGCGCCGGATCATCGGCGTCAATGCGGTCGGCGGCATCCGCGCCGACATGGGGCCGCGCGCGCTGGTGGTTCCTGATCAACTGATCGACTACACCTGCGGCCGACCGTCGAGTTTCTGCGATGCCGACGGCGAGCCGGTGTTGCACATCGATTTCAGCGAACCCTACACCGCGTCCCTGCGCGCCGAACTGCTTGCGGCCGCGCGCACCGCGGGCGTCGCCGTGGTGGATGGCGGTTGCTACGCGGCCACGCAGGGGCCGCGCCTGGAAACCAACGCGGAAATCGAGCGCCTTCGCCGCGACGGTTGCGACCTGGTCGGCATGACCGGCATGCCGGAGGCGGCGCTCGCGCGCGAACTCGATATCGAATACGCCTGCCTTGCGCTGGTCGCAAACTGGGCGGCCGGTTGCGACCCGCATGCGGCGACGATCAGCCTCGAGGAAATCCACGCGCACTTGGCCGCTGCGACCTCACAAGTGCCGCCGATCATCTCCGCATTGCTTGCCGGGTGATGCGTGCCGCGCGGCACGCATGCGCGACGAGCCTCTTGCATCGCGCGCGATCCTGTGGCGTACTCGGGTTGCGCTGGGGTAGCGCGTTTGGGGATGGGGTTTTCGCAATGGCTTTCGGTACGGTGAAGTGGTTCAACGACGCCAAGGGTTTCGGTTTCATCGCGCCCGAGGATGGTGGGGATGATGTGTTCGTGCACTACTCGGCGATCAATGCGCAGGGTTTTCGCAGCCTGCAACAGGGTCAGCGGGTCAGCTTCGAAATCGTGCAGGGGCCCAAGGGCAAGCAAGCCGCGGCGGTGACGCCGCAGGCCGACGCACCCGTCGGAGCCTGAACCACACGTTCTTCCGGACGCATCGCGGTGCGGAATCGCGCCGCGATGTCGCGTGCGCGTTCACTTTGTTCAGCGTCTGCTTCATCGCCCGATAACGCCGCGGGCGCTAAGGTTCGCTCGCCCGTTTGGGGCGTCATGGAGCAGCACACATCATGGACAAGAATCGCACTGAAGGCGCGAAGCATCAGGTCAAGGGCAGCATCAAGGAAGCGGCCGGCAAGCTCACCGACAACGAGTCGAAAGAGCTGCACGGCAAAATCGAGAAGAATGCCGGCAAGGTGCAGCGCAACGTCGGCGAGGCCGCCGACGAGATCCGCGATGCACGCGACGACGACTAGGGCGCCATGGAAGCTCCCCGGCAACTATCCGCCAGCACGCTGATCGGCGATCCGATCGTGAATCCGGCCGGCGAGAAGCTCGGCGACCTCAAGGACATCGTGCTCGACACCGCCACCGGCGGAATCGTGTATGCAGTGATGGCGAGCGGCGGCGTGCTCGGCATGGGCGAAAAGCTGTTCGCCGTGCCGTGGCATGCCTTGCGCATGGACGGCAGCGACGAGAGCCTGATCCTGGATGCCAGCCCCGATCGGCTGAAGAGCGCGACCGGCTTCGACAAGGATCACTGGCCCGACGCGCCCGATGCGGGCTTCGTGGAGCGCGGACGCACGTATTATTCGTAATCGCTCAAGGGCCGGATCAAGTCCGGAGCAGGTCCGCCTGCGCGTAGGGCGGACACCGTCCGCCATCGCCGCCTATCGCATCACAAGGCATTGGCGGGCAATGCCCGCCCTGCATCGGCTCTCACGCCGCGAATTGCAGCCGCGCCAGCTCGGAATAGAGGCCGCCTGCGCGCAGCAGTGAGTCGTGCGTGCCTTCGGCGACGATGCGGCCGCCGTCCAGCACCACGATGCGATCCGCCCGCTGCACCGTCGCCAGCCGGTGCGCGATCACCAGCGTGGTGCGTCCGCGTCCCGCGCGTTCCAGCGCCTGCTGGATCGCCGCTTCCGATTGCGCGTCGAGGCTCGATGTGGCTTCGTCCAGCAGCAGCACCGGCGCGTCTTTCAGGATCGCGCGCGCGATCGCGATGCGCTGGCGCTGTCCGCCCGAAAGCCGCACGCCGCGTTCGCCCAGCGGCGCGTCGAAGCCGTCCGGTTGCGCGGCCAGGAATCCCCAGGCTTCCGCATCGCGGGCCGCCGCGCGTACCGATTCGTCGTCGGCATCGCTGCGGCCGAAGCGGATGTTGTCGGCGGCACTGGCGGCGAAGATCACCGTTTCCTGCGGCACCAGCGCCAGCGCGCCGCGCAACTCGTCCAGCGCCAGTGAGCGCAGGTCGATGCCGTCCAGCGTGATGCGCCCGGCTTGCGGATCGTGGAAGCGCAGCAGCAGGTTGAAGACCGTGCTCTTGCCGGCACCCGAGGGGCCGACCAGCGCGACCGTTTCGCCGGGTCGCACGCGCAGGTCGAAATCGTGCAGGGCAGGGACATCCAGCCGCGTCGGATAGCGGAACCCGACGTGTTCGAACGCGATCGCGCCGCGCGAAGGTTTCGGCAGGTGCGACGGTTGTGCGGGCGCGACGATGCGCGGCTGTTCGGCCAGCAGGTCGCCGATGCGGCCCATCGAACCCGCCGCGCGCAGCACGTCGCCCCAGACTTCGCCGAGCGCGCCGACCGAACCTGCGGCCAGCACGGCGTAGAGGATGAACTGGCTGAGCACGCCGGCATCCATGGAGCCCGCCAGCACATCGCGCGCGCCGGCCCACAGCACCAGCGTGATCGCGCCGAACACCAGCACGATCACGCCGCCGGTGAGGATCGCCCGCGCCGTGATCCGTCGCTGCGCCGCGCGCAAGGCGTCGCGCACCGCGCGTGTGTAGCGCGCGCTCTCGATGCGCTCGCGTGCGTAGGCTTTCACCGCGTGCACCGCGTTCAACGTCTCGTTCGCGATCGCGCTGGTGTCGGCGATGCGATCCTGGTTGACGCGCGACAACGCGCGCAATTTTCTTCCATACAGCGCGATCGGCACGATCACCACCGGGATCACCAGCGCGGTGAAGCCGGCCAGGCGCGGGCTGGTGAACACCATCGCCGCCGCCGCGCCGATCACCATCACCACGCTGCGCAGCGCGATGGAGACGCTGGAGCCGATCAGCGTCTGCACCACTTCGGTGTCGGTGCCGAGGCGCGAGACCAGTTCGCCCACGCGCGCCTGTTCGAAGAAGCCGATGTCGAGTCCGATCAGGTGCTCGTAGAGCTTTTCGCGCAACTCCGCCACCGTGCGTTCGCCCAGCAGGGTGATGCAGAAATAGCGCGCGGCAGTGGCGAGCGCCAGCACCAGCGCCACGCCGAACAGGATCAGGAAGGTGCGGTTGACCAGCGCCGGGTCGCGCGTGGCGAAGCCGCGGTCGATCATGTGCCGCACCGCGACCGGCAGCGACAGCGTCGCCGCGGAGGACAGCGTCAGGAAAAACAGCCAGCCGGCCACCAGGCCGCGGTGGCGGCGCAGGTACGGCCACAACGCACGCAGGGCGGAGAGGCGGCGCGGCGCACCGGTGTCTTGGGTTGTGTTCACCGGGCCCATTTTAATGCCAAACTCCAGCGGGCCCGGCACGATGCCTGCATGTTCCGCGTGACCGGGGCGGGACCGGCGTGCAAAGGGAAGGGTTGCAGATGGCCTGGTTTTCGGGATTCGCGAGGCGCACCAAGCCATCCGGCGCATTGCGCAGCCGCGAGGCGCTGTTGCGCCGGATCGGCCGTGGCATCAACGCGGCGCGCCGCCAGCGTTGCGGATGCCTGTTGTTCCGGTTGCAATTGACCGGGCTCGACGAGCTGTCGCGCGAACACGGCGAAGGCTTCACCGAGGACGTGTCGCGCGTCGCCGCCGAACGCGTGCGCCGGCAGGTGCGCAACGAAGACGTGGTGGTGCGCACCGGCCACGACGAGTTCGCTCTGCTCGCGCAGGGCATCGAAGTCTCGCTGTTTTCGGCGGGCGAGATCATCGCGCAGCGCATCACCGACAGCCTGACCAAGCCGTTCGGCGTGGACGGCGTGCAGTTCCAGTTGGGGCTGCGCATCGGCATCGCGGGGTTCCCCGACAATGCCGTGGACGCGACCGGCTTGTTGCTGGCGGCGAGCCAGGCCTTGCACACCGCGCGCCGGCTGGAACGCGACGGCTGGCGGTTCTCCACCACGCTGGTCGAAACCGGCAATCGCCCGTTGCAGGTGGAAACATCCTGACGTGCAAGGCGCGGCGGCTTTCCCCTCGTCGAGTCACGAAGGATCGCGGATCACCAGCAGACGCCTCTCGCTCATGTCTTCCATCGCGTAACGCACGCCTTCGCGGCCGAAACCGGAAAGCTTCATGCCGCCGTAGGGCATGTTGTCCACGCGGAAGCTCGGGATGTCGCCGACGATCACGCCGCCTTCCACCAGCGTGTCCCACGCGCGCATTGCGTGGTCGAGGCTGCCGGTGAACACGCCCGCCTGCAGGCCGTAGTCGGAGGCGTTCACGCGCTCCAGCGCCTCTTCGAAGGTATCGAACTTCGCCAGCACCGTGACCGGACCGAACGCTTCCATGCAGGACAGCTTCGCATCGTCCGGCACGTGCTCCAGCACGGTCGCCTGCAACATGTTGCCGTGGCGTGCGCCGCCGCAGAGCACGTTCGCGCCAGCCGCTTTCGCTTCGCTGATCCAGCCCTCCAGCCGCTTCGCCGCGGCCTCGTCGATCATCGGACCCAGGAAGGTCTCCGGGTCCTTCGGATCGCCGGCTTTCAGTTTCTTCGTTGCATCGACGAAGCGCTGCTTCACTTCCTCGTACAGCGAAGCGTGGATCAGGATGCGCTGCACCTTGATGCAGCTCTGGCCGGATTGATAGAAGCTGCCGGAGATCAGCCGCTCGATCACGAAGTCCAGCCGCCCGCGCTGGTCCGCATCCACGATGCAGGCCGCGTTGCCGCCCAGCTCCAGCACGACTTTCTTGCGGCCCGCTCGTTTCTTCAACTCCCAGCCGATCTGGCCGCCGGTGAACGACAGCAGCTTCAGCCGCTCGTCTTCCACGAACGGATCGGCATCCTCGATGTTGCAAGGCAGGATCGAGAACGCGCCGGGCGGCAGGTCGGTTTCGGCGAGCGCCTCGCCGATGATCAGCGCGCCGATGGGCGTCTTCTCGGAAGGCTTCAACACGAACGGGCACCCGGCCGCGATCGCCGGCGCGACCTTGTGCGCGACCAGGTTCAACGGGAAATTGAACGGCGTGATGAACGAACACGGCCCGAGCGGCACGCGTTTGGCGAATCCGCGATAGCCGCGCGTGCGCGGCGAGATTTCCAGGTTCAGGACTTCGCCATCGCTGCGCGTGGATTCGTCGGCGGCGATGCGGAAGGTGTCCAGCAGGCGCGTCACTTCGCCTTGTGCATCCTTGATCGGCTTGCCCGCTTCCACGCATAACGCAAATGCCAGTTCTTCCTTGCGCCCGGCCATGCGCGCGACGCAATGTTCCAGCACTGCGCGACGTTCATAGGGTCTCATCGCCGCCATCGGCGCGGCGGCTTCTGCTGCCGACGCGATCGCCGCCTCGATGGCGCCCGCATCGGCCAGCGCCACGCGCGTGGCGACCTTGCCGGAATATTTGTCCAGCACCGGCAGCTCCGCGTTCGGCTGCTGTGGCTTGTTGGCGAGGTAGTACGGATAGCGGTCCTTGAGTTTCATGTTCATCCCTCGTGTTCGCGCACGACCAGCGCCAGCTCTCCATCCTGCAATCGCGCGGTCAGCTTCGCGCCCGGCGCTGCGGCTTTCGCGGAACGTAAAACAAATCCGTTTTCATCGAACAGGATCGCGTAGCCGCGTTGCAGCACGTTCAACGGGCTGACCGCCTGCAATGCACGGGCGAGCGCGGCCACCCGTCGCGCATCGCGCTGTGCGGCTTGCGCCCACGCCCCGAGCAGCCGCTGATGAAATCGCTGCGCATCGCGCGCGAGCACCGGCAACCGCCGTGCCGGATGCGCCAGTTGCAGGCGCGCACCCGCGTGGCGCAAACGCGCGTGCGCCGATTCCAGCCGCGCCGAAGAGCAGCGTTGCATGCGCGCGCGAAGCGCGAGCAATCGTTCGCGTCCGGCGGCGAGCCGCTGTTGCGGCGCGCGCCCGAGCAGCCGCGCGTGCAGGTGGTCGAGGCGCTGGCTCCGCGCGTGTGCGCGGCGGTTCCACGCATGCCCGATGCGCGCGCGATGCTGAGCCAAGGTGCGGGTCAGCGCATCCGAATCCGGCAGCAGCAACTCGGCGGCGGCCGAGGGTGTCGGCGCGCGCAGGTCGGCGACGAAATCGGCGATCGAGAAATCCACCTCGTGTCCGACCGCGCACACCACCGGCACAGCACTCGCTGCGACCGCGCGCGCCACGGCTTCGTCATTGAAGGCGATCAGGTCTTCCAGCGAACCGCCGCCGCGGGTCAGCAGCAGCACGTCGTGACGCGCGCTGCGCGATGCCGCGTTCAACATCGCGACGATCGCCGGCGGTGCCTCGCGGCCCTGCACCGGCACGGACAGGATTTCGATTTCGGTCAGCGGGCAGCGCCGGCGCGCCACGCTCAGCACGTCGCGGATCGCGGCGCCCGTGGCGGAGGTGATCACGCCGATGCGGCGCGGATAGCGCGGCAGCGCGCGCTTGCGTTGTTGATCGAACAGTCCCTCTGACTGCAACTTCGCCTTCAGAAGATCGAACGCGCGGCGCAGCGCGCCTTCGCCGGCTTCCTCCATGTGCTCGACGAGCAGCTGGAATTCGCCGCGCGCCTCGTAAAGGCTGACACGTGCGCGCGCCAGCACGTGCGTACCGTCGGCGGGCTTGAAGCGCAGCCAGGTGCTGCGCGGCTTGAACATCGCGCAGCGCACCTGCGCGGCAGAGTCTTTCAATGTGAAATACAGATGGCCGGACGCCGGCCGCGAGACGTTGGACAGCTCGCCTTCGATCCAGACCAGCGGCAGCGCATCCTCGATCAGATCGCGCGCCAGCCGGTTGAGCGAGGAGGGCGTCAGGATCTCGCGGCGGGTTTCGTATTGGGGGATCTCTTCGCTCATCTCACTTGGCCGATTGAATGGCGCGGTGGCGTTCGCGACGCACCCGCAGCCAGCGCACGCACAGCCCGATCGCGATCCACAACGCGATCGCCGCCAGCGGCCAGGCGATCGCGCGCGGCCACAGCACCGCGATCGCGGTCAGGACCAGCAGAACCAGTGCGCCGCCCAGCAGCGGGCCGGTTTCGCCGCGGCTCAGCACGCGGCGATTGTTCAGCGCGACGCCGACGGTGTGCGCCAGTCGCAACGCGCCGGCGGCACCACGGCCCGCGCTGCCGCGTTCGCCGGGCTTGCCGCGGCGCACGCGTTCGCGCGGCGGACTTTGCGGGTCGCGCCGCACGCGCCGGCGCGACAGCACGATCTCGGTGGCATTCTGCAGGTCGCGTTCGTATTGCTCGGCCAGCGTCTGCGCGAAGGCGTGGTCTTCCACCGCGACGTCGATCTCGCAATTGCCCATCCAGCTTGCGAGGTTGAGATTGGTCGAACCCACGCGCGCCCAGCGCGTGTCGGCGACCGCCGTCTTGGCGTGCAGCATCGAACCGTTCCATTCGAACACGCGTACGCCGGCGGAGAGCAATGGGCGATAACCGCTGCGCGAGATCGCCGCGACCGGCGGCAGGTCCGAGGTGCCCGGCACCAGCAGGCGCACGTCCACGCCGTCTTCGGCCGCGTTCGCCAGCGCGCGCACGTAGGGCGGCACGCCGACGAAGTAGGCGTCGGTCAGCCACAGCCGCTCGCGCGCGAGCGCCGCGATCATCTGGTCCAGACGGTACATGCCGGCGCTGCTGGGATGCGTGGCGATCACGCGCAGCGCGACTTCGCCGGTGTGCGCAATCGTGGCCGGATCGGTCACGGCTTCCTCCGGCAGCGGATCGCCGGTGGTGTTCCAGGTGGAGGCGAATGCGGATTCGATTTCCGCCACCGCCGGCCCGCGCAACGCCACGCCGGTGTCGCGCCACGGCGGAATGTTGCGTTCGGCGTTGCCCAGCCATTTGCCGCTGATGCAGATGCCGGAGATGAACGCGATCCGGCCGTCCACGCTCACCAGCTTGCGGTGGTCGCGATTGACCCAGCCGAACGGGCTCAGCGGATCGAATGGATTCCACACCCGCACCTGCCCGCCGGCTTCCAGCAACGGCTTCCAGAAACGGCTGCCGGACTGCCCGAGGCAGCCCAGCCAGTCGCGCATCACGAACACGTGCACGCCGGCGCGGGCGCGCTCGCATAGGGCCTCCAGGAATTCGTGACCAATTGTGTCGGCGCGGATGATGTAGTTGGCAAGAAAGATGCTGCGTCGTGCCGAGCGGATGGCCGCGAGCCACGCGTCGAAATTGGCGCGGGCGTCGATCAGCAGTTCGATGGCGTTGCCGCAGGACAGCGGTGCGCCGGCCGCGCGCGACAGCGCCTGTTCGGCGAGCGGTCGGGCGGTCGGTGCTGGCGGGACGGGCATCCGTGCAGTCTATCGCGGGATGATGACCGGGCCGTGGAAAACCGCGCCGGGTCGGGCGGATAGGGGTAGAATGCCGGCGCCGGTCGGGGCTGCTGCGGTGGTGCGATGCGGGGGCATCGTACGCAGGAAGCTTGGTCGGTTTTGTCGAAAACGCGCCGTATTGAGAAATGAAATGAACGACAGTTACGCGCGCCTCATCGAAGATCTGCCCGCCCGGGCCGCGCCCGAGCGCGGGCAGGTCGCCAGTGCGCGCGCGATGCGCGAGTTCATCGAGCACCTGCCCATGGCCAATCCGGCCCAGGCGGCGCGCGATGTCGGCGCCATGCTGGACACCATGCAGGCGACGCGCTGGCCGGCCGGCGATCGAATCGATGCGCTGGAAGCGCTGCGCGTGCCGGTGGCGAGCTTGTGCGAAGGCATCGAGCAGCAGCTCGGCGTGGAATCGCATCCGCTGCCGCCGGCGAAGGAAAAGCTGGTCGAAACCGCCTGGGCGTTCCATCGCGGGCTGGCGCGCAACTACGCGCTGGCGCTGCACGAGTTGTGCGCGGGCGGCAAGCTGCCGATGTTCAAGGGCAAGGCCGCGGCGATCGCCGCGGTGCGCGCGCTGACGCACCTGGGCATCGTGCTGGAGTGGTCGTATCGGCTGTACCGCACGCCGCCTGCGGGCGCGTGGCGGCGCCTGCATGCGCTGCATCGTTTCGCGCAACAGATCAGCGTGGCGGACAAGCCGGTGAGCGATGCGCTGCCCGACGGCGCCGAGCTGGACGTGAGCCAGGCTTATGCGCACGCGCTGCTGCTGGCGCTCTCCAATCCCTATCGCTTCTCCGCGCGCGAACTGCGCGAGGCGTGGCTGCTGACGCGTTGCTTCGCGCCGTATTGTTCGCTGGGTCCGGCCGTGGGCGCGGCGATCGCGGTGGACGAGAACAGCGACGACGGCCCGGGTTACGTGCCCGAAGAGCGTGCGCTGGCGCAGGGCGGCATCTTCGCGGTGGATCTGGCGCCGCTGAAGCGCTTCCTCGAAGACTATGCCGCATTGCAACCGCCGGGCATCGAACGCCTCAGTTTCCGCCAGCGCGGCGGCGCTTCGGTCGAGGTGCCGATCGTGTTCCTGCACCGGCTGCGTTCGAGCTGGGCGGGCGCGGCCGAGCGCGGCTTCGTCAGGCTCGGCGCGGGCCACGAACTGGATACGGTGATCGGCCTGCACGCCGTGCACTTCGTGCTCGCCGGCAACCAGGATTTCAGCACGTTCATGCAACGCATCCGCGGCAACACCATCGCGCTGACCTCGCGCGAGCATGCCGCGTCGTGGACAGCCGGCGCCGACAACACCCGCCCGCAGGTGCTGTCCGCGCAGGTGCTGGATCAGAGCCTCGGCGGTTATCGCCTGCAGCTGCATACGGCAGGCTCCGCGCTGCGCGTGCGGGTCGGCGAGCTGATCGGGCTGGCCCCGGCGGCCGAGGACGGCGAGGCGCAGGAATGGATGGTCGGTTTGATCCGCTGGCTGCGCACCGACGAGGAAAGCGTGTTCGCCGGCGTCGAGTTGCTGGCGCGGCGTGCGCATGCGGCGGGCGTGCGGCTTTCCGTCGGCGGCGACGAATTGCGCGCGCCGCAGCGTGCGGTCGCCGTCGTGGACCGGAAGAGCGGGGCGACCTCGCTGCTGGTGGCGCACCTGTTCGACCAGCGGGCTACCGCGGTCGAGCTGACCGTACCGGCCGATCCCGCCAACTGGGCTTCGCGTCCGACCGTGCGCGAGCACGCGGTGACGGCGATCGATGAAATCAGCCCGGCGTATTACCGCGTTTCCATCGCGGGCGCGGACAGCGCTTCCGGCGGCGAGGATGACGCATTCGCATCCGGCCGCGCGGCAGGCTGAGCATTCCGGATGAAGTCAGTCACCGCTTCACCCGCTCCGCGCAGGCACAGCATCGGCGTGACCATCGGCCGCGTGCGGGTCGGCGGCGGCGCGCCGGTCGTCGTGCAATCCATGACCAACACCGACACCGCCGACGCGGTGGCGACCGCGAAGCAGGTTGCGGAACTTGCGCGCGCCGGTTCGGAACTGGTCCGCATCACCGTGAACACGGCCGAAGCCGCGGCCGCGGTGCCGCGCATCCGCGAGCGGCTGGACATGATGGGCGTGGACGTGCCGCTGGTCGGCGACTTCCACTACAACGGCCACCAGCTTCTGCACGACGAGCCCGCCGCGGCGGAAACGCTGGCGAAGTACCGCATCAATCCGGGCAACGTCGGTTTCGGCAAGAAGCGCGACACGCAATTCGCATCGATCATCGAGCTGGCCTTGAAGTACGACAAGCCTGTGCGCATCGGCGCCAACTGGGGCTCGCTCGACCAGTCGCTGCTCGCGACGTTGATGGACGAGAACCACCGGCGCGCGGAACCCTGGGATGCCGCGCACGTCGCGCGCGAGGCGCTGATCCGCTCGGCGCTGGATTCGGCCGCGCGCGCAGAAGAACTCGGGCTCGCGCGTGACCGCATCATCCTGTCGTGCAAGGTGTCCGGCGTGCAGGAACTGATCGCCGTCTATCGCGATCTCGCCGCACGCAGCGACTACGCGCTGCACTTGGGCCTCACCGAGGCGGGCATGGGCTCGAAGGGTATCGTCGCCTCCAGTGCGGCACTGGCCGTGCTGCTGCAGGAAGGCATCGGCGACACCATCCGCATTTCGTTGACACCGGAGCCCGGCGCCTCGCGCACGCAGGAAGTGATCGTCGCGCAGGAACTGTTGCAGACGATGGGGCTGCGCGCGTTCACGCCGCTGGTCACCGCATGTCCCGGCTGCGGCCGCACCACCTCCGAGTTCTTCCAGGAACTGGCGAAAGTCGTGCAGGAGCACGTGCGCGCGAAGATGCCGGAGTGGCGCGTGAAGTACGACGGCGTGGAAAACCTCACGCTGGCGGTGATGGGTTGCGTGGTCAACGGGCCGGGTGAATCCAAGCACGCGGACATCGGCATCTCGTTGCCCGGCAACGGCGAGGCGCCCGCCGCGCCGGTGTTCATCGACGGCAAGAAAGCCATGACCCTGCGCGGCGAGAACATCGCGCAGGAGTTCGTCGGCATCGTCGAGGATTACGTGGCGAAGAAATACGCCGCGCGGGTGTGATCGGGAGCAGTGCGATGACCCTTGAAATGCGTCCCGAATGCGAACGCTGCCATGCGCCCACCGCGAAGGAAGGCGAGGCTTACATCTGCACGTTCGAGTGCACCTTCTGCGCCGATTGCAGCGACGAGATGGATTACGTGTGCCCGAATTGCGGCGGCGAACTGGTGCGCCGGCCGCGGCCGAAGCGGGAGCCGTAGGGCGGACACTGTCCGCCGGTCTGCGCCGGGATCGGCGGGCAATGTCCCACGTCAACTCTCGGCACCACCGGCCACCGCACGCGCCTCATGCATGCGCGTGCGCGACAGCCGCGCCTCGCGGTGGGTGATGTAGGCGTTCGCCCCGAAGATCACCGCCGCGCCCAGTACGGTCCAGCGGTCGAGCCTTTCGCCGAACAGCCAATACGCGAGCACCGCCACGATCGGCATCTGCACGAAGCTGATCGGCGCCAGCAGCGAGACATCGCCGATCTTCAGCGCCCGCATCCAGCACATGTGGCCGCTGGTGCCGAAGAATCCCGCCGCGATCACGAACAGCCATGTCTCGCCGTGCGGCCATTGCCAGAACAGCAGCGCCGCCGGCAGCGACAGCGGCACCCACAGCAGCGTGGTCCAGATCACGATCGTGTCCGGCGCTTCGGTGCGGCTCAGGAACTTCAGGCAGATCGACACGCACGCGCTCATCAGCGCGGCCAGCAGCGCGACCAGTGCGGCCGGCGAATAGCCATGCAGCCCCGGCCGCACGATCAGCAGCACGCCGACGAAGCCGGCGACCACCGCGCTCCAGCGCCGCGCGCGCACCACTTCGCCGAGCACGAAGATCGCGCCAATGGTGACGAACAGCGGCGTCGAGTAGGACAACGCGATCGCCTTCGCCATCGGCATGTTCACGATTGCCCAGAATGCGGCCAGCATCGAAACCGTGCCGAGCACGCAGCGGAACACGAACAACGGCAGTCGGTGCGTGCGCAGCAGTTGCGGGCCGGCGCGGGCGAGCAGCGGCAGCGTGAACAGCAGCCCGAACACGTTGCGGAAGAACGCGATTTCGAACGGATGCAACTGGCTCGATGCCAGCCGGATCGCGATCGCCATCGAGCCGAAGCAGCAGGCGCTCGCGACCATCAGCATGGCTGCGCGCGGCACGTGCGATGAAGGCGCGGCGAGGATTGTTCCGGAGTCGGTCACAGCAGGTCGTGCGCAAAACGCGATCATAGCGGCGCAGTTGTTGCGCAACAGCCGCTCGGCTAGTCTGCTGCGGTCATGGGGCCGACACCACCATCGTTCATCGTTGCCATACCGGCGCGGATGGCGTCCACGCGCCTGCCCGGCAAGCCGCTGCGGCTGCTCGGCGGCGAACCGTTGATCGTGCACGTCGTCCGGCGCGCCCGCGAGGCCGGCGCGCAGTCGGTCGTGGTGGCGACCGACGACCCGCGCGTAGCCGACGCACTGCGCGATGCAGAAGCGGCGATCTGCATGACCCGCAGCGATCACGCCTCCGGCAGCGATCGCCTGGCCGAGTGTGCGCGGCAATTGCATTGGCCGGACGATGCGATCGTGGTGAACCTGCAGGGCGATGAACCGTTTGCGCCCAGGTCCGGCATCCGCGAGGTCGCGCGCGCGCTGGTCGAGGACGACGTGCCGATGGCGACGCTGGCCGCGCCGGTCGATGACGCCGCGCAATTGTTCGATCCCAATGCAGTGAAGGTGGTCACCGATGCGCGCGGGCGGGCGTTGTACTTTTCGCGTGCGCCCCTGCCGTGGGCGCGCGATGCGTTCGTGCGCGATCGCGAACGCCTGCCGCAGGGCACGCCGTTCCTGCGGCACATCGGCATCTACGGGTATCGCGCCGGATTCCTGAAAGTGTTTGCGCAGTTGCCGCCCACGCCGCTGGAACGCGCCGAATCGCTGGAACAGCTGCGCGCACTGGAACATGGCCATGCCATCGCGGTGCGGATCGCGCCGGAAGCGTTTCCACCGGGCGTGGATACGGAAGCCGACCTCGCCGCCGCGCAGCGGCATCTCGATCGGAGCGAAGCATGATCGTGGATCGTCGCCGTGAAGCAACGCTCGATGGCGAGAGCCTCCAGCCGGCGCCTGAATTTCCTGCGCCGCTGGAATGGGTCAACACGCGCGAACCGCGCACGCTCGCCTCGTTGCACCGGCGCGTGGTGCTGCTGTATTTCTGGAGCTACGACTGCGTCCATTGCACCAACCTGCAGGCGGGCCTGCGGCAGCTCGAGAACAAATATCACGACGGCCTGACCGTGCTCGGCGTGCACACGCCGAAGTATCCGGCGCAGCAATCGGATGATGCGGTGCTGAAGGCGGTCAACCGCAATTACGTGCGGCACCCGGTCGCCAACGATGCGCAGTGGCGCGCGTGGCAGCAGTACGGCATCGAGGCCTGGCCGAGCGTGCTGCTGATCGATTGCGAGGGTCGGATCGCGGGACGCTTCGTCGGCGAGAGCGCGTTGCGGCGGGTGGATGATGCGGTTGCGGCCTTGCTGGAAGATGCCGCGACCCGCGACCTGCGAAATTATGCCTCCGCGCGCGCGGCGTTCCGCACCGAGCCACGCATGGCGCTGCGCTTTCCGGCGCACGTGCTCGCCACTCCGGACAAGCTTTACATCAGCGACACGGGGCATAACCGCATCCTCGAATGCACGCACCAGGGCAGGGTGCTGCGTCAGTTCGGTTCCGGCAATGCCGGCTACTGGGACGGCCGGCTCGCCGACGCGGGCTTCAACGCGCCGCAGGGGCTGGCGATTTCCGGCGACGTGTTGTACGTGGCCGATACCGGCAACCATTGCGTGCGTCGCATCCGCCTGCTGCGCGGCGAAGTGGAAACGCTGCTCGGTACCGGATTGCCGGGACACCAGACGCCGCAGGATTGCCCGCCGGGGCAGCGCATCTCGATCAGCGCGCCGGTGGCGATCGCGCTGTCGGGCGATCGCATCTACGTCGCGGTCAGCGGCCAGCACCAGATCTGGCGGATCGACCTGCACACGTGCGGGATCGACGTGCTGGCGGGCAGCGGTCGCTGTGGCGTGCGTGACGGCACGGGCCGTGAATGCCGGCTGGCGCAGCCGAGCGCGCTCGCCATGTTGCCGGGCACGCTGGTGATCGCGGATGCCGCAGGCAATGCCATCCGCCAGTTGCGCCTGTCCGATTTCGTCTTGACCACGCTTGCGGGCGGTGGCCCCTATGCTTCCGGCAACGAAGACGGCGTCGGCACGCTGGCGCGCTTCACCCATCCGCTGGGCCTCGCAGCCGACGGCGCCACCATCTACGTGGCGGACACGCTCAACAATCGCCTGCGCGCGATCCAATCGCGCAACGGGGAAGTCAGCACCTTGCCGATCGAATGGCGGTTCCACGAACCGCAGGGGATTTCGTTCGCCGCCGGTGCGCTGTGGGTGGCCGACCGCAACGCGCATGAAATCCTGCGCGTGGATGTGGAAGCCGGAAGCTGCAAACGGATTCCTGCGGGCGAGTAGCGCGCTCGCGTAAAATCCGCGCATGGCATCCGCTCCGGCCTTCGACGGCAAGGCCTTCGTCCGCACGCTCACCTCTTCGCCCGGCGTCTATCGCATGTTCGATGCCGAAGGCGGGCTGCTGTACGTCGGCAAGGCCGGCAACCTGAAGAAGCGCGTGGGCAGCTATTTCCTGAAGCCGAAGATGGATCCGCGCATTGCCGCGATGATCGCGCAGATCGCGCATGTCGAGGTCACGCTGACGCGCACCGAAGGCGAGGCGCTGCTGCTGGAATCGCAGCTCATCAAGTCGCTGAAACCGCGCTACAACGTCATGTTGCGCGACGACAAGAGCTATCCGTACATCTATCTGTCGGAAGGCGAGGATTTCCCGCGCATGGCCTTCCATCGCGGTGCGCGCACCGGCAAGGGCCGCTACTTCGGGCCGTTCCCCAGCGCGTGGGCGGTGCGCGAATCGCTGGGCCTGATGCAGAAGCTGTTCAAGGTGCGCCAGTGCGAGGACAGCTTCTTCCGCAACCGCTCGCGGCCGTGCCTGCAATACCAGATCGGCCGCTGCACCGCGCCGTGCGTGGGCTACATCGATCCGCAGAGCTACCAGCAGGACGTCCGCCATGCGGCAATGTTCCTGGAAGGCCGCAGCAGCGTGGTGATCGACGAACTCGCATCGGAAATGGAACGCGCCAGCGCGAACCTCGATTTCGAGCGCGCGGCGAAACTGCGCGACCAGGTCGCGACGCTGCGCGGCCTGCAGGCGCATCACTACGTGCAGGGCGCGCGCGCCGACATGGACGTGCTGGCCTGCCGCGTCGAGGCGGGCGTCGCCTGCGTGTCGGTGCTGTATTTCCGGAACGGCGTGAGCCTGGGTTCGCGCGATTATTTCCCCAAGCTGGCGCTGGATTCGGAACCTGCCGACGTGCTCGGCCAGTTCGTCGCGCAGTATTACCTCGACAAGCCGGTGCCGGACGAGCTGGTGCTGGAGACTTCCGTTCCCGACGCCGAGCTGCTGGCGCAGGTATTGACCGAATACGCCGGCCACGAGGTTGCGCTGAAGTCGCGCGTGCGCGGCGAACGCGCGCGTTTCGTCGAACTGGCCGCGCGCAATGCCGAGGCGGCACTGACCGCGCGGTTGTCGAGCAGGCAGTCGCTGCACGCGCGCTTCGAGGCGCTGCGCGAACTGCTGCAACTGCCGGATGTGCCGCAACGCATCGAATGCTTCGATATCAGCCACACGATGGGCGAGGAAACGGTCGCATCGTGCGTGGTGTTCGGCCCGGAAGGGCCGATCAAGAACCAGTATCGGCGGTTCAACATCCGCGGCATCACAGGTGGCGACGATTACGCGGCGATGCACCAGGTCCTGACGCGCCGGTTGAAGCCGATCGTTGCGGGCACCGGCGACAAGCCGGATCTCTGGCTGATCGATGGCGGCGCAGGGCAGGTCGCGCAGGCATTGGAAGCGCTGCGCGAGAACGGCGTGCAGGGGATCGAAGTGGTCGGCGTGGCGAAAGGGCCTTCACGGCGGGTCGGTGAAGAAACGCTGATCCTCGGCGACAGCGGCAAACAACTGAACCCCGGCCCGGGATCGCCCGCGCTGCACTTGATCGATGCCATCCGCGACGAGGCGCACCGCTTCGCCATCACCGGCCATCGCAAGCGCCGCGAAGCTGCGCGCGAGCACGGCGTGCTGGAAGACATCGCGGGCATCGGGGCATCGCGGCGCGCCGCGTTGCTGAAGGCGTTCGGTGGCCACGCCGGCGTCGCTGCAGCAGGCGTGGAGGAATTGAGCCGCGTGCGCGGCATCAATCGCGCGCTGGCCGAACGGATCTACGCCTATCTGCACGAGTGAGCGTGACCGGGTCCGCTCACCATCAGCCGCCCGATGTGCGACACTCGCGCATTCGTTAGAGAGCTGCCGATGCGGATCAACCTGCCGAACGCGCTGACCCTGTTCCGCATGGCGCTGCTGCCGGTGATGGTGGTGGTGTTCTACCTGCCGTTCCACGGCGCGGGCATCGCCGCGGCATTCGTGTTCCTGCTCGCCAGCGTCACCGACTGGCTGGATGGCTGGCTGGCGCGCCGCTACGACCAGGTTTCCGCGTTCGGCGCCTTCCTGGATCCGGTCGCCGACAAGCTGATGGTGGCGATCACGCTCTTCCTGCTGGTGCAGTCGCATCCGACCGTGCTGCTGGCGATCACCGCGGCGATCATCGTCGGCCGCGAGATCGCGGTCTCCGCGTTGCGCGAATGGATGGCCATCGTCGGCGAGCGCACCCGCGTCAACGAGATGTGGATCGGCAAGATCAAGACGGTGATGCAGATCGTCGCGCTGCTGGTGCTGCTCGCCCAGCACGACGCGCCGGTGCTGCGCGTATACCACGTGGGCGAGGGGCTGCTGGTGGTCGCGGCCGTGTTGACGATCTGGTCCGGGCTGGCCTACCTGCGCGCGGCCTGGCCGGTGCTGCGGGTGGATTCTCCCCGGGAGAACACCTGATCGCGATTGCAGTCTTGACTGGCGCCATGGCGGCGTTATCATTACCGGCTCGCGCGGGAATAGCTCAGTTGGTAGAGCACGACCTTGCCAAGGTCGGGGTCGCGAGTTCGAGTCTCGTTTCCCGCTCCATTTTTTGCGCTCATCCTTGAGCGCAGGATCAAAATGCGGTCATCCATGACCGCACTTTCAATGACAGCAAACCCTGGCCCTGCCGGGGTTTTGTTTTTATGCAGCGGCGTTGCCTGCGATGGCCCGCTACAATTCCCGATGCGCGTGGCCTGGTGGCAGAGTGGTCATGCAGCGGACTGCAAATCCGCGTACGCCGGTTCGATTCCGACCCAGGCCTCCATGCGCGTTCGAGTGTTCGCCCGGGTGGCGAAACTGGTAGACGCAAGGGACTTAAAATCCCTCGGCCTCGCGGCCATGTCGGTTCGATCCCGACCCCGGGCACCAGCCACGCACTTGCATCGCGCGCGCTAGCCGCTTACCGTCGCGGATAGGGAGCTATGGGGGAGGGAGCATCATGGTCCGCGTCGTGCTGGTGGACGACCACGAACTCGTCCGTTCCGGATTCCGCCTGATCCTGTCCGCGCAAACCGACATCGAGGTGGTCGGTGAAGCGGGCGATGCCGAGGAAGGCTTGCGCCTCATACGCGCGCAGAAACCCGATGTCGCGTTGCTGGACGTGCACATGCCTGGCATGAGCGGCATCGAACTGACCGAGCGCGTGCGCCGCGCCGAACTGCCCACGCAGATCATCATCCTGACCGTGGTGGACGATGCGCGTTTCCCGCGCAGGCTGCTGCAATCGGGCGCGCTCGGCTATCTCACCAAGGCCTGTCCCGCCGAAGAATTGCTGACGGCGGTGCGCAACGTCGCGCAAGGCAAGCGTTACCTGGATGCCACGATCGCGCGCGAGATGGCGCTGGCCGCGGTGGATGGCGAGTCGTCGCCTTTGGAGTCGCTCTCATCGCGCGAACTGGAAGTCGCGCTGATGCTGGCGCGTGGTGTCGCGATCAACGAGATCGCCGAGCGCCTGCACCTGAGTCCCAAGACCGTCTCGACCTACAAGCAGCGGCTGTTCGAGAAACTGGGCGTGGAGCACAGCATCGCGCTGGCGCACCTGCTCGGTGCGCACGGCATGCTGGAAGATTCGAGGAAGACGCCGCCGGCGCTGGCCGGCGGCTGAGCTTCAGTTCGAGTTCGACGCTTCGCTGTTGCTCGGCGATTGCGCGGCCGCCGGAGCCGGCTTCGGCAACAGATCGCCCTGCTGCGGCGAGAAGGCCGACTGCGATGCAGCCGGCGCACCGCTGGGCGCGTTGAATCCGCCCGGCGATGAACCCATGCCGCCGGCCGAACCCAGCGCCGGGCGGTGTGCCGGTGCCGCGGTTTCGGATGCACCTTCGGAAGGCGAGGGCAGCGGCGCGGCCGCATCGCTGTTGCCGGCGGCCGTGCGTTCGCCGGCCGCGAACGGCTCCGGCTTCGGCAACCTTGCCGCGACCGGCGCGGTTTCGGTGACGGATTCCTGTGCCGCGGCCGGGGCGGCTGCAACCGGGAAGCTGCGGATTTCCGCAGTGCCGGAAGCGCCGGTGGGCGCCGTGGCGGGCGCGTTCGAGGTCTGGACGTTCGACGAATGCGCGCCCAGCGGACGCGATCCGGCTTGCGTCGAAGGTGCGGACGTTGGCGCCGCCACGTGTTCGCGCGCGGGCGCGTGCGAATGCGCGTGCGTTGCTTCCTGCGCATGCGACGGCTCGCCGTCTTCATCATCGATGTCGCGCTCGTGCGAAGCGTTGCCGTTCGGGTTCTGCGCGTGCTGCGCGTCGCCGGCGCGCTTGCGGCGGCGACCACCGCGACGGCCGCGGCGGCGCTTGGCCGGCGTGCCGTCGGCGTTCACCGCCTTCTGGTCCGGGGCGGCTTGCGCGCTTTCGTTCTTGTCGACTGCTTCCGCTTCCGGCTTCGGTGGATGTTCCTGCGTCGCCGCAGGTGCGGGCACGGGCACGGGCGCGATCGTGGGCGTGACGCGCGGCGTTTCCGCGGCGGGCTTGTCAGCCTGCGGCTTGTTGCCGGCCTGCGCGGTCTGCTGCGGCTTGTGCTCGGCGGCGGCGGGCGCTGCCGTCGGAGCCTGCTGCTTGCGCTCGTTGCGCTGCTGCGCGCGTTGCTCCTGCCGCTGCTTGTTCTGCTGCGGTTGCGTCACCGATTGCCGCTGCGGGCGCTGCTGGCGCGCGTTGTCGCGGTCGCGATCGCGGCGGTTGCCGTGGCGATCGCGCGAACGCTCGCGCGTGTCGCCGCGCGCGGAAGTCTGCGGCGTGCTTTCGCGCGCCGGGCGCGCTTTCGGCGCGGGTGCCGGCGCGGCTTCCTTCACAGGCTCGCTGCGGAACCAGCCGAACAGGCGCGAGATCAAACCGCCGCCGTTCATCGGCATCGGCGCAGGCTGTGCGATCGGCGCTTCGGCGGCGACTTCCTCGCGATGCGGCATCGGCGTGGCGGGTTTCACTCCGCTGACCGCCGGTTCCTCGCCGTGGGTTTCGACCTGGCCGACCTTCGGCAGCGGCGTGGCCCTGGCGGGCGTCATGCGCTCGTAGCTCGGCTTGGAATGCTCGCCCATCTCGCTCTCGCGGATGCGCGTGATTTCCAGGTGCGGCGTTTCCAGGTTCTCGTCGGCGACGATCACCACGTGCACCTTGTGGCGCAGCTCGATCTCTACGACGCTGGCGCGCTTCTCGTTCAGCAGGAAGTTGGCGACCGTGGGCGGTGCCTGCACCAGCACCTGCCCGGTGTTCTCCTTCATCGCGTGCTCTTCCAGCAGCCGCAACGCGGAGAGCGACAGCGATTCCACGCCGCGGATGCGGCCGTGGCCGTCGCAGCGCGGACAGACGATCTGGGTGGATTCGCCCAGGCTGGGGCGCAGCCGCTGGCGCGACATTTCCAGCAGGCCGAAGCGCGAGATGCGGCCGATCTGCACGCGCGCGCGGTCCAGCTTCAGCGCGTTTTTCAGCTTCTCCTCGACTTCGCGCTGGTGGCGCGCCGATTCCATGTCGATGAAGTCGATGACGATCAGGCCGCCGGCGTCGCGGATGCGCAACTGGCGCGCGATCTCGACCGCGGCCTCGCAGTTGGTGTTGAATGCGGTCTCCTCGATGTCGCCGCCCTTGGTGGCGCGCGAGGAGTTGATGTCGATCGCGGTCAGCGCTTCGGTGCCGTCGATGACGATCGAGCCGCCGGAGGGCAGCCGCACGCTGCGCTCGTAGGCATTCTCGATCTGCGTTTCGATCTGGAAGCGGGTGAACAGCGGGACGGTTTCGTCGTAGAGCTTCAGCTTGCGCAGGTTGTTGGGCATCACCTGCTGCATGAAGTCCTGTGCGTCCTGGAACAGCGACGGCTCGTCAACCAGGATCTCGCCGATGTCACCGCGCAGGTAGTCGCGCAGCGCACGGATGATGAGCTTGGATTCCTGATAGATCAGGAACGGGGCAGGGCGGCCGACCGCGGCTTCCGAAATCGCCTTCCAGAGTTGCAGCAGGTAATCCAGGTCCCATTGCAGTTCTTCGGCGTCGCGGCCGACGCCGGCGGTGCGCACGATCAGGCCCATCTCCTCGGGCACCTGCAGGTGGTCCAGCGCTTCCTTCAGCGCCTGCCGATCCTCGCCTTCGATCCGGCGCGAGACGCCGCCGGCGCGCGGGTTGTTCGGCATCAGCACCATGTAGCGGCCGGCCAGCGAGATGAACGTGGTGAGCGCGGCGCCCTTGTTGCCGCGTTCCTCCTTCTCGACCTGCACGACCAGTTCCTGGCCTTCCTTCAGCAGCTCGCGGATGCCGGCCTTGTTCGGATCGGCATTCGGATTGAAGTATTCGCGGGAGATTTCCTTCAGCGGCAGGAAGCCGTGGCGCTCGCCGCCGTATTCGACGAAGCAGGCTTCGAGGGAAGGTTCTACGCGGGTGATGCGACCCTTGTAGATGTTGGACTTCTTCTGCTCTTTGGAGGGGATCTCGATGTCGAGATCGTAGAGCGATTGGCCATCCACGATGGCC
>DASSEW010000034.1:0-29288 GCA_035695065.1 Rhodanobacteraceae bacterium | reverse complement strand
CGCTCACCCCGCGGGCCCTGACCAGGTTCACCGCCTCAAACTTGAACTCCCGACTGAACGTCCGCCTCGTTCCCATTGGCCACCTCCGGCTTCATCATCACACCTAAACTCGGTGTCTGTGAAGCCGGCAGCAGCTCAGAGGTCGCGCGCGCGATAGCCGTGGACCCGCAAGAGGCAACCTTTGGCGCAAAGGTTGGCGTCGTTGCTCTAATCGTCGCCTGCTTTTCAGCTGTCTTCTTGTTTTGGGGTCGGCGCTGGTATGTTCATAAAAGCTATTTCACGCAGCCGCCAACAGGCTAACTACTCATTCCCAGCGGACGCCGGTCCATCGCTTGCACTCTTACAAGCGTTGTGGCGCCGGCGCCGCTAAATTCAGGCGTTAGCCACCACAGGGGAGAGTTCATGAAACTGTTTAGGTTTGCTGCATTTGCCGTTGCTGCTGTCGCCGCCGGTTGCACATCTGTCACCGTCAGGCCAGTTGCGTCCGCCGTGCAGCTCCACAACGTTTGCATCGTCAACAATCCTCGCGTCATTGTCTCCGACTTCGTTCCCGTCCTACGCGACGGCTTCAGTCGGCACAATATTGCAACCACGGTTGTTGACCAGTCCCAAGCCGCATCCTGCCCGGTGACGCTTACATACACCGCCAATCTTCATTGGGACATGAAGCCCTACCTTACCCATGCAGAGCTTCGGCTCTGGGAAGGTGGCAAGCAAATTGGCTTCGCCCAGTACCACCTCAATGGAAATGGTGGGTTGGATCTCGGCAAATGGCGCGGCACTCAAGCGAAGATGGATCCTGTGATTGACGAGCTTCTCGCGAGCCAGAGTGGTGGCTAACTATTCGGTCAAACGGACGCGCCCCCGCTACGCGGCTCCGCGCCGCTAAATTCAGGCGTTAGCTGGCGGGTTGCGGATGTGCACGGCGATTCGTCCAGTGTTGACTTGGCGCACAGGCAGCTATCACATCCCAAAGGAACAGTTATGTTGAAGCCGGTAGGCCGGAGTCGGACGTGGGTCGTGAGCTGCACGCTTGTGGGATTCGCGCTTTTTTATGTCTTGGACTACAGCACAGATTTTCAGCTTATCCGCAGGACACTTGTCGCGCCGTGGCTACCCAATAATTACGCGAGTTTTTTCGTGACTTACGTATTGATTGGTCTGCCGGCATTTCTTGCGGTATGGCTGATTTATCGCAGTCCCAACATTTTTAAACCACTGGGTCTTTCTGCAAGCCTGCCGCGCGGTCTCCTGATCGGTTTTGTCTTGACTCTGCCATCCTTGATAGGTCATGGCCTCGCGGCCGGTTGGCACACTCTTCCGCCTGCGCAGCTCACCCGTGAACTGGTAGACGGCGTCGGCGCGGGATTCTTTGAGGAGTTGTATTTCCGCGGTTTTCTTTTTGGCGTCCTGTTTCGCAGTACCAAGGCGGGATTTGTGCCGATCATCCTGGTCACATCAGCCGTATTTTCAGCGGTTCATGTTACCCAGGCACATTCTGGCGTAATGGAATTGGTCGGCACCCTTTCATTCACGGCACTCGGATCGGCCCTGTTTGCGTGGCTGTACGTGGAATGGGGTTACAACCTGTGGGTGCCAATTTCCGTGCATGGGCTCATGGACATTTGGTGGAGCGTTTTTGATGCTGGCCACAACGCGGCCGGGAATCTGGAGTCCGATATCCCGCGAGTGCTGGTTGGAATTCTGGCGATCGCAATTACCATCAGATTCAAGCGTAGCAAGGGTATTCCGCTTGAAATTAATAGCCGCACATGGTGGAAGGCCATCGGGCCAGAAAACGCTGACACTCAGGTTGGTCCAGCACTCGCCAGCTAACAAGTCATTCCAGCGGACGCCGGTCCATCGCTTGCGCTCTCACAAACCTTGCGGCGCCGGCGCCGCTAAATTCAGGCGTTAGGCTTGCAGGGAGAGCTACATGCGTACAAATTGGCAGCGTGGCATTATCAGATCTTACGTCGTGCTTTGGGCGCTTTGGGTTCTTTTCCTGCTCGTACGTATCGCTTCGCTGCCACCAATTCTCTGGCGCCTGCAACTTACCGCACTAATTGTTTGGGGCTTGGTCATCCCCGGGTTGCTCTTCCTCGGCGTACGTTGGGCTGCAAATGGTTTCTTGCCCAGTCACAAATCTTCCGGCAATGAGTAAGCCTAACCATTCATTCCAGCGGACGCCGATCCATCGCTTGCAACTGTTATTCATGGCGGCACGCCTAACGCTGTCGGTCCCGGCGACATAATCGTGATTCCTCCCCATACCGCCCATGGATTCACCGAAATCACCTCGGAGCGGATCGTCTACACGCTGATACGCATTGACCCTCGACGGATTCTGGAGCCGCACGGTGAAGAAAGCTGAGCAGGTCCCGGTTGCCGCCCAACCACTCACTCCAGTGGACGCTCGCCTGCCGTTCGCGCCGCCGGATTCAGGCGTTCGTCCCACGCCGAGATTCCCGACCTGGGCGATCATAGTCGCGACAACCGTTGCGCTCTTCGGTGGTCTGGCCATTGCCGCCCAACTCGTTCCCGATGCACATGGCCACAAGCTTCCACTGGTCAGCCAGCCATCGCTGGGCCGGCTTTTTGTCATTGGTGTTCCTGCCTATCTGATGGAGGCGCTGGTTTTTACAGTGGGTGCCATTGAGCTGGCGGCGAAATTCGCGCGCAGGCCGCTACTGGGCGCCGCAGCAGGAATTTTTGGATACGGCGTTTTGTACCACTGGTCTCATGGCCTTTCCGGCATCATCCTGGCGAGCTGGATTGCGTTGGTCCTCAACGCCAGCTACATCGTATTGCGCGCGCGTTCAAAACAGACTGCAATTCTTTCCACGGTGAGGCAAAAGCTTACGATCCTCATGTTTGCGGCATTGGTCCTCTGCACGCTCAGGGCCTGACTGCTCAATTCCCCGGATGCTTTTCCGCGCGCTTCGCGCCGTTGAATTCAGGCATTGCCTCCGCCCCGATGCTCGTGACACTGGCCCGTTTTCTCGATCCATGGGAAGCCCACGTCGTACGGGCGCGGCTCGAAGCCGAGGGCATTCCTGCAACGGTCGCGTTTGCCAACCACGCCATTGCAGATTGGCCGATGTCGCTGGCGCTCGGTGGCACCCTCGTGCAAGTGCCCGCGGCTTTTCTTGCGCAAGCCAAAGCCACGCTCGCCGAATACGAGTCCGGCACCCTGGAAGACGCATTGCGTGAAGCGACGGATTCGGAAAGGGAACGCTGCCCGCGGTGTCGCTCCACGGATTTCTTCCGCACCATGTCGTTGCGCAAGCGCATGTTCGCGGTTCTCGTTTGCCTTTTCTTCGCGCCCTTCCCCACCCGCCGCAGCAGGTTCATCTGCCGAAGCTGCGGCCATGAGTGGGACTGGGGCGGAGACTGACGCCGTCGGTTAATATCCGGCGTCGGCGGTTGTTGTCGCCGTCGAGCAGCCGGGGTGCCCACGAGGGTTGGCATCCGCGGCAGACACAACTGCTTCGCCGGATATCCGGCCGCGCGCATGCGGGATCATGTGCGGCGAGGATCCGGTTCGTCGTTGGCGGGGGAACGATACATGGACTTGCAATACGGCGATTTCGTGCATCACGACCACCTGCCGATTTTCGCCGCGGCGGCCAGGGAGTTCGATTGCCATATCCTGGTGCGCAAGACGGGGCGGGCGTCGCTTGGCTGGATAGGCAAGCGCGGCTTCACGGGCAAGCGCGCGGACATGAAGGCGAAAACCGCCGATGTTGCGGAGCATCGCCATCCGGTCGCGGGCCTGGTGTGCTCGCCCGAGCTGCGGCCGGGCGCGTTTTCCGCCGAGCGCATCGATGCCGCGCGCAAGGAGTGGGCGAAGAGCAGCCATCTGGTTACCGTGCCTAAGGACAAGCTCGGCTTCGACGACTCGCGCGCGCCGCGCGGTTGCCTGACGCCCTACCTTCTGCAAAACAATCCCGAGCACGAATTTTATGGTTGCGTCGCGCTGGTGGACATGGGCCTGCTGAAGCCGCGCTACGTGCACGGCGACTACGACCTCTACGCGATCATCCCGGACAGGCAGGGTTTTCCCGCGAACACTCCCGTTTACCACCAGACCATCGGCTCCACGATGGCTCCGGCCCGGCTGGGTTCACAGGCGCGGGCGAAACTGAAAGTGCCGAACCTGGAAGGCCCGCTGTCGTTCCGCGTCGCGACCTACATCGATGTCCACATCTCGATGACCAGTCCCGACCTGCTGGGCGCGCTGATGGTGAACCATGGCGAGCAGGTCAACCTCGGCGCGGAGGGCCATACCTTCGAGCCGGTGCTGGCGATCATGCCGCGACGGGCCAATGGCGAATGGGCGCGCGTGCTTGCAACGCGCGAAGACCATGAGGCGTTCTATCGCGCCAACGCGCTCGGCCGGGAACACGCGTGACAACGCGCCAGCCACGCAGCCAGGCCCGGCCGATTCCGGTGGTATAACGCTTGGGCTTTATGGCCCCGCTTGCGGTTTCCATGCCCACGATCCGCCTCGCCAACATCGACGATGCAGAAGCTATCGCCGCAGCGGAAGCGCGCACCGCGCAGACACCGGGCTTGCTGGTCGGCTGGCCCGGCGAGATCCCGGTCCCTGCGTATCGCGACAAGATCATGAAACTCGCGCAGCACGGACGCTACATCGTCGCGGAGGAAGACGGCGCGATGGTCGGGCACGCCATGCTCGATCCGATGCCGATGCGCGCGAACGCGCACGTGTTCCTACTGACGATCGTCGTGCATCCGGGCCACACCGATCGCGGCGTGGGCGAAGCGATGCTGCGCGACCTGCTGCAATGGGCGCAGCACGATCCGCGCGTGGGGAAAGTCGAGCTCAACGTGCGCGCCGGCAACGCGCGCGCGCAGACGTTGTATCGCAAGCTCGGCTTCGTCGAAGAAGCGCGCTTCCGCCAACGCGTGCATCGGCTGGACGGCCAATACGAAGACGACCTCGGCATGGCATGGTTTCCCGCGCGCGCGGATGCAGGCGAGCCCACATGAACTTCCGCGTCGCCGAACTATGGCGCTATCCGGTGAAATCCATGCTCGGCGAGCGTTGCGAAAGCCTGTGCATCGAAGAGCGCGGCGCGCAGGGCGACCGGCTGTTCGCCATTCGAGATCCGGAGGGCAAGCTCGGCAGCGGCAAGCACACCCGGCGGTTCCGCAGGATCGACGGCCTGTTTGCCTTCCATGCAAGCTATCGCAATGGCGTGCCGCAGATCCGGTTCCCGGACGGCGATGAAATCGGCGGCGATGCGCCATCGATCCACCAGACCTTGTCGGACGCGCTCGGCCTGCCGGTGATGCTGGCGCGCGAAGTGGATGTCCCGCACTTCGATGACGCGCCGATCCATCTGCTGACATCCGGCTCGCTCGCATGGCTGCGCGCGGCCCTGCCCGACGCGGGCATCGATGCGCGTCGCTTCCGCCCGAACCTGGTGATCGAGGTGCCGGATCCGGAGCCGGTCGAGCAAAACTGGATCGGCATGCGGCTGCGGATCGGCGAAGTGGAGTTGCAGGTGAGCGGCACCACCGAGCGCTGCGGCATGACCGCGTTCGCGCAGGGCGAATTGCCGAAAGCGCCGGAGGTGCTGCGCCACATCACCCGCCACGCCGACCTGAAATTGGGCGTGTACGCGCGGGTGCTGGTGCCGGGCGTGGTCCGCATCTACGATCCGGTAACCCTATTACACGCATAGAAGCGGGAGCGGCAATGACTCTGCGGGTTGTCGGAGCGGGCCTCGGTCGCACCGGGACCAAATCGCTGAAAGTGGCGCTGGAGCGACTGCTCGATGCGCCCTGCTACCACATGAGCGAAGTGTTCCAGCACCCCGAACACGTTCCGCACTGGCACGCCGCAGCGCTCGGGGAAATGCCGGATTGGCACGCTCTGTTCGATGGCTACGCCGCGGCGGTGGACTGGCCGGTGGGCTCGTTCTGGCCGGAGATCAGCGAAGCGTTTCCCGACGCGCTGATCGTGCTGTCGGCGCGTGACGCGGAATCCTGGTGGAACAGCGCGCACGCGACGATCTTCGGCGCGATCCAGCGGGTGGAGAACGATCCTTGGCGCGACATGGTCAACGAGATGTTCCGCTCGCGTTTCACGCTGGCACTGGAAGACAAGGACGCATGCATCGCCGCTTACGCGCGGCACGTGGCGCGCGCGCGACGCGATGCGCCCAAGCACCGCTTCCTGGAATGGTCGCCCCGCGACGGCTGGAAGCCGCTGTGCGATGCGCTCGGCCTGGCCGTCCCGGACGAACCGTTCCCGCACGTCAACAGCCGCGAGGAATTCCTGTCCGGGCACGAGCATTGAAGTCCGCCGATCGGCGCTGGTCTATGCTGTTGATCGGGTGCCGCGAGCGGGAAGCCTGATGCGATTGTGGACCATCCATCCGAAATATCTCGACGGACGCGGGCTGGTGACTGCGTGGCGCGAGGCGCTGCTGGCGCGCGCGGTGCTGCGCGGGCAGACGCAAGGCTATCGCCATCACCCACAGCTGCAGCGCTTCCTCGATTCGCCATCGCCGCGCTCGGCGATCAATGCGTACCTCGCCGTGCTGCTCGCCGAAGCCGACGCGCGCGGCTATGCGTTCGACCGCAGCAAGATCGGGCCGGTGCGCGAACGCTTCCTGATCGCGACGAGCGAAGGCCAGCTCGATTACGAGTGGCGACATTTGCTCGACAAGTTGCGCGCACGCAGCCCCGCCGTGCACGCGCGCTGGCGTGACCTGGCGCGGCCCGAACCGCATCCGCTGTTTCGCATCCGGCCCGGGGCGGTCGAATCCTGGGAGCGCGTGCGCGACAATTGAGCCATGGCCGAGCAACCGGACCCCGAACAGATCGCGCTGATGAAGCGCGTGGTCGAACTGGCCGAGCGACAGACGGCGCTATCGGTCACGCGCACGCAGCAATCCGCCGAGCGGTCGCGGATGTCGGCGGAGCGCTCGGAGATGTCGGCCGAACGTTCCTACATGAATGCCGAGCGCACGCTGTCGGTGTGGACGCGCACCGCGCTCTCGCTGATGGTCTTCGGGATCGCGGTGGATCGTTTCGGCCTGCTGCTGCGGCACGAGCCGTGGCCGCACGCGGGCAGCCCGCTGCTGCCGAATCCACTCTCGACGCTCGGCGGCGTGATCCTGGTCGCGCTCGGCGTGTTCATGGTGACGACGTGCGCGATCCGCTATCTCGCGTATGCGCGGCTGTACCGCAAGTCGCACGCATGGCCGGCGAAGCACCCGCCGTACCTGGCGTTCACCTTCGCGGTGCTGGTGGCGCTGTTCGGGATCGCACTGCTGGTGGTGCTGCTGGTGTTTGCCGCGCCCTGACGCGGATCAGGTCGATAATAATGCCGCGGATTCATCACGACATCCGTGTCTTTTTCCGCGCCGTCCCACGGCGCGGGTTACTTTCCTTTCGGGGAAAGTAACCAAAGCCATTGGCGCCGGCATGACGGTCTCGCCAACATCCGGTTGACTCGACTGCCCTGCGCTTCTCGCCGGACGCGCGCCGGCGCGAACTCGCACGTCCCTGTGCTCAGACAGTCGCGCCTTTCCCGCGCGTCCGGCTGCGATGCTCGGCGTCACGCGACGGCGCCGAGCTCACTTCGACACGGCCATCCATGGCCTGCTGCTCGAGTTGATGCGTAACTCTAGGCATGAACAACGCGCTCTACATTCTCACCGGGCCGTTGACGTGGCACCGCTCGCGCGACACGCGCGCGTTCTCCGCCGCCGCGCTGTTGCCCTTGAGCTGCTCGATCTCCAGCACGGTCTGCCAGTTGCGCGCGCACAGGCCACCGAGCTTGGGGCCGAGTTCGTACGAACGGCGCGCGTCGGTTTCGGCGGTGGCGTAATCCTTGGCGCGCACCGCCAGTTCCGCGCGGTACTGCAGGATGTCGGGCGCGTCCGGCGCCAGCTTCAGCGCGGCATCGGCATTGGAGATGGCCATGCGGATGTCGCCGGCGTTCTCGGCGTTGTGCGCGGCGATCATGAAGTTGTCGATCGCCGGATCGCGAAGCGGGGCGACCTGCACCACCGAGCTGTCGCGGCTGCCGGCGGCGCGGATGGCGGCAACCATGTCGTGATCGGGCGCACGCGTGGCCTGTTGGACGGGGCCCGGTGGCTGTGAACAGGCGGCGAGCAGGACACAACCGCCGAAGGCAAGAATGACTCGGGTGAAACCAGACACTGAAAGCTTACTCCTGCAATCCAGGGTGCCGACGTGCAATGTCGAGCAGCGAATTGTGTTCCCGGCAATCTTCAATGCTGCGCCTGCGGGGTGTTCGGTGGCAAGGGTTGCGACGCATTGCCGTCGCCGCCCACGCCGATGCCGAAGAAGTTCTTCAACTGCTGGAAGAAGCAGTGCTCCTGCGCCGTCGGCGCGTAGCCGGCGATGAACGGATACTGGCGCGCGCCTTCGCACTCGGGTTGCGTGCCCTGCCCGGTGCTCGGGTCCACCCAGGCGAATTCAATCCCGGGGCCGGGCGACGTCGGCAGCGGCGTGGTCGGCAATTTCTCGAAGATGTTCTTCCACACCCGCAGCGCGCCGGTCGCGCCCCACAATCCGGTCGGCTTGTTGTCGTCGCGTCCGACCCACACCACGCCCAGGTGCTGGCCGGTGAAACCGGCGAACCAGGAATCGCGTTGGCTGTCGGAAGTGCCGGTCTTGCCGGCGACATGCAGCCACGCCAGCGATGAATCGTCGAGCGACGCTGCGGTGCCGTATTCGGCGACCTGCTGCATCGCCCAGCGCGTCAGCCGCTCGGCCTGCTGGTATTCGCCTTCGCCCGGTTGCACGCTGTAGCGCTTGATCGCCTTGCCCTGCGCGTCATCCACGCCGCGCAAGGTCGAAAGCGGCAGCGCGTGGCCGTCGGCGGCGAAATACTGGTAGAGCTGCGTCACCTGGAACGGCGAGAGGTCGATCGCGCCGAGCAACAGCGAAGGATTGGCCGGCACGTTTTCCAGCCCGAACGAATGCAGGAATTTCGCCACGCGCTGCACGCCGAGCTCCATGCCGAGGTGCACGCTGGCGAGGTTGTAGGACTTGGCCAGCGCCTCGACCATGGGCACTTCGCCATGCGCGATGTGGTCGTCGTTGCTGGGCGACCACACGCTGCCATTCGGCTGGCGCAGCGATACCGGCGTGTCGTCCAGCAGCGAGGCCACGCTCCAGCGCTGCGGCTGCGCCAGCGCCATCAGGTAGTAGAACGGCTTGATCGCCGAACCGATCGGCCGGCGCGCGTCGAAGGCGCGATTGAACCCGTGGCGATCGGATTCGCGGCCGCCGACCATCGCCAGCACGCTGCCGGTGTCGGCATCGGTGATCACCACCGCGCCTTCCATGTTGCGACCGCGCTTGCCGAGCGAAGTGAGCGTGTCGTCCAGCGCATCCTCCGCGTAGATCTGCGCGGCGGGGTCCAGCGTGGTGAATACGGAGAGGCCGCCGCCGCGCAACTGGTCGTCGCTGAAATCCTGGTGCAGTTGCGCGCGCACCACTTCCATGAACGCGGGAAAGCGATCCGCCACCAGTTGCGGCGTGGCGGTGACGCCCAGCGGCGAAGCCTTGGCGGCCTGCCATTGCGCATCGTTCAACAGGCCGGTGTCATGGAACATGTCCAGCGCAATATTGCGCCGGGCGAGCGCGCGCTGCGGATAGCGGCGCGGATCGTAAATGCTCGGGCCCTGGATCATGCCGACCAGCAGCGCGTCTTCCTGCGGACGCAGGGTCTGCACCGGGCGCGCGAAATAGAATTGCGATGCCGCGGCAAAACCGTGCACCGCCTGGTTGCCCTGCTGGCCGAGGAACACCTCGTTGCAATACGCATCCAGGATCTGCGCCTTGGTGTAGTGCGTCTCGATCAGCATCGAGAGCAGCGCTTCGTTGATCTTGCGCACGAAGCTCTTGTTGCGGTCGAGGAACAGATTGCGCACCAGCTGCTGGGTCAGGGTGGACGCGCCTTGCACCACGTGGCCTGCGCGCAGGTTGGCGAACGCCGCGCGCAGGATGGCGGTGACATCGATGCCCCAATGGTGCTTGAAGTCGCGATCCTCGACGGCCTGCAGGCCGCTCACCAGCATCGGCGGCAGTTCGTCCAGTTTCACCACCTGCCGCTCTTCCTGCTCGGCGCCGTAGAGCGTGGCGATGCGCGCCGGATCGAGGTGCGTCTCGTGCAACGTGTGGCCCGAGGTCAGGTCCTTGATCGAGTCGACCTGCCCGTGCGAAAGCGTCACGCGCACGCGCCGCGGCAGTTCGCCGCCGGCGGGATCGGCGTAACCGCGCGACGCGATCACGAAGCGCTCGCCGTCGCGGCTGAAGGTGCCGGGCACGTGCGCTTCGCCTTGTTCCTGCGTGTAGCCGGCGCTGGTCAATTCCAGCGTCAACGCGTCCGGATTCATCGCCACGCCCGCCGCCAGCCGCACCGGCATGGCGAACACGCGCGTCGGTTGCGAGAACGCGATCTCGCCCACCCGCTCGCGCACCCGCCCATCCAGCACCAGCGTGTACGGCAGCAGGAACCCGATCAGGAAGCCGATGCCGATCAGCATCGGCCAGCGCGTGACCGGCCAGGCGCGCAGCCAGGCATCGCGGAGTCGGGCGAGAAATGCGAGCAACGTGTTCATCCAGAATGGAAACGCCGCAGTTTAATCGAAAGCCCGCCAGCGGAACCCGGGCCCGGAGCACACGGTTCGACAGCGTTCAAGCAGCAATGTTCAGCATGGGCGCGATCAATTCCGGCCGAACAGGTCGTAGGCGGCGGCGTGCATGCCGCGGGCGTAGCGCGCGTAGCCACCACGGGCGCTTTCCAGCAGCACGACGGGCAATCGGCATGGACGGCACGCCCGCATGGCCGCGCGCCGCTGCAGGTGTCGCAGTTTGCCGGAAACGGCGCGAATCTTCGCTTCGGGAATGCGCGGATCCAACCCGCGCAGGCGGCGCAGCAACAGATCAGTCCGGCCGATCAGCCCCTGCAGATAAGCCTGCCGCGGCTCCGCCGCCCGCGCGATCTTCTTCGCGAGGTCGCGCGACTGCGCGCCGATCTGGTTGCCGCCGTGCTGGCGGTAATCGATCAGCGGCTGCTCCAGGCAGTCGACCTCCCCGATCGCGGCGGCGATGATCGCCAGCCATTCGTCATGCACCCATTCGGATGGAAACGGCGCCACCTCGTCCAGCAATGAACGCCGGAATGCCAGCGTCGCGCCGGTGGCAAGATTCCTTCGCAGCAAGGCGTCGAATGCGCGGCCGCCGTGGATCAGCGCGCGCTCGCGACGCGTCACTTCCAGCGCGTCGAATAGTCCGCAATGCAGGTCGTGGCCGGCCTCGTCCACCCGCCGCGCATCCGAATGCAGCAGCAACAGGTTGGGCCGCCGCTCGAACGACTCCGTCATCAGCGCGATCTTTTGGGGATGCCAAACGTCGTCCTGGTCGCACAGGAAGACGATTTCTCCGGATGCATCGGCCAGCGCGGCCTCGAAGTTGCCGACGAAACCGAGGTTGCGTTCGTTGCGCGCCAGCATCACGCGGATGCCGCGCGCCTGCGCTTCTTCTGCAAGTTCCTGCAGCAATGCGAACGTACCGTCGCCGGATGCATCGTCGCGCACCACGACCTGGTCGGGCACGCGCGTCTGCGCGAGCAGGCTGCGCCACAACTCGGGCAGCCAGCGCTCGCCGTTGTAGGTGCAGAGCACGACCGAGGCGGACATGGCCGATTGCGTGTTCAAGATGGCGCGCAGTTTAGCGGGAAGCGTTGGCGGCCTCGGCGGGCGCATTCCACATCGCCGCATCCGGCGCGAAACCGCGCGGATGGATGTCCAGCAGGCGGTCGAGTTCGCCGTTTTCGGCGATCAGGTCCTGGTCCAGCCGCGAGAGTGGGCCGCGCAGGTTCGGCAGCAGGCGTTGGGCGATTGATGCAGCGACATGCGGTACCGGAATGGGCAATGTGCGGACGGGAAGACTCGCGCGCACGCGCGCGAACATCTGCGCCGCTCCGATGCGTTCGCCGCCGCCGATCGGGATCACGCGACCCGAGCTTTGCGGCCGCTGCAAGGCAGCCACCACCGCGAAGGCAATGTCCTGCGCGTGCACCGGCTGGCGCAGGCCACGGCCCGGCGGCAAGGCGAACACGCGCGTGCGCATCGCGCGGCGCGCGAGTGGCGTGAGGCTGCGATCCATCCCCGCGCCATAGATCAGGGTCGGTCGGAAGATCGTCCAGGCGACGTTGCGCTTTTCGCATGCGCTCGCAAGCGCGGCTTCCGCGTCGCGCAGACGCTGCGCCAACGCGCGCTCTGCTCCGACGGGCGAGTGTCGCTTGCTTTCCGCGCTCATGGAGCTGGTGGCGATCACGCGGCGCAATGCGGGCAGCGAGGCGCGCTCCAGCCACACGGCCAACGCGTCCATCGGTCCGAAGCTGATGATGGACCGCACTTCGTCATCGGTTTGCGGCGGCTGGTCCGGCAGGCTGCCGCGCAGCCAGGCCACGTTGTCAGGCCCGGCGTGCGCGTTGCGCGACACCGCCCGCACGCGCGCGCCGCGCGCGGCCAGCATCGGCAGCAGGAAGAATCCGATCTGGCTGCTCGCGCCGAAGACGAGCACGGGGCCGCTCCCCGGCGGCTGTGCGGGCTCCATCAGTTCCCGTATCCGATCCGATTATCCACTTCCGGTATGCGCGGATCATCCGGCGTCAATCGACGCGCTTGTTCCAGCGCGCGCCGCGCGTCGTCGTAGCGGCCCTTCTCCGCAAGCGTGCGTGCACGCGCGATCCAGGCGCCGCCGAGGTTGTGCTGCATGCCGCCGAGCGCGGGATCGCCGGGGCTCAATTCCGCAAGCGTGGAAAGCAGGTCGCCGGCGTGCTCGAGCTTGCCGCCGTGCAACGCGCGCCCGAACAGCTGCTGCGCGATGTGCGGAAGCGCGTGCAGCCCCGCCTGCGCAGCCGCGTTGTCGGGATCCATCGCCAGTGCGCCGCGATACAGGTCGTAGGCGCTGTCGCCGGGCGGCAGCATCAACTCGCCCTGGTGCGCGGCGACATCGGCCTGCTTCACCATGTTCGCCACCTTGGCCGATTGCGCAGGCGTGAGCGCCGGCTGCGCGGGTGCGCCGGCCTGGTCGTCGTTCGCCGCGGTTGCGGTCTGCGCCTGCGCTTGCGCCTTCGCCTGCAATCGCGAGCGCGCGGCGGCGAGATCGGCGGATTTCGGCGCGAGCTTCGCGGCGGCATCCAGCAATTGTTTCGCATCATCCGCGTGGCCGGCGTCGAGCGCCGCATTGGCCTGTACGACCAGCGCCTGCGCGACCTGTCCCAATCCGGCCTGCGCCTGCGCGTTGTTCGGATCGAGCGCGAGCGCGGCCTGGAACTGCGCCAGCGCGTTGTCGTCGTCGCTGCCGGTGATCTTGCCCGCGCGCAGGTCCGCTTCACCCTGCGCCAGGTGCTGGTCGCGCTGTGCCTGCGCATCCTGGTTGGCCTGCGCGATGGCGGCGCGCAGGCTCGGCAGCTGTGCGTAATTCGGCACCAGCGCTGCGAGCCGGTCCAGCGTGCGCTGCGCACCGGCACGATCATGGCTGTTCAACTGGTCCTGCACCTGCGTGGCGATCGCCGAACCCACCTGGTCCATGCCGTGGCGCGCGACCGGGTTGTCCGGATCGCTGACCAGCACGCGATGGAACAGGTCGGCCGCGCCGTCCTTGCCTTCGATGTTGTTGGCCGCCAGCGCCGTGCGCGCCTGGTCCAGCAGCACCTCGATCGTCGCGCCACGATTGGCGGCCTTGTTCAGCGTCGCCTCGGTGGACGCGATCGCCGCATTGCCGAGCAGGCCGCGCGCTTCCTCCAGCGCCGCGCGCGCATCTTCGAGCTTGCCCTGCGCGATGTCGTCCTGCGCGCGTTTCAGTTCCGCACTACCGACCTTGCGCAGACCCGTGAGCGCGTGCTCGCTGTCGGGATCCAGCGCCAGCGCGGCTTCGTATTGATCGCGCGCGCTTTCGGGAGAACCCGACAATTTGCCCGCGGCGAGCGCGCTGTCGCCGCGCGCCAGGATCGCGTTCAGTTGCGTGCGCGGCAGGTCGGCGCGCAAGGCATTCTGGTGCGTCCACACCCAGGCGCCGCCGATCACGACGACGGCGATCAAAGCGGCGAGTGCCCACGGCCACGCGGCATGGCGCGGCTTCGGCGCCATGGGGGGGGGTTCGCGGTGCGGGCGATCGATCTTGAGCGGCGGCAATCCGTCTGCGCTCGCGCGCCGTGGCGGCACGTCGAGTTGGTCGAGATTGCCGAGCGTCGGTTCGGTGCGTCCGCGCGGATCGCGCGAAGGGGGATCGTTGCGTCCGATCATGGTTTTCGCTGGCTGGAACCGCGATCAGCTTAGCACCGTGGTGCTTGCGCGGACCGCGCGGTGTTCCGCGATTCAGTGTGTGGCAAGCCTGCGCGCATCCACCACATTCGGCAGCGCGACCAGCTTGTCCAGCAGCGCCGCCAGTTCGCCGAAGTCGCGCAGCCGCACCGTGAAGCGCATGTCCACCTCGCCGCGCGCGGGATCCACGCGAGTGCCGGACGCGACGATGTGCGCGCCGGCGGCGATGGTGTTGGTGACGTCGCGATGCAGGTTCTTGCGGTCGTAACCGACCACCGCGATCTCGACATCGTAGGCACGCTCGCCGGTTTCGCCCCAGTGCACGTCGATCACGCGCTCGGGCGCACGCGCACGCAGGCGCGCGAGGCTGGCGCAGTCCGCGCGATGCACGGTAACGCCGCGACCGCGGGTGATGAACCCCGCCACCGCGTCGCCCGGCAAAGGCTGGCAGCAGCGCGCCATGGTCGTGAGCAGGTTGCCCACGCCGTGGATCGTCAGTGCACCGGGTTCTCGCCTGATCGGACGCGGCGCGCGCGCCGGCGTCGCAGGCGCTGGCATTTCGGCTTCGGTCAGTGCGCGTGCCAGCTGCCCGCTGCTGATCTCGCCGAGCGCGAGCGCAACCAGCAGTTCCTCGTGCGACTTCTGCCCGAGCTTCGCGTGCAGCCTTTCGAGCGGACGATCAGCCAGTGCGAGCCGCTTCAGCTCGCGCTCGAGGATCTGCCTGCCGGCGGCGACATTGGCGACGTTGTCGACACGGCGGAACCACGCGCGCACCTTGCCGCGCGCGCTGGCGGTCTGCAGGAACCCCTGGTGCGGCGACAGCCAGTCGCGGCTGGGCGCGGCTTCCTTCGCGGTGAGGATCTCGATGCGATCGCCGCTGGTCGGCTGGTACGTCAGCGGCACGATGCGTCCGTTGACCTTGGCGCCGCGGCAGCGATGCCCGACCATGCTGTGCACGTGGTAGGCGAAGTCCAGCACGGTCGCGCCGCGCGGCAGATCGAACACCTCGCCCTTCGGCGTCAGCAGGTAGACGCGTTCCTCCGCGAGCTCCGAACGCAGGCCCGCCAGCAACGCAGCGTCGTCTTCGCCCTCGCGCGATTCGAGCAGCTTGCGCATCCACGCCACGCGCGCCTGGTAGGCGGCGTCGGCGTTGCCGCCCTCCTTGTAACGCCAGTGCGCAGCCACGCCCAGTTCCGCGGCGCGATGCATCTCGCGCGTGCGGATCTGCACTTCCAGCGTCTTGCCCTCGGGCCCGATCACCGCGGTGTGCAGCGAGCGATAGTCGTTGCCTTTCGGGCGCGCGATGTAGTCGTCGAACTCGTCCGGCAGGTTCGGCCACAGCGCGTGCGTGATGCCGAGCGCGGCGTAACAGTCGGCGACGCTTCCCACCAGCACGCGCAGCGCGCGGATGTCGTAGAGCTCGCCGAAATCCACGCGTTTGCGCTGCATCTTCTTCCAGATGGAATAGATGTGCTTGGGCCGGCCCGCGACCTCGGCGTCGATTCCTTCCTTCCCGAGCGCGTCGCCCAGCGTTTCCACGCAGCGCGCGATGTAGGCCTCGCGGTCAGCGCGGCGTTCGTCCAGCAGTTCGGCGACGCGCCGGTAAACATCCGGATGCAGATACCGGAATGCAAGATCTTCCAGTTCCCATTTCAACTGCCAGATGCCCAGGCGATTGGCGAGCGGCGCGTGGATGTCGGCGGTGAGTTCGGCGAGCGCGCGGCGCTCGCCTTCCGGCCAGTTTGCGGCCGCCTGCAGGGTGGCCAGTTGTCGCGCCAGCAACAGCAGCACCACCCGCAGGTCGCGGATGATCGCCAGCAGCAACCGCCGCAGCCCTTCGGCGCTGGCGTGGCTGCCGTGTTCCGCATGCAAGGCCCATACGCGTTCGGCTTCGCGCTGGCCTTCGACCAACCGCCGCACCGGTTCGGCCAGCTGGCCCGAGCGCTCCGCCCATGTTTCAGGCTGCGCGCGCGCCAACGCATACCACCAGGCCGCCGCGCGGGTGTCCTCGTCGCAACCGAGGCGATCCAGCAATTCACAGGTTGCTTGCGTGAGTGCGCGCGCATCCGCCGGCAGATCGCCCGGCGAGGGGATCGCGGTCGCTTGCAGGGGGCGGGTGGAAGCAGTCATGCGAAACCGGGCCCGGGCGCTGAAGAAAATGCGGCCGGGAAAGCCTGTTGAAAGGAGCCCAGTGTAACCGTCAGGGCACGGCTTTCGCCTCTGTGAAGCCGCGTATCCCGCTGCTATGATCGTTGCCCATGCGTACCCGAATCGCGTTGCCAATCGTCCTGACCCTGCTGCTGGCATTGCCGGCGTTCGCACAGCAGTTCTCCTCGCTGGAAGAGCGCATGCCTTCGGCCGATTTCAAGGCCGCCGGGCTGGACAAGCTCACCCCCGACGAACTGAAGTACCTGGACAACTGGTTGCAGACGCACCAGCAGGTGAAGATGGTCGGCTCCAATGGCAAGCCGGTGTTCTACGCCGATTCCGACCGCGAGCAATTCGACACGCACATCGTGGGCACCTTCAGCGGCTGGAACGGCAACAGCGAATTCACGCTCAACAATGGCCAGATCTGGAAGCAGGCCGAATCCGGTTCGGAATCCTGCGCCACTGTCACGAACCCGAAGGTCACCATCAAGCCGATGATCCTGGGCAGCTGGCTGATGTACGTACAAGGCTGCAGTGACAGCGTGCGCGTGGAAAGGGTGAAATAACGACAGGCGGAAGAGAGAGGCGGCGGCGCAAGCCCGCCATTCATTTCCGCTTCCCGTCCCCCGTCTCACGTTTCACTTCCTCTACCGCCTTCGCGAGCCGCTTCGGCGACACCGGCTGCGCGGTACCCAGTTCCTGCGCGAACTGCGAGACGCGCCACTCCTCGATCAGCCAGCGCAGCGCGTCCAGCGCGTCCGCCGCCGCACCACTCGCCTTAGCGGCCAGCCACTCGCGCCAGTACGGCAGCACCTGCAGCAATCGCGACTGATCGCGCGCCGGATCCTGGCGCAGCTTCTCCGCACGCAATCGCATCGCGCGCAGGTAACGCGGGAATTGCGCCAGCCGCGGGAGCGGCAGATCGCGCAGGAACCCGGGCGCGAGCAATTCGTGCAATTGCTCGCGCAGGTCGTCGTAGCTCGCGCGCGCGAAGCCGATCAGCGGCGGCTCCAGCCACGGCCTCAGCTCCGCCTGGGCAGCGATGATCGGTTCGGCCGCTTGCAGCCGTTCCATCGCCGCCGGGAACAATTCGCGTGCGAGATTTTCGGACAGCTCATCGAACGCGGCGCGATCACGTACATCCAGCTCGCTTTTCGCCAGCAGGTCGTCGAACCCGCCTTCGACGAGGTCCGCGCGCAGCGCATCGATGCCGTCCAGCGGCGCATATTGCAGCGCGATGGTGCGATGGATCGGCAACTGCCGGCGCGCGCGCTTGAACTCGGTCGCGAGGCTCAGGTCCAGCAGCCGGCGGACACCTTGTGGATGCGCGGCACCGGCATCGTCCGCATGTTCGAAAACACGCAGCGCAACCGCCGAGCCGAGGTCCACCAGCGCGGGATACGCAACCAGGTTGCCCTTCGAGCGCACGCTGCGCGGAATGGTTTCGAAATCCCAGGCCTGCACGTCCTCGCGTGCCAGCTCCGCATCGGCCTTTTGCGCAAAGGCATCGCGCGCACGCGCCTGCCACTCGCCGCGCAGGAGTTCCAGTTGGCGGCCTTTCGCCAACGGCTTGCCGTGCTCGTCGTGGACGACGAAACGCATCCGCAGGTGCGGTGGCAATTCGATGTCCACGAATTCGCCGGCCACGATCGGTGCGCCGGTGGCGCGGGTGAGGAACGTCGCGAGCACCTCCGCGAGCGGCTCGTCGCGCGCACTTTCCGCTTCCACGAACGCCCGCGCGAAATCCGGCGCGGGCACGTAATTGCGACGCTGCGCCTTCGGCAAGCCGCGAATCAGCGTTGCCACTTTGTCGGCCAACATGCCCGGCACCAGCCATTCGCAGCGGGCGGCCGGGATCGCGTTCAACAACGCCAGCGGCACGTGCAGGCTGACACCATCCGCGGGATCGCCGGGCGCGAAGCGGTATTCCAGTCGCAACTTCTGTTGCGCGATTTGCAACGATGGCGGGAATGCCTGTGCATCCGGGCCCGCGGAGCCGGCGAGGATGTCTTCCAGCGACCAGCGCAGCGACGCGCGCGCAGACGGCGAAGCCTTGCCGTACCAGGCATCCAGTGCAGCGACGCTCGCGATGTCCTGCGGCAATTTGCCCTCGAAAAATGCAGCGCGCTCCTCGTCCGATTTCAACAGGTCGAGGCGACGCTGCTGCGATTCGATGTCCTGGGCCTGGCGCAGCACGCGCGCATTCGCCCGCACGAAGTCCGCGCGCGCGTCCAGCTCGCATTCCGCCATGGCTTCGCGCAGGAAGATCGCTTGCGCGAGTTCGGGATCCTGTTTCGCAAAGGTGACGGTGCGGCGCTCGACTAGCGTCAATCCGAACAACGTGACCTGCTCGTGCGCGATCACCGCGCCGCGCGAGCGCGACCAGTGCGGATCCTGCCAGCTGCGGCGCACCAGATGCGCCGCCTGCCGTTCGATCCAGCGCGGTTCCACGCGCGCGCAGTGCATCGCGTACACGCGTCCGCTCAAATCCACGATCTGCGCTGCAAACAACCACTGCGGCCCGGCCTTCGCCAGCGCCGAACCGGGAAAGATTCTGAACTTGCGCTCGCGCGTGCCACGGTAATCGTTGCGTTCGTCCTTTCGAGCGACATTGGTGGGCAGACCGGCGAGGAGCGAGAGGTGGATGGGTTCGTAGAGCGAGGGAGCAGGGAGCAGGGGCGAGGGAGCAGCGGAAAGGCTCCCTTGGGGCTGTTGCTTTTTCCCTGCCCCCTGCTCCCTCGGCCCTGCTTCTCCCAGCAGCAACTGCCTGTGCAGCTCGCGCCACTCACGCATGCGCAGGTACGACAGGAAATGCTTCGCACACCAGTCGCGCAATTTCGATTGCGTCAGTTCCTCGTGCGCGGCGCGGTAGGCGTTCCACAAGTTGAGGATGCCGACAAAATCCGACTTCGGATCGTCGAACTGCGCATGCGCACTGTCTGCCTCGCCTCGTTTGTCGGCCGGGCGCTCGCGCGGATCCTGGATGCCGAGAAAGGCCACGATCGGCAACACCTGCTCGAACACGTGCAGCCGCCGCGCCTCGATGAGCATGCGCGCCAGCTGCACGTCGATCGGGATGCGTGCAAGCTCGCGGCCGATGCGCGTCAGCCTGCGCGCGTCGTCCACCGCGCCGATCTCGGCCAGTCGCCGCCAGCCGTCGGCAATCGCGCGTGGCTCAGGCGGTTCGATGAATGGGAAACGCTCGACCTCGCCCAGGCCGATCGAGAGCATCGTCAGGATCACGTTGGCCAGCGCGGAGCGCTTGATCTCCGGATCGGTGTAACGCGGGCGCGAGGCGTAGTCGGCATCGCCGTAGAGCCGCACGCAGATGCCGGGCCCGACGCGCCCGCAGCGGCCTGCACGCTGGTCGGCGGCGGCCTGCGAAATCGGTTCGACGTGAAGCCGCTCGATCTGGCTGCGTTGCGAGTAGCGCTTCACCCGCGCGGTGCCGCTGTCCACCACGTAGCGGATGCGCGGCACGGTCAGCGATGTCTCGGCGATATTGGTGGCGAGCACGATCCGCCGCGCCGCACCCGGCTTGAATACGCGATCCTGCTCGCCTGTCGACAGGCGCGCGTACAGCGGCAGCACTTCGGTGTGCCGGTAGTTGCGGCGGTTCAGCGCCAGGTGCACGTCGCGGATTTCGCGTTCGCCCGGCAGGAACACGAGCGCATCGCCGCGCCCGATGTCAGACGATTTGTCCTCGCGCGTGAGATCGTCCAGCGCAGCGATGATCTGTTCGGACAGCGCCTCGTCGCGTTCGGGTGGACGCCAGCGGATTTCGACCGGATACGCGCGCCCCTCGACCTCGATCACCGGCGCGCGTTCGAAGTGCGCGGCGAAGCGCGAGGTATCGATCGTCGCCGAGGTCACGATCAGCTTCAGGTCGCGGCGCTTGCGCAGCAGCGTCTTCAAATACCCGAGCAGGAAATCGACGTTGAGGCTGCGCTCGTGCGCCTCGTCCAGGATGATCGTGTCGTAGGCCGAGAGCATCCGGTCGCGCGCGATCTCCGCGAGCAAGATGCCGTCGGTCATGAACTTGACGAGCGTGTGCTCGCCGACCTGTTCGGTGAAGCGCACCTGGAAGCCGACCTTGCCGCCGACTTCGGTGCCGAGCTCGGCCGCCACGCGGCGCGCCATCGCGCGCGCGGCCAAACGTCGGGGTTGCGTGCAACCGATCTTTCCATGGATGCCGCGGCCGGCGGCGAGGCACAGCTTCGGCAGCTGCGTGGTCTTGCCGGAGCCGGTTTCGCCGGCGATCACCAGAACCTGGCGCGTGCGGATCAGCTCGACGATCTCGTCCGCGCGCTGCGCGATCGGCAGCGATTCGTCAATCGTGATCGGCGGAATGGAAGCCGCGCGCGCGGCGATGGCTTCGGGCGTAGGCTTCCTGCGTGGATGATTCATTCGATGATGATAGTCGTAGGGCGGACATTGTCCGCCTATTGCATGGCGGGCAATGCCCGCCCTACGGCAGCCACCTACGACATTCGCCGGCACTCAGGCTCCTACGAGGTCATCCGATTCCCGCCGACATCACGATCACCCAGACGAAGAACCCCGCCAGCGCGGCGATGCCGAGCGCGCGCTGCAGGGATTCGAACCGCAGCGGCGCCATCGGCGCCAGCGCTTTTCGTCCGTGCAACATCGGACCGATGAGGTTTTCCTTCTTGCCGATCCAGTAGCCGAGCACCACCGCGATGTGGATGCCGATCAGGATCAGCAGCACGTTCTGGTTGACCTGGTGGATTTCGGTCAATCGCCGCACCCACTGTTCCGGAATGTGCGCCGCCCACGGCCCGAACTCGGTGTGCCGGCGATTGCTGGTGAACAGGCCGGTGAGCGTCTGCACCAGCAGGCAGGCCAGCATCGCCAGCACCGACCAGCCGCCGAGCGGATTGTGGCCGATGTTGAAGCTGGCGCGATCCGCAAGCAGGTCGCGCGCGTACGCAAACGCACGCCGCGGCCCGCGCACGAAATCGGAAAACCGCGAAGTCTGCGAACCGGCGAAGCCCCACATCAGCCGGAACAGCAGCAGCGCGAGCGTGACGTAGCCGAACCACACGTGCCATTGCATGTCCAGCCAGTGCCACTCGGCGGTGCCGTACTGCAGCAGGATCAGGATCGCCAGCAGCCAGTGGAAGATGCGGGTCGGGAGATCCCAGACCGTGATGGGAATCGGTGATCGCGATGACATCCGGTGATTGTAAGGGACGCGCGACGCGCCCCGGCCGTGCGCCGACGGAAGCGACATTGCGCGGCCGCCATGACTTCTCACCCTGCACTTCCGCGCAAACTGGTGCATTATCTTCGGTTTACGCCACAAGGGAATGCCGCCATGCCACGCTTGAACTGGATGCTTGCCGCCGCGATCACTTGCGCCTTGGGCGCGTGTTCGTCCTCGCTGGATCAACAGACCGATTTGTCCGCCAAGGCCGCGGCGCAGGGCGCGTCTTCCAGCGCCGCGCCGGCTGCAAGCGTGGCGGCGCCCGCCCCGACCAGCACGGTGGCCATGCCCGATCTCGCCTACGTGGACCATTCGGTCAAGCCCGGCGACAACTTCTTCGAATACTCGAACGGCGCGTGGCTCAAGACCGCCACGATTCCGGCGGACCGTTCCAGCATCGGCACCTTCTACTCGGTGTTCAAGAAGGCCGAAGCGCGCACCGCCGACCTGATCAAGGAGGCGGGCGCGTCCAACCCCGCCGCCGGCAGCAATCAAGCCAAGATCGCCGATTACTACAAGGCCTACATGGACGAGGCCACGATCGAGCAACGCGGATTGAAGCCGCTGCAGCCGGAACTCGATGCCATCAACGGCATCGTCTCGCGCAAGGACCTGGCGCGCGTGCTGGGCAGCCGCTTGCGCGCCGATGCCGACCCGATCAACGACACCCACTTCCACACCGAACACCTGTTCGGCCTGTTCGTGACCAAGGGCCTCGAAGAGGAATCGCTGCAGATCCCGTATCTGCTGCAGGGCGGCCTCGGCATGCCCAGCCGCGATTACTACCTGTCCGATGATCCGCACATGGTCGCCGATCGCACCGCGTACAAGACCTACGTCGCGGCGCTGCTGAAGCAGGCCGGCATCGCCGATGCCGAGCACAAGGCGCAGGAAGTGTTCGATCTCGAAACGAAGATCGCCAGGGCGCAGGAAAGCCTGGTCGAGAGCGAGGACGTGCACAAGGCCAACAACCTCTGGAACGCGTCCGACTTTTCGAAGAAGGCGCCGGGCCTGGACTGGGCCACGTATTTCGATGCGGCCGGCTTGGGCAACGTCAAGCAGTTCGACGTCTGGCAGCCTTCCGCGTTCACCGGCCTGTCGGCCCTGGTCGGCAACCAGCCGCTGGAATCCTGGAAAGACCTGCTGGTGTTCCACACCCTGGATGAAAGCGCGCCGTTGCTGCCGAAGAAATTCGCCGACCTCCACTTCGATTTCCACGGCAAGACGCTCACCGGCACTCCGCAGCAGCAGGAGCGCTGGAAGCGCGCGGTTTCGGCGACCGGCACCGACCTGGGCGATGCGGTCGGACAGATCTACGTGCAGAAATATTTCCCGGCGTCCTCCAAGGCCGCGGCCGAGGAAATGGTCAAGAACCTGCTGGCCGCCTTCAACGAAGGCATCGACAAGCTCGACTGGATGGCGCCGGCGACCAAGGAAAAGGCCAAGGAGAAACTGAAAACGCTGCGCGTGAGCGTCGGTTATCCGGAGCATTGGCGCGATTACGCGTCGCTCGAAATCAAACCGGACGATGCGCTCGGCAACCACCTGCGCGCGGTGAAGTTCGAATACGAACACCAGAAGGCCAAGATCGGGCAACCGATCGACAAGGGCGAATGGTGGATGACGCCGCAGACGGTGAACGCGGTGAACCTGCCGCTGCAGAACGCGCTGAACTTCCCGGCCGCGATCCTGGAGCCGCCGTTCTTCGATCCGAAGGCGGATCCTGCCGCGAACTACGGCGCGATCGGCGCGATCATCGGCCACGAGATCAGCCACAGCTTCGACAACACCGGCGCGGATTTCGATGCGCAGGGCCGGCTGGTGAACTGGTGGACCAAGGCCGACTTCGCGCACTTCAAGCAGGCGACGGCAAAACTCGCCCGGCAATACGACCAGTACGAGGCGCTGCCGGGCCTGCACGTGAATGGCGAGCAGACCCTGGGCGAGGACATCGCCGACGTGTCGGGCCTCACCGCCGCATACCGCGCCTACCACCTGTCGCTGAACGGAAAGCCCGCGCCGAGCGAGAACGGGCTGACCGGCGACCAGCGCTTCTTCCTGTCCTTCGGCCAGGCGTGGCGCTCCAAGACCCGCGACGCCGCGTTGCGCCAGCAGCTCGCCACGGACGTGCACGCGCCGGCGCAGTTCCGCGCCGAAACCGTGCGCAATATCGACGCGTGGTACGGCGCCTACGACGTGAAGCCGGGGCAGAAGCTGTATCTGGCGCCGAAGGACCGGGTGAAGATCTGGTAGGAACCGCTGCAAGTGTCGACGGCCGGTTGCGGGAAGCCTCGCAACCGGCCGCCCGTTCAGCATTTCACGGCTGCATTCATCCCTTGCGCGTGATACGTTGCGCATCCCGCAATCCGTGTCAATCTAGGGAGAATCCAGATGTTGAAGCGTCTCATCCTGCCGGCCGCGCTGCTGCTGGCCTGCACCCCGGCTGCGTTTGCCCAGCAGCAGGCCAAGGCTCCGGCCGCCACGGCTGCCCAGCCGGCCCAGCAAAAGCTGACGCCGGAACAGCAGCAGGCGATCATGAAGTTCCGCCAGACCATGGCGGCCAATGCCGAATCGATCGCCAAGCTGATCGACGAGGGCAAGGCCGGCGACGTCTATGACCAGGCGTCGAACGTGGCCAAGCAGAGCATCTCGCGCAACGATTTCGTCTCGGGCGTGACCAGGCAGCGCGACAACGTCGGCAAGCTGGAATCGCGCAAGCTGGCAGCCGTGACGCACAGCGTCTCCAAGGGCGAAAACAAGCTGCCGGCCGGCGACTACATCAACGTGGTGTTCGCCAGCAAGTTCAGCAACGAGAAGGCGCCGATCCGCGAGCTGGTGTCGTACCACTACGACAACGACAAGGTCTGGCGCGTTTCCGGCTACACCCTGCAGCAGCCGGCGCCGGCCAAGCGCTGATCGAAACACTCCGCGTCGGCTTCGCTCGACGCGCGATGGAACTCCAGGCCATGGACGGCCGTTCCACCTCAGATGATTCCCAACCCTTCGATTTCTCCCAGCGCCGCCGCATCGAAACCGGCCAGCGCGGCGAACGCGCGCCCACGCTGCGCGTAATCGCGGAACTGGTCGAAGCTCGGCGCGCCGGGCGAGAGCAGCACCACGCCGCCCTGCACGTTCGACTCGCGCACGCGCGTCACGGCTTCCGGCAAGTCTTCGCAGCGAGTGATCCTGCACGAAACTTGGGCAGCCCGCAGCGCCTCGATGATGCGCGCGGCGCCGGCACCCTGTGCGATCAGGGCGTGCGGCGGACTGGCTGCGAGTTCGCGCGCGAAGCCGCTCCAGTCCAGGCCGCGATCGAAGCCGCCGAGGATCAGCGTCACCGCGCGGCCGTGCACGCTTCGCAATGCAGCAAGCGCCGCGGCCGGCGTGGTGGCAATCGAATCATCGATCCATTCCACGCCATCGCGAACTCCGAGCTTCTGCAGGCGATGCGGCAGCGGCTTGAAATCGCGCAACGCGGATGCCGCGGCGTGTGCATCGAAGCCGATGGCCTCGATTGCGGCCAGCGCTGCGCAGGCATTCACCGCATTGTGCGCGCCGGGTACGGGCAGCGTACTTGTCTCCATGATCGCAGTATTGCCGCGCCTGATCGCGCCATCGGCAACATGCCAGCCTTCGACGTTGTTGAAAGTGATGCGATGCGGATGCGCAGCGGTGTGCCGTATCAGCAACGGCACCTGCGCGTTCACAAGCAACGTGCGCGAGACATCCGCGAGTTTCAGCTTGTCGGCAATGTAGCGCTCGCGCGTGCCGTGCCAGTCCAGGTGTTCCTCTTCCAGGCTGACGACCACGCCCAGTTCGAGCGGACCCGCCTCGCCGGTCTGGAAGCTCGACAGCTCGATCGCCCACAGCTCGGCGTGTTGTCCGTCCAGTTCCAGCAGCGGCATGCCGATGTTGCCGGCCAGCGCCGTGCGCACGCCGAGCGAACGCGCGAGGTGCGCGATCATCGCGGTCGTCGTGCTCTTGCCCTTGGTGCCGGTCACCGCGATCACGCGCGCTTCCGGATTTTCCCCGAACCACAGCGCAGTACCGGAGGTGAATACGGTGCCGCGTGCCTGCGCCGTGAGCAGTTCCGGCTTGTAGGCACTGATGCCGGGCGACTTGATCACGATGTCATGCGAGGCCAGTGCGTCGGCATCGGGCGCGCTCTCGACCATGCGCAGATTTGCACCGCTCAGCGCGCGCGCCGCCTCGGCTTCTTCATGTTTGCAATAAAGCGTCAGTGGCTTTTCGGGAAACCGCTTGCGCAACGCGGCCAGTGCGGCGCGGCCCTCGCGGCCGAAGCCCCAGATCGCCACATCACGCGATTCAAGCTCCGCGAATCGCATCGAGCGATCCATGAAACCGCGCCGGCACGCCGTGTTCGTCGGATGCCCGCAACCACGGTTCCAGTTGCAGCGAAGCGACGTCCAGTTGCAGCGCGATCTCCTCGCGGAAGCGCGCGATGAGCGCATCCTCGCGCCATTCCGGCCGCTGCGCCAGCGAGGCAAACGCGGCGCGCGCCTCGCTCGCCTCGCCCACGCACTCGAACGGTTTGTGGTCGCGGTACTCGATCAGTGCATCAAAGCCGCTTGCCTGCGTTTCGTCGTCCAGCAGGTTGCGCCCGAAGATCTTCAGCAATCGCGGCTTGGGCAGGAACGGCGCCAGCGCGAGGAACACGAAATGGCATTTCGGACAATGCCCGCACCAGCGGTCGGCCGGCTTCGGCCCCAGGATGCGGAAATTGCGATTGCAACTGGAGAACGCATCGAAGTACGCGCCGCCGGATCTCGCGAACGCACGCGTCACGGCCAGCTCCGAAAACGGCCGCAGCAGCGAGAAGTAATCCAGGTCGGCCGCCACATGCGAATGCACGTGCGCGGCGAACAGGCGCTCGAACGCCCAGCCCTTGCTCCACTGGTGGTTCACCTGCCGGCCTTCGTATTCCAGCGTCGCGCTGGACGCCGAGCGCTCGTTGGCGAAAGCGATTGAATCGAAGCCGTAGAGGATCGCCGCGCACACGAGGATCGCGGAATTGATCGCGGTCACCGGGATGTGCCCGTTCCAGGCGCCGAGCCGGTTGTACTCGAACAGCACCGGCGACAGTTCGCGCGCGATGTTCAACATCGGCAAACCCGTGCGCGCGGCGACCGCCGCGATCAGCGGCGAATTGCCGACCCACACCGCCGTTGCGTTCGCACCGCTGGCTTTCAGCGCCTCGACCACGACCAGGGAATCCTTGCCGCCGCCGATGGGGACGAGGGTGCGATGGGGCAACCGATTCGGCTCCTGCGGGTGCAGCGAAAGAGTCGACGGTTGTTCGCTGTTTCGAGTCCCAAGTCCCGAGTCCCGAGTCCCGGCAGACGGGAACGCAATCCTCCCGCGCAATTCCAGCCCGTTGCGATATGCGAACTCCGCGAGGCCGTGCAGGTACAGCTCATCCATCAGCGCGGCAGTGCTTTCATCCAGCGCGCCGTTCTCGACCGCGATGCGCGGCGGCACGCCCGCCTTGTAGTAACTGACGCCCGCGATCAGATGCAGCAGTTGCAGCGCGGCTCTGAAGGCCTGCTTGCGCTCGTCCGGCAGCGGTGGCGCATCCGGGAAGCGCACGCGCTCGACCAGCTCCGGGCCATCGTCGAACGCATACACCAACTCCGCCACGCCGTTGGCGTAATCGCAACGGACGAAGCGGAACGTCTGCGCCTGGCGCGGATCGGCGAGCGCGTTCATTCGATCGCCATCGAATCGGCCAAATCGCGCAAGTTGTACCGCGACGACATGGATTCGCCATACGCACCAGCCCGCGCGATCAGCAGCACGTCGCCTTCCGAAGTTTCCGGAAGACGGCGATCGGCGCCGAGCACGTCACCGGATTCACAGATCGGGCCGACCACTTGATACAACGTCGTCGCACCCGCATCGAGTCGCGAGAGGTTCACGATCTCGTGCCATGCGTCGTACAGCGCCGGGCGGATCAGCGCATGCATGCCCGCATCGCAACCGAGGTAATTCAGCGCACCCTTGCGCTTCACCTGCGTCGCGCGCGCCAGCAGCACGCCGGCGTCGGCCACCAGCCAGCGGCCGGGTTCCAACCACAGGCGATATTGCGGATAGGCTTGGCGCACCTCGCTCAAACTTGCATCGAGCGCAGCGAGATCGAGTTCCGCCTCGCCCGGGTGCGACGGCACGCCGAGTCCGCCACCAAGATTGAGATACGCCACGCTGCCGATCTTTTCCGCGAGACTGGCAAGCTGGCCGTACACCTCGGCCCAGTGATTCGCTTCGAGGATGCCGGAACCCAGGTGCGCGTGCAGGCCGATGATCCGCGTGCGGTTCTTCTGCGCCAGCGCCATGAATGCGTCGAGCTGATCCAGCGGCAGGCCGAACTTGCTGCCCGCTCCGCCCGTGCGCACCTTGTCGTGATGCCCCAGCCCACGGCCGAGATCCACGCGCAGCATGATCTCGCGATTGGCGAACAATTCCGGCCACTGCTGCAGCGGATGCAATGCATCCAGCGTCGTCGGCACGCCGTGCTGGTGCGCGAACGCGTAGTCAGCGCGCGGCGCAAAGTTGGGCGTGAACAGGCGCGGAAGAGCGCCGGCCTCGCGGGTGGCATCCGCTGCGGCGAGTTCGCCGGGCGACACGCATTCAAAGCCGATGCCCTCCTCGGCGATCGTTCGCAGGATAGCCGGATGCGCATTGGCCTTCATCGCGTAATAAACGCGATCAACGGAAGACAGCCCGCGCAAGGCGCGCGCGCGTTCGCGGATGGTCGGCAGGTGGTAGACGTAGCGGGGGGTCGCGAGCTTTTCCCCTCTCCCTCCGGGAGAGGGTGCCCGAAGGGCGGGTGAGGGTTCGGAGATATTGAAAGGTTTCGTTTCTATCGAACCCTCACCCCCAACCCCACTCCCGATGGGAGAGGAGAGTTGGCCTGCGAGTCCCTGGAGTTTCTCGCGTTGCTCGCGCCACCACGGCTCCCGCACCGCGACCGGATTCGCTCCGTACAACGCCTGCCAGCTCGGGCCGAACAGCGCGGCATCATCGGTGCGCAGCGCGCCGGCGCGGATCAGCAGTTCGTGCAGGCGCGGCAGCAAGCCGTCCAGCATCGCCTCGTCGGTAACGAAGGTGAGGTTCAAATTGTTGGAAGACTGCGAGATCAGGTGCACGCGATCGCGGCCGAACTCCGCCAGTACCGGGGAGAGCCGGTGCAGCATCGAACGCATGCCGCGCCCGACCAGCGTCACCGCCGCGCACGGCGCGATCACTTTCACCCGGCAGATCTTTTGGAGGTCCGCCGCGAGCGCCGCGACGGCATCCGAATCCAGCAGGTTCTCGGTGGGATCGAGCGACACGGTGACGTTGGTTTCCGCCGAACCGATCAGGTCCACGGAAAGTCCGTGCTGCTTGAACAGCGCGAACACGTCGGCGAGGAAACCGACCTGCTGCCACATGCCGACCGTTTCCATCGAGACCAGCGTGATGCCCCGGCGCGAGCTGATCGCCTTGATGCTCGGCGCTTCCTCCGGCAACTGCGGTCCGATCACCGTGCCTTCGAGCTGCGG
>DASSEW010000033.1:0-45468 GCA_035695065.1 Rhodanobacteraceae bacterium | reverse complement strand
ATCGCCACCAAGTGCATCAGGTGGTTGGTCGAGCCGCCGGTGGCGTGCAGGCCGACCACGCCGTTGACGATCGCCCGCTCGTCGACGATGTGGCCCAGCGGCAGGCGCGTGGCAGGCGCCGCGTGCACGGTGACCGCCTGCACTGCGGCGCGGGTGAGCGCGTCGCGCAGCGGCGTGTCGGGCGCCACGAAGCTCGAGCCCGGCAGTTGCAGGCCCATGATCTCCATCAGCATCTGGTTGGAGTTGGCCGTGCCGTAGAAGGTGCAGGTACCGGGGCTGTGGTACGACGCCGCTTCGGCTTCCAGCAGCTCGGCACGCGTGGCCTTGCCCTCGGCGAAGGCCTGGCGCACTTTCGACTTCTGCTCGTTGGGAATGCCGCTGGGCATCGGCCCGGACGGCACGAACGCGCCCGGCAGGTGGCCGAAGCTGAGCGCGCCGATCAGCAGGCCCGGCACGATTTTGTCGCAGATGCCCAGGTACAGCGCGCCATCGAACATGTCGTGCGACAGCGCCACGGCGGTGGCCATCGCGATCACGTCGCGCGAGAACAGCGACAGTTCCATGCCGGCACGGCCCTGGGTCACGCCGTCGCACATCGCCGGCACGCCGCCGGCCACCTGCGCGGTGACGCCGGCCTCGCGCGCCACGCGGCGAATCAGTTCGGGATAGCGCTCGTACGGCTGGTGTGCCGAAAGCATGTCGTTGTACGCCGTGACGATGCCCAGGTTGGGCGCGGCGCCCGTGCGCAACGCGGCCTTGTCGTGGGCACCGCAGGCGGCGAAGCCGTGCGCGAGGTTTCCGCAGGAGAGCCGCCGCCGATGCGGGCCCTCGCCGCGCGCGGCGTCGATTCGTGCGAGGTAGGCGCTGCGCGTGGCGCGGCTGCGTTCGGCGATGCGGGTGGTGACTTCGGCAATGACGGGATGCAATGACATGTGCACATCACTCGCTGCGGGTGCGCGGGATCACTCCTTGCGTTCCATGCCAAGTGTGGCCGTGGCGTTCGATCAATGCCACCGCTGGAGCCGCCGGCACGGGTCTGCATACGTATTCATCGGTGCCGCGGCGTGACAAAACATCGACACGGCGGCAAGCCCGGGGTTCATTGCGTTTTTGCGCGTTTGTTTTCCGCGGGCTTGTCCGGAGGCACCCCGTTCACCATTTCGTTGCTCAATTTCAGGAATTCGCGAATCTGTTCGTTCCAGAAAACCCAGTCGTGGATGCCCGGGCTTTCGACGTATTCGTGCGGGATTTTCTTTTCGTCCAGAAGCTCCATGAAATGATGATTGTCTTCGAGCAATGGATCGGAAGTTCCGCAGGACTGATAAATGAAGGGCAGGGACTGGATGCTTCCCGGCGCCAGCTTTTCGGTGATCCGGAAGATGTCGTTCGCGCGACGGGTGTCGCTGTCGGATGAGCCATAAACACCGCGCAACGTTTTTGATATCTCGCCTTCGAAGCCGAGGCTTTGCAGCGCCGCCGGAGTCCAGTCCGGCGCACCCAGCGCCCCGCTGAACGAGCCGACCAGCACGAACAGTTGCGGGTATTCGAGTCCGAATTTCAGGGCGCCGTAGCCGCCCATCGACAGGCCCGCGATGATGCGATGGTTCCGGTCCGCGAGCGTCCGGAACTTCGCATCCACTTCGGGAATGAGCTCGCGGATGATGTATGACCCGTACCTGTCGTGCGGTTGCGATGCGCTGTCGGTGTACCAGCCGTTGCCGCCTTCGGGCATCACCACGATGAAATCGTAGGCATGCAGGTATTGCGCGAGTTGCGTGTAATTGGACCAGTCGCCGAAGTGACCGCTGAATCCGTGCAACAGATAGATGACGGGAAAGCGCCGCCGGCTTTCGGTCGTGTAGTTCGGCGGCAGCATCACGCGATAAGGCATCGGCCGCGCCATCAGCCGGCTGTCGAGCTTGAAGTCCTCGCTTCGGACGGCGGCCGTCGGCTGCACTCGATCGATGGCAGAACGGACGACCTGCGCTGAAGCGAATGCGGGCGCGGCCAGGGTGAGCATCATGATCGGCAGGCCCGCGATCCTCATCATGTCGTACCCGGCACGGGTGGAATGGCGTTGAAGGCGATGGTGATGCGCGGCTGGTCGCTTTCGTGCGGTTCGACGAAATGCTCCATCCAGCACGGGAACAACACCAGCAGGCCGGCTTCGGGCGTCAGGCGGATATCGCTGTAGCCGTTCGGCACCGCGCCTTTCACGTAACCGTGCACCACGCCTGGGCGCGGATCGCGGAACACGAACTTGCCGGAGCCCGGCGGCACCTGCAGGTAGAACGAACCCGACAGCAGGGAACCTTCGTGCACGTGCAGGAAATTGAAGCCGCCGCGATCGTGCAGGTTCACCCACGATTGCAGGTCGAAGGGAAGGTCCGGAACGCCCATTTCCCGCAGGGCCCTGGAGCATCCCGCGCGCACGGCGTCGCGCAACGGCGCGAACAGCGGCTTTTCCAGCACCTCCATGTCTTCGCTGTTCCAGCCCTGCCGGTTGGTGCGCCCGGCAGGCTTCGGGCTGGCCGCGCGCATCTGCAAGACCGCTGCGATCCACTCGTCCAGGCGGGCACGCAAGCCCGGCAGTTGCGCTTGCCAGATGCGCGTCGCAAACAGGTCGAACGCTTGCAGGGGCAGGCCGCCTGTGCCGGATTGCATTGGTGTCATCGTGCGATCACGCATGGATGTCACGGCTGTCCTGCATTCAATGCGTCCACTCGAGCGCCGGTAAGAAAGCGGCCGGCATGCAGCAACGGTTGTCATGCCACCGAAGTTCGGGCTGCTCTCCGCGGAACGCTCCGGGGGCGAGCGATGATACCGCGCACGCGCGCCGTGCATTCGCGGCCGGGGACAGAACCGGGCCAGGCGGATACGAAAACGGCCCGACTTTTTGAGGTCGAGCCGTTCCTGGGTGCTTGATTTGGTGGAGCGGAGGAGGATCGAACTCCCGACCTTCGCATTGCGAACGCGACGCTCTCCCAGCTGAGCTACCGCCCCACGATGTGCGTCCGGATCGGCGAATGCCGGCGGCGCGAACCGCATATGGTAGCGGGAGCGGACGCGCACGCCAAGCGTTCCGTTCACCCCGGCAGCTTCGCCGCCAACGCCGGCTCCAGCACTTCGCGTCGCCAGCCCGCCAGCGCTTCCGGCCACGTGCGCGTGACCGCGTATTCCTCCAGCGCGCGGCGTGGGCAGAGCAGGCCGGCCGGCAGATCCAGTTCCAGCGCGATCGCATCGGCCGCCAGCTTCATCGCGGTCACGGCGGCCTTGGACGCGCCCGAAGGCGCTGGCGGAACCGGCGAGGTTTCGGCCAGCTCGGCATCGCTCACCGGTTCGCGAAGCAATTCGAACAGTTCCGCGCGCGGCGCCGAGCGCAGCGCGCGCAATCCGCGGGTGCGTTCGAACAATTCGTTCGGCGATGCCGGAGGCTGCTGTGCCAGCGACAGCATGGCCGCGTCGTCGAGCAGCCAGGAGCGCGGCTTGTCGAGCGTGCGCGCGGCACGTTCGCGCCAGATGAGGACCCGCCGCAGCAGTGCCTGTTTCGCGCGTGCCCAGCCGGAGGCGCTGCGGAACGCACGCTGCGGTTGCGGATCGGCGTCCGTGCGATGCGCGCGCGCAGCGAGGCGGATGCAGTCCTGCGCATGCCATTCCAGCCGCCCGCGCTGGCGCAGTTGTGCATCGAGCAGCGCATTCAACTCGTGCAGGTGCGCGACGTCCTGCTCGGCATAGTCCAGCTGCGCGGCACTCAACGGACGGCGCAACCAGTCCGAGCGCGTCTCGTCTTTCGGAATATGCGTTTCCAGCAGCAGTTCGACGAGCCGCTGGTAGCTCAGTCCGAAACCCAGGCCGCACATCGCCGCGGCGATCTGGGTGTCGAACAGGTTCAGGGATGTTTCGCCGAGGAGCGGCGCGAGCGCGTCCACGTCTTCGCTTGCACTGTGCATCACGCATAGCCGCCCTTCGATGAGCCGGCGTACACCCGCCGTGCAATCGAATGCCAGCGGGTCCACCAGTGCGCAACGACCGTCCGCGGCGACCTGGATCAAGGCGAGCTTCGCGTAAAAGGTGTCGCGGCGCATGAACTCGGTATCGAGCCCGATCGTGCCGCCTTCGGCGATGCCGCCCAGCCATTCTTCGAAGAGCTGGCCGGCGGCGATCCATGTGGCGCTCATGCGCGGATTCCGCGGGTTGCGTGATGAGGTGCCATAAACTCCTGCGTCGGGACGCTGCGGCGCTTGCCGAACGCCGCGGCTTTGCTATGGTGGACAGATCACGATAGCAGCAATCCCGAATACCCTACATGCCCGCCCCGCAAACCTTTACTCGCCAGCATGCGATCGGCGGCGCGATCGGCGTGGCCCTGCTGCTGTTTGCGCTGGTGTACCGTTTTTTTCCGCAGGCGCTGAACGTGCCGGAAAGCGCCACCCGCACTGCGACGACCTCGCAAACCAGCGTCGCGGCGCAGGGGCCCACCCATCGCGTGCTGGTCCCTGCCGAATCCGAGCTGGAGGCCGGGCCGCCGATTTCGCTCGCGCCTTCGGCGGTGATCGCGCAGCGCGCGCGCGGCAGCACCTTCGTGACGAAAGGCGGCGGCAACGCAGCGATCACCGCATTGCTGGCGCAGGCCGACAAGGCCGCGGCAGTGGGCAACCTCAACGGGCCGGGCGAAGACAGCGCCGTCACGCTGGTATTGCAGGCGATGGCGATCGATCCCGGCGATGCGCACGTGCGTGCCGCGCTTTCCAACGTGCACGCGCGGCTGGTTGCCGACACCCTGCAGTCGCTGGCGGCCAACGACCTCGATGCCGCGCGCGACGATCTCGCCGCATTGAAGCGCCTGCCCGGCGCGACCGACGACGCGCAGAGCCTGGCGCTTCGCATCAATGCCGCCGACAAGGTGCGGCCGCTGGTCGAGCAGGCCGCCGCGTACATGCAGCAGGGCCGCATGGAAGGCACCGGCGAAGACAACGCGCTGGCGCTGTATCGAAAGGTACTGACGCTGGATCCGGAGAACGCGGTGGCGCGGCAGGGCCTGGAGCAGGTGCAGCGCGCCGCGCTGGATCGCGCGCTCACCGCGGCGGCGCAGAACGACGATGTCAAAGCCGACGCGGCGCTGGAAGATGCCGCGGCCATCCTGCCGTCTTCCGCCGCGCTGGCCGACACGCGCGCGCGCATCCTCGCGATGCGTGGCCAGCGCGCAGCCAGCGTCCTGGCGCAGGCACACTCGGCGCTGGACGCGGGCAACCTGGCGCTCGCGCAAACCTTGGCGGAGCAGGCACAGAAGCTCGACGACAACGCCGACGTGCAAGCCCTCCTGCAGCGGATCAGCGATGCGCGCACCTACTCGAGCTATCGGCCGGGCCAGGTGATCTCGGATCGTTATCTCGACATCGTCGGCACGGGTCCGGCGATGGTGGTGGTGCCGCTGGGCAAGTTCGAGATGGGGTCGCCGCTCAGCGAGCGCGGGCACGCCAGCGCCGAACAGCCGCAGCACGAAGTCGATATCGCGAAGGGTTTCGCGATCGGGCGCACCGAAATCACGGTCGCGCAGTTCCGCGAGTTCGTGCGCGCATCCGGTTACGTGCCCGATTCCGACAAGCTGGGCGGCGCTTCCGTGTACGACGAAACCACCGGTCGCATGCAGATGGTCGCCAACGCCGACTGGCAGGACGACTACGCCGGCAAGCGCGCGCACGACAACGACCCGGTGGTCAACGTTTCGTGGAACGACGCGCATGCCTACGCCCAGTGGCTGGCGCAACGCACCGGCAAGAAATACCGCCTGCCCAGCGAGGCCGAATTCGAATATGCCGAGCGCGGCGGCACCACGACGCCCTACTGGTGGGGCAGCGGCACGCCGAGCACGCCGGTCGAGAACCTCACCGGCAGCGGGGATCGCTCGCCTTCGCATCGCAGCTGGTCGAACGCGTTCCGCGACTACGACGACGGCTACTGGGGGCCGGCGCCGGTGATGAGTTTCGCCGCGAATCCGTTCGGCATCTACGACATCGACGGCAACGTCTCCGAATGGGTGGCGGACTGCTGGCACGACAACTACATCCGCGCACCGCACGACGGCAGCGCGTGGGTGAACCCCGGCTGCGACGAGCGCGTGATCCGCGGCGGTTCCTGGGGCAGCGCGCCGGAGCAGGATCGTTCCGCCTTCCGCCAGGCCGCGCCGGTGACCGCGCGCAGCGGCAGGGTGGGATTCCGCGTCGTGCGCGATTTGTAAGTTGCGTAAAGCGTCAACGCCTTGCGAAATTTTTTCGCGTGCCGTGGCCGCGATCATGGGCGAACGCGGCCTTGCCGTGCGTCCAGCTCTGGCATGAAGCCTGCCTTGCTCGAGAGTGTCCATCCAGACAAGGAGCAGTCATGCGACATATCACGACGATTTTCTGCGGCATCGCGCTGACGGCGTTCGCGGCGTGCGCTTCTGCGCAGACCGGACAGCCCCAGACCAAGCCCGCGACCCAGTCGGCCAGCAAGCCCGGGAGTGGCATGGTGAACTCGGGGCATGGGCTGGCGTTCGGCATGAGTCCCGCCGAGGCCGACCGGATGTTCGACCACCTGGATACCAACCACGATGGTTACGTGGACATGCCGGAGTTCACGAAGAACGGCGACAGCGGACAGCGATTCGCGGGCTGCGACAAGAATGGAGACCACAAGCTGTCGCGTGCCGAATTCGTGGCATGCGCGGAGCAGCCCCCCACAAGCGGACAGTAGCCAACACAACTGGCTCTCGGAAATGACTTCGCCCGGCTCGAGCCGGGCGAAAGTTCGTGGCACCAAAAGTGGGATCTGGGCCCACGTCCAAAGGGGCGGCGTCTCCCGACTCGCCTGCGAGTTCAGACGTCGCAAAGGCTGGTGCCGGGGGAGGGACTCGAACCCGCACGTTCAAGGGCGGTATGGAGTGAACGTCCGGAACAGTCGTGGTGCCGAAGGTGGGACTCGAACCCACACGCTTTTAAGGGCGGTGGATTTTGAGTCCACTGCGTCTACCAATTCCGCCACTTCGGCAGCGAGCCGCGAAGTATGCGGGAGCGCGGCCAGGATTCCAAGAGCGTTTGCGAAGCGGCTGTTGATGAAAAGTGCGGGCAGGAACGCCCGCTTCTAGGCGCAGGGATGCGCACCAACCGTATTGTCCTGCGGCAACGTCCGCTCGCCGCGCGTGTACCACTCTTCGCCCGCCGGTTCGAACACCGAACAGCAGGTCATGCGGTCCTGGTAGATGTGCAGGCTGACCGTCACCGACTCGTCGCTGGGATTGCGGATGGTGTGGTACTCGTGCGGCGGGATCAGGCTGCCGGCGGAGCCGGGGCCGGCCTGGATCGCGCCCGCGGGCCGGAAACGGTAGCGGCGCTCGTCGTGCTCCAGCAATTCGTACTGCACCACTTCCAGCTCGCCGTGCCACACGCCTTCCACGCACCACATGCCGTGATGATCATGGATCGGCGTGCCCTGGCCCGGGCTCCAGGTCATCGCCACCACGCAGTAGCCATGCTCGTCGCTGCGGTACAGCTCGCGGCGCGCGTAGTGGTCCGCGCACGGCTCGAACACGCAATCGGGCAGCACGACCTCGGGGCTGCGGACCATCCGGCACAGCGCATCGCGCAGCGCGCGCGTGACCTGCGCTGTGTCGGGCTTCGCCACCGCAGAATCCAGCGATTCGATCAGTTTGCGGCGGCCGGGGAAATCAACGGCGAGCATGGAATGTGCTGATGACGTTCGGGCATTTGCGATTGTAGCAGCGCGAAGGGCGGGTATTGCCCGCCGTGATGGCGGACGATGTCCGCCCCACGTGACCGGCGCCGGATTCCCCCTCGCTCCAGCCGGGCTACAGGGTTTCCATGAACGCGCCGATCGTCGCGCCGAACCTTTCCGTGTCCACCAGGAATGCATCGTGTCCTTGCGGCGAATCCAGCCCGACGAAGTCCACGCTTGCCCCGCCGGCGCGCAGGCCTTCGGAGATTTCTTCCTGCTGCTCCAGCGGGAACAGGATGTCGGTTTCCACGCCGATCACCAGTGCACGTTGCAGTTTGATGCGCGACAGCGCCTTGCGCACCGCCGCGCCTGGTTCGCTTCCGGCATCGGGCCCTGCGTACTCGGCAATATCGAACCAGTCGGACGCGCGCGACAGATACAGGTAGCAATTCGGATCGAACGCGTGCACGAAACGCTTCGCGTGCGCGTTGAGATACGACTCGACCTGGAATTCGGCGCCGAAGGGTTCGTCCTCGCGCTTGTCCGGCTCCAGCCGGATGCGGCCGAAGCGGCCGCTCCATTCGATCGCGGAGCGATAGGTGATCACGCCCAGTTTGCGCGCCAGGCTGATCCCGATTTCGGGGTAATGCTCCGCGTCGTAGTTGCCGTCATTCCAGTTGCGATCGAGGCGGATCGCTTCGCGCTGCAGCGAGCGGATTGCGATCGCGAACGGCCGCGCCTGCGGCGCAGTGGAGACGCTGACGTGCGCGCGCGCGGCGCCTGGGTGATGGATCAGATACCCGAGTGAAGCCATGCCGCCCATCGAGCAGCCGACCAGCGCGGCGAGGCGTTCGATGCCGAGTCCGCTCGCAAGCTCGAATGCCGCGTTGCCGATGTCTTCGAGCGTGAGTTCCGGGAAATCCAGCCGGTACACGTCGCCGGTTGCAGGATTGATCGAAGCCGGCCCGGTCGAGCCCTTGCAGCTGCCCAGCGAATTCACGCAGATCACGAACCAGCGGTTCGTATCCAATCCCTTGCCGGGGCCGACGATGTCCTCCCACCAGCCGGGCGTGTCGTCGATGGCGTTGCGCGCAGCGTGCGCGCTCGGTGACAAGCCGGTGAGGATCAGCACCGCATTGTCGCGTGCGCCGTTCAACGTGCCCCAGGTTTCGTAAGACAGGCGCGCACCGGTGAGCGCGCCGCCGCGCTTCATGCGGAACGGCGAGGGGAGGTCGAAGTACTGGCGGGCGTCGGCCATCGGGATCGCTGTGGATTTGACGATGAACCGCGAACTTTAAAGGCTGCGTGGCCGCGGGCCAAGTGACGCATCGGTCCGCGAGCGCTCCCTGCGAGCGGCTTCGTCGATGCGTCATCCCGGCGAAAGCCGGGATCCAGTGTCTTTGTTCTCCATCCATGGAACTGGATTCCGGCCAATCCATGGCCGGGATGACGAGCGCAGAGCAGGGTTCTAATGCACATGATCGATCGTCATCACCACCGGCTGCTTCGAATCCGTCGCGATCTGCACCGGCTGCGCTTCCAGGTCGCCGGACTGCGGGATCGCATCGCCCGACTTGCTGATGCGCGCGGAGACCTGCACGCGCGGGAAGGCCGACAGCTTCAACTGTGGCGTCATCGCCATCGCATCGGTCAGCGTGACGCTCGCCGGCAGTGACGAGGCCTTCAGGCGCGCCACCGCCAGCGGCATCGGCGGCCCATTGATCGCGCGTGCATAAACGAACAGCGTGTCACCGGGTGAAACCTTGCCCGCCAGTTTCGGATCGAGCTTCACCTGCACTTGCAGCGCGACAGAAGCGGCTGTGCCTGCTGCCGTATCCTTCGCACCGGTTTCGGCATTGACGTCCGTTGCGCCAGCCGGCGCAGTCTTCGCTGCCACAGCTTGTGCGATCGCCTCGGCTTGCGCCTGCGTCTTGCCTTGCGCGCGCGCCTGCGCCATCGCGATCTGCCCGTTCACCGCGGCGGCGATGCTGGAGCCGGGTTGCAGCAGGCTCAGCAGATGTTTCCAGTGTGCGATCGCATCGTCGAAGTGGTTGAGCTGGTAATCGCTGATGCCGAGCAGCCACAGGCCACGCTGGTGGTCGGGCGCGAGCGCGACCGCACGCTCCAGCAGCTTGCGTGACTGACCTTCGATGCGGTGATCGGTGCTCGCCTGTGCATCGGCTTCCGCGAATGCAACCATGATGTCCGGATCATCCGGCTTCAGCTTCAGCGCGTAGCCGTATGCGTCGCGCGCGTCCGCCGGGCGGTTCATCGCCGTGTAGGCCTGGCCAAGCAGCAGCCAGCCCTCCGGATGGTTGGGCGAATGTTGCAGCTTGGCGCGCAGTTCGGCGGTCGCCTGCGCGAAATCCATCTTGCCGGTATCGGCCACCGGTGCGTTCAAGGCGCTCGGCGTGCCGACCCATGCGTACAGGCCGAGCGCAACAGGCGGCAGCAGCAGGGCGATCAGCAGCGACAGGACGAACGGCGCGCGCGTGCGGCCGTTGCGACGGCCGACGCGCACCAGCGGCAGCAGCACGCAGAGCAGCGCCGCGGCCAGCATCAGCGCCGCGATCACGAAGAACCAGATATTCACCAGTCGTCCCCTGTTTCCGCGGTCGCCGCGATTTGCGTGGCCGGCTTCGCGCGCCGGCGCAGCAGCACGATCACGACGATACCACCGGCCAGTACCAGCGCCGCCGGTCCGAACCACAGCAGCAAGGTGGAAGTCTTCAGCGGCGGGTCGTACAGCACGAAGTCCGAATAGCGCGCCACCAGGTACTGCTTGATCTGCGCGTCGGACTTGCCGGCCTGCATCATGTCGAAGATCTGGTGGCGCAGGTCCTTGGCAAGGTCCGCATTCGATGCGTCCAGGCTCTCGTTCTGGCAGACCATGCAGCGCAGTTGCGAGGTGAGGTGCTGGAAGCGTTGGCGCTGCGCGGCATCCTTGAACGGCAGCGGATCGATCGCGAAGGCGGGCGCGATCACGCAGAACATCAAGATCGCCACAGCAAACCATCGCATACAAGCGCGGCCAACGCTCTTCCCCTCTCCCTTCGGGAGAGGGTGCCCCGAAGGGGCGGGTAAGGGTTTGGGTGTGGCGAAACATTCCGCACGGTCCCGCACCCTCACCCCTGCCCCTCTCCCGAGGGGAGAGGGGTTCAAAGCGGTTCTCATCCGGTTCCTCATCGCGCCGCACCCTGCGCGGCCTTGATCGCCGGATCCAGTTCCTGCGCGATCACGTCGGGCGTCAGCGGGCCGATGTGCTTGTAGCGGATGATGCCCTGGCCATCAACGAGGAAGGTTTCCGGCGCGCCGTACACGCCGAAGTCGATCGCGGTCGCACCGCTGACATCGGCCAGCACCTCGTGGTACGGGTTGCCATGCTCGTCCAGCCAGGCCTTCGCGTCCGCGGCCTGGTCCTTGTAGTCGTAGCCGATCAGCGGCACGCCGAGCTTCTTCGAATATTCCATCAGCACCGGGTGCTCCTCGCCGCAGGCGAAGCACCAGCTCGCGAACACGTTGATGAGGTACGGCTTGCCGAGCAGGTCGGCCTTGCGCACGTGCTGCGCGGGATCTTCAAGTCGCGGCAGGTTGAAAGCGGGAGCGGCCTTGCCGATCAGCGGCGAGGGCACGTAGCGCGCATCGTGGTGCTGGTTCCAGACAATGCCGACGCCGAACAACGCCACCAGCAGCGCGAACACCGCGAAGGGGATCAGCCGCGCGTTCATGCGTTCTGTTCCGCGGGCAGCACGGGCAGCGCCGGTACCGTTTCAAGTTGCGGTTGCTCGGCTTCGCGACGCAGGCGGAAGCGCTTGTCGGCCGCGGCGCAGAAGCCGCCGACCATCATCAGCAGGCCGCCGGCCCAGATCCAGCGCACGAACGGCTTGTCATAGACGCGCAGCGCCCAGCCACCATTGCCGATCGGGTCGCCCAGCGAGACGTACAGGTCGCGGAACACGCCCGGATGGATCGAGGCTTCGGTCTGCACCTGCCCGCGCGGATAGGTGCGCTTCTGCGGATGCAAGGTGACGACGAGGTTGCCGTCCTTCGATACGTCCACCGTGCCCTGTTGCGCCAGCCAGTTGGGACCCTGCGTTTCGGCCACGCCCTTGAACTGGAAATCATACGCGCCGACGTGCGCGGTTTCGCCCGGCGAGAGCGCGACGTCCTGCTCGATACTCAAGCTGCGCGTCAGGATCGCGCCGGCGATGAACACGCCCACGCCGACATGCGCGAACAGCATGCCCGCCATTTCCAGCGGATAGCGCTTGCCTGCCGGCGCTTCGCGCCAGCGCTTGATTGCGTAGAACGCGGTGCCCGCGATCACGTAGGTGGACGCGGTCACGCCGAGCAGCGGCATGAAGCCGCGCGCGCCCAGCACCCAGCCGATGATGCCGGCCAGCACCGAAAGTCCAACGATCCGCGCCAGCGCGCGTTTCCAGATCGCGGTATCGGCCTTGCCCCAGCGCGACAACGGCGCGAACGGCAGCGCCAGTACCAACGGCGTCATCAGCAGCATGAACAGGAAACCGAAGTAGGGCGCGCCGACCGAGATGCGGCCGAGGTTGAATGCTTCACCGACCAGCGGATAGAGCGTGCCGAGCAATACCGTCGCCGCGGCTACCGTGAGCATCAGGTTGCCGACCAGGATCAGCGTTTCGCGCGAGGCGAGTGCGAACGGCTTGCCGCCTGCAACCTTCGGCGCGCGCAGCGCGTACAGCAACAGCGAGCCGCCGACCACGACTGCGAGGAAGCCGAGGATGAACACGCCGCGTTTCGGATCGGCGGCGAACGAATGCACGCTGGTCAACACGCCCGAGCGCACCAGGAAGGTGCCAAGCAGCGACAGCGAGAACGCGAAGATCGCAAGTAGCAAGGTCCATGCGCGCAGCCCGCCACGCTTGTCGGTGACCGCTTGTGCATGCACCAGTGCGGCGCCGACCAGCCACGGCATGAAGCTCGCGTTCTCGACCGGATCCCAGAACCACCAGCCGCCCCAGCCCAGTTCCGAATAGGCCCACCAGCTTCCGGCGACGATGCCGGCCGAAAGGAAACCCCAGGCGACGTTCGTCCACGGCCGCGACCAGCGCACCCATGACGATTGCAGTTCACCGCCGAGCAGCGCGGCGATCGCGAACGCGAAGGCCACGCTGAAACCGACGTAGCCCATGTACAGCACCGGCGGATGCATGATCAGTCCGGGATCCTGCAACACCGGATTGAGGTCCACGCCATCCATCGGCGCTGGAATCAATCGCGCGAACGGATCAGAGGTCGTCAGCGAGAACAGCAGGAAGCCGAACGCGACGAAGCCGAGCACGCCCAGCACGCGCGCGTAGAACTTCTCCGGCAGCTTGCCGCCGAACGCAGCGACCGCCAGCGTCCACACGTCGAGGATCAGCACCCACAGCAGCAGCGAGCCTTCGTGCGCGCCCCACACCGCCGAGAAGCGATACCACCACGGCAATTCGAGGTTGCTGTTCTGCGCGACGTAGGCAACCGAGAAATCCTGCACCAGGAAGGCGTAGGTCAGGATCGCGAACGCCATTGCCACGAACACGAATTGGCCGACGACCAGCGAACGCGCGGTCGCCATCAGAGGCTTAGCGTCGCGCCAGGCACCGATGATCGGCAGCACGCATTGCAGGCCCGAGAGGATCAGCGCGAGGATCAGCGCGAGTTGGCCGAGTTCGGGGATCATGTTGCGGGGGACCAGGGACCAGGGACCAGGGACCGGTCTTCGTTGAGGCGCCGTGCATACGGCTGTTGTTCAACACCACTCATCTTCATTTCTCCGCTCCACCGCCGGTGTGCGAATCGCTTGTCGCCACTCCGGTCCCCGGTTCCCGGTCCCCGGTCCCGGTTCTATGCGCCGCCTTGGCCTTGGCGATCGCGTCGGCCACTTCCTTCGGCATGTAGGTCTCGTCGTGCTTGGCGAGCACCTGCGTCGCGGTGAACCCGCCACCGCTCATGTGCCCGGTTGTGACCACGCTCTGGCCCTCGCGAAACAGGTCGGGAAGGATGCCGGTGTATTGCACGCGCATGTCGTCGAAGCGGTCGGTGATCACGAAGTCGGTGGTGAGCGTGCCGGGCACGCGGTGCACGCTGCCTTCCTTGACGATGCCGCCCAGCCGGAACGCGGCGCTCACCGGCGCCTTGCCCGCTTCCACTTCGGAAGGCGAATACAAATAGGTCATGTTCTGCTGCAACGCGAACACGGTCAGCGCCGCGGCACAGCCGACCGCCAGCACGATCAGCGAGATCACGATCAGGCGGCGTTTGCGGACCGGGTTCATGCCGATGCGCCCTCGCGCTGCGCAGGCGTTTGTGCCGCACGCTGCCGCCGGAGTTGCTCGCGCGCGACGCGCCCGCGCAATTCGTTCAACAACTGGCGACGGCGCAACAGCGGCGCGATCCAGTCCCAGGCGAGCACGACGAAGAACACCGCGTACGCGGGCCACACGTAAATGGCGTATCCGCCCATGGCGAAGAACTCATGCATCGGCTTTCCCCGCGATGAGCGCGCGCGCCCAGTCCTTGCCGCCTTCCACCGCGAGCAGGCCCACCCGCGCGCGGTTCAGCAGGCTGGCGAAGAAATAAAGATGCGTGGCCAGCGCCATCAGCAGCAACGGCCAGAGCATGTCCGGCGCGATCTTGGACTTGCCCAGCAGGTTGACCGTCTGGCCCTGGTGCAGCGTGTTCCACCACACCACCGAGTAATGGATGATCGGCAGGTTCACGACGCCCACCAGCGCCAGCAGCGAAGCCGCGCGCGCGGCGCGGCGGCGATCCTCGATCGCGCTGAACAGGCCGATCACGCCGAGGTACAGGAACAGCAGCACCAGTTCGGACGTCAGCCGCGCATCCCACGTCCACCACGTGCCCCACATCGGCTTGCCCCACAGCGAACCGGTGACCAGCGTGACCAGCGTGAATGCCGCGCCGATCGGCGCGCACTCCATCGCGATCACTTCGGCCAGCTTGATCCGCCACACCATCGCGATCAGCCCGGCAACCGCCATCGATACGTAGATGAACAGGCTCATCCACGCGCACGGCACGTGGATGAAGATGATGCGGTAGGCGTCGCCCTGCTGGTAATCCGCAGGCGCCAGCACCAGCCCGCCATACAGGCCGACCGCGGCAAGGATCAGCGCGCTCCACAGGAACCACGGCCGCAACGCACCGGCGAAACGGTAGAACACCGGTGGCGAGGAGAGCTTGTGCAACCAGAGAGGAATCAGTTTCATGTCTCGACCGCGATGCGCAGGGCTGCCGCGCATGCGAAGGGCGCCAGCACCAGCGCCAGGACCAGGGCCGCGGCCAGCCACAACAACGGGGCGAGGTACGGCACGCCGGATTGCGCCGCCGCCACGGCGCCCGCCGCGAAGATCACCACGGGCACGGCCAACGGCAGCAGCATCAAGGCCAACAGTATAGCCGAGCGGCGCGTGCCGGCCGTCAAGGCCGACAGGATCGCGCCCAGCAGCGCGAGCAGCGGCGTCGCCAGCAGCAACGCGACGATCAGCACCGGCAGCACCGGCACGGGAAGGTGCAGCAGCACGGCGAGCAGCGGCATCACGATGATCAGCGGAAAGGTCGTGGTGGCCCAGTGCGCCAGCACGCGGACCAGGACCAGCAACGGCAGCGGTTGCGGAGCCAGCAGCATCTGTTCCAGCGAGCCGTCTTCCAGGTCGCCGCGGAACAGCGATTCGAGGCTCGGCAGCATCGCCAGCAGCACCGTCACCAGCAGCACGCCGCCGCTGATGCGCGTGAGCAGCGCATCGTCCGGCCCCAGCGCGAACGGGAACAGGCTGACCACGATCAGCGCGTACAGCACCGGGAACAGCGCGTCCGCGCGACGCCGCCAGGCCAGCAGCAATTCGCGCCGCAGCATCGCACGGATCGCCGCGAATGTGCCGGGCGTGCGGATCGTCATTGGCTGAGTTTGTACGATCGTGGCCATATCAAAAAGAAGCGGTCCGCAAATGCACGCGAATGAACGCGAATAGAACCCAGGCGGAGGTGCTTTCTTTATTTGCGTCCATTTGCGTTTATTCGCGGAAGGCGTATTGCGTAGGGCGGACACCGTCCGCCGATTATTCGTGCGGCGGGCGATGCCCGCCCTACCTAGCTCGAAAGTTCCAGCCGCACGTGCCGCGCATTCGGATCGGCGAAGCGCACCGCACCGTGGCTGGTCAGCAGCGCCGCCCCGCCGCGCGCGCAATGCGAAGCGACCAGCGCGTTGACCATCTCGATGCCGCGGCGATCCAGGTTCGCGTAGGGTTCGTCCAGCAGCCACAGCTCGCCGGGCAGCAGCGCCAGGCGCGCGAGCGCCGCGCGTTTCTTCTGTCCTGCCGAGAGCATGCGCAGCGGCGTGTCGGCGTAAATCGCAAGATCCACCTGCACCAGCGCAGACTCGATGTCGGCGCCCTCGCGCGTGCCGTACAGGCCGGAAAGAAAGGCGAGGTTTTCGCACGGCGACAGGTCGTTCTTCATGCCCGGTTGATGACCGAGGAACACCATCCGCCCGCGCAGTGCGTCATGCGCGAATGAACGCCCGTCGAAACGGATCTCGCCGGCGCTGGCCGGCAGCAGGCCGGCGAGCACGCGCAGCAGCGTGGTCTTGCCGGAACCGTTGTCGCCTTCGACCAGCAGGGTTTCGCCGCCGTCTAATGAGAAATCCAGCGGCCCGAACACGGGCTCTTCGTTGCGCGCGAAGGCGAGGCCTTGCACGTCGAGGATGGGATCGGCGCTGGCGGAAAGGGGCGTTGGCATGCGTGCAAACTCGAACCCGGCATTGTCCCAGCCGCGGTGCGGCATTGTCCATGCGGAGTGTCGCAACCTTCCTTGACCCGTTCACCCTGAGCGTAGGCCCGCAGGGCCGCAGTCGAAGGGTCAGGCTCGTTTCGACTCCGCTCGCAAGCGAGCGCAGCCTGTCCTGAGCTTGTCGAAGGGCTCAACGCGAACGGAGTTCAAGCGCGACGTTTGCAGTCAATCCAGTTCGCGCAACTCGGCGATTCCGTAACCAATGCCGCGCACGATCGCGGCCTGCTCGAAGCGGCGGCCCAGTTCATCCAGCGCATCGGAATCCAGCCCGGTGACGAACAGGCTGGGTTCGCGCCAGCGCGTGTGTCCGGCGCCGGCCTGCTTGCCGACGCCCACGCCGGCACGCACCCGCGCGCCACGTTCGAGCAAGGTGGCCAGCAATTCGCGTTGCGCCACGCGGTTGCGTTCTCGCGATGTTCTTTTCGCGAACGGATTCCAGGCCGTGATGAAGCCCCAGGGCGTACCTTCATCGTTCACGCAAAAGTGAAGCTCGCGCGGCAGCGGCAGGCCGATGCGGATCACCGCCCAGCCGCCTTGCGGCAGGCGCACGCGGTACCCGGTGTCCAGGAATGCGCGCTGCGTTTCCGGCGTGATCGGCATGCGTTAAATAGTAGGGCGGGCACTGCCCGCCGAATGGAATGTGGCGGACATTGTCCGCCCTACAAGGGAAGAGGAGCCAATTCGGTGCGAACGCGCGTGGCCGCGATATCCAGATCCACCTCTTCAATATGCGTTTTGCCTGCGAGCAGCGACTCGAGCAGCGCATCCTGCTCGCGCCCGCGTTGCAGGCAGTACGCGTAAGGCAGGTGGGTGAAGCTGACCATCCGATAGCGCGACATGAAGTGCGTGGGCACGCGCTCGGTCAGCGCCGCTGTCAACGCACGCTTCAGCAGGTAGTGCGGATCGGCGACGCCGTCGCGCATCTCGATGTAGTTCTCCAGCGCCATCGCGGCGATCGCATCGGCATTGGGCTTGCGTGTCCGCTGGAATTTCGCGAACACTGCGGCGGGATCATTTGGCTGAGACTGGAGGAGGTTCGCCAGTTCCGCGGCATCCTCGAAGCCCGCGTTCATGCCCTGGCCGTGGAACGGAACGATCGCGTGCGCGGCATCGCCCAGCAGCAGCGCGCGGCCGTCCAGATGCCAGCGATCCAGATACAGCGTCGCCAGTTGCCCGACCGGATGCGCGCTCCAGTCCTCGCCGAAGGTCGGCATCAGCGCCAGCGCATCGGCAAACCGTTCCTCGAAGAACGCGCGCGCGGCGCGGACGCCCGGCAGCGTCGCGAAACTCGGATGTGGGCCATCGTTGGGCAGGAACAGCGTGACCGTGAAATTGCCCTGCGCGTTCGGCAGCGCGATGCACATGTAGTGGCCGTGCGGCCAGATGTGCAGGGCATGGGGTTCGATGGCGAAACATGCTTCATCCCTTCCCCCGCTTGCGGGGGAAGGTGCCCGGAGGGCGGATGGGGGGGAGACTTGCCGAACGCTTTCGTTGTTTGCCCCCACCCCAACCCTCCCCCGTGAACGGGGGAGGGGGTTCAAAGCGGGGATCTTAAGCTCCTTGTACCCATGCCCCAGCGGTTCCACGCGTTCGCGCAAATCCATTTCACGCGCCATCGCGGACCGCAGCGCGGAACCCGCGCCATCGCAGCCCAGCAGCATTCCTGCCGGATGTACGCGTTGCACGCCGGCCGCGTCGGCCAGCGTGATCGTGCCGTTCGCGAAATCGGCTTCCGCCAGCGCGGCGTTGAAATGCAATACCGCGCCCGCGCGCTCGGCTGCATCCATCAGCAGCATGTTGAGGTCGCCACGCGACACCGACCAGATCACTTCCGAGTCGTCGCGCCCGTAGCGTTGCAGATTGGTCGCGCCGTCCGCGTGGACCATGCGCCCGCGCATCATCACCGCCTGCCGCAAAACGTCTTCCGCCAATCCGGCTTGCCGCAGCGCATGCAATCCGCGCTCGGCCAGCGCGAGATTGATCGAGCGTCCGCCGAGGAATCCGTGCACGCGCGGATCCGGCCGGCGCTCGAACACTTCCACGCGGAAACCACGCTGCGCCAGCAGCGCGGCCAGCAGCGAACCGACCAGGCCGGCGCCGATGATCGTGATCGTTGAACCGCTCGAATGCGAACTCATGGGATTACTGTGATTGCTTCCACGCGTTCACCGCCTGCGCGAATTGGAAGCAGTCCTCGAAGCGGTTGTAGAGCGGCGCCGGGCTGATGCGCATGACGTCCGGTTCGCGCCAGTCGCCGAGCACGCGGCTCGCGACCAGATGCTCGAACAGCGAGCGCCCGGCGTCGCGTCCGTGGCGCACGCGCACGGACAACTGCGCGCCGCGGCGCTCGGGCTGCGCGGGCGTGAGGATTTCCAGCACGTCGTCGAGTTGCGCGCGGATCAGCCATTCCAGGTAGCCGGTGAGCTTCTCCGATTTTTGTCGCAACCGTTGCATTCCTGCGCGCCGGAAGATTTCCAGCGATACGCGCAACGGCGCGAGCGCGAGGATCGGCGGATTGGACAACTGCCAGCCGTCGGCGCCGGGCGTCGGATCGAATTCGGGTCGCATCTGGAAACGCGTGGATTCCCGATGCCCCCACCAGCCGGCGAAGCGGTGCAGATCCTCGCGCGCATGCCGCGCGTGCACGAAGCAGCCGGCGATCGCGCCGGGCCCGGAGTTCAGGTATTTGTAACTGCACCACGCGGCGAAATCGCAATCGCTGTCGTGCAGGCCGGTGAGGATGTTGCCGGCCGCGTGCGCGAGATCGAAACCGACGGTGCAACCCCGCGCGTGCGCGAGCTTCGTGATCGTGGCGAGATCGAAAGCCTGGCCGGTGAGGTACTGCACGCCCGGCCACAGCACCAGCGCGATCCGCGAACCGTGTTCGTGCAGCGCGCGTTCGATCGCCTGCATCGAAACCGTGCCGCCCGGTTCGTCGGCATCCAGTTCGATTAGCGCCTCGTCCGGATCGTAACCATGGAAGGCGATTTGCGAAGCGACCGCGTGGCGATCGGAAGGAAACGCGTTGCGCTCGATCAGGATGGCGTGCCGCTCGCGCGTCGGCCGATAGAAGCTCACCATCATCAAGTGGAGATTCACCGTGAGCGAATTCATCGCCACGACTTCCGACGGTTCCGCGCCGACGACTTCCGCCAGCGCGTCGCGCACTTCCGAGTGATACGGCAGCCACGGATGCCGGCCGTGCACGTGGCCTTCCACGCCCAGCCGCGCCCAGTCGTCCAGTTCGTCGAGCAGGGCTTGCCGGGTCGCGCGCGGTTGCAGGCCCAGCGAATTGCCGCACAGATAAACCTGTTCTCCGCCGTTGTGCGGCGGAATCAGGAACTCATTGCGGAATCCGCGCAGGCCGTCGGCCTGGTCCTGTGCACGCGCCCAGGCGGCGCCGAATGCGTATTCACTCATTGCGCGGTGGACACATCTTTCGCGATCGCCGAACAACCCGCGTCGAAGGTCGCCGCCCAGGCAGCCTGCGCCGCCACCGGACGCACGCAACGCACCTGGATCGCGACGCCGTTGCGGTAGTAGTAGTACTCGGTGTAGTCGGTCTTCTGCTTGTTCTCGGTCGCGGTGTAGCGGCGGCCGGAAGGAATGGGGTGCGAGTCGTTCGAGCGGTATTCGGTCAGCCGGCGCGCCTTGGCGACGTTGTCGTTGACGAACTTCTGGAACGCCTGCGCGTCACCCGCATGCTGGGTGGTGACGGTGATCCGCGCCAGCGTGTCGGGCGGCGCGTTCGGCTCCTGCACTTCCAGCGCGAGGAACTGCGGATCGCCATCGTGCTTTTCCATGATCGCGGTCCACGCATCCGGCGCGGAGAAATGCACCTGGCCATCGTCCAGCGAATAGTCGGTGGCGTGGGCAAGCAGCGGCGCGGCGCAAAGTGCGCAAAGCGCGGAAAGAAACAGCGGTCGCATTTTCATGATGCTCTCCGGCGATGGTCGATCGTCCGCACCAGCTCAACACGAACCAGGCGGCGAAACTTATGAGTCCTGCGCAAAACGCGAAAGCGGCAAATCCAGCCATTCCAGGGCGGTGCCATGGAACATCCGCGCGCGCCCGGCTTCATCCAGGCCCAGCGCGTCGATGCCGCTGCCCGGCTCCTGCTCGCCCAGCGGGAACGGGTAGTCGGTGCCGAGCATCACCCGATCGGCGCCCACCACGTCCAGCAGGTAATGCAGCGCCTGCGGATCGTGCACGCACGAGTCGAAATACAGGCGCGGGAAATATTCGCGCGGGTTGCGCGCGTTGTCGCTGGCGACCAGGTCCGGGCGCATGCGAAAGCCGTGTTCGATGCGGCCGATGGTGAACGGGAAACTGCCGCCACCATGCGCGAACGCCACGCGCAAATTCGGCAACCGCTCCAGCACGCCGCCGAAGATCAGCGAGCACGCTGCGCGCGACTGCTCGGCCGGCATGCCCACCAGCCAGGGCAGCCAGTATTTGGGCATGGTCTCGGTGCCCATCATGTCCCAGGGATGCACCAGGATCGCCGCATCCAGGTCCGCCGCGGCTTCGAAGAACGGGAACAGTTCCGGCGCGTCGAGATTCCAGGTGTTGCAGTGCGAGCCGATCTGCACGCCCTGCAGGCCCAGTTGTTCGACGCAGCGTTCCATCTCTTCGATCGCCAGCCGCGGCGATTGCAGCGGCACCGTGCCGACCGCCGCGTAATGGCGCGGATGCGCGCGGCACACTTCCGCGGCGTGGTCGTTGAGGCAGCGATGCAGTTCCAGCGCCTGGTTGGGCTTGGCCCAATACGAGAACAGCACCGGCACCGTCGAGATCACCTGCACGTCCACGCCGTGCTGCTTGTATTCGGCGACGCGATGCTCGGCATCGAAGGCGTTCTGCCAGACCTCGCGGAAGAACTTGCCGTCCTTGTAGATGCGGTGCCGCCCGCCCGCGCGCACCATCACCGGGAACCGCTCGTCGCCATATTTCTTGGCGAGGTCGGGCCACTGCGGGGGCAGGATGTGTGCGTGGGTATCGATCTTCAGCATTGAACAAGTATAAGTAGGAGCCCGCGCCCAGGCGACCACGGAGCTTTTTGCCATGGACGGCAATCGCTGTTTGCGTGATCGCCTGCACGCGGGCTCCTGCGATGCGGCGCTTGCGCGGCATCACGCGCACGCGGACACTGCACGCTTCGGAGGCTGGCCTGCTGCCGGCGGACACAGGGGCGCGAAGTGGAAGCTCGCGATCTGCTCGCGGAATTGCGCCGCCGCAACGTGCTGCGCGCGGGCCTGCTATACGCGGGCGCCGTGTGGGCATCGGCGCAGGGTATCTCTCAACTCAGTCCCGCGGTTGGCCTACCGGGATGGAGCACGCGCTGGTTCCTGATTGCAGCCTGCATCGGCTTTCCGTTCTGGATCGCCTTCGCATGGCTGTACGAACTCACGCCCCAGGGCCTCAAGCGCGAGAGCGAAATTGCGGCCGATGCGACCATCGCGCGCGGCAGCACGCGCAAGCTGGATCGCGCGATCATCGGCGTGCTGGCGCTAGCGGTGGTGCTGCTGTTGGCCAATACGTTCGTCTGGCGCAAAGGCGCGGGATTGAGTGGTGATTCGGCGCCGACCATTCCGGCCAAATCCATCGCGGTGCTGCCGTTCGAGGATTTGAGTCCCGGCCACGACCACGGTTACTTCTCGGCGGGGCTCGCCGAAGAACTCTTGAACGCGCTGGCGAAAGTGCAGGACCTGAAAGTCGCCGGGCGTGCCTCGTCGTTCTATTACGGCAACCGCAATGCCGATCTGCGCACCATCGGCAAGGCCCTGGACGTCGCCAACGTGCTGGAAGGCTCGGTGCGCACGCAGAACGACGCGGTGCGAATCAGCGTGCAATTGATCCGCACCAGCGACGGCTTCGAGGTGTGGTCGCAGAGCTACGACGGCGACATGCGCAACATCTTCGACCTGCAGGAGCGCATCGCGCGCGCGATCACCGATCACCTTAAAGTCGTCCTGACCGGCAGCGAGCAGGCGCGGCTGGTGCCGGTGGCGACCACGAGCGCGGAAGCCTACGCGGATTTCGTCACTGCGCAAACCCTGGTCAACAAACGCGTGGGCGACAGCCTGCCGCGCGCGATCGGACTGCTGCAGAAGGCCACCACGCTCGATCCGAAATTCGCCCGGGCCTGGTCGAAAATGGCGGTCGCCTATGCGGTGCTGCCGCAGTACGTGACCGGCGACTGGAAGACCAGCTGGAAAATTTCCGATGATGCCGCGCAGCGCGCGCTGGTGCTCGATCCGGGTGACGCGGAAGCTTACGCGGCGCTGAGCTACAACCAGTTCTCGCAGCGGCATTACATGGAAATGGTCGAGCCCATGCGGCGCGCGCTGGAACTGGCGCCGGACGATTCCGCGGTGAATTACTGGGCCGCCAATGAACTCGCCGCGATGGGCCGCACGCGCGCGGCCGAAGCGCGGATCGACAAGGCGCTGGTCAACGATCCCGCCAATGTCCTGCTGCTGTTCTTCAAGAGCATGCTTCGCTGGCGCCAAGGCGATCAGGCAGGCGCACTGGCGTACATCCATCGCGCCGGTGCCACGGATTCGCCCTTCGGCGCCCTGATGCTGGAATTCTATGATGCCGCGCATGGCGACATGGCGGGATCAGCCGTCCAGTTCGCCAACTCGACGAGCAAGATGGGAACGAAGATTCCGCTTGCCGATTTGCAGACGATCTATCGCGGCACTTATGGCGATGCCGCGCAGCATCAGACTGCGCTGAAAGTCCTCGACGCGCATCTGGATGACGACTGGATGCCCACGATGTTGCTGCAATTGGGTGAACCGGCGCGCTCGTTCGACTTGTACGAACACGGACGCAGCGGCTTGTCCGACGCCTACCTCAACTGGCTGTGGCAGCCGGAGCCCTGGTCGCGCAAGGCGCGCCAGGACCCCGCATTCCAGGGTTTCGCACGGCGCGTCGGCATGATTGTCTACTGGAAGCGCAACGGCTGGCCGGATCTGTGCAAACCCGCGCCCGAAAAAGGGCCGGATGGTTTCGTTTGCCAATGAGCGCGCGCCGGTCATTTCTTTTCGAGATGAAGCACGTCCAGCGATGAATCGCAGTACCTGATTGCTGAAGGAACGTAGCCATGTTGCGCCATGTGATCTCGCATCTGCGTCGCCAGGACTGGATGGCCGTCACCATCGAACTGGTCATCGTGATACTGGGCGTGTTCATCGGCTTGCAGGTGAGCAACTGGAACCAGGCGCGCGCCGACGCTGATCTCGGCAAGGATTACGTCACGCGGCTGACCAGCGACCTCGAAGAGGACCTCGCCGGCGTCCGCGCGGAAGGCGCCTATTACCGAGCCGTCCTGGAAAGCCTGCGAAAAACCGACGAGCTTTTGAGAGAGCCCGACGCCAATCCGCGCACGCTCGTGGTCAACGCCTATCGCGCGACGGAAATTATCTATACCCCTCCGGTGCGTGCGACGTGGGACCAGATCGTCTCCTCCGGACATCTTGGCCTGCTGCCGGCGCGGGCGGTCGAATCGGGCTTGTCGCAGTACTTCGCATTTGATACCGCGCAGGATCTCTACAACACGGGCTGGAGATCGGACTATCGCAGGACTGTGCGGGAAATCATTCCACTGGGCATGCAGATGGCCATGCACCGGACCTGCAGCGACGTGCGCGACGAAGGCGGCCGGATCGTCGGTTTTGCCGAACACTGCGAATTCGAAGCCGATCCCATCGCACTCAAGGCGGTTGCCGCCGCGCTCCGCGGTGATCCGGCCGTAGCCGCGTCGCTACGCTATCAGTACAGCTTTGTGGTCAATGCAACGACCAACCTGGGTAGATTGAAAGCCAACATCGAGGATGCGCTCGGCGCACTGGGCGCCGGGCCGGTAGCAGCCGCCAGGGCGACGCCCGACCCCGCGCGTGCGGCTGTTGCGACAGGGAGATAATCCATGCTGCGTCACGCCATCGTGCACCTGCGCCGCCAGGACTGGACGGCGGTTTTCATCGAGCTGGTCGTGGTGGTCGTCGGCGTGTTCATTGGCGTGCAGGCGTCGAACTGGAACGAGCAGCGCGAGACGGATCAGAAAGCCGCGGTGTTCACCCAGCGCCTCAAGAGCGACCTGCGCGAGGAAGCCTGGGGCTATGAATTGGAGGTCGGGTATTGGAGCCAGGTGCTGGCCAACGCCAAGCGCGCGGCCGATGCGCTCGACGGCAAGGCGCCGCTCTCGGACCAAGCTTTGTTGATCAGCGCCTACCGGGCCACGCAATTCAACGCCTATACGCGCCGTCGCGCCACCTACGACGAATTGACTGCGACCGGCGAGATCGGCCTGATCCGCGATTCGGCCTTGCGCGACCTCGCCACGCGCCTCTATACGGATCCGTTGTTCAACGGCATCGCTCAGGCCGGGCAGCAGGCAGAGTATCGCAAGGCGTTTCGCAGGGCGCTGCCTTACCAGGTCCAGCAGGCGCTTGCCGACAGATGCGGCGACCACATCGTTCCAGTGGGCAATTACCGGGCCATCGCGCACGTGCTCGATTACCCGTGCTCGACGGGGCTGCCGCCGGATGTCATCGCCGCGAGCGATGACGCGCTGAGGAAAGACCCGCGCGTGCTCGCGTCGTTGCAGCTTCGCATCGCCGATCTCGAATCCGACCTCGGCAACATGACGGTGTACTACGCGCACGACTTCCGCGAGCCGCTGCGCCGGCTCGCGAAGGAGAAGCCGTGAGCTTCCTTGCCGAACTGCAACGCCGCAACGTGCTGCGGGCGGGCGTGCTGTATGCCGGTGCGGTGTGGGCGCTGGCGCAGGGCCTGGCGCAATTGCTGCCGTTGTTCGGAAATTACGAATGGGTGGCGCGGTGGTTCGTGGTCGCCGCGGTCATCGGTTTTCCATTCTGGATCGCATTTGCGTGGTTCTACGAGTTCACGCCGCAGGGATTGAAGCGCGAAAGCGAAATCGCGGCGGATGATTCGATCGCGCATTCCACCGGCCGCAAGCTGGACAAATGGATCATCGCGATTCTTGTCGTCGCCGTGGTGCTGTTGCTCACCAACACTTTTGTCTGGCGAAGGGGAGCGGGCAACATGGGCTCCCGCGCTTCGGGCATTCCGCTGAAATCCATTGCGGTCCTGCCACTGCTGAACGAAAGCGGCGATGCGTCGCAGGATTATTTCTCCGATGGGCTTTCGGAGGAACTGATTTCCGCGCTGGGCCAGGTACACGCGCTGAAGGTGATCGGCCGCAATTCCTCGTTCCAGTTTCGGGGTCGTGCGCAGGACGACACGGCCGGCATCGGCGCCAAGCTCGGCGTGGCGACGCTGCTGGAAGGCACGGTGCGCAAACAGGGCAACGAGGTGCGCATCGTCGCGTCGCTGATCAAGGCGTCCGACGGTTCGCAATTATGGTCGCAGACTTACGAGCGGCAATTGAAAGACGTGTTCGCGGTGCAATCGGATATTGCGACTTCGGTGGCCACTGCGTTGAAGGCCAACGTGTTCGGCGCAGCGGTCCAGGCGACCGACAAACCGCCGAGCGGCAACATAGCCGCGTACGACGCGATGCTGCAGGGACGCTGGTATGCCGAGCGTCGCAACCGCGCCGATTATTTCAAGGCCGTGGATTACTACCAGCAGGCGATCAAACTCGATCCCGATTACGCACTGGCCTACGCTCGGCTGGCGATCGCGCAGCAATGGTTCAACGACTGGGTGGCCAACAACGATGACCGCAAAATCACCGGTGCGCAGGCGCGCGCGAATGCGCACAAGGCGGTGGAACTCGCGCCGCAATCGGCGCTGGCGCTCGGTGCGCTCGGCATCAACCAGGCGTGGTCGGATTTCGACTACGCGGCTGCCGAGCCGACATTGAAGAAAGCCGTCGCGCTCGATCCCTCCAACGCCGAAACGCTCTACCAGCTTGCCGACGTGACAGCTTGCCTTGGTCGCCTGGACGAAGCGATCGGCATGATGCGCAAGGTGCTGGTGATGGAACCGCTGAATGCGTCATTCCACTTCTACACGGGCCAGTTCCTGATGGCGGCGGGCCGGTATTCGCAGGCCGAAGCCGAGCTGAAGCGCGCCATCGAGCTGCAACCGACGATGGAGGCGGCCCACGCCCTGCTCTCAATGGTTTACATCCAGCAGCATCGCTTCGCCGAAGCAATGACCCAGGCCGAAGCAGAGCCGCAACCGCAAAGTCGCCGCTGGGCGCTGGCTTCAACATACTTCGCGCAAGGCGATGCTGCGCGCGGACAGCAGCAACTCGACGAGATGATCCGGCGGGATTCCGGCTTCCCCACCTACATGGCGATGGTCTATGCGATGCGGGGTGATGCCGACAATGCATTCGTGTGGCTGGATCGCGCGGTCGCGGTACGCGACCCGGGTGTGGCGACGTTGTACGAGGAGCCGTGGCTGGTTCCGGCGCTACGAAAAGATCCGCGTATGGCGGCGCTGTGCCACGAGCTCGGCATCCCCACGCCCGCCGAAGTCGCCGCGCAAAGTGCGGCTTCCACGACGTCTCCCGCAGCGACGGCTACGCAATGAACGAAACCGCGACCGGGCTCCTGGCACGCCTCAAGCAACGCAAGCTGGTGCAATGGGCGCTGGCGTACATCGCCGCGGCGTTCGCGTTGATCCAGGTGCTGGATGTGATCGCCCAACGCTTCGGCTGGCCCGACCAGATCGAGAAGCTGCTGATCTTCGCAATTGCAATCGGATTCCTCATTGCGCTGGTGCTGGCCTGGTACCACGGCGAGCGTGGCGCGCAAAAGGTCAGCGGCACGGAAATCGTGATCCTCGCGCTTCTATTGGCGATCGGCGGCGGCTCGCTGTGGCGGTTCGAGCGCGGCGCTCCGGCAAAGGGAAAGGTCGCCCCGGATTCCACCGCCAGCGCGACTTCATCCGGGCTACGTGTTGCCTCCGCATCCATCAATGCACAAGCCCTTCCGATCCCCGCCAAATCGGTCGCCGTGCTGCCGCTCAGCAACGAAAGCGGCGAAAAGGATCAGCAGTATTTTTCAGACGGACTCTCCGAAGACCTGATCACCGCGCTGTCGCAGTTCGCGGGTTTGAAAGTCATCAACCGCGACTCCTCGTTCCAGTTCCGCGGCAGCAAGGACAGCGTGCAGGCGATCGGCGCGAAGCTCGGCGTGGCACACCTGCTGGAAGGCAGCGTGCAGAAACTGGGTGATGAGGTCCGGGTGAGCGCGGAACTGGTGAATTGCGCCGACGGCAGTACCTTGTGGTCGCAGCACTACGATCGCCCCTACAAGGGCCTGTTCGCGCTGCAGGACGACATCACCAGGTCGGTCGCTGCCGCTTTGAAGGCAAAGCTGCTCGAAGGCGGCGGCGCGGTGGTACAAAGCGACCGACCACCCAGCGGCAATCTCGCCGCCTACACCGCCTACCAGCGCGGCGTTGCGTACGCGTCCCTCGGCACGGAGGAGGGTCAGCACGAGGCCATCGCCCAATTCGATCAGGCCATTCGGTTGGATCCTCGCTACGCACGTGCTTATGTGGCTTCGTCGGGTGCATGGGCGGCCTTGGCTGGGTCATTCGATACCGATGCAGTTGCTGTGCGCAACGACGTCGCCCAGTCCCGCGCCGCCGCGGACATGGCGCTGCAATTGGATCCCGATCTGGCAGCCGCGCATGAGGCGCTTGCCGGATTGATGGAGGCCTTCGACTTTAACTGGACGGGGGCATTGGCCGAGTCCCAACGCGCGGTGGAACTGGCGCCGGGCGATTCCGGGGCAAAATTCGGCCTTGCTGCCATTCAAGCCAGGCTCGGGCGCGTTGCGTCTGCCGTAAACCTCGACCGGCAAGCGTTGGCCAGCGCGCCGTTGAACGCCCTGGCGTATTTTGGCTTGGGCCGGAAGCTTGTCGGACTCGGGCAACTTGACGACGCGGAATCCGCGCTGCGCCAGTCCATCAAATTGACGCCGGGCGCGAGCCGTCCACACGCCTATCTGGCAATGATCGAGGTGCTGCGCGGCGACCCCGCTGCGGCGTTGTCTGCGGCGCAAACAACGCCGCCCGGTTATTGGCGTGATTTTGCGGTGGCGCTGGCCCGGCAGATGGGGACGACTCGCGCCGCGGCAGACGCCGCGCTGAAGAACATGATCGACAAATATTCCAGTACCACGGCCTACCAGATCGCCGAGATATACGCGGTGCGGAAAGATCCCGACAACATGTTCAAGTGGCTGGATCGTGCTGTAGCCAACCGCGACGCCGGCGTCGAATTGCTTTTGTTCGATCCGTTGATCCTGCGCTACCAACATGACCCGCGCTTCGCTGCGTTCTGCAAGAAGGTCGGCTTGCCGACGACCACCGATGCGAGGGCGATTCCGTGAACGAAGCCGCTGCCGGGTTCTTCGCGCGCCTGAAGCAACGCAAGCTGGTGCAATGGGCGCTGGCGTATCTCGCCGCGGGTTGGGCGGCGCTGCAGGCGCTTGGCTTGGCGGTGGACAGTTACGACTGGCCACATGGCGTCATGCGCATCGCATTCGCGCTGATCGCCCTGGGTTTCGTGATCGCGCTGGTGCTCGCGTGGTATCACGGCGAGAAGGGCAGGCAACGCGTATCCGGTGCGGAACTGCTGCTGATCGCGCTGGTGCTGGCGATCGGCGGCGGATTGCTGTGGCGGTTTGGACGCGCCACTCCGGCGACGCGTAGCCCGGATGCAGCGCAGCGGAATCCGGGAACCATCGGCCCGGATTCCGCCGCCGGCGCGACTCCATCCGGGCTACGGACTGTGTCCGCAACCGCAGCCGCGCAACCCGTTCCGATCCCCGCCAAATCCATTGCCGTATTGCCGTTCGAGAACCTGAGCGAGGACAAGGGCAACGCCTACTTCGCCGATGGCATGCAGGACCTGATCCTGACCAAGCTCGCCGATATTGGCGATCTCAAGGTCATCTCGCGCACGTCCACGGCGAAATACGAGAGCCATCCGGACAACCTGAAGGTGATCGCGCAGCAACTGGGCGTGGCGACCATCCTCGAAGGCAGCGTGCAGAAGGCCGGAAATCAGGTGTTGATCAACGTGCAGTTGATCGATGCGCGCAGCGACAACCATTTATGGGCGCAGGCCTACACGCGTACGCTGGACAACATCTTCGGCGTGGAAGGCGAAGTCGCGCAGAAGGTGGCCGATGCGTTGCAGGCCAAGCTCACCAGCACCGAGCAACAGAACGTCGCGGCGATCCCGACGCAGAACGCCGGGGCTTACAACTGGTTCCTGAAAGCGGAGTATCAGGGCAACAAAGCATTTGATTCACAAGACGCCGCGGATTTCAAACTTGCTGAAGCCGACTATCGCCAGGCGATCGCGCTCGATCCTGAGTTTGCGCTGGCCTATGCCCGGCTCGCATATTCGCAAATGGTGCGTCACTGGTTTGTCGCGCCACTGGCGCCTGAGGAATTGATGAAGGTCAAGGCCACCATTGACCACGCCTTCGCTCTTGCGCCCGATTTGCCGGAAGCACACCTGGCGCTTGGCTACTACTACTACTGGGGCTACCGCCGTTATGCCGAGGCTGCAAAGCAGTTCGAGCGCGTGTTGCAACTTGCGCCCAACAATATCCAGGCGCTTGGGGGGCTCGCTTTTATTGCCCGTCGCCGTGCGCAGTGGCCGCAGGCGCTGGCGCTGCTGCAGAAGGCGCTGCTGATCTCGCCGCGCGACACCGAGTTATTGGGCGAATATGGCTGGACGTTGTGCATCGTGCGGCGTTATCCGGAAGCGGAGAGGCAACTGGAACGCGCGCTCGCCATTGAGCCCGCCAAGGCAAATAACCAGGATGCGCTCTGGAGCACACGCATGCTCGGATTCGGCAATGCCGAGGGCGCCCGCAAGGCATACGAGCCCTTGCCCGGCTGGAGGTTCGACAAGCCCAACCTTCTCGGCGATGTTTACGGTTTGATCAACAGGATTGTTTACCCGGACGTGTTCGAGCGTCATTACGACGCGGCCTTGCGCGATTGGGATTCGGCGCCGATCACTACCGATGAGGAGCGCCTGAGTCAGCGCGCCGCGCGCGTAGCCATTCAAGTCATCGCCGGGCGGCAGGCGTCCATTCGATCCGACTGCCTGCAATTGAAACCATTGCTCGATGCGGAACTGGCGAAACATCCCAATGTCATCGGGAACTTGCAGCAGGTCGCCTGGGTGGATGTGTGCCTGGGCCGCAACGCGGAAGCCATAGCGGCGGCGCGGCGCGCATCCGAGGCGATGCCGATTTCGAGGGACGCCTACTTTGGCGCGTTTCCGCTGGCAGGGTTGGCCGAAATCGAAGCCCACGCCGGTGCGCAAGACCAAGCGCTGGAGTTGATCGACCAACTGATGGCGATGCCGGCGGGCGAAGTGATGAGCGTGACCCGGCTGAAGCTCGATCCGGTGTGGGACCCGCTGCGCAGCGACCCGCGCTTCCAGGCGCTGCTGAAGAAATATGCGGCTCCGCAGCCGATTGCAGCAGCAAGCGGAGTATCGCCGTGACCGGGTTCATCGCACGCCTGAAGCAGCGCAAGCTCGTGCAGTGGACCCTTGCGTACGCGGCGTTTGCGTTCGCGTTGCTGCAGGGCGTCGATATGGTGGCGGCGAGGTTCGGCTGGCCCGATGCGATCGAGCGCGGACTGATCATCGCTGCATGTGCCGGTTTTTTTGTCACGCTGCTGCTGGCCTGGTACCACGGCGAGCGCGGCGCGCAGAAGGTGACCGGTATCGAGTTGCTGCTGCTGGCATTGTTGCTTGCGCTCGGCGGTGCATTCATGTGGCGATTCTCCGGATCGCATGCGCCTGCGCCCATCGCCGCAGTGGCCTCCCCCGCCAAGGCGGCATCCGCACCGGCACCCGTTCGCACGGACATCCCCGCCAAATCCATTGCCGTCCTGCCGTTCGAGAACCTGTCCGACAACAAGGACAACGTGTACTTCTCGGATGGCCTGTCCGAGGAAATTCTCAACTCGCTGGCGCGCATCGACGGCCTGCGCGTGATCGGTCGCACCTCCTCGTTCCAGTTCAAGGGCAAGGACGTCGATTCGCGCACGATCGGCGAGCGGCTGGGCGTGGCGAACCTGCTGGAAGGCAGCGTGCGGCGTGAAGGCGAGCGGGCGCGCGTCACCGCGCAGCTGATCCGTGCCTCCGATGGTACCCAGTTGTGGTCGCAGACCTACGACCGCACCGTCAAGGACAGCCTGGCCGTGCAACTGGATATTGCCGAGCAGGTGGCCGGCGTACTCAACGTGGTGCTGGACGACAAGCAGCGTGCGCGCATGCGCGCTGCCGGCGTGAAGAATGTGGATGCCTTCATCGCCTACCAGAAGGGCTGGAAGCTCTACATGGACGCGCACCGTGGAGGCGACCTGCTCGCTGGCCTGCGCCAGGCCAATGTGGAGTTCGACAGGGCGATCGCGCTGGATCCCGACTTCTCGTTTGCTTATTTCGCCAAAGCGGATCTTTACGAACACACGCTGATGGCCGATGGCCAGAGCCATGCGGAATTGCTCGAGGCCCAGCGTGCTGCATTGCAAACGCTGGAGCGCGCGGCCGCCACCAGTCCCGATCCGCAGCAGCGCGAGCTGGCGCTGGCCGAGCGGCAATTGCTGAGCGACGACTGGCACGGCCTGGCCGCCCGCATCGAAGCGGCGCTCAAGCAGCCCGGTTGCAGCGCACCGAACTGGATGCCGGTGTTTGCCAGCGCATTCGGTTATGGCGACCTGATCGAGAATCTCGGCGCGCGCGTCAATGTCTGCGACCCGCTGAATGGCGTCAACTATCGCACGCGGATATCGGTGGCACTGGCGACCGGCCATCCCCAACGCGCGCTGGACGTACTTGAAAAGGCCCAGAAGGCATCTGGCACCGGCCCGATGCCGACGACCGATGAGGCCGTCGCGCAGGCGATGCTGGGAAAGATCAAGGAAGCCCAAACGACTCTGGCGTCGGTGGAACCCCGTGGCGGGAGCTATTACCTCATGGCGCAACTGGTCGTGGGCACCGCCGCTGGCGAAAGCGCAGCCAGTATTCATGCGCGCTTGCAGAAGGTGGATCGCAAGAGCTCGAAATATTCAATGTGGGACATCGTCGACGCAGTGGAAGCCTCGTTGTCCGGCGATCGTGCCGAAGCCGACCGCCACGCCGCTGCGCTGGATGCGCGACCGGCCGGCGGCTTGCTGCTTGCCATCGTGGTCACCGAATGTCATTGCGGCGCGCCGTTCGACCTCGACGCCACGCCAAACTTCAAGGCGAGATTGGCCGAGTCCGGATTGCGCTGGCCGCCACCGCAAACCATCAAATACCCCGCTCGCGCTCCGGCGAACGGAGCGAAGCTCATTCCTGCGTCAGTGACTGAAAAGGGCACCGCGCATGACTGAATTCATCGCGCGCCTGAAGCAGCGCAAGCTGGTGCAATGGGCGCTGGCGTACGTCGCGTTCGCGTTCGCGCTTTTGCAAGGCGTGGACATCGTCTCGCAGCGCTTCGTCTGGCCGGATCAGATCGAGCGAGTTTTGATCCTCGCGCTTGCGGTCGGATTCTTCGTCGCGCTGGTTCTGGCGTGGTACCACGGCGAACGTGGCGCGCAAAAGATCAGCGGCACCGAGATCGTGATCCTTGCGCTTTTGCTCGCGATCGGCGGCGGGCTGCTGTGGCGGTTCGGGCGTGCAACCCCGTCGCCGGGCAGTCCGGATGTTGCGCAGCGGAATCCGGGGCAGATCGCGATAGCGCACGCCGTTCCGATTCCCGCCAAATCCATCGCGGTGCTTCCGTTCGAGAATTTGAGCGAAGACAAAGGCAACGCCTATTTCGCCGACGGCATGCAGGATCTGATCCTGACCAAGCTGGCAGGTATCGCGGATCTGAAAGTGATCTCGCGCACCTCGACGGAAAAATACGCAAGCCGCCCGGATAACCTGAAAACCGTCGCCCGGCAGCTTGGTGTGGCCACGATCCTGGAAGGCAGTGTGCAGAAGGTCGGCGACCAGGTATTGATCGACGTGCAGTTGATCGACGCGGCCAGCGACAGCCACCTGTGGGCCCAGGCCTATTCGCGCAAGCTCGACAATATCTTCGGCGTCGAGGGCGAGGTGGCGCAAAAGGTGGCCGATGCGCTCAAGGCCAAACTCACGCCGGCCGAGACCGCCCGTGTGGCCGAAGCGCCGACCCGAAATGCCGCGGCCTTCGATGCGTTTCTGCAGGCCGAAGAACTCGCGCAAAAGGCGATTACATCGCAATCGGAAGCGAACTACCTGGCGGCCGACGCCGACTATCTGCAGGCGATCGCGCTCGATCCGGGCTTCGCGCTGGCCTACGCGCGGCTCGCCTTCAATCAGCTCGACCGACACTGGCTGGCCACCCCTTTGACGGCGGCACAACTGGCCACCACCAAGGCGTATGCAGACCGCGCGCTGGCCCTGGCGCCGAATCTGCCCGAGGCGCACCTGGCGCTTGGCTATTATTACTACTGGGGTTTTCGCAAGTACGCCGCCGCCACCATCGAGTTCAAGCGCGCCCTGGCGCTGGCGCCCAACAATGTCGATGCACTGGCCGGGCTGGCCTACGTCGCGCGACGCTCCGGGCAGGTGCCGCAGGCATTGACCTACCTGAAGCAGGCCGTGGCGATTTCTCCACGGGACCCCGCGCTTGTGGGGGCGTACGGTGAGACGTTCATGATGATTCGCCGTTATGTGGAGTCGGATGCCCTGTTGCGGCGCGCATTGCTCCTGTCACCGGACGATGCGGGTGCCTACGACGACATGCTGCAGACCAAGTTGTTCGGTTTTGGCGACGCTGATGCCGCCCGCAAAGCGGTGAAGTCGTTGCCGGGTTGGCGGATTGCCTATGGAAACGTCTTGGCCGGCGACATCATGAACCTGGTCAATACCCGGACCTATGCCGACGTTTTTGCGCGCCGTTTCGATGCAGCCCTGCATGCCTGGGATTCGGCACCCACCGAGACGCAAGAACAGCGGCGCACCGGACAGGCAGCGCGGATCGTGATCAAGCTGCTCGCCGGTCGAGGCAGGCAGGCGCGACCGGATTGCGAGCAACTCGCGCCATCCCTGCAATCGGCCTTGGCGCAGGATCCGAAGTCACTCTCGCTGTTGCAGCAGTCGAGTTGGGTGGATGTGTGTCTGGGCCGAAACGCCGAGGCCATCGCGCTGACGCAACGCGCCGTGCGCGCCCTGCCGATTTCCGAGGACAGCTATTTCGGCACGTATCAACTGGTCGGCCTGGCGCAGGTTGCCGCGTGGGCGGACGCGCCCGACCTGGCCATGAAGACCATCCGCCAACTGCTCGCGATGCCCGCCGGCGGCGTGATGTCGATCGAGCGCCTCAAGCTCGATCCGGTCTGGGATCCGCTGCGCAAGGATCCGCGGTTCCAGGCGCTGCTGAAAAACGCGAACGCCGCGGCGATTCCTGCTGCAAGCGAAGCGACGCAGTGACTGTCTCTTCGCGCCATATCCCGAGTTCGTCATTCCGGGGCCGGCGAAGCCGGAACCCGGTATCCAGTGTCTTTGCTCTGGTCTGGCATGTTGAAGAAGTCACTGGATTCCGGGTTCGCTCCTGCGGAGCGCCCCGGAATGACGATCGGAAAAAAATTCGCCATGACTGAATTCCTCGCGCGCCTGAAGCAACGCAAGCTGGTGCAGTGGGCGCTGGCGTATGTCGCATTTGCGTTCGCGCTGCTGCAGGGGATGGATGTGGTCGCCCATCAATTCGGATGGCCCGATGGCTTGCAGCGAGGTGTGACGTTTTCGCTCGTTGTCGGCTTCTTCGTCGCGCTGGTGTTGGCCTGGTACCACGGCGAGCGCGGCGCGCAAAAGGTCAGCGGCACCGAGATCGTGATCCTCGCACTGCTGCTGGCGATCGGAGGCGGATTGCTGTGGCGTTACGAACGCGCCACTCCGGCAACCAGCCCGGAAACAGCGCAGCGGAATCCGGGCACGATACCGATCGCGCAAGCCATTCCGATTCCCGCCAAATCCATCGCGGTGCTACCGTTCGAGAATCTCAGCGGCGACAAGGACAACGCCTATTTCGCCAGCGGCATGCAGGACATGATCCTGACCAAGCTCGCGGATATCGGCGATCTGAAGGTCATCTCGCGCACTTCCACCGAAAAATACGCCAGCCATCCGGACAATCTGAAGGTCATCGCGCAACAGCTCGGCGTGGCGGCGATCCTGGAAGGCAGCGTGCAGAAAGCCGGCAACCAGGTGTTGATCAACGTGCAGTTGATTGACGCCGCTTCCGACAATCATCTCTGGGCGAATGCCTACCCGCGCACGCTGGACAACATCTTCGGCGTGGAAGGCGAGGTCGCACAGAAGGTGGCCGACGCGCTGCAGGCGAAATTGAGCCCGGCCGAAGTCGCAAGCGTCGCCAAAGTGCCAACCCGGAATGCAGCGGCCTATGATGCCTTCCTGAAAGCCGAGTACCGATTCAATCGGGCTCGGGAATCGTGGATCCAGGCGGATTTCCTTTCCGCCGAAGCCCATTATCGGCATGCGATCGCGCTCGATCCCGGGTTCGCGCTGGCCTACGCCAGACTCGCATACTGTCAATTGAGCCGGCATTGGTTCACCAAGCCGCTGACCGAGGCGGAAATGGCGGACGTAAAGACGTCCATTGACCACGCCCTGGCGCTGGCGCCGGATCTGGCGGATGCGCATCTGGCGCTTGCCTATTACGACTATTGGGGTTTCAACCGTTACGACGCGGCCATCGCGGAATTCCAGCGCGCCTTGCAATTGCAGCCTGGCAACGCGCAAGCCATTGCGGGGCTCGGATTCGTTTCCCGCCGCAATGGGCATTGGCCGCAGGGGCTCGCCTATCTGCAAAAAGCCGTTCTCATTTCGCCACGTGATGGCATGCTGCGAGGCGAATATGGTTCGACTTTCACGAACTTGCGCCGCTACGCGGAGGCGGATCAGCAGTTGCGGCTGGCCCTTGATCTTGACCCGACCAACGCGAATACGCGCGACCAGTTGCTCTTGCTCAGGTTGTTCGGATTCGGTGATGTAGCCGGTGCGCGGCAAGCGTACACGCCGCCGCCCGCCTGGCGACTCTCCAGGGTGAGGATCACTGCCGGCGAAATCCTCAACGTGGTCAATCCGCGCGTGTATCCGGACATGTTCGAGCGCCATTTCGATGCGGCGCTGCGCGAGTGGGACACCGCGCCCACCGACACGCCGGAGGATCGTCTCACCGGGCAAGTGGCGCGCGTCGCGATCGAGATCGTCGCCGGACAACGCGCGCAGGCCGAACCCGAGTGCGAAAAGCTGGCGCCGCGACTCCGGGCAGCGCTCAAACAGCAACCGGATTCATTGAAACTGCTGCAGCAATCGAGCTGGGTGAATGTCTGCCTTGGGCGCAGTGCCGAGGCAGTTGCAAATGCGCGCAGGGCCGTCGCGCTGCTGCCGATCACCAAGGACAGCTACAGCGGCGCAGACCAGCTCGCCGGGTTGGCGCAAGTTGACGCGCAAACGGGAGCGCGCGACGAAGCGCTGCAAGTGATCCGGCAACTGCTCGCGATGCCCGCCGGCGCCGTGATGTCGGTCGACCGCCTCAAGCTCGATCCGGTTTGGGATCCGCTGCGCAAGGATCCGCGGTTCCAGGCGCTTCTGAAAAACGCGAACGCCGCGCCGGCGGGTGCGTCAAGCGGTGCCTTGCCATGACTGAATTCCTCGCGCGCCTGAAGCAACGCAAGCTGGTGCAGTGGGCGCTGGCGTATATCGCGTTCGCATTCGCGCTGCTGCAGGGGATGGATGTGGTCGCCCACCAATTCGGGTGGCCGGATGGCTTGCAGCGAGGCGTCACGCTGGCACTCGTCGTAGGTTTTTTCGTCGTAGTCGTGCTGGCGTGGTACCACGGCGAGCGCGGCGCGCAGAAGGTCAGCTCCACCGAGATCGTGATCCTCGCATTGTTGCTCGCAATTGGCGGTGGGTTGCTGTGGCGTTACGAGCGAGCAACTCCGGTCACAAGTCGCCCGGATGCAGCGCAGCGGAATCCGGAAGCGGTCGCACCCGCGCCCGCCATTTCGATCCCCGCCAAGTCGGTTGCGGTGCTGCCGTTCGCGAACCTCAGCGGCGATCCGAACCAGGCGTACTTCAGTGACGGCGTCACCGAAGAAGTCCTCAATGCGCTGGCGCAACTTCCGAACCTGAAGGTGGCCGCGCGCACGTCTGCCTTCACGTTCAAGAGCAATGCAAGCGACGTGCACGAAGTTGGCAGGGTGCTCGGTGTGGCGACGGTGCTGGAAGGCAGCATCCAGAAATCCGGTGACGAGGTGCGCATCACCGTCCGACTGGTGGACACCCGCAGCGGTTATCAACTGTGGTCGGAGAACTACGATCGCAAGTTGAACAACATCTTCGCGGTCGAGGATGAAATCTCCAACGCGGTCACCGACAAGCTGCGCGTGCAGTGGAACGGCGCGCAGCCGCTGGTCGCGCAGAAGACCGTCGATCCGCGTGCGCACGACTTCTACCTGCGCGGACTGACATTGCTGGCCGCGCGCGGCCCTGGCTTGCGGAATGCGGTCGCGTACTTCCAGCAGGCGGTCTCGATCGATCCGGGTTTTGCGCAGGCCTGGGGGGCGATGGCGAACGCTGAAGCGCTGCTGCCGAGCTACGGGCTTGCGGATCTTTCAACTGCGCAGGTACGCGCGATGTCCTTCGCGCAACACGCGCTGGCGCTGGATGGACGTACAGCATCGGCATACGGAACCCTGGGGATCCTCCATCTCAGGCGCTGGCACTGGGAACAGGCCAATGTTGCTTTCCAGCATTCATTGGCACTGGCACCCAGTGATGCAGAAGCGATCGACCAGTACGCACAGTACCTGTTTGCCTGTGGCCAGTTCACGCGCGCTGAAGCGGAGTTCGAACGCGCGCAAAAGCTTGATCCCTTGTCGGCGATCGTTGCGACGATGCGCGCCGGCACATTGTTTGCGTTGCGTCGCAACCAGGAAGCCGGCTCGCAACTTGGCCGCGCCCTGGCCATGGACCCGAACTTCCGGTTGGCTCACACCATCGCCACGATTACGGATGCGCAAGCTGGACGTTTTTCGCAGGCCATGGTGCACGCACGATCAAGCTTCGGCCCCGACGCGGCGGAGCTGCTTGTGCGCGGCATGGCTGATCCTGGGCTGCGCGAAAAAGTGGTGCAGGAGCTCGAAACGTCTTCCTCGCCTTCATTTGTCGCGCTGCGCAGCAACCCGTTTGCGTTCGCGCAGTTTCTGGCTTTGCTGGGCGCACGCGATCGCGCTCTTGACGCTTTGGAAAACCTTGCAGCAGATCGTGCCGTTCCCGAGCCGATGCAGATCTGGAGCACGGGTCTGGATTCCATCCGCAACGATCCGCGTTTCAAGGCGGTGCTGAAGAAGATGGGTTTGCCGTACACGCCGAAGGATTTGCCGAAGCAATGAATCGCAGTTGATCCGAGCCGGAACATTCGCTGTCCACAAAGGGGAAATCAGGATGCGTACACAACCGAAAAGATGGATCGTTGCTGTCGCTGCAACGCTGCTCGGGTCGTTGTTGCTCGGCGGCGCGGTTGCATACGCGCAAAACGCCGGCGCAGCGTCGAACGCGGACATCACCGCAGCGGAAGCCTGGGCGTTTCCGATGAATCCGCCATCGAATTCGCATGCGCCGAAGCATGATCCGCACAAGATCGTGCATGTTTCCGGCAGCGCGCGCAGTTATACGCAGGCGCAACTCGACACCGATCACTTCGTGCCGGACTGGTTTCCGCAGGATCATCCGCCTGCGCCGCAGATCGTGATGGTGGATCGCAAGCCGGGTTGGCCGTGGCCGTGCGCGGAATGCCATCGGCCGAACGGGCAGGGCGACATTATTTCGGCTTCGCCGGCGGGGTTGCCGAAGGCGTACATCGTTGAGCAGATCACGTCGTTCCGGCATGGCGAACGCGGTACGAGCCTGCCACGGCCATCACAAGGCATGGCCTTGGAAGCGCGCGCGATCAGCGACGCCGATCTGCAGCTCGCCGCGGATTATTTCTCGAAGCTGCCGTACAAATCGCGCACGCGCGTGATCGAAACCGCGACGGTGCCGAAGACACATTGGGGTTTCTTCGTGCTGGTGCCGGACAAGAACGGCGCGCGCGAACCGATCGGCGAGCGCATCATCGAAACCCCCGCCGACTTCCATCGTCACGAACTGGGCGACGAGCACGTGGAGAATCTCGCCTACGTGCCGCCCGGCAGCATCGCGCGCGGCGCGGCGATCGCGGCGAGAGGCGTGGGCGCGGCGGCGGCGTGCGAGTCCTGTCATGGCACGAAGCTGCAAGGCGTAGGACTCATCCCGCCACTGGCCGGACGCTCGCCGACCTACATCGTGCGGGAACTGATCCTGTTCCGCACCGGCAAGCGCACCAATCCGCAAGCCGCGCCGATGCGCACGGAAGCCTCGCAACTCAGCGTCAACGACATGATTGCCGTCGCGGCCTACGCTGCGTCGCGCGAGCCTTGAGCGAGCCATGACCGCATTCATCGCACGCCTGAAGCAGCGCAAGCTGGTGCAATGGGCACTGGCGTACCTCGCGGCGGGTTGGGCGGCGCTGCAGGCGCTCGGTCTTGCGGTGGACAGCTACGACTGGCCGCACCGGGTGATGCAGGTTGCGTTCGCGGTGATCGCGCTTGGTTTCGTGATCGCGTTGGTTCTGGCGTGGTACCACGGCGAGAAGGGAAGGCAGCGCGTATCCGGTGCGGAACTGCTGCTGATCGCATTGGTGCTGGCGATTGGCGGCGGGTTGCTGTGGCGCTATGAGCGTGTGCTGCCACCCGGTAGCCCGGATGCAGCGCAGCGGAATCCGGGGCTGAGCGCGACAGCGCCAGCCAATCCGATTCCCGCGAAGTCCATCGCGGTGCTTCCGTTCGAGAATTTGAGCGAAGACAAAGGCAACGCTTACTTTGCCGACGGCATGCAGGATCTGATCCTGACCAAGCTGGCTGACATCGGCCAGCTCAAAGTGATCTCGCGCACTTCCACCATGAAGTACGCCAGCCATCCGGATGACCTCAAGACGATCGCGCAACAGCTCGGAGTAGCCACCATCCTCGAAGGCAGCGTGCAGAAGGCCGGCAACCAGGTGTTGATCAACGTGCAGTTGATCGATGCGCGCAGCGACAACCATTTATGGGCGCAGGCCTACACGCGCACGCTGGACAACATCTTCGGCGTGGAGGGTGAAGTCGCGCAGAAAGTGGCCGATGCGTTGCAGGCCAAGCTCACCAGCACCGAGCAACAGAACGTCGCGGCGATCCCGACCCAGAACGCCGCCGCCTACAACTGGTATCTGAAAGCGGATTATCAGGCCCACAAGGCGTTCGATGCCCAGGACAGCGCGGAATTCGAGCTTGCCGAATCCGATTACCGCAAGGCGATCGCGCTCGATCCCGGGTTTGCCCTGGCCCGGGCCCAATTGGCTTACTGGCAAATGGTCAGCCACTGGTTCGTTGCGCCGCTGCCGCCGGCCGGGTTGGCGAAGGTCAAGGCGACCATTGACAGCACCTTGGCTATCGCTCCCGATCTTCCCGATGCACACCTGGCGCTCGGCTATTACTACTACTGGGGCTATCGCCGTTATGCCGACGCTGCAAAGCAGTTCGAGCGCGTGCTGCAACTCGCGCCGAACAATATCGAGGCGCTCGGCGGGCTTGCATTCATCGAACGTCGAAGAGGGCAGTGGCCGCAGGCATTGGCGACGCTGCAACGCGCGTTGCTGATTGCGCCGCGCGATGCTTACATGCTTGGCGAATACGGCTGGACGTTGTGCATGATGCGGCGCTATGCGGAGGCGGAGCAGGTGCTGATGCGTGCGCTGGCCATGGAGGCCGGCAAGACCAACAATCAGGATGCATTGTGGACGACGCGCCTGATCGGGTTGGGTGATGCCCAGGGCGCCCGGAACGCGTACGTCCCATTGCCCGGCTGGAGATTCGACGCCGCGAAGAACGTCGGCGACGCCGGGGACGTGGACGGCCTGGTCAACCTGATCGTCTATCCGGATGTATTCGAACGTCATTACGACGCGGCCTTGCGCGACTGGGATTCGGCGCCCATCCACACCGATGCGGAGCAGCTCACCCGTCGCGCCGCGCGTGTCGCCATCCAGGTCATTGCGGGCAGGCAGCCGGCCATTCAATCCGAATGCGCGCAACTGAAGCCGCCCCTCGATGCGGAACTCGCGAAAAATCCCGACGTGATCGGCAACCTGGAGCAGGTCGCCTGGGTGGACGTGTGCCTGGGCCGCAACGCGGATGCCATCGCCGCGGCGCGTCACGCTGCGGAAGTCATGTCGGTTGCGAAGGACGCCTACTTCGGCGCATACACCCTTGCAGGGCTGGCCGAGGTCGAGGCGCATGCCGGCGCGAAGGACGACTCGCTCAAGTTGATCCGACAATTGCTCGACATGCAGGCCGGCGAAGTGATGAGCGTGACCCGGCTGAAGCTCGATCCGGTCTGGGACCCGCTGCGCAGCGATCCGCGCTTCCAGGCGCTGCTGAAAAATGCGAATGCCGCGGCGATTCCTGCTGCAAGCGAAGCGACGCAGTGACTACCTCTTCGTGCCATATCCCAGGTTCGTCATTCCGGGCCCGGCGAAGCCGGAACCCGGAATCCAGCGCCTTCGCTCTGGCCTGGCATGTTGAAAAAGTCACTGGGTTACTCACCGCATCCTGCGGCTCGCCCTTCGTGCCATCGGCTACGCCGATGTTCGCTCCGGCATCCTGCCTCCGCAGTCCGGTTCGCTCCTGCGGGGCGCCCGGGAATGACGAGTATTGGGGATTCCCGCAATGACTGAACTCCTCGCGCGCTTGAAGCAACGCAAGCTGGTGCAGTGGGCACTGGCTTACATTGCAGCGGCGTTCGCGTTGATCCAGGTGCTGGACGTGGTCGCGCAGCGCTTCGGCTGGCCGGACCAGGTCGAGAAACTGCTGATCCTCGCGCTGGCGATCGGTTTCGTTGTCGTGCTGGTGATCGCGTGGTACCACGGCGAGCGCGGCGCACAGAAGGTCAGCGGCACCGAGATCGTGATCCTCGCATTGCTGCTGGCGATCGGCGGCGGGTTGCTGTGGCGGTTCGAGCGCGCCACTCCGGCAACGAGTAGCCCGGATGCAGCGTCGCGAAGTCCGGGACAGGCCGTTCCGGGTTCCGGCGTTGCTGCGACTTCATCCGGGCCACGGGTTGCTTCCGGATCCATCAATGCACAAGCCGTTCCGATCCCCGCCAAATCCGTCGCGGTGCTGCCGTTCGTCAACATGAGCGGCGATCCGAAGAACGACTACTTCAGCGACGGCATTACCGAGGAAATCCTGGACGCCCTGGCGCAGGTGCCGAACCTGAAGGTTGCCGCGCGCACGTCCGCGTTCGCTTTCAAGGGCAAGGCCGAGGATTTGCGGAAGGTCGGCGAGGTGCTGGATGTCGCGACGGTGCTGGAAGGCAGCGTGCAGCAATCCGGCGACGAAGTCCGCATCACCGCTCAATTGATCGACACGCGCAGCGGCTATCACCTGTGGTCCGAGAAATACGATCGCAAGCTCACAAGCATCTTCGTGGTCGAGGACGAAATCTCGAAGGCCATTGCGGACAAGCTGCAGGTGCAGTTGTCCGGCGGCAATGAAGCCACGCTGGTGGCGCAGAAGTCGGTCGACCCGCGCGCGCACGATTTCTATCTGCGCGGCTTGACCCTGCTGGCGGCGCGGTCGGTGGGCGAAGCGGTGGGCGCATTCCGGCAGGCCGTGGTGATCGATCCGGATTACGCGCAAGCCTGGGCCGCGCTGGCCGAAGCGCAGGCGCTGCTGCCGGCGTACGGACCGACCCTGATGCAAACCGCCAACGCGGATTCACTGGACTCCGCGCAACGCGCGCTCACTGCGAATCCGGATGTCGCGCTGGCGTATGTTGCGCAAGGCATGGTGTACATGGATCAGATGCGCTGGGCGGATGCGGATGGCGCATTCCGGCACGCGCTCGCGCTGGCGCCCGGTGATGCGGAAGCGCTGAACCAGTACGGACAGTTCCTGGAAGGAGTCGGCCAACTCGAACCCGCACTGGTGCAGTTCGATCGCGCATGGCAGCGCGACCCCTTGTCCGGGGTCAACGGCGCGATCCGCGTGCAGCTGAGATTGATGCTGCACCACGACGATGCCGCCACGGCCGCCGCGCAGATCAGGGCCATCCTGGATGCGCATCCCGAAAGCCTGTACGTGCACCGCTCGGCGGCATTGATCTATCTCAACCTGCATCGCTATCCGGAAGCGGAAGCGCAGGCTCGCGCGGCAGCCGTGCTGAACGGTACTGATCCGGAAGCCACGGTGCAGGTGATTCGCGGCATCGCCGATCCGGCCCTGCGCGCCCAGGCGGTGCACAGCCTGGAAACGTCGCCTGGCAATTCGGGCGTGAAGCGCGATGCGATCCTGCATGCATTCTTCCTTGTCCAGCTTGGTGAACGCGATCGCGCCCTTGCCGCCATCGAGGATTACGCAGCCCACGGCGACAGCGCGATCCAGCAGTTGCTGTGGTTCCCGGCGTTCGATCCGATCCGCAACGATCCGCGGTTCAAGGCGGCGCTGAAGAAAATGGGCTTGCCGTACACGCCGAAGAACCTGCCGGTGATGTAAGCCGTCGGCCGGCGGAAGCTTCCGGCTCAGCCATTGCGCGCCTGCAGCACGTGCAGCAGGCTGTCGATCGCGTCGGCGATGCGGTCGCTGGCATCCAGCAGCGCGGCGGAGAGCGCCGGTGGAACGCCGCTTGCCGGATCGTCCAGCGCGGAAGCCAGTGCGCGTTGCAGTTCGCGCAAGGGCGGTGCTGCCGCGGGCGCACGGTCTTCGTGCACGCTTGCCGATGCTTCGCGCAGCGCGCCAGCGCAGGCGTCTGCGAAATTCGAAACCTGCGGCGGCAGCGGCGGATCGTGCGCATCGGCGCGGGCCGCTTCCAGCGTCATCGCCGCGCGCATGAAGCGGTTGGTTTGCGAAAGCAGCGCTTCCGCGCGCGGCAGGTTCGCGCGTCCGCGGGGTTCCTGGCGCAGGCGTTCCAGCGAGGCCTGCGCGTTGCTGCGTGCCGCGCGCGCGGCGGTCCTGGTTTCGAAGCGCGCTCGCGCATCGCCGCACAGCACGGCCACCAGATAATCGCGATAGGTGTCCAGCATGCGCGCCAGCGTGGCGCGTTCGCGGCCACGTTCCCATGTCGGCCAGAGCAGGTACGCCGCCAGCGCCAGTGCGCTGCCGAGCGCGGTATCTTCCGCCCGCGCGGGCATCGAGGCTTCCGGCGCGATGCCGTAGAACGAGAGCAGGATCACCACCACGCCGGTCAGGCACGCGACCGCGATGCCGTAATGCACGGTCGCCAGTTCGCGATAGGCGAAGCACAGCACCGTGAACAGTGCGAGCGCGGCCCAGAATTCGGAAAAGCCGAAGTGCAGCAGGGCGGTCGTGAGGACCAGCCCGCCGAGCGTGCCGGCCACGCGCAGCAGTCCGGCGCGCCAGGTGGCGCCGAAGTCCGGCTTCAGCACGATGGCGACCGTCATCGGCAGCCAGTAGCCGCGCGACAGCGGCAGCAGGTGCGACAGCACCAGCGCCAGTGCGAGGCAGAGCCCGCAGCGGATCGCATGCCGGAATGCGACCGAGGAGAAGTGCAGGTTGGCGCGCAAGGTCGCCAGCGGATTGGCCGGGCGCAGCGCGCGCGGCAGCGCGAATTCCGCGCGTTGCGCCTGCAATTCGCCGCGGCTTCCGGCCACTTCCGCATTGCGCACCGCCGCCCGCAACTGACCACCGAGCGCCGCCGCGCGGGCGGAGGCGATGTGCACCGCGGAGTCGGCGTGCGTCTCGTGCCCGGCGAGCGATTCCGCGGTGGCCTGGTAATGCGACAAGGCTTCAGTCGCGTCCGGCGGTGCGGCCTGGTCGAGCGCGTTCGCGATC
>DASSEW010000032.1:0-24900 GCA_035695065.1 Rhodanobacteraceae bacterium | reverse complement strand
GGGAACGGCAGCTCGTATTTGCCGGCGAAGTTGGTGTGCGATTTCGCCGAATCGCGCGAGACGCCGACCACCTGCACGCCGCGACGCTTGAATTTCGGATACAGGTCGCGGAAATCCTGCGCTTCGCGCGTGCAGCCGGTGGTGTTGTCCTTGGGATAGAAGTACAGGACCAGCCACTTGCCCTGGAGATCCGCAAGCTTCAGCGTGGCGCCGTCGGCGGTCGTGCCCGCGAGTTTGGGAACCTTGCTGCCGGCCTTGATCATCTTGACTCCCGCTTTCGACTCGCAAGCGGTGAACAGTGAACGGTGAGCGGTGAAGGCTCCGGCGTCTTGCGCTGTTTCCGCCGGCTACCGACCGCTGGCCGCATCAAAACTTCACCGGGTCCATGATCGCGTCGAGGTTCAAACCGTCGCAGAGTTCCAGGAAATCATCCCGCAGCCCGGCGATATGGGTGTCCGCCGGAATGCCGATGGTGATCTGCGCCTGGAACATGTCGGCGCCGGTCTGCATAGCGCGGTAGCGCATGGACGAGAGCTGCTCGATGCTGATCCCGCGCCGGGTGAAGAAGTCAATCAATTCCACCAGTACCGCAGGCTTGTCGGACGCCACCACTTCCACCAGATAAGGGAGGAGATGCGTCTGCGCGTCGCGCGGCTGGGTGCGATAGTGCATCAGCCGCACGTCCTCGTCGCGGCCGATGCGGGTCAGCGCGTTTTCCAGTTTCGCGATCGCATCCCAGGCGCCCTGCGCCAGCAGCACGACCGAGGTGTCCGCGCCGATTGTCGCCACGCGCGAATCCACCAGGTTGCAGCCGGCATCGGCGATGCGCCGGGCCAGCGCCAGCAGCGGCGAATGCGTCGCGGGGGAAACCGTCTGGATCAGCAGATGGTGGTCGTTGCCGGGACGCGGAGTGGTGCGGTTCAAAGATCAACGACCCTGGCTGGATGAATGTCCGGTTCAGGATAGCCGCCGGCGCGCGCGGCCCGCAAGCGGCCCCGTGATGGTGTTTCGCCATCATGGCCGCTAAGATGCCGCGTCCCTCCATGCAAGCCCACGCCTTGGAAATCACCGGCAGCATCTGCGCACTGGCGACGCCTTTCACCGCCCGCGGTGCGCTCGACCTCGACGCATTCGCGCGCCTGCTCGATCACCAACTTGAGGGTGGCACGCAGGGCCTGGTCGTCGCCGGTTCGACCGGCGAGGCGCACATGCTGGGTGAACTGGAATACGAACGGCTGCTCGCCTTCGCGCTCGAACGCGTGGACGGGCGCGTGCCGGTGATCGCCGGCACCGGGGAAGCGGCGACTTCCAAGACCATCGCGCTGACCCGCCGCGCGCATGCGCTGGGTGCACAGGCGGCGCTGGTGGTGACACCTTATTACGTGCGCCCCACGCAGGAAGGCCTGCGCCGGCACTTCCATGAAGTGGCCGAGCAGGGCAGCCTGCCGATGATCCTCTACAACGTGCCCACCCGCACCGGTTGCGACCTGCTGCCGGAAACGGTGGCCGAATTGCGCAGCGATCCGCGCATCGTCGGCATCAAGGAAGCACGCAACGACATCGAGCGCATCCGCGACATCGCGCAACTGGCGCGGCCGGGTTTCGTGTTCCTCTCCGGGGATGACGCGACCTGCGCGGAAGCCATGCTGCATGGCGCCGCGGGCGTGGTCTCAGTGGCGAACAACCTCGTGCCGGCCGCGTTCCGCGCGCTCTGCGACACCGCGCGGAGCGGCGACCGCTCCAGGACCGCTGCCCACGTGCAGGCTCTGCAACCGTTGCTGGAAGCGCTGAACTGCGCGCCCAATCCGATCGCCGTGAAAGCCGGCCTGGCCGAACTCGGGCTGTGCCACGGCACCGTCCGCCTGCCGCTGGTCGAGCTGGAAGCCGGCCCCGCCCGCGCGCGCCTGCGCGAGACGCTGCTTCCGCTCGCGCACGCCGCCTGACCCAATACCTATCGCCGCACGCACCGATGATGGAAAATGCGACCATGAAGAAATCGCAACTCGCACTCTCGATCGCCCTGGCAAGCTCGCTGATGCTGCTCTCGGCCTGCCAGACGATCCGCTCGCACAACCCGTTCCGGCATCGCGAACCCGATTACAAGGCCGCGCAGCAGGCCAATCCGCTGGAAGTCCCTCCGGGTCTGGACAATCCGCCGAATGCGGAAGCCCTGACGATTCCGGAAGCGGGCGGTCCCACGATCACGGTGAACGGCCAGACGGTCAGCAGCGGCGAGGGCGCGCCACCCGCCGCGGCGGTCACGGGCAACACGCTTACGCTTGCCGATACGCCCGACGGGGCTTATCGCCGCGTCGGCCTCGCACTCGAGCGTGGCGGCGTGGGCACGATCAGCGCCCGTGACGATGCATCGCACACCTACCAGGTCGCGGTGGACAGCATGGTGACCACGCAGCCCGAGGAGAAGGGCGGGTTCTTGCACCGCCTGTTCCATCGCAATCACAGCGAAACCAAATCCGTCACCGGCACCGTCACGGTCAGCGTCGCGCCTTCGGGCAGCGGCAGCGTGGTGAACGTGCAGGGCGACCCGGATGCGGTCGAACGCGTGCTGGGGGTATTGCAGCAGCGGCTGGGTGGAAGCTGACGGTTTGTCTTGCGATCATCCCTGATCGCTGCTTGGCAAACCGAGCGGCAAGCTCCGAGGGAATCGCTTCATCTAGATCAAAAGCGGCCATCTATGGCCGCTTTTTTTCAATAACAGCAAGCTTCGAGGTCAGACTACCGTTCCAGCAACGGCAGCTTGTCCGGCTTGCCGTCCCATTCCTTGGCGTCGGGCGGGGCATCCTTGCGCTCGGTCAGCACCGGCCAGATCTTCGCAAGCTCCGCGTTCAACGCGATGAAGTTCTCCTGGCCCGCGGGCACGTCGTCTTCCGGGAAGATCGCGTTGGCCGGGCACTCCGGTTCGCACAGCGTGCAATCGATGCACTCGTCCGGATCGATTGCCAGGAAATTCGGGCCCTCGTGGAAGCAGTCCACCGGGCACACTTCCACGCAATCGGTGTACTTGCACTTGATGCAGTTGTCGGTGACGACGAAGGTCATTGCGGGCGGCAGCTTTTGCGAAGATTCCCCACTGGCGCTCCCTACGAGAATCGAACTCGTGTTTTCGCCTTGAGAGGGCGACGTCCTGGACCGCTAGACGAAGGGAGCGGCGCGTGCGGCAGCGCGCTAGTATAGCGGACTCGCCCGCGTCAGCGGCACCATCAGGAACGATCGTTTGCCAGCCTCCAGCACGGAAGCCACGCCCGCACCCCACGCGCCGAGGATCATTCCACGCGCGGAGCATCGCGTTTCGCGCAAGGACATCAGCCGCGGTGCGCTGAAGGTGCTGTACGGGTTGCGCGACAACGGGTACCGCGCCTGCCTGGTCGGCGGCGCCGTTCGCGACCTGCTGCTGGGCGGACATCCCAAGGATTTCGACATCGCCACCAATGCGACGCCCGAAGAGGTCAAGCGCATCTTCCGCAATTGCCGGCTCATCGGCCGCAGGTTCCGGCTGGCGCACGTGATCTTCGGGCCGGAGATCGTGGAAGTGGCGACCTTCCGCGGAACCGGCGTCGAAGGCGAGGGCGATCGCCACATGATCGACGGCCGCATCGTGCGCGACAACGTCTGGGGCACGATCGAGGAAGACGCGCTGCGCCGCGACTTCCGCGTCAACGCGCTGTATTACGACATCGCCGATTTCAGCGTGATCGATTATGTCGGCGGCATCGAGGACCTCGAGCAGCGCCGGCTGCACCTGATCGGCGATCCGGAGCTGCGCTACCGCGAGGATCCGGTGCGCATGCTGCGCGCGGCGCGGCTGGCCGCGAAGCTGGGTTTCGCGATCCATCCCACCGCTTCGGCACCGTTCGCAACGCTCGGCCACCTGCTGGGCGAGGCACCGCCTGCGCGCCTGTTCGACGAGACCATGAAGATGTTCATGGCCGGGCACGGACTTGCCAGCTTCCGCATGCTGGAGCAATGCGATCTGCTGAAGCACCTGTTCCCCGGCACCGCGCGCGCGCTGGCAAGGGACGAGCACGGCGGCCTGCGCAGCCTGGTCGAGAACGGCCTCGCCGGCACCGACGCGCGCGTGCGCGAGGACAAGCCGGTCACGCCCGCGTTCCTGTTCGCGGTGTTGTTGTGGGGCGAGGTGTATTCCATTGCGCGCGGGTTGCAGGCCGAGGGCGTGGATCGCGCGCTGGCTTGGCAGCGCGCCGCGCACAAGGTGATGGCCGAGCAGACCGAGCGGGTGGCGATCCCACGCCGCTTCAGCTACGCGATGGAAGAAATCTGGGCGTTGCAGCCGCGCTTCGCCGAACGCACGAAGAAGCGCGTGTTCCGGCTGCTGACCCATCCGCGTTTCCGCGCGGCCTACGATTTCCTGCTGCTGCGCGCGGCCGAATCGGAGGATTTGCGTGAGCGCGGCGAGTGGTGGACGCGCATCCAGACGCTGGAGCCGGCGCAGCTCGAAGAAGCCCTGCAAGCCGCCGCGCGTGCGCCGGCCAAACCCCAGCAGGCCGATATCGAAACGTCCGAGAGCCCCGCGGCTCCTCGCAAGCGGCGCCGCCGGCGCGGCGGCCGCGGACGCGCCAGATCGAAATCCGAATCCGCACCGTCCGCGGACGATTCATCGACGGAATGACGCGCGCCTACGTTGCGCTCGGCAGCAACCTGGACGATCCGCGTGCGCAGGTGCTGCGCGGATTCGATGCGTTGTCACGGCTCCCAGACACGCAACTGCTGGCACGTTCGCGTCTGTATCGCAGCGCGCCGTGGGGCGTGGTCGAGCAACCCGAATTCGTCAATGCCGCGGCCGAGCTCGAAACGAGGCTTGCGCCGCGCGAACTGCTGGACGCGCTGCTCGGCATCGAACGCGCAGCCGGCCGCGATCGCAGCGGTGCCCGCTGGGGGCCGCGCGTGCTGGATCTCGATCTGCTGCTGTACGGGGACCTCGATTGCGAAGAACCGGGATTGACCCTGCCGCACCCGCACCTGCACGAACGCGCGTTCGTGCTGCTGCCCTTGAACGATCTGGCGCCCGATCTGGAAGTGCCCGGCCGCGGCCGGGTGAACGAATTGCTGGCGCGGGTCGAAATTGCCGGTTGCGAATTGCTCGATTGAGATCCGTTCGCCCTGAGCCCTCCGACAAGCTCAGGACAAGCTACGGCCCGCAGGGCCGGAGTCGAAGGGCGCGTTTCGACTACGCCCGCTGCGCGAGCTACGCTCAACGCGAGCGGGGAGCGAAGCCACTCGCGCTTGGCGGCCCGCCGCGTCGCAGGGATAATCCGCGTTTCGCCCCGGGACGACTGTTCATGTACGTGCAGCCCGCCGATGCGCCCAAACGCAAGCCGGTCACGGTGCCGGGCCTGCGTGACATGAAGAGCCGCGGCGAGAAGATCGTCGCGCTCACCTGCTATGACGCCAGCTTCGCCGCGCATCTGGAAACCTGCGGCATAGACATCGCCCTGGTTGGCGACTCGCTGGGCATGGTGGTGCAGGGCCGCTCCAGCACGCTGCCGGTCACGCTGGACGAGATGGTCTATCACACAGCGCTCGTGGCACGCGGCCTCTCGGCCACGCTGTTGATCGCCGACCTGCCGTTCATGAGCTACCGCGACGTGCCGCATGCGTTGGCCTCGGGCGCGCGGCTGGTCGCCGAAGGCGGCGCGGCCATGGTGAAGCTGGAAGGCGGCGCGGACTGGGCCTGCGAGGCGATCGCCGCGCTCAGCGCGCGCGATGTGCCGGTGTGCGCGCATCTGGGTCTCACCCCGCAATCGGTGCACAAGCTTGGCGGTTATCGCATGCAGGGCAAGAGCGCCGATGCAGCCACGCACTTGCGGGAGCAGGCGCACGCGGTGACGGAGGCCGGCGCGGAACTGCTGGTGCTGGAATCGGTGCCGCGCGCGCTCGCCGCGCAGATCACGAAAGAAATCCCGATCCCGACCATCGGCATCGGCGCGGGCCGCGAGTGCGACGGGCAGGTGCTGGTGCTCTACGACATGCTGGGCATCACGCCGGGCCGGCGGCCGAAGTTCTCCAGGGATTTCCTGAGCACGCGCGATTCGATTCCCGCGGCGATCGCGGCCTATGCCGCCGACGTGCGCGCCGGGGTTTTCCCCGCCGACGAAAACATCCTTGGTTAATGCCAACAACTTGCATTGCCATCATTTGTAGGGCGGACATCGTCCGCCGCAACGACGCGCAGGCGGGCAATGCCCGCCCTACGTTACGGAGTCGCTCCGCCGATGCGTACAGCCAATGATCTGCCCGGCCTGCGCGCCGCCGTTCGCGCCTGGAAGCAGGAAGGCAAGCACGTCGGCTTCGTGCCGACGCTGGGCAACCTGCACGCGGGCCACTACTCGCTGATCGACCTGGCGCGCAAGCGCGCCGATCGCGTGGTGGTGAGCGTGTTCGTCAATCCGACCCAGTTCGCCGCCGGCGAAGATTTCGAGAAATATCCGCGCACGCTCGCCGCGGACAGCGCGGGGCTCGCTGAACACCAGTGCGACCTGCTGTTCGCGCCGGATGTCGAAGTGATGTATCCGTTCGGGCCGCATAACTCGATCAGCATCCACGTGCCGCAGGTGACGCAGACGCTGGAAGGCGCGCACCGGCCCGGCCATTTCGATGGCGTCGCCACGGTGGTCGCGAAACTGCTGGCGATGGTGGCGCCGGACATCGCGGTATTCGGACAGAAGGATTGGCAGCAGTTGCTGGTGGTGCGCCGGCTGGTGCGCGACTTGGCGCTGCCCGTTGAAATCATGGCCGCGCCGACGGTGCGCGAAGAGGACGGCCTGGCGCTGTCTTCGCGCAACCAGTACCTGAACGCGAACGAGCGTGCGATCGCGCCGCAGATCCATGCCACGCTGCAATGGATGCGCGAGGCGATCCTGGAGGGCCACCGCCGCGAGGTGGTGGAAACCGTCGCCGCGCGCCGGCTGGAACGCGCGGGCTTCGCCCCCGATTACGCAGCGATCCGCCGTGCCGACGACTTGTCGGTCCCGGAAGATGGCGAACGCGAAGGCCTGATTGCACTCGTCGCGGCGCGGCTGGGTTCGACGCGGTTGATAGATAACTTGGCAATCTAGTGCGATCGTCCCTGATCGCGGCTCGATGTTTCTTCAATGTGAGCCCACAATCGGTCGCGTAATGAAGACCAGAAGCGGCCACGGAGCTCTTCCCGCCATGGATGGCGCTGTGGGCCGCACTTCTCATCAGGATCAAATCAATTCAACCTTGCTGCATCGCACCAAAAAACCCGGACTTGGCGGTATAATGGGCGCGACGGCACCGCCGCACCAGTCGAAGACGCCATGCACCTGAACATGCTCAAGGCCAAGATCCATCGCGCCACCGTGACCCACGCGGAATTGCACTACGAGGGTTCGATCGCGATCGACGGCACCCTGCTGGATGCCGCCGGCATCCGCGAGTACGAGCAGATCCACGCCTGGAACGTCAACAACGGCGAGCGCTTCGTCACCTACGCGCTGCGCGCCGAAGAGGGTTCCGGGATCATTTCGGTGAACGGCAGCGCCGCGCATCGCGCCCAACCTGGCGATCTCGTGATCATCGCCGCGTTCGTGGGCCTGAGCGAAGCCGAGGCGGCGCTGTTCCAGCCGACCCTGGTCTACGTGGATGCGCAGAACCGCATCACCCACACCAACCGCTCGATCCCGAAGCAGATGGCCGCAGCCTGAGGTTTGCGGCCGGATCCTGCATCCGGCGCGATCTGCTACGGAGGCGCGTGGGCCCCCGCCGCCGGATGGCGTTGTTGCCACGCCGCCAGCCGTTCGCGATAAACGTCCATCTGCTGCGCATATACGTCCAGCACGCAGTGGTCGCAACCGCTGTCGCAACAATCGCCGGGTAGCGGCTTTTCCGGTGGCTGCGGACGCGGGTCGGGGCTCTGCGCAGACCGTTTGCGCGACTGCTCGGTGAGCGCCCAGGCCACGTGTTCGCGGACCAGCGCCGACGGATGATCCGCGCGCGCTCGCAGCGCACCGACGATTTCTTCCGAGTGCGGCGCATTGCCCAGCCCCACGGCCACGTTGCGCAGCCAGCCTTCGTAGCCGGCCCGGCGGATCGGCATGCCTTCGGTCTTCGCCAGGAATTCCTGTTCGCTCCACGCGAACAGTTCGACCAGTCTGGCGCCATCCAGTCCATGCCGCGGCGCGAAGTCTTCCTCGCGCGTGGGCTGCGCGAACTTGTTCCAGGGGCACACCAGCTGGCAGTCGTCGCAACCGAACACGCGGTTGCCGATCAGCGGACGCAGTTCTTCCGGAATCGCTTCCTTCAGCTCGATGGTGAGATAGGCGATGCAGCGGCGCGCATCCAGTTGTCGCGGCCCGGTAATCGCCTGCGTCGGACAGATGTCGATGCAGCGCGTGCAGGTGCCGCAGTGTTCGGTCGAGGGCGCGTCCACCGGCAGCGGCAGGTCGGTGTAGAGCTCGCCCAAGAAGAACCAGGAACCCGCACCGCGATCCAGCAGCAGCGTGTGCTTGCCGATCCAGCCCAGGCCCGCGTTGCGCGCCAGCGCCTTCTCCAGCACCGGCGCGGAATCGGAGAAGGCGCGGTAGCCGAACGGCCCGACTTCGGCCTCGATGCGATCGGCGAGCTTCTGCAAACGCGCGCGCATCAGCTTGTGGTAGTCGCGCCCGAGCGCATAGCGCGCGACGTAGCCACGCTCCGGATCCTGCAGTGTCTCCCATGCATCACGCGAATGTTCGGGGAAGTAATTCATGCGCGCGGAGATCACCCGCACCGTGCCGGGTTGCAATTCGTGCGGGCGGCTGCGCTTGATGCCATGGCGCTGCATGTAGTCCATCGCGCCGTGCCGGCCCTCGCGCAACCAGTTCAGCAGGTGCGCTTCGTCCTGCTCCAGCTCGATCCCGGCGATGCCGAGCTTGGCGAATCCGAGCTCCACGCCCCATGCCTTGATGCGCGCGGCAAGGGCTGCGAAATCGATGTCGCTGCGGGAGTCCATCCGCGCATTGTAGGCGCCTGCCCTGTCGTTCTTGTTGTCGGACGCCTTGTTGCAAAGATGAATACCTATAATCCCCCCATGACGGACATCGACGCGAAGACGGCGCTTTACACCACGGAACAGGTCCGCGCGCTCGATCGCGCAGCGATCAGCGGTGGCATCACCGGCATCGAGCTGATGCAGCGTGCCGCGGCCGCGGCATTCGCCTCGCTGCGCCGGCGCTGGCCTCAGGCGCAAAGCGTCTGCGTGTTGTGCGGCCCTGGCAACAACGGCGGTGATGGATTCCTGGTCGCGAAACTGGCGCGTGAGGCCGGTCTGCAAACGACGGTGATCGCGCTCGCCGACGCTTCGGTCGGAGATGCCGCCGAGGCGCGTGCGCGGTGCAGCGGCGCCGGCGTGATGATCGCGCGCGGCACTTCGTTGCCGCCGGCGGACACCTATGTGGACGCGCTGTTCGGTTCCGGCCTGAACCGTGCGCCCGAGGGCGATGCCGCGGCACTGATCCATGCGCTGAATGCGCAAACGAAGCCGGTGCTGGCGCTGGATGTGCCGTCCGGCTTGTCGTCAGACACTGGCATTGCCTTCGAACCCTGCGTGCGTGCCGCGGCGACGGTCTGCTTCGTCGCCTGGAAGCGCGGCCTGTTCACCGCGCAGGCGTTCGATCACGCCGGCGAACGCGAACTGGCGGCGCTGGACTTGCCTGCATCGCTGTACGCGCAGCACACCCCGGATGCGCGGCTATTGGTTGCGCGCGGATTGCCGAAGCGCCCGCGTGATTCCCACAAGGGCAGGTACGGGCACGTGCTGGCGATCGGCGGCGACCACGGCGCGGGCGGTTCGATCCGCCTCACCGCCGAAGCCGCGTTGCGCGTTGGCGCCGGACTCGTCAGCGTGGCCACGCGCGAAGCACATGTGGTCGCGTTGCTGTCGGCGTGTCCCGAATTGATGCCGCAAGGTGTACACGTGCCGCGCAATCTCGGGCCGTTGCTGGAGCGCGCGACGGTGCTCGCGCTGGGACCGGGCTTGGGCCGCGAGGAATGGGGCCGCGGCCTGTGGCAAGCTGCGCTTGATGCGAACAAGCCGACCGTGCTGGACGCGGATGGCCTGAACCTGCTCGCGGAACACCCGCGCGCATTGCCGGAACGGATCGTCCTGACGCCGCATCCGGGCGAGGCGGCGCGCCTGCTCCAGTGCACGAACGCGCAAGTGCAGGCGGATCGTTTCGCTGCGGCGCGCACGCTGGCGAACACCCATCGCGCGGTAGTGGTGCTGAAAGGCGCAGGCAGCGTGATCGCTTCGCCGGAGGGTGAAGTCGCGATTTGCCCGTGGGGCAATCCCGGCATGGCCAGCGGCGGCATGGGCGATGCGCAGACCGGCGTGATCGCCGGGCTGCTCGCGCAAGGGCTGTCGCCCCGGGAAGCGGCCTGCATCGGCACCGGCGTGCACGCGCGGGCGGGCGATCTGGCTGCGCGCGCCGGTGAACGCGGCCTGCTCGCCAGCGATCTCTTTCCTTATTTGCGCGCCCTGGTGAATGGACATCTAAATGGCTGAACAGGCGTTCGATCTTCCGGATGAACCCGCGACCATCGCGCTCGCGCAGAAACTTGCGCCCGCGTTGCGCGAAGGCGGCGTGCTGTACCTGCGCGGTGAACTGGGCGCGGGCAAGACCACCTTCGCGCGCGCGCTGTTGCAGGCGCTCGGTGCCGGCGAGCGGATCAAGAGCCCGACCTACAGCCTTCTGGAGCGCTACCGCGCCAACGGACACGATGCGTTCCACCTTGATCTCTACCGCATCGCCGCCGCCGATGAACTGGAATACCTCGGCCTGGACGAGCTGCGCGACCCGCAGGCGATCGTGCTGGTGGAATGGCCCGAGCGCGGTGCCGGCGCGCTGCCGACGGCGGATCTGGAGCTGGACCTGGAACACGCGGGCCAGGGGCGCAAGGCGCGATTGCGCGCCAGTTCGCAACGCGCGCGGGGCTGGCCGGCCATGGGGTGAGTGCATCCTGGGCAACTGGATCCCGGCTCATCGCACGTCCCGGTGCTGGCCGGGATGAGTGCGTCCTGCGCTCATTTGCCGAACTTTCCTGAACCGGATTCAGCAAAAGCTACGCATGCTGCGGGCAAATAAGGGAATTGTGCTTGCAATTCCGGGCGGCTTGGGGTTGAATCCATGGCCATGAGGGGGATCCCACGCCCGCTGCTATTGGCTTTCGTTGCCGCGAGCGGCCTGCTGCTCGCGGGCGCTGCCGCGGCCGCGCAGGTCAAGGCCCTGCGCGTGTGGGGCGGGCCGGATTCCACCCGCGTGGTGCTGGACCTGTCCGCACAGCCATCCGACTACAAATTGTTCCAGCTGGACGATCCGGCGCGCATCGTGCTGGACGTGGAAGACAGCAGCTTCGTGGAGGGCTTCCGCGCTCCGGCAGCCAGCGGTTTGCTGAAGAGCATCCGCAGCGGCAAGGACGCCAAGGCCGCGCGCGTGGTGCTGGATCTCAATGCCCAGGCGCATCCGAAGAGTTTCCTGCTGAAACCCGCCGGCCAGTACGGCTACCGGCTGGTCGTGGACCTGTATCCACAGCGCGCGGCGAAGAAGGACGAGGTCGCGCGCACGGTGGAGGACGACATCGCGCAAGGCAAGCCGCGCCCGGTGGTGATCGCGGTGGACGCCGGACACGGTGGCGAGGATCCCGGCGCACACGGTCCGGACGGCACGCTGGAAAAGAACGTCACGCTCTCGGTCGCGCGCGACCTGGCCAAGTTGATCAATGCACAGCCGGGGATGCGCGCGGTGCTGACCCGCGATGGCGACTACTTCGTGCCGCTGAAGAAGCGCTACGAAATCGCGCGCAAGAACAAGGCCGACCTGTTCGTTTCCATCCACGCTGATGCCTACACCAGCGCCGATGCGCGCGGTTCGTCGGTGTGGGTGCTTTCGAAACACGGCAAGGTGTCTGAGGCCGCGCGCTGGCTGGCTGACAGTGAAAACCGCGCCGACCTGATCGGCGGCGTGTCGCTGGACGACAAGGACGACACGCTCGCTTCGGTGCTGCTGGATCTGTCGCAGGGCGCGTCCATCGAGGCCAGCGAAGCGGTCGCCGGACGCGTGCTGAAGGCACTGGCGAAGCTCGGGCCCACTCATCGCGGTTATGTCGAACGCGCCAACTTCGTGGTGCTGCGTTCGCCGGACGTGCCGTCGATCCTGGTCGAGACCGCGTTCATCACCAATCCGGCCGAAGAACGCAAGCTGCGCGATCCGGATCACCGCGAACAACTGGCGTCCGCGATCCTGAAAGGCGTGCAAGGCTATTTCGCGGATACGCCGCCGCCGGGCACCTGGTTCGCGGCGGTGAAGAGCGGGCGCATCCATCCGGGTGAGACCGATGCGGGCACCTTGCTCGCTGCCGCGCAGGATGCGGATGCCGGGAAGTCCGGCGCCTCCAGATCCGATGACGGTGATGCGTCCCGCAGCACACCCATGAAGACGCCACTCGTCGCGCGCAAGCAAATCGCGCGCAATGACGAGGGTCCACGCGTGCGCGCGCCTGCTTCCGATGCGGACATCCAGCTGTCGAGCGTCGTTCCACCCGCGCCGCAGGCGAAATCCTCGACCCTCGACGCGCGCATCCGCGACATGCACCGCGTGACGCGAGGTGAAACGCTCTCCGGGATCGCCCAGCAATATGGGGTCAGCATGAGCGCGCTGCGCTCGCTCAACAGCAAGATCCCCGACGACGGCAGCGTGCAGGCGGGGCAGGTTCTCCTGATTCCCAGTTCCTGATGCAATCGTCGCTGATTGCTGCAAGACAAGCCGATTCGCGGTTCTGTTGCCGTTCTACTCGATCAAGACCGCAAGCGGTCATCCATGACCGCACTTTCAAATGTAGGGCGGCCTTGACTCCAGCGAACACGTCAATCCACGGCGGGTTAAACCCGCCCTGCGGCATCGGGTATCCTTCGCGCTCATTCGCGTGAACACTGATGCCGCCGATCCGCCCGCTGTCCCCCGAACTCGTCAACCAGATCGCCGCCGGCGAGGTGATCGAGCGTCCGGCGTCGGTGGTGAAGGAACTGGTCGAGAACAGCCTGGACGCAGGCGCGAGCAGGATCGAGATTGATGTTGCCCAGGGTGGCGCGCGGCTGATCCGCGTGCGCGACGATGGCGGCGGCATTCCGCGCGACGAACTGCCGCTGGCGCTGGCCGCGCATGCGACCAGCAAGATCGCCAGCTTCGGCGACCTGGAACGCGTCGCGAGCATGGGCTTTCGCGGCGAGGCGCTGGCTTCCATTGCGTCCGTCTCCCGCCTGCAACTGACCTCGCGCACGCGCGAGGACGAACACGCGTGGCGCGTCGAGACGAGTGGCGCACGCGTGGGCGATCCGCAACCTGCCTCCGGCGCGATCGGCACCACGATCGAGGTGCATGATCTCTTCCACGCCGTCCCGGCACGGCGCAAATTCCTGCGTGCCGAGCGCACCGAGTTCGGCCACATCGAGGAACTGGTGAAGTCGCTGGCGCTGGCGCGCCACGACGTCGAGTTCCGTCTCAACCACAACGGCAAGCCGGTGCGCCTGCTGAAACCCGCTCGCGACGATGCCGCGCAACTCGCGCGTGCCGCGGAACTGCTGGGTTCGACGTTCGCCGAAAACTGTTTGCGGATAGAACACACGGCGGCGGGCATGGAACTGCGCGGCTGGGTCGGGTTGCCGACCGCGTCGCGCGCGCAGGCCGACCAACAGTACTTCTTCGTCAACGGCAGGCTGGTGCGCGATCGCGTGGTCGCGCACGCCGTGCGGCAGGCCTACGCGGACGTGTTGTTCCATGGCCGTCATCCGGCCTTCGTGCTGTTCCTTGGCGTCGATCCCCAAAGCGTGGATGTGAACGTGCATCCGGCAAAATCGGAAGTGCGCTTCCGCGAAGCGCGGCTGGTCCACGACTTCCTGTTCCGCACGTTGCACGAGGCGATTGCTGAAACGCGCGCGGGCGAAAAGGGGTCAGGTTCATTTTCCACTCGCGCCCTCGAAGCGGCTGCAACTCGTCTGGAAAATGAACCCGACCCCTTTTCGAGAGGAGACCAGCCGTATCCCGCATGGCGCGCGCAGGCGGGCCTCGGCCTAGCGGTTCGCGACGCTCCGGCCGACGCCTATGCAAGGCTGTTGGAAACCGCGTCCGCGGTTTCAGCTCCGCTGTCCGAAGCGCCTGATGACGCACCGCCGCCACTCGGCTACGCGCTGGCGCAACTGGCCGGCGTCTACATCCTGGCCGAGAACGCCCACGGGCTGGTGCTGGTGGACATGCATGCCGCGCACGAGCGCGTGACCTACGAGAAACTGAAAGCCGCGCGCGATTGTGACGGCGTGCGTTCGCAATTGCTGCTGGTGCCGCTGGTCGTCGCGGTCAGCGAACGCGAAGCCGCTGCTGCGGAAGAGCATGCCTCGGCACTGGCCGGGTTCGGCCTGGAGCTGGACCGCAGCGGTCCGCGGCAGGTGACGGTCCGCCGCATTCCGACCCTGCTGGAAGGCGCGGATGTCGCCCAGCTCGCGCGCGACGCGCTCGGCGAACTCGCGCAGCACGGCAGTTCGCGAAGGCTGGAAGAACTGCACAACGAGCTGCTGGCGACTATGGCCTGCCACGGTTCGGTGCGCGCGCACCGCCGCTTGAGTCTGCCGGAAATGAACGCATTGTTGCGCGAGATGGAAGTGACCGAGCGCTCCGGACAGTGCAACCACGGCCGGCCGACCTGGACGCAGTTGAGCATGACCGAACTGGACAGGTTGTTTTTGCGGGGACGTTGATGGACGACTATCAGGCATCCGTCGAACACTGGCGCGCGCAACGCATCGCGCGACTGACCGCGCCGGACGGCTGGCTGAGCCTCACCGGCCTGCACTGGCTGGAGCCTGGGCCCAACACGCTGGGCAGTGCCGCCGACAATACGGTCGTGCTGGCGAAGGCGCCGGCGCACCTGGGCACCATCGAATGGCGTGCGGACGACACGCTGGCTCTGCAGCTTGCGCCCGGAAGCGACGCGCTGATTGATGGCGAATCGAAATCGCGCGCGATCCTGCGGGACGACCGCGAGCCGAAGCCGACGTGCGTGTCGTTCGGCAGTGCCAACTTCGTCGTGATCGACCGCGGTGGCCGCAAGGCGCTGCGCGTGCGCGACAGCGAGGCGGAAACGCGCACGCGGTTCGCCGAAATCGAATCATTCCCGGTGGATGCCTCGTGGCGCATCACGGCGGACTGGATTCCGTTCGATCCGCCGCGGACGCTGGAAACCGCCAACGTGATCGGCCAGATGGAGCGCTATCCGGTGCCGGGCAAGGCCGTGTTCGAGCGGGAAGGGCGCAGGCACGAGCTGCTGCCGGTGATCGAGGTGCCGGGCGACACGCAACTCTTCCTGATCTTCGCCGACGGCACGTCGGGGCGCGAAACCTATGGCGCGGCGAGGTTCCTCTATGCCGACCCGCCGCGTGACGGCCGGATCGTGCTGGACTTCAACAAGGCCTACAACCCGCCCTGCGCCTTCACCGCGTTCGCCACCTGCCCGCTGGCGCCGCCGGAAAACCGGCTGGACCTGCGCGTGACCGCGGGCGAGAAGAAATATCGCAATGGGCACTGACCCGGGAACCTTTGCCGGCCGCCATGTTCCAACAACCGGCGGCATGATCTAGCATCGCGCGGGAATCGCCCGCGATCGAACCCTTCGGAGAGTGTGCATGAGGAGCGGCAGCGCCGGCATCTTCGGCCTGTTGGTCATGACAGCGGCAGCGACGTTGCCGCTGGGCGCGCGCGCGCAGACCGCGCCTGCACAGGGCGATCACAAGCTTTCCTATGCCTTGGGCTACGAAGCCGGGCGTGACCTGGGCCAGCACGGCTTGCAGATAGACATCGCGGCCGTGCTGCGTGGCGTGCAGGATGGCTATGGCCGGAAAAAGCCGGCCTACACCCCGCAGGAGATGCAGCAGGTGATCGCGGCGATGCAACAGCGGATGGTCGCGCAGGCGCGCGCGGATTTCGCTGCGCTGGCCGCGAAGAATCTCGCGCGCAGCCAGAAATTCTTCGCCCAGAACAAGCAGCAGAAGGGCATCGTGACGCTGCCCTCAGGCGTGCAGTACAAGGTGCTGGAGGACGGGCACGGCGACAAGAGCCCGACGCTCGGCAGCGAAGTCACCCTGCAGTTCCGCGGCGCCTTCCTCGACGGCACCGTGTTCGCCGACACGAACGACAGCGGCAAGCCGGCCGTGTTCCCCGTGGACCAGATGATTCCCGGCTGGCGGCAGATCATCACGCAGATGCACGTGGGCGATCACTGGCAGGTTTTCGTGCCGCCCGACCAGGCCTATGGCATCCGCGGAGATCTTCCCCGCATCGGGCCGAATGAAGCGCTGGTTTTCGATATAAGGCTGCTGGACTCCAAGCCGTAGGGCGGACACTGTCCGCCGAATTGCGCATCCTTGCGCATGTGCATCGCCCCGGTTTTTCCGGCGGGCATTGCCCGCCCTACTTGCGCGGTGGTGTTACGCTTCCGCCGATGAATGTTTTTGCGCCGCCGCCCTTGCCGCTCACGCCCTGCATCGGCGTTTGCAAGCTGGATGCGCAGGGCTACTGCGTCGGCTGCCGGCGCACGCTGGACGAAATCGCGCGCTGGGGCACGATGAGCGACGCCGAGCGCCTGCGTTGCATGCGCGAGGTGTTGCCCCAACGCCAGGCGGCCGGGTGACGCATACTCATCGATCCATGATGAGGTCGCCGAATCAGCAAATTTCGATTGCAGCCGTCGCGCAGGCGCTGCACCCGCTCGACATCCCTCCGCAGGCGCCCGGCTGGAACCGCGCTGAACTGCTGGACCTGCTGGGCGAAGCGCCGCGCACGAAGGCGGCCGTGCTGCTCGGCATCCGCGACCTGCCGCAACCGACGGTGGTCTTCACCCTTCGCCACAGCGGGTTGCGCACGCACGCCGGCCAGGTCGCGCTTCCGGGCGGCCGCGCCGACCCGGACGATGTCGATGCGATCGCCACGGCGCTGCGCGAAGCACGCGAGGAAATCGGCCTCGATCCACGCGATGCGCAACCGCTGGGCTTCCTCGATTGCCTGGAGACGGTCAGCGGCTATTGCGTCACGCCGGTGGTCGCGCGCATCGCGACGGGTGCGCAGCTGTCGCCGCAATCGGCCGAAGTGGAATCGGTGTTCGAGGTGCCACTCGAATTTCTGCTCGATCCGGCCAATCTGCGCGAACGCGAGTTCGTCGCGCGCGGGCAACGCCGCCGCGTGTACGAGTACGCCGGCACCGATCCGTTGATCTGGGGAGCGACCGCGCTCATGCTGATCAATTTGATGCGGCGGATGGAACTGATGTAGGGCGGGCATCGCCCGCCGGAATCGAAGTCGGCGGACGGTGTCCGCCCTACGAGGAACTGATGCCATGAACGAGTCGAGCGTTTTGATGGACACCCGCGATCTCGCCGCGTTGCCGGCCTCCGAAACGTTGATCGTGGATTGCCGTTTCGAGCTGTCCGATCCGGGCAAGGGCGAGCGCGAATTTCGCGAGGCACATATTCCTGGCGCGGTGTACGCGAGCCTCGACCGCGATCTTTCCGACCTGTCGAAGCAGGGACTCGGTCGCCATCCGCTGCCGGACGCGCCGGCGTTTTCGCAAACACTCTCGCGCTGGGGCTGGACGCCGCGCACGCGCGTGGTGACTTATGACGACAATGGCGGCGCGCTGGCGGCGGCAAGGCTCTGGTGGATGCTGCGCGCTTGCGGCATTGCCGCCAGCGTGCTGGATGGCGGCTGGCGTGCGTGGCGCGAAGCGGACCTCCCGGTCGAGCAGGGCGAGGCGCATCCGCGCGAACCAACGAAGGTGGGCGTGCGTTTCGATCCGGCGCAGGTCGTGTACTACGAAGAACTCGAGCGCTTGCGAGGCGGGGGTTCAACGCTGGTGCTGGACGCGCGCGGCGCAGCGCGCTATCGCGGCGAGGTCGAGCCGATCGATCCGGTCGCCGGGCACGTGCCGGGCGCGCTGAATCGCCCGTTCAACGACAACCTCGACGCGAACGGCCGCTTCAAGTCACCCGCGCAACTGCGCGACGAATTCGCGGCAGTGCTGGGTGATCACGACGCCCGCGATGTGATCCACATGTGCGGCTCGGGCGTGACCGCCGCGCACAACCTCTTGGCGATGGAAGCCGCGGGCCTGCACGGCTCGCGGCTGTTCGCGCCGTCGTGGTCGGGCTATGTCAGTGACCCGTCGCGGCCGGTCGCGACCGGCGCTACTTCTTCGCCTTGAGCCGCTCCACCATTGCCCGCAGCGTGTCCTGCGCTTCCGGCGCGAACCACATGTCGAGGAAATCTTCGACCGGCAGCGAGGCCGGATCTGCGAACAGCGCGGCGAGGTCCGCGCGGGCCATGCCGCGCGTGGAAAGCATCGCCTGGCGCGGCAGTTTCAACAGCTCGCCGAGCCAGCGGATCGCGCGCGCGCTGACGAAATCCACGTCCGCCAGTTCGTCCACGAAGCCGATCGCCAGCGCGGCCTCGGCATCCAGCATCGCGCCCTGCACCAGCAGGCGTTCGGCGCGATACGCGCCGATCAGACGCCGCAATCCAGCCTGGATGCAATCGGGCACGGTCAGCCCGACCTGCACTTCGTTCAGGCCGATGCGGTACGCGCCGCGCGCCATCACGCGGTAATCGCAGAACAGCGCCAGCACCGCGCCGCCCGCGGGCGAGTGACCGGTGATCGCGGCGGCAATCGGAACAGGTGAGCGTGCCAGCTCGCCGCAGAGGCCGAAGAATTCGCTCCAGAACGCACGCATCCGGTTGCGATCCAGCGCCAGCAGCGTCGGCACGTCCAGTCCGGCGGAGAAGATGCCGGAGCTGCCGGAGATCGCCAGCGCCTGCGCGCCTTCGCGCGGCGCGGCCTCCACCTCTTCGCGCAATGCATGCACGAGTTCCGGATTCAGCGCGTTGACCGGCGGGCGGTTGAGCCGCAGTTCGCGGATGCCGCTGTCGTGTTCGATTTTGTCGAGCATGATGATCCTTCGTGCAGGATTTTTCCTGGTTTGCCATCCCGGGCTCCGCGAAGCGGCGATCCGGAGTCTGCTTTCCGGAACAGGAGCAATGCAGATTCCGGGTTCGCCGCCGGACGAGACGGCGGCGCCCCGGAATGACGGATATGGTTTTACCCTTTTGCCGAGTCCCGAGTCCCCGTTTCATTCGTCTTTCGGCAACCACGTGTACCGCACTTTGTAATCCAGCACCGCCTTGCCTTGCGCCGGCACGTTGATCGCGAACTCCAGCGTGTCCGGCGTCTGTTTGTCCGGCTTCGCGCTCGACGAGATCAACTTCCACACGTGCCAGCGATTCGGGTGTTCGCGGACAGTGACCGTGCGCGCGACGTCGCCGCCGTTGCTGAGCGTCACGCGGAAGGCTTCATCCATCGTGTGCGCGCCCTTGTCCACCGAGAACGCGGTGCGCTCGCGGCTGGCGCGCAGGTCGAAACTCTCGCCCAGCGTGACGCGAGCTTGCTGCCCCTTGGGTGTGTCGGGAATATCGCCCTGGCCGAGCAGTTCCGGCGCACCGTCGCGAGCCACGGTGAATGCGCGCAGCGTGCCGGCCGGCAGCGCGGCCGGCGCATCGAACATCAGCGTGGATGCGATCGGCCGATCCTGGAAATTGTCGTCGCCATAATCGGCTTCGAGGATCGGCTTCGGCGGATGCCAGGCATTGCCGGATTCCAGCAGGTACTGGCGCGTGCAATCGAGGTCGGAGGCCGCATAGAGCGGCGTCAGCGTGACCGTGCCGTCGGGCAGGTCCACCGGATGCGGCAGGGTGAAGCTGCGGTAGTCGCCGAGTGTGCTCTGTTGCGGCAACGGGCGTGGTGGCGCGGCTTCGGCCACCATGGCTTTCGCCATGTACATCCGCGGCGCGCTGGCGAGATTCGGCTGCCCGGCGACAAGCTTGACGGCTGCCCCCTCGTAATCGCGACCGCTGCGGTTGGCGATGCTGGCCTGCGGATCGAAATGCATGCGGCATGCAGCGCCGGAAGCGAGCGTCCCGTCGTAGGCCGCGCGCCAGCCGATGCCGGAAGTGGAATAGGTGAGTCGTGCGTCGCGCATGCCGGATGCATTGGCGTCCACGTCCAGCAGCACGCTGCCGCCGCCGTTCACCGAGCCGGGTTGCAGCGCGACCGTCGCATAGTCGTGTACCACGATGGCGCCGCCGCTGGCATTGCGAACAGTGAGTCCGTTGCCGTCGGCGCCAATGAGTGTGCCTTCGGCAATCGTCTGGCCGTTGCTGCCGGTCACCGTGACGTGTTCGCCGACGTGCCCGGCCAGCGCGCTGTCGGCGTCGCCACGCGCGAGCACGATCCGGCGGCCGGTGACCTCCACGCCGTTGCCGAAGTTCACCTGCACCGCTTCGGGTTCGACGCTGGCGGGCAGGCCGCCCAGGCGCAGCGTCTGGCGACCGGCCTGCACGTCGACGCGGCGCTGTTCGTGCACCACGGCGTGGCCGCTGTCCAGCGCGCCCTGCGCATCGCCGGAGAACAGCGCGTCGTTGTCGGCGTGGTAGATGGTCAGCGCGGCATTCGCATCGGCGGAGCCGGTTTGCGGATCATTGGCCGCGCAGGCGGCGGTTGCGGTCAATGCAAGCGCGAGTGCGGCGGCGAGCAGGCGGGGTTGCATCGTGCGCTCCTTCTGCTTGGGCGAGGATCGCATCATAACGAGCGCACCTGAATCGCTCGTAGGGCGGACATCGTCCGCCACGGCGGGCAATGCCCGCCCTACACAGCCGCGCTGCGGATCGCTTCCGGCAACGGGACCGGCTTGCCGGTGCTGGGATCGGCCCACACCAGCACGGTGCGGCCGTCGCAATAAAGTTTCTGCGGATTCTGCGCATCCACGATGCGGTGCCCGATCGTGATCGAGGAATTGCCGAGCCGCTCGCAGGACAGCTCCACGATGATCGAAGCGGGCCATTCGATGGGCGCGCGGTAATTCAATTCCGCCGCGGCCAGCAGCGGCATCGAATGCGCGTCGAACCACGGCCCCGGCACGTCCTTCAACCATTGCAGGCGTGCTTCCTCGAGGTAGGTGAGGAAGTTGGAATTGTTGACGTGGTTGAACGCGTCGAGATCGCGCCAGCGCACCGCGATGGGCGCAGAGAACAAGACGCGTGGCGCCGATTGTTGCTGCGCATTGGGAGTCGGACGCGCCTCGCCAGGCACCGGCTCGACCGGCTTTTCCGCCGCGCGCTCTTGCTTGGCCCCCTTGCGCGAACGCGTGTTCTTTTTCGCGCCGGACGGGCCGGCCTCCGCATCGGGTTTGTTTCGGCGGCGTCGCGTGTTCATGCGCGTTTCTTCTTCCTTTGCACCTTCGGCGGCGCATCCAGTATGCGCGCCAGGAATTGTCCGGTGTACGAATGCGGCGTGGCGGCCACGTCTTCCGGCGTGCCGGTCGCAATGATGCGCCCGCCGCCCGCGCCGCCTTCGGGACCGAGATCCACGATCCAGTCCGCGGTCTTGATCACGTCGAGGTTGTGTTCGATCACTACCACCGTGTTGCCCTGGTCCACCAGCCGGTGCAGCACGCGCAGCAGTTGCTCGATGTCGTGGAAGTGCAGGCCGGTGGTCGGCTCGTCGAGGATGTAGAGCGTGCTGCCGGTGTCGCGGCGCGAGAGTTCCTTCGACAGCTTCACGCGCTGCGCTTCGCCGCCGGACAGCGTGGTCGCGCTCTGGCCGAGCTTGATGTAGCCGAGGCCGACGTCCATCAGCGTGTCCAGCTTGCGCGCGATCGCCGGGATGTTCTCGAAGACCTTCTGCGCGTCCTCGACCGTCATGTCCAGCACGTCCGCGATGTTGTGGCCCTTGTAGAGGATCTCCAGCGTCTCGCGGTTGTAGCGCTTGCCGTGGCAGACGTCGCACGGCACGTACACGTCCGGCAGGAAGTGCATTTCCACTTTGATGAGCCCGTCGCCTTCGCACGCCTCGCAGCGGCCGCCCTTGACGTTGAAGCTGAAACGCCCGGCCTGGTAGCCGCGTGCGCGCGCTTCCGGCACCTGCGCGAACAGCTCGCGTAATGGTGTGAACAGGCCGGTGTACGTCGCTGGATTCGAGCGCGGCGTGCGGCCGATCGGCGACTGGTCGATGTCCACCACCTTGTCGAACAGATCCAGTTTTTCGATCTTGTCGAACGGCGCGGGTTGCGCCGAGGCGCCGTTCAATTCCGCCGCCGCGTGCCGGAACAGCGTGTCGTTGACCAGCGTGGACTTGCCGGAGCCCGACACGCCGGTGATCGCGGTGAACAGGCCGGCCGCGATTTCGAGGTTCACGTTCTGCAGGTTGTTGCCGCGTGCGCCGTGCAGCGTCATCACTTTCTTCGGGTCGGGCTGCCGGCGCAGCTTCGGCACTTCGATGGCGAGCTTGCCGGAAAGGTATTGGCCGGTCAGCGAACGCGGCGCGTTCAGCACGTCCTTCAACGAACCCTGCGCGACGATCTCGCCGCCGTGCACGCCGGCGCCCGGACCGATGTCGAGGATGTGGTCGGCGGCGCGGATCGCGTCCTCGTCGTGTTCAACCACCAGCACGGTGTTGCCGATGTCGCGCAGGCGCACCAGCGTGCCGAGCAGGCGCTCGTTGTCGCGCTGGTGCAAACCGATCGAAGGCTCGTCCAGCACGTACATCACGCCGACCAGGGCCGCGCCGATCTGCGATGCGAGGCGGATGCGCTGCGCCTCGCCGCCGGAGAGCGAATCGGCCTTGCGGTCGAGCGTGAGATAGTCGAGGCCGACGTCAATCAGGAAGCGCAACCGTTCGCGGATTTCCTTGACGATCTTGGCCGCGATCTCGCCGCGCCAGCCGGGCAGGGACAGTTGGTCGAAAAACGCTTGCGTGTCGTTGATCGCAAGCCCGGTCAGGTGCGGAAGGTTCTTCTCGCCAACGAACACGTTGCGCGCGGAAAGGTTCAGGCGTTCGCCGTTGCACTCGGGGCAGGGGCGCTCGCTGATGAAACGACCCAGCTCCTCGCGCACCATGTTGGATTCGGTTTCCTTCCAGCGCCGCTCCAGGTTCGGGATCACGCCCTCGAACTTGTGCTTGCGGACGAAGCCGGAACCGTTGCCGTGGCCGAGGTAGCGGAACTCGATCTTCTCCTCGCCGGAACCGAACAGGATCGCCTCGCGCGTCTTCTTCGGCAGGTCCTGCCAGGGCGTTTCCACGTCGAAGCGGTAGTGCTTGGCCAGCGAGCGGATCATCTGGAAGAAATGCGGATTGCGGCGGTCCCAACCGCGCACCGCGCCTTCGCCAAAGCTGCGTTCCGGATGCGCGACCACGCGCGCCGGATCGAAGAACTGCGTCACGCCGAGGCCGTCGCAGGCCGGGCACGCGCCCACCGGCGAGTTGAACGAGAACAGCCGCGGTTCCAGTTCCGGTAGCGAGTAGTCGCACAGCGGACAGGAATAGCGCGAGGAGAACAGTTGTTCCGGCGCGTTCGCATCGTCCATGTCCACGATGATCGCCAGGCCTTCGCCCAGCCGCAGCGCGGTTTCGAACGATTCCGCCATGCGCTGCTTCAGGTCCTCGCGCGGCCGGAAGCGGTCAATCACCACTTCGATGGTGTGCTTGATGCGCAGGCCCAGCGGCGGCACGGCGTCGAGGTCGTAGACCTGGCCGTCCACGCGTGCACGCACGAAACCCTGAGCACGCAACTGTTCGAGCACCTGCACGTGCTCGCCCTTGCGCTCGCGGATCACCGGCGCCAGGAGCATGAAACGCTTGTCGGCCGGCAGCGCGAGCGTGGCATCCACCATCTGGCTGACGGTCTGCGCTTCCAGCGAAGTACCGTGATTCGGACAGCGCGGCGTGCCCACCCGCGCGTAGAGCAGGCGCAGGTAGTCGTAGATCTCGGTGATGGTGCCGACCGTCGAGCGCGGGTTGTGCGAGGTGGATTTCTGCTCGATGGAGATCGCCGGCGAAAGTCCCTCGATGTGATCCACGTCCGGCTTTTCCATCATCGAGAGGAATTGCCGCGCGTAGGAGGACAGCGATTCCACATAGCGGCGCTGGCCCTCGGCGTAGATGGTGTCGAAGGCGAGCGAGGACTTGCCGGAGCCCGACAGGCCGGTGATCACGATCAGCCGGTCGCGGGGCAGTTCCAGGTCGAGGTTTTTGAGATTGTGCGTGCGCGCGCCGCGGATGCGGATCGTGTCCATGGGTCCAGAGATAGATATCGGGGTGCGCGCCGGAAGGGCGGCTACTATACCAACCGGTTTGATATGTGGCCGTTGGCTCTCCATTCCAATTGCCATGGATGTCGGTAAAGCCCGAGAGCTGCAATTGCCGAAGCTGCTTTACTCCTTCCCCTTCAGGGGAAGGCGGGGATGGGGATGGTGTTGTCGCCCGGGTCAAACCATCCCCACCCAACCCTCCCCTTGAAGGGGAGGGCCAGGAGCCGCGCGATTGCCCGGCGGGCAAGGCCGGGCTATACTTGCGCGTTCCGTTCGGGCCCACCCGGCCGGACGGCTTCACCAGAATAACGACAGAACCAGAAGGGTCTTCAAAATGTACGCAGTCATTGTTACCGGCGGACGCCAGTTCCGCGTGATGCAGGGCGACGTCCTGCGCGTCGAGAAACTCGACGCGGACGTGGACGCCGCGGTCAAATTCGAGCAGGTGTTGATGATCGGCGACGGCGAGAACATCACCGTCGGCGCGCCGAATGTCGCCGGCGCCAGCGTGGCCGCCAAGGTGCGCGCGCACGGCCGCCACGACAAAGTGCGGATCGTCAAGTTCCGCCGCCGCAAGCACCATCGCAAGCAGATGGGCCACCGGCAGCACTACACCGAGATCGAGATCACCGGAATTTCCCGGTAAGCGCCCGCGGGCGACCAGAATTCAGAGGCAGATGTCATGGCA
>DASSEW010000031.1:0-83943 GCA_035695065.1 Rhodanobacteraceae bacterium | reverse complement strand
GCGCTTCCTGCGTTCGTGTTGCCACAGCACTTCCCCGTGGCCACTGGAACGCGCCAGCACGCGCGCCAGCACGAACAGCAGGTCGGAGAGGCGATTCAGATAGTGCAGCGCCTGCGGTCGTACCGTTTCCTCGCGCGCCAGCGTCACCACGCAGCGCTCCGCGCGCCGGCACACGGTGCGCGCGACATGGCACTGCGCAGCGGCCATGCCGCCGCCGGGCAGGATGAATTCCTTCAGCGGCGGCAGGTCTTCGTTGAGCTGGTCCAGCGTCGATTCCAGCCGCGCGATGTCGGTGTCGTCCACCATCGCCATGCCGGGAATGCACAGCTCGCCGCCGAGGTCGAACAGGTCGTGCTGGATTTGCGTCAGCGTTTCGACCACTGCCGCGGGCAGACCGGTAACCGCGAGCAGCACGCCCAGCGTGCTGTTGAGTTCGTCCACCGTGCCGTACGCCTCGACGCGCGCGGAATCCTTGCGCACGCGCGTGCCGTCGCCGAGACCGGTGCTGCCATCGTCCCCGGTGCGGGTGTAAATCTTCGAGAGCCGATTGCCCAATATGGAGCGCTCCGCAGGGCTGGCGATGCCCGCCCTACTGCAACGAACCGTAGGGCGGACACTGTCCGCCGTCTACCGCACGAAATCACACCGCCGCCATTCGCAACGCCATATACCGCCGGCTCAGCAGCGCGAAGCCGCCGAACAGCAGTGCGCTCCACAGCACCGTGCCGGGCAGCGAGCCGTACTGGTAGAACGGCCAGCCGGCGACATAGCACTCGACCAGCCCCGCGAAGCTGTGCGCGTACATCGCGCCGGTGAGCCACACGAAGAAGTTGGTGATCAGGTAGAAGCCGGTCGCGCTGGCGATCGCGGCGAGCGCCACGTTGAGGATGCGCACGCGCCCGCGCAGGCCGAAACCGGCGAACGCGGTGGCTGCGATGCACGCATACACCACCAGCGACATCGTGCCGTCGAAGCCGATGACGACATCCGACAACGCCATCGCGGCCAGCGGCACCAGAACGGCCAGGCGCCTGTCAGCGAAGTACGCGCCGCCGAACAGCGCCATCGCTTCCACCGGGGTGAAGTTCCAGGGCAACGCGCCCGCCGAGAAATGCACCAGCAGCCGGTAGCCGACCGCGAACGCGATCATCGCGCACAACACCAGATTGCGCGGCGTGAGCAGGGAGGATTGGTGGGTGCGCGACATGGGAAGCATCCTCGATAGCGATCTGGATAGCTTAGCGCAAAGCGCGATGACTTGACGGTACTCGAGGCTGATCGTCGCGCGCAGCGAGCCACGGCTCGAACGCCGGTATCATCAAGCCATGCGCGAGCACACGGATATATTGGTCATCGGCGGTGGACTGGTCGGCGCGAGCCTCGCGATCGCGCTGGATGCCGCCGGGCGCAGCGCCACACTCATCGAAGCCGCCGCGCCGCGCGCACCGGCGCAACCGAGCTACGACGAACGCAATCTCGCGCTCGCGCGCGCGACGGTCAATGCGCTCACGAACCTCGGTGTGTGGAAACACGCGCAGGGCGGTACGCCGATCACGCGTCTGCACGTCAGTCGCGTCGGCGAGTTCGGTGCCGCGCGCCTGTCCGCCGAGGAAGCAGGCGTGGATGCGCTCGGCGCCACGCTGCCGGCGCGCGAGCTCGGCAACGCGCTGGAGCTGCGGCTGCGCGAGTGCAGTCATGTAACACGGTTGATGCCGGCGAAGCTGGAAAGATTGGACCTGATCGAACATGGCTGGCGCGCGACGATCCGCGTTGGTGACGAACTCCGGGAGATCGAAACGAAGCTGCTGGTCGGCGCCGACGGAACGAACTCGTTCGTGCGCGCGCAGGCCGGCATCGCTGCAAGTGAACACGACTATGCGCAAAGCCTGATCGTCTGCACGATCACGCCCGAGCGCGATCCGGACGGCTGCGCCTACGAACGCTTCTCCGACGGCGGGCCGGTCGCGCTGCTGCCGCTCGGCGGCCGGCGCTGTGGGCTGGTGCTCACGGTGGCTTCGGAGCAGGCCGAAGGCGTGCTGGCGATGGGCGATGATGAGTTCGCCGCGCTGGCGCAGCGCCGCTTCGGCTGGAAGCTCGGCCGATTGGCGCGTCCAGGGAAACGTCAGGCGCATCACGCGCGTCGCGTGCTGGCGCAGTCGCTGGTCGCGCCGCGCGCGGTCGTGATCGGCAACGCCGCGCAAACCGTGCATCCGATTGGCGCGCAGGGTTTCAATCTCGGCCTGCGCGATGCGCTGACCCTGGCCGAGCTGATTGCCAACGCGGACGATCCGGGTAACGACGAACTGCTGCGCGATTACGCCGCGCGCCGCGCGCCGGATCGCGACGGCGTGCTCGCCTTCAGCCACGGACTGATTTCACTGGCTTGCCTGCCGCAGGCGGCGTTCGCGCCGCTGCGCTCGCTGGCGCTGATGGCCTTCGACAGCGTGCCCCCGCTGAAGCGCGCGTTGGCCAGACGCGGCATGGGCTGGCGCGGTTCAGCGCCTCCCACGGCAACGCTGGAGCGCGCGCCATGAACACGCGTCGCGCGATTCCGGACGTGGCGATCGCCGGCGGCGGCATGATCGGCGCGGCCTGCGCGCTGGCGCTGACACGCAAGGGCTTCGAGGTCGTGCTGGTCGAGGCGCGCGAGCCGGCCCCGTGGCGCGCGGAGGATCGCGAGGACCTGCGCGTGATCGCGCTGGCGCCGTCTTCAGCGAAGTTGCTCGATGACGTCGGCGTGTGGAGCACGGTGCGCGATGCGCGGGTGTCGCCATACTCGCGCATGTACGTGTGGGATGCCGAAAGCGGTGCCGAGCTGCACTTCGATGCGACGCAGGAAGGCCGCGCGGAACTCGGCTGGATCGTCGAGAACAAACTTCTGCAATGGACGTTGTGGCAGGCCTTGGAGCGGGCCGGCGTGCGGCGCGTCTGTCCGGGCGAGCTGCGCGATTTCGAAGCGCGCGCCGATCGCGTGTCGCTGGAGTTGAACGAAGGCGGGCCGCTGTCCGCGCGCGTGCTGGTGATCGCCGATGGCGCGAAGTCCACGCTGCGCGAGAAAGCCAGTATTGCCACGCGCGGGCGCGACTATGCACAGCGCGCGGTGGTGGCGCATGTCGCGACCGAAAAATCGCACGAAGCCACGGCTTGGCAACGATTCCTTGCGGATGGCCCGATCGCGCTGCTGCCGCTGCGCGATGGGCGCAGTTCGATCGTGTGGACCTTGCCGGAAGCCGAAGCGCAGCGCGTGCTCGCGCTGGACGATAATGCGTTTTGCGAAGCGGTGGGTCTCGCCACCGATTTCCGCCTCGGACGGATCACCGGAACCACGCCGCGCGCCTCGTTCCCGCTGCGCCTGCAATTGGCGACCGCCTATGCGAGCGAGCGTTGCGTGCTGCTGGGCGACGCCGCGCACGCGGTGCATCCGCTGGCCGGGCAGGGCGCGAACCTCGGCCTGCGCGATGTGGCCGAACTCGTTTCGGTATTGGGCGAAGCGCGCGCCGCGAACCGAGACTTCGCAGCGATCCATGTTCTGCAACGCTACGCGCGCAGGCGTCGCTCGGCCGACACGCTGGATGCGCTTTCGTTCGACGCGCTGTCACGCACGTTCGCATGGCGCGCGCCGCCGCTGGTTGCGCTGCGCGGGCTCGGCATGCGCGCGGTGGAAGCGCTGGGGCCGTTGAAGCGAAAATTGTCGGCACATGCCGCAGGGCGTTGAGGAAAACTGTCATCATTCCGGGGCCGTTCGCGCTCCTTGCGAACGGAACCCGGAATCTGCTCCATGCGGGGCAGAAAAGCAGATTCCGGGTTCCGCGCTGCGCGCGGCCCCGGAATGACGACGAAAGGGGTTACGCTTCCCGAGTCCCGAGTCCCGAGTCCCGAGTTCCGAGTTCCGAGTCCCGACACCAAGGAGACGATCATGCGAACCCGCCTGCTGTTGATCGCTGCACTGCTGTTCGGCTTTTCATCCTTCGCCCACGCGGCAATGCAGACGAAGACCATTGACTACACGGTGCACGGCAAGACCATGCGCGGCGTGCTGGTCTGGGACGACGCGGTGAAGGCGCCGCGGCCCGGCCTGGTGATGTTCCCGAACTGGCTGGGCATCAACGAGGCCAGCATCGCCGAGGCCAAGACCATCGCCGGCCGTGATTACGTGATCTTCATGGGCGACATGTACGGCAAGGACCTGCGCCCGAAGGACAACAAGGAAGCCGGAACGGCGGTGGAACCGTTGTACGCGCACCGCGCGGAAATGCGCGCGCGTGCCGTGGCGGCGTTCGATCAATTGAAGAAGCTGGCGCAATCGCATGCCGCACCGATCGATGCATCGAAGCTTGCAGCGATCGGCTTCTGCTTCGGCGGTTCGTCGGTGCTGGATCTCGCCCGCAGCGGCGCGGATGTCGCCGCGGTGGTGAGTTTCCATGGCGACCTGTCGACCGATGATCCCTCGCTCGCCAAAAACATCAAGGCGCGCGTGCTGGCGATGAACGGTGCCGACGACACCATGACGATGCCGGACGCCGGCAAGTTCATGGACGAGATGCGGATGAGCCCGGCCGAGTGGCAATTCGTGGTGTTCGGCCATGCCGTGCATTGCTTCGCCGAGCCGCAGTCAAATCCGTCACCCGGCTGCGCCTACAACCCGACGGTGGCGAAACGCGCGTTCAGGATGATGCATGAGTGGCTGGATGAGGCTTGGGCCGCGGAACATTGATGAGGCTATCGCGCTCCACTGGCTTACATCGCCAATGCATCCCGCACATGTAGGGCGGACATTGTCCGCCACGTCCGATGGCGGCGGGCGATGCCCGCCCTACGCTGGTCGCGACTGAGCGGGATCAGTGGTCGCGTTCCACCGCATACACCGCCAACGCATCCAGCGCATCGCGGTGGCGCGATGGCGGCAGCGCGGAAAGCGCCTCGCGCGCGGCATCGGCGTGGCCCTGCGCGCGGGCGCGCACGCGCGCAATTGCGCCGGATTCGCGGATCGCCTGCACGATGGCATCGAGTGAGGAGAGCCGGTCGGAGCTGAGCGCATGACGCAGCGTTTCGGCCTGCGCGGGCGCGGCGCGCTCGATCGCGTAGATCAGCGGCAGCGTGGGTTTGCCTTCCGCCAGGTCGTCGCCGATGTTCTTGCCGAGCGTCTGCGCGTCCGAAACGTAATCCAGCAGGTCGTCGGCGATCTGGAACGCAAAGCCGAGCTGCATGCCGTATTCGCGCAGCGCGCATTCCTGCTTTTCGGGCAGCCCAGCCAGCACTGCGCCGAGCTGCGTGGCCGCGGCGAACAGCACCGCGGTCTTGCGCTCGATCACGCGCAGGTAGGCGGCTTCGTCGATGTCGGCATTGCCGAGATTGAGCAGTTGCAGCACCTCGCCTTCGGCGATCGCGTTGGTGGTGTCGGCGAGGATGCCCATCACCCGCATGCGGTCCAGCTCCACCATCAGCTGGAACGCGCGCGAATACAGGAAATCGCCGACCAGCACGCTGGCGGCGTTGCCCCACAGCGCGTTCGCGGTCTTGCGCCCGCGCCGCAGGTCGGAGCCGTCCACCACGTCGTCGTGCAAAAGCGTGGCGGTGTGGATGAATTCCACGATCGCGGCGAGCTGGATGTGCGCGTCGCCTGCATACCCGGCGGCGCGCGCGGCGAGCACGTGCAGCATCGGCCGCAGGCGCTTGCCGCCGCCACCGACGATGTGCTCGCCGACCGCGTGCACGAGCGCCACGTCGGAAGCCAGCCGCTTGCGGATCAGCGCGTCCACCGCGGCCATGTCGGACGCGGCCAGCGCGCGCACGGAAGCGAAGTCGGGTGCAACATCGGGTCGCGTGGTGACGGCCTGGTTCATGCGTGGATGGCTTGCCGTGGAAACACGATTATAGACGTGGCAGCTCACCGACACGCGAAAGCGGCGCCGGCCTACATGGCTGGTTGCCGAATCCGCTGGCGGTCGGCCCCGCGCGCTGGCATCCTGTCGGCCTGCAATTCTTCGAGGACACTCCCATGGCACGCGGCGTCAACAAGGTCATCCTGATCGGCAATCTCGGCGCGGATCCGGAAACGCGTTACAGTGCATCCGGCAAGGCCATGTGCACCATCAGCGTTGCCACCTCGGATAGCTGGACCGACAAACAGTCCGGCGAGAAGCAGGAACGCACAGAATGGCACCGTGTCAAGTTCTTCGACCGGCTTGCCGAGATTGCCGGCGAATACCTGAAGAAGGGCGGGCAGGTGTACATCGAAGGTTCGATCCGCAGCAGCAAGTACACCGACAAGGAAGGGGTCGAACGCTGGAGCACCGACATCGTCGCCAAGGAAATGCATATGCTCGGCGGCCCGGGTGAAGGCGGTTCGCGCGGCGGCGGCGAAGGCGGCGGTTACCGCGAGCGCCCGCAGCAATCGCGCGGCCCTTCCGGCGGCGGGCGCCCGGCACCCGCGCCGCAGCCGGCCTCCGGCGGCGTGGGTGATTTCGAGGACGACGATATTCCGTTCTAAAGGTGGAGTAGGCACTCGAACGGCGTGAAACCCGGGCGTCATTCCGGGGCACTTTTCCGGATCGGAAAAGTGAACCCGGAACCCAGTGCCTTCCTTGTATCAATGTCACCGGGTTCCGGCGCGCGCCGGGATGGCGGCAACGCAGATCGTGGATTCCTGCGCTAACCGCCTCCCAATTTCTTCTTCAGGAACTCAATCGTCGCCTGATCCGCCTTCAGCCACGACGCGTGGCGCAGGAAGCCGTGGATTTCGTTGGGCAGCACCAGTTCCTCGTAGGGCACGCCCTGCTTTTGCAGGCGCCGCGCGAGGTCCACGGTCTGGAAGAAATGCACGTTGCGGTCGTCGTCGCCCTGGATCAGCAGCACCGGCGATTTCCATGAGGCGACGTCGGCGTCCGGCGAGGATTCCCACGCCACTTTCATCGCTTCCTTGCGGTCGCCCTGTTCGTAGCGCGCCTCCGGCTTGCCGAACCACAGGTCGATGAAGCGCGACCAGTCGTGCACGCCGTGCATGTCGACGCCGGCCTTGAAGATGTCGGAATTGCGCGCGAGCCCCAGCGCGGTGAGATAGCCGCCGTAGGAACCGCCCCAGATGCCGATGCGCTGCGCGTCCACGCCGTCCGCGTGCTGCAGGAAGGTGGCGCCGGCCAGTACGTCCTGGTATTCGGACGCGCCGGTGGGGCCGGAGTGGTCAGGATTATGGAAGGCGTGGCCGTAGCCGATGCCGAGCCGGTAATTCACCGACAGCACGGTGAAGCCGTGCGCGGCGAGGTACTGGTTCACCGCGTAGCTGTTGCTGTAGTAATCCATGTAGTGCCAGCCGAGCAGCATCTGCCGCGGCGGTCCGCCGTGCACGAAGATCACGCCCGGCTGGTTCGCGCCAGCATTGCCGGCGCGGAACAGCTGGCCGTGCACCAGCGTGCCGTCCGCGGCGGTGAAGCTCACCGATTTCGGCGTGATCAACTGCGCGGACGGAAAATCGTTCGGCACCAGATCCGGCTGCAGCAGATGACGATCGCTGCCGTCGACACGCATCGCAGCCACCAGTGGCGGTTGTTGCGCGCCGGCATCAATGAAGGCGATTGTGTTTTCACCGGCCACTACTGGCGTCCATTGCAGGCCGTCGCCGGGGGTGAGTTCGCGCGGCTGTGCCGCATCCACGGGCACTTCGAACAGATGACGGCGATCGTCGTCGTCTTTGGTCGAGCCCGTGTTCGCGCTGTAGACCAGCGAACGCTTGTCGCGGCTGAGCGCGACGTCCTCGACCATGAAGTGGCCGGGCGTCAGCAAGAGCGGTTCGCCGCCGCTCGCGGCAATCGAATACAGATGCGGCCAGCCGTCGAGATCGGAGAGGAACACAAGGCGATCGCCCGCGGCCCAATTCAAATTCGCTTCGCCCGCGGTTTCCGGATACGAACCGACCAGCGTGTCCGGGCTTTGCCACACGCGCTGGCCATTGCCGCTCGCGACGTCTGCCGTCCAGACGGACCACGGATGCGGTACCTGCTGCAGCAGCGGTTCGGGCGCGCCGCCGCGGCCGGGCAGGCGCGTGAAAGCGATGCGCGTGCCGTCAGGCGACCAGCGCGGCGAACCGTCGCGTCCGGTGCTGGGCGCGAGGTACTCGATCGAAGAATTTGCGTCGCTGTACACGCCGATGAAGGCGTGGTCGTCGCGACCCGAGACAAACGCGAGTCGGGTGCCGTCCGGCGACCATTGCAGCTCGCCGTCCTTGCCGCGGTCGAAGAACAGCCGCTTCGGCGCTCCGTTCTTGTCCTTGTCCGGATGTTTCGCGTCGCCACGATAGTCCAGTGCAACCGTCCAGACCTGATCGTCCTTCACGTACGCGAGCTTGCCTTGCGCCGAGATCGCCGGTGCATCGCCTTCCGTGATTTCGTGCACGGTGCCGTCCGGCAGCCGCACGGCCCACAGCATCGCTTTCGGTTCGATCGTGTTCGAATCGGGATCGGGCGCGAGTTTGTCCGGCCAGTTGGCGTCGTGGTCACCACCACGCACGAACACCAGCGCGTCGCCCGAGGGCGAGAACGTGAGCTGCGTGATCTCCTGTCCGTCGTCTTCGGTGAAATGCGTGAGCTGGCGGGGCTTGAATGCCGGCGCCTGCGCGACCCAGACATTGCGCGCGCCGCGCAGGTCGATGACCCAGGCGATGCGATCGCCGCGTTCGGAGGAAGCAAGGCCGGACGGGAACGGGTAGTCGAGCACCTGTTGCAGCGTGAAACTGCCGGTGTGCGAATCGTTCGCGGCGGCAGAGATTTGATCCGGCGCTGCAGATGCCAGCGGAGCGACTAAGGCAACCGCGAATACAAACGCGATCAGACGAACGCGACGCACGACACGCTGCATGACCTTCTCCCCCGATGGACGCGTCATGCACTCATACCCGCAAGCGCGCGCCAAGGGAAGTGCGGGCGGTCACGCGGCTGCGGGTGCCCTTGCATGGAAGGCGCACCGTGCCGGATCACCCGCTCCACGCGGCGTGATCCGGCACGTCGGCGCAGTTACTGATCGTCCTTGTCGGTGGTGATCCACTGCTCGTCCCAATATGGCGGCGGCGGTGCGTCGCGGTGCACGGCGACCACTGCGAGGTTCGCGCGTTGCAGCCGTGCATTGACGTCGGCGAGCGGTTGTCCCTGGAGTTGCTTCCAGCGCGCCAGCATGTCGTCCAGTGATCGGCTGGTCTTGTCGAGTGCCGCGATGTCCGCGTCGGTCGGCGCCTTGTCGGCGTTCTGCATGCTGCCCATCACCATGCGCAGCGACCATGCCAGCGTGTCGAGCGTCGGCGGCCCGCGGAAGTCGGGGAAGTCCGATTCCTCTTTCGGCAATGGTCCGGCGAGCGCTTCGAGCTGCTTCGCGTAATCCGTCGCGGTCTTGTCGGACGAGTGCGCCTTCGCCTGCCGCGCCTGCAACTGCTTCTGCAGGTCGCGGATCTGGCCGAGCGCTTCGACCGCGCCGACCGTTTCGTCGTAGGCGTGCATGGATGCATCGAACTGCTTCTGCAGATCGGCGCTGGAAGTCTGCACGCGCGGATCCATGCGCACCGCCAGCGGTTGCGTGAAGCTGCGCCCGTCCACGGTCAGCTTGACGGTGTACTGGCCCGGCATCACCCACGGCGAAGTCGCGGCTTGCGGCGTCTGGTTCACCACCGCTTCGTCGTAGGCGATCATCGGGGTGAGGCCCGGGACCGGCGCGTAGTGCATGTCCCACAGGAAACGGTGTTCGCCGGCCCGCGCGGACAGTGACTGCGGCGGCCGCGGCCACCACGGCGGGATGTCCAGCTTGTCCGGATCGATCGGCTTGACCGCGTCGCTGCTGGCGTAATGCCGCACCAGCTTGCCGTTCGCATCCAGGATGTCCAGCGTGACCGCGTGCGCGTCGCCGGCGAGGTAGTAGTCGATGATCGCGCCGGGCGGCGGGTTGTCGGTGGCGGGCACGCGCCAAGGCGTCGGCGGATTCATGCCCCAGCGCACGCGGGTGGCGAGTTCCGGGCGATACAGCGTGACCGGTGCGCGTGCCGTCTGCGCATTGATCTGCCGCAGCGGCGTGATGTCGTCCAGGATCCAGTAGCCGCGGCCATGCGTAGCGGCGACCAGGTCGTCGTCCTTCACCTGCAGATCGCGCACCGAAATCGCCGGCATGTTGAGCCGCAGCGACTGCCAGTGGTCGCCGTCGTCGAACGACACCCACGTCTGCGTCTCGGAACCGGCGAACAGCAGGCCGCGGGTTTTCGGATCCTCACGGATCACGTTGGTCACCGCGCCGTCGGCGATGCCGTTGTCGATTTCCGTCCAGGTCTTGCCGCCGTCGCGGGTGCGGAACAGATGCGGGCGCATGTCGTCCAGCCGCAACGTATTGATCGCGGCGTAGGCGGTGCCCGGATCGAAGTGGCTGGCGTCCATCGCGAACACCTTCCACCACGGCTTCATCTGTTTCGGCGTGACGTTCTTCCAGGTCTTGCCGCCATCGGTGGTCAACTGGATCAGGCCGTCGTCGGTCCCGGCCCAGATGCGGTTGATGTCGAGCGGCGAGGGCGCCAGCGCGTACACCACCCCGCGATCGCTCGGTTTGGCAGCCTTCGTGTCGGCGTACTTGCCGGTGCTGGCCGGCACTTTCCAGTCGCCGTGCCGGGTGAGGTCCGGGCTGATCTGCTGCCAGTGCTGGCCGCCGTCGCGCGTGGTCCACACCACGTTGGAAGCGAAGTACAGCAGGTGCGGATCGATCGGCGAAAACTGGAGCGGCATCGTGCGCAGCACGCGGTAATCCTTGTCGCCGCGCAGCGCCTTCGGCCCGACGTCGGCGATCTGGCCGGTGCGGCGGTCGTAGCGCGTGACCTTGCCGCCATAGACGATGTCCGGATCCAGTGGATCGGGCGCGGCCGCGCCGTATTCCTCGATGCCGGCCGGATGCCAGTCGTGCGCGGTGATCTCGCCGTCGTTGCCGCGGCTGGACACGCAGGCCGAACCGCTGTCCTGCTGGCCGCCGCAGACGCGGTAGGGCCATGCGTTGTCGGTACCGACCTTGTACATCGCCGCGGTCGGCTGGTTGTACCAGGAGCTCCAGCTCTTGCCGTCGTTGACGGTGACGATCGCGCCCTGGTCCGAAGTCACCAGCAGGATCGAGGGATCGTTGGGGTTGATCCAGGTCTGCTGGTAGTCGTCGCCGCCCGGCGCGCCGCGGAAAGCGGTCCAGGTCTTGCCCGCGTCGGCGGATTTCCAGAGCACCGGCGTGTTGCTGTAGACGACGTCGGGATTCTTCGGATCCACCGCCAGCGTCGGCAGGTCGCCGCCGCCGATGCGCGCGGCGGGGCGCTTGTCGTCGGTGGCCTTGGTCCAGCTCGCGCCGCCATCATTGGAGCGGTAGATGCCGACCTTGCCCTCGCTCGCCACGCTCGCATACAGGCGTTGCGGGTCGCTCGGCGCCACCGCCACTGCCATCTGTATCACCTTCGGCAGGCCGGTGCCGATCGGCTTCCAGGTACTGCCGCCGTCGGTGGACTTGAACAGGCCGCCGGAGGTGCCTTCGAACGAGCCGTTTTCCCACGGCGCCTGCTGTTGCTGCCACAAGGTCGCGTACACGATCTGCGGATTGGACGGATCGAAATCCACGTCCTCGCCGCTGGTATATGCGTCCTTGTACAGCACCTTCTGGAAGGTCTTGCCGCCATCGGTCGAGCGGAAGATGCCGCGCTCTTCGTTCGGTCCGTACGGATGGCCGATCGCGGCGACGAACAGCCGGTCCGGATCGTGCGGATCCACGATCACCTGCGAGATCTTCTGGGTGTCGCGCAGGCCGAGATGCGTCCAGGTCTTGCCGGCATCGGTGGACTTGTACATACCGTCGCCGATGGTGCCGTCGGGACGGATGATGCCCTCGCCGCTGCCGACGTAGATGATGTTGGGGTCGGAAGGCGCGACCGCGATCGCGCCGATCGAGCCGGTGGGCTGGGAATCGAAAATGGGAAACCAGCTCTCGCCGTAGTCGGTGGATTTCCACACGCCGCCGTTGTCGGCGCCGGCGTAGAACACGTTCGGCTGGCTGGCCACGCCGTCCAGCGCGCGCATGCGGCCGCCGCGCATCGGTCCGATCGCGCGCCACTGCATCTGCGAGAAGAATTTCGCGTCCGGCGCCGATGCCGGTGTGGGCGTTTGCGCCAGTGCACCGAATGCGCAAATGCCGAGCGCTGCCAGCGCCAGCGTTGCAATGACCCGGGAATTTTTCACGACCCCTCCGGAAGATTTCGACAACATGGATTTCCCCGAGCGCTGACGCGAATCAACTCCACTCGCGCAGCGCAGCGCCGATGCACGCGATGATCAACGTGCGGAGCGGCCAAGCGCCAAATCATACGTTCGCGCCGGGCGGGTTCGCCCATGGCGTTCGTAATGCCGTTCGGGATCCTGGCGGAGTATGAGACCCGCCGGACTTTTCCCGTTCGCATCGCCGCTCAATGCGTGTTGGTGGCCACGGCCCAGGTCCGCCGAAGCGGATGCGCCTCGGTGTTGAAGGTGACCGCGTCGAAATCCAGTGCCTTCGGATCGAACAGCAGGTAGTAGTACTTGAAGGTTTCGGCGAAGACGAAGCTTTCCATGTCGTCGCGCTTCTGCTTCGTGATCACGCTCTTCAGGGCGGCATAGCCCGCATCGGTGCGGCAATACTTCACGAAGTCGTCGAACATTGTGCGGCCCATCGCGAGGTATTTCGGATCGTGCGTGAAGTGGTACAGGTAGTACGTGGATTCCACGATCTCCGGCCGCAGCGCGTAGCCATCGTAATCCACTTTCATCGTGCGGTAATTCAGCACCTCGGGCTCGATGCCGTAGAGATTCCACATCTTGAACGAGGAATCCTGCAGCCGCGCGGCGCGCGGCACGTCACCCGACAGCGCCATCAGCGCCGGGAAATACGCATCCAGCGCGCCGTAATCGGTCGCGGTGCGCTTGCCGGTGTTCATGTCGGCGTGGCCGTACCAGAGTTCGCCGTTTACGTCGTCTGCAAGATATTTGTTCACGGCAGGAATGCTGGCCTTCCACATGGCCAGGCAATCCTTGTCGCCGAACAGCCGCCAGCATTTCCAGAGATATTCGTAATAGCTGTCGATGCCGCCGCTGATGCTGGCATCGGTGTCGGTCCACTTGCCGGTCTCGACGTCGAGGCCGACGCCGACCAGACCGATCTTCGAGGTGCGCTTGTACGTCTCGACCAGCGCGCGCTTGGCCTTGTCGTAGAACACCGGATTGCCGGTGAGCTTCGACAGCGTGCCGAACTCCAGCAGCAGCGTGCCCGTTTCGGCCGGGTTTGAATCGGTGCCGCGGGTCTTGCCGGTTTTCAGGTTGACGTAGACGTACGGCAAGCCGGTGGGCGAATCGAATACCGGCAGCAGGCGCGTGCCGAGATCCTGCGCCTTGTACAGCAATGCTGGATCGCCGGTGAGCTGGTAGCCGGACAGCAATCCGCCAAGCAGGCGGATGGTGATCTCGAAATTCTTGACATAGATGTCCTTGTCGAAGTCGAGCTTCGCATCGATCAGCGCGCGATCCTCGTCGGCGTCTTTCTTCAGGCCCATCAGCACCAGCGTGTCCAGCGCGTCCACCGGCGTCATCAGCAGCGACTGGCCGTACCAGTCGTGCGGCGTCCTGCTCAGCGGTTGCAGCTCGTCGTGGCCCCAGGCATAGCGCTTGTAGTTGTCCCAGCCGTGCAGGAATTCGGTCTTGACGCGTGCGGCCATTGCGGTGGAGTCCACCGGCGTGGATTGTTTCGGTGCGGGCTGCGCTGAAGCCGCGGCGCCAAACATCAGTGCAGCCAGCAGGACGATCGTGCGACGTGCGACATGGTTCATGGGCGCTGCTCCGGCGGTGGGAACGAAGGCGGCGCATTAGCCGGATCGCTGCCCCAGTGCATATCCGGCTGCGCGCCGAGCGTGAAGCGCAGGTGCCCGCCATGTTGCGCGAACGATGCCGGCAGCCAGGGCTGGTCGTGCGGCTTGCCGTCCAGCGTCAGCGCATGCACATACAAGTTCGCATCATTCGCATCGGGCGCTTCGATCACCACGTCGCCGCTCTCGCGATGGATCACTGCCTTCGGAAACAGCGGGCTGCCCAGCACCAGTTCGGCGCGGCCCGGGATTTCCGGATACATGCCCAGCGCCGCCCACACGTACCACGAAGACATCTCGCCGAGGTCGTCGTTGCCCGGGATGCCGTCCGGCGCGTTCTTCCAGATCGAGTCGAGCACGATGCGCACGGCCTTCTGGGTCTTCCGCGGCTGGCCGGCGAAGTCGTACAGCCACGGCGTTTCGATCGAAGGTTCGTTGTCCAGCTCCGCGTGCAACGGGCCCGCACCGCTCAACGCCCACTGGCCGTCATCGGTATGGAAGAAGGCATCCAGTCGCGCGGTCGCCTTATCCCTGCCGCCGAGCGTGTCGAACAGGCCGTGCACGTCGAACGGCACCATCCACAAGTAAACCGCCGCGCTCGCTTCCACGAAACCGTCGTCGCTTTCCGGTTTGAAGGCCGGCCAGCTGCCGTCCGCGTTGCGGTTCTGGATGTAGCCCGCCTGCGGCGTGGCGTGCGGGTTGTAGAGGTTGCGCCAGTAGCCGGCGCGGGCGAGGAACTGATCGCGTCCGGCCTCGTCGCCTGCCGCGCGTGCGAGTTGCGAGAGTGCGAAATCGGCCGTCGCATCCTCCAGCGTTTCGGCGGCACCGCCCCATGAATGCGATTTCGTCGCGACGTAGTGCAGCTTCAGCCATTGATCGAGCGAAGGCCGCTGCCCGACGCATTCGACCGCGCAGCCCGCGTCGCTGAGATCATCCGCGGTCGGCACGGTGGCGGCGCGTTTGAGCGAAGCGTAGGCGCCATGCAAATCGAAATCGTGCCCGCCGAAAGCATGGATGTCCGCCAGCGCTGGCACCGAAGGATCGCCGCTCATCACGTGCGTCGCGCCGGAGGCGTGCGTCCAGCGGTCCCATTCGCCGTGATTCTGTTGTGCCTGGTTGTAGAGCGATTGTGCGACGTCGCTGCCGATCTTCGGGTACAACCAGGCCAGCAGCTGCAGCTGCGAGCGATAGACATCCCAACCGGAAAAATTCGCGTACTGGTTTTTCTGCGTGCCCTCGATGCGATGGATCTTCTGGTCGAAGCCGCGGTACTCGCCGTCCTCGTCGCTGAAGATGGTCGGCTGCAGCAACGAGTGATAGAGCGCGGTATAGAACACCGTGCGCTGGTCGAGCGTGCCGCCTTCGATCGTGATGCGGCCGAGCGCATCGTTCCAGGCGTCGCGTGCATGCCGGCGGACCTGCGCAAGCGAAGTGCCTTGCGGAATCTCCGCATCCAGGTTGGCGCGTGCGTTGGCGAGACTCACGTAGGAAATGCCCACGCGCACGTGCACCGTGGCGCCGGCATCGAAGCCCACCCAGCCGCCGGAACCGGTGCCGAGGGGAAGGAAACGCTTGTCGCCGTAGCCGGTGCCGCCGCGCGCGGACGTGGCATCCGCATGCACTGCGCCGTCGTGCCAGGTGCCGGTCGCGGCGAACGGCTGGTCGAACCCCGCAACGAAATACAGCGTGTAATAGCTGCGCCGGTCGGCCTTGGAGAGATAGCCGCAGAAATTGCCGCTGGTGACCGAGCCGGTGATCGTGCGCGCCGCGCGATCAATATGGATTTGCGCGTCGCTGCTGCCGACTTCGGAATCCGAAGCGCGCACCAGCAGGTTGGCGGGCTGGCCCGCGGGAAAGTCGAATTGCGCGATGCCGCTGCGCAGCGCGGCACTCAGTTCGACCTGGACGCCATTCGCCAGCTGCACGCGGTAATCGCCGGGCGCGGCGTGTTCGTCCGCATGCGAAAAGTCGCTGGCGTAGCGGCTGTCGTCGGCATCGAGCGAAGGTGAACGCGTCACCGGAACCGTGACCGGCATGAACGGAATGTCGCCGCTGGCGCCGGCGCAGCCGGTGCCGGAAAGATGCGTCAGGCTGAAGCCGCGGATGCGGGTGGCGTCGTATTGATAGCCGCCCGGCGCGGCCGTGCGATCGTGCTGTCCCTTGGTGCTCTCCGGGCTCCACTGCAACATGCCGAATGGCAGCGAGGCGCCGGGAAAGGTGTTGCCGCCATGGCGGCTGCCGATCAATGGATTCACTTCCGATGCGGGCGAGGGCGGTGCGGCTTGCGCGGTTGCGGCCGACAACGCGATCAGCGATGCGGCCACCAGCGCGCGGCGAATCGTGTCACGCATGGGCTTGTCCTCCCGCCACCGGCGCCAGCGTTTCCGGCACTCGTGAACCGCGCAAGCCGTAGAACACGATGTAGCAGTAGCAGGCCAGCGGCAGCACGAACGCGTGCTGCACGCCGATGTGGTCGGCCAGCACGCCCTGCAGCAACGGGATCACCGCCCCGCCGACGATCGCCATCACCAGCAGGCTCGACACCTTGCCGGTGAGCGCGCCGAACTTCTCGATGCCGAGCGTGAAGGTGTTGGGGAACATCACCGAGTTGAACAGGCCGATCGCGATTACGCTCCACATCGCAACGGAGCCGGTGCCGAGCATGGTGGTCAACACCAGCGCGCCGGCGATCGTTGCGAATGCGGCGAGCAGCTTGCGCGTATCCACGCGCGTCAGCAGTGCCGAACCGATGAAGCGCCCGACCATCGCGCCACCCCAGTACAGCGACACGAAACCGGCAGCACGCGCCTGACTCATCGCGCCGATCTGTGGCAGCGACAGGTAATTGATCATGAAGCTGCCGATCGAAACTTCCGCGCCGACGTACAGGAAGATCGCGGCCATGCCGAACCAGATGCGGCGATGTTTCAGTGCATCGGCAAAACGATGGTGTGCGTCATCGGCTTCGTGGGCGTTCATCACCGGCGGCAGGCGGAACAGCCATACCATCGCTGCCAGCGCGAACAGCACCAGCGCGATGCCAAGGTACGGTCCCTGCACCATATGCGCCTGCTGCACGCGATAGGCCATCTGCTGCGCGGGCGGCAGCTTCGCCAGCTCCGCCGCGCCGAGCACGGCTGTGGAAAGGATCAGCAGGCCGCCGATCTTCGGCGCCAGCGTGGTGCCCAGCGAGTTCAGCGCCTGCGCGAGGTTGAGCCGGCTGGAAGCCAGGCGCGCGTCGCCCAGCATGCTGACGTACGGATTGGCCGCGACCTGCAGCAGCGTGATGCCGCTCGCCAGCACGAAAAAGGCGAACAGGAACAGCGCGTACGATTGCGCTTGTGCCGCGGGAATGAACAGCAGCGCGCCGACGCCGGTCACGCACAGGCCGGCGATGATCGAGAGCCGGTAGCCGATCCGCGACACCACCTTGCCCGACGGCAGCGACATCACGAAATACGCGCCGAAGAAGGTGAACTGCACCAGCATCACCTGCGCATAGTCCAGCGTGAACACCGATTTCAGGTGCGGGATCAGCACGTCGTTGAGGACGGTGATGAATCCCCACATGAAGAATATCGTGGTGACGACGGCCAGCGCGGTACGCTGGCTGGCAGGCGCGCGCGCACCGTTTCCAATGGCGGGCGAGGGTGCTGGCGTGATCATTCGTTTTCCCCTCGCGCGAGCTGCGCGGATGGATAGTGCGGCAAACCGATGGCACTGCGACGAGACGCACAGCGTGCTAGCTTGCCACAGCCCGGTCAGCCGCAAAGAGGTCGCAAGTCATGGAAACGAGAGTGCACGTTGTGCGCGGATGCCTCGGCGTGCTGCTGGCCTTGTGTTTCGCCACGCCCGGCGCGCATGCCGCGGCCGGATCGAACTGGAGCGCGGTGAATCCGCTGATCGGCACCGGCGGCGATGGCCATACCTTTCCCGGCGCGACGGTGCCCTTCGGCATGATCCAGTTGAGTCCGGACACGGCGATGCCGGATTTCCACCACGCCTACAAATGGGCGGCCGGCTACCGCTACGACGACCACAGCATCCTCGGCTTTTCGCACACGCATTTCTCCGGCAGCGGGCATTCGGATCTGGGCGACGTGCTGCTGATGCCTGGCACGGGCGAGCCGCAATTCGATCCGGGCGATCCCGATAAGCCGGGAAGCGGCTACCGCTCGCGTTTCAGCCACAAGACCGAAATCGCGCAGCCGGGCTATTACGCGGTGACGCTTGCCGATTCGAACGTGCGCGTGGAGCTGACCGCGAACGCGCGCGTGGGCTGGCATCGCTACACGTTTCCGCGGGGGCAGGACGCGCACGTGCTGCTGGATCTTCGTCCCAGCATTTACGACTACGCGGGCAAGGTGCTGTGGGCGCGGTTGCGCGTGCGCGATGATGGAACGATTACCGGCTATCGCGAAACGCGCGGCTGGGCGCCGGGGCGGCAGTTGTACTTCGCGATCCGCTTTTCGCAGCCGATGGTCACGCATGACCTGGTGAATCGCGAGACCGACATCCCGTACAAGGGCTTCAAGGGCCCGGACGCGAATCCGGCCGGCCATGATGCGATCGCCGGCAAGCAACTCGAAGGCGTGTTCGAGTTCGGAAAATTGAAATCCCCGTTGCTGGTGAAGGTGGCGATCTCGACGGTGAGCGAAGCCGGTGCGATCGCGAATCTGGACGCCGACGGCAAAGGCTGGGATTTCGATGCGCAGCGTGCGGCAGCGCGCGATGCGTGGACGAAAGCGCTCTCGGCGATCGACGTGGACGCCACGCCGGACGTGCGCACCAACTTCTACACCGCGCTCTACCACGCGCTGATCGCACCGAATCTTTCGATGGACGTGAACGGCGAATATCGCGGGCCCGATCACGCGGTCCACAAGGTCAATGGCTTCACTTTCTATTCGACCTGGTCGCTGTGGGACGTCTATCGCGTGCAGCAACCGCTGATGACCTTGATCCAGCCGCACCAACGCGTGGACGACTTCGTGCGGTCGCTGGTCGCCGCGCAGCAGGCGAGTCCGTTCGGCATCCTGCCGGTGTGGGCGTACCAGGGCCTGGAGACCTGGTGCATGATCGGCTACCACGCCGTGCCGGTGATCGCGGATGCATACATGAAGGGCATCCGTGGCTTCGATGCGGATGCCGCGTTGAAGGCGATGGTCGCCAGCGCAACGTATGCGCCCTACGGCGATCTGCGCGACTACATGAAGCTCGGTTACGTGCCGGAGGATCACGAACCGGAGTCGGTGTCGAAGACGCTGGAATACGCCTTCGACGACTGGACGATCGCGCGCATGGCCAAGGCGATGGGCAAGGACGACATCGCCGCGCAATTCGAGAAGCGCGCCGGCAACTGGCGCAACGTATTCGATCCGTCGGTCGGGTTCGCACGGCCGAAGTTGAGCGACGGGCATTTCCGCGAGCCGTTCGATCCGGCGCGCGCGGGCGAAGGCAGTGGTTTCACCGAGGGCAATGCGTGGCAGTACTCGTGGTACGAGCCGCAGGACGTCGGCGGCTTGATCCGCGAACTCGGCGGCGACGACAAGCTGGTCGCGAAGCTCGACGAAGTCTTCGACGCGAAGATCGATCCGAAGGTGTTCGCCACGCTCGAGGACGTGTCCGGCCTGATCGGCTGGTACGCGCACGGCAACGAGCCCAGCCACCACATCGCGTATCTGTACGACTACGCCGGCGCGCCGTGGAAGACGCAGCAGCGGCTCGCGCAGATCATGCACTCGCAATACGCGCCCACGCCTTCAGGCCTGGCCGGCAACGACGACCTCGGGCAGATGTCGGCGTGGTACATCTTCACCGCGCTGGGCTTTTATTCGGTCGCGCCGGCCAGCAACCAGTACGTGATCGGCCGTCCGTTCGTGCGCCGCGCCGTGCTGCACCTGCCCAACGGCAAGACGTTCACGATCATTGCCGACCATCTCGACGACGCACATCCGTATGTCGGCAGCGTGTCGCTGGATGGCAAGCCGCTGCAACGCGTGTGGATCGCCCACGACGAAATCACGGCGGGCGGCGAACTGCATTTCACGATGGCCGCGCAGCCGAACAAGCATTGGGGCACGCAGCCGCAGGATCGGCCGTATTCGATGAGCAGTTATACCTTTCCATAGGAGAGCTTTCGAGCCCGAAAATCCGGGAGCGACCGAAGAAAAGCAGACGTCATTCCGGGGCTGCTGCGGACGAAGTTCCGGCAGAACGCGGAATCTGCTTTTGATTCCAAAAGAGCAGGTTCCGGGCTCCGTTCGCGATGGAACCGCGAAGGCTCCGGAATGACGAAGATGGGTGCCGCGTGCCAAGGCCGTTTGCACGCAGACTTCTGCAAATGCCCGGCGGGATTCGCTGCGCTACTCCCGTCCTACGTGCGGGTCCCGAGTCCCGAGTCCCGATCAGTCAATCGCGAGCTTCTTCAGCTTGTATCTCAGCGCCCGGAAGGTGATGCCGAGTTTCTTCGCCGCGGCGGTCTTGTTGTAGCGGGTTTCCTTCAGCGCGCGCAGGATCGCCTCGCGTTCGACGTTGGAGATGTAGTCGTCCAGCGCCACGCCGTCGCCGCCGGTCATGTCGTCCTCGTCCTCGAACTCTTCCTCCTCTTCGTCGCGCGCGCGACGGGAGGGGTTGAGCATCAGGTCGCCGACTTCGATCACGCCGTGCTCGCACAGCGCCACCGCGCGTTCGAGGATGTTCTCGAGTTCCCGCACGTTGCCTGGGAAGTCGTATTCGGCGAGTGCGGCCAGTGCGTCGGGCTTCAATCGCGGCGCGGCCATGCCGGACTGTTCGGCGAGCCGATCGAGGATGCGCACCGCCAGCTTCGGCACGTCGCCGCGGCGCTCGCGCAGCGGTGGCACGCGCAGTTCGATCACGTTGATGCGATAGAATAGGTCCTGGCGGAATTGGCCCATTTGCGTGAGCCGCGCCAGATCCTTGTGGGTGGCCGACAGGATACGCACGTCCACCGCGACTTCGCCGCGGCCGCCGATCGGGCGCACGGCCTTTTCCTGGATCACGCGCAGCAGCTTTACCTGCATGTGCAGCGGCAGTTCTGCGACTTCGTCGAGGAACAGCGTGCCGCCGTTGGCAGCCTGGAACAGGCCGTCCTTGTCGGCGTGCGCGCCGGTGAACGAACCCTTCTTGTGGCCGAAGAATTCGCTCTCCATCAGTTCGGAGGGAATCGCGCCGCAGTTGACCGGCACGAACGGCCCACCCGCGCGCGGACCCTGTTCGTGGATCAGGCGCGCGACCAGTTCCTTGCCGACGCCGGATTCGCCGCTGATGTACACCGGCGCCTGGCTGCGCGAAAGCTTGTCGATGCGCGCGCGCACTTCCTGCATCGCCGGCGAATCGCCGATCAGCCGGCCCTGCTGCGGCGCGCCGCCGGCCTGCTTCTCCTGCGCCAGCCGCAATGCGGTCTGCACCATCCGGCGCAGCATGTTGATGTCCACCGGCTTGGAGACGAAGTCGAACGCGCCGGCCTTCAGCGCATCCACCGCGGCTTCGACATTGCCGTAGGCCGTGATCATCGCCACCGGGGTGTCCGGATACTGGCGCGCGATCAGCTCGATCAGCTCCTGGCCGGTGCCGTCGGGCAGGCGCATGTCGGTGAAGCACAGGTCGTAGGCCTGCTCGGAGAGCAGGCGCTTGGCTTCGGCCACGTTCGCGGCCGCGTCCACGTTGAGGTCCATGCGCCCGAGCGTGATGCTCAGCAGTTCGCGGATGTCGCGCTCGTCGTCGATGACCAGGACGGTCTGTTTGCTGCTGCCCATTGGACCCCGAAGCCCCAGGATTTTCGCAGTGCAGGGTAGCGCGGCACGGCGGCAGGGGAAAGCGCCGGGCGCGGGAACCGGGAAATTCGTCAGCAACGATGCGTGATGCAGGATGTGAGATCAGGCCTCGCTGCCCACCGGCATCCGCACCGGCGCGGTCAGGGTGATGCGGAAGCAGCTGCCGCCGCCGGCCACCGGCACGTATTCCAGCCCGGCCTGGTTGGCCTCGCACATCTGGCGCGCGAGATACAGGCCAAGGCCCGTGCCGTACTCGTGGGTGGTGAAGAACGGCTCGAACACCTGCGCGGCCACCTTCGGCGGGATGCCCGGGCCGCGGTCGATCACCTCGATCAGCGGCGGACCGTCGTCGCTGGCCAGCCGCGCCACGATCATCACGCGCGCCGGTTCGTCCGGCATGCGGCCGTAGCGGATCGCGTTCTGCACCAGGTTCCACACCACCTGCTGCAGGTGTTGCGGGTCGGCCACCGCCGCCACCGCGTGCGGATACAGCAGCGCGCGCAGGTTGTCGCCGCCGAGGTCGTTGGCTTCCTTGTATTCGTCGACGAAGGTCAGCACCCACGCGTTCAGGTCCAGTGCCTCGGGACGCGAACGCTCGCGTCGCGACAGCTGCAGGATGTTCTCGATGATCTCGTTCAACCGCCCGCAGTGATTGTTGATGATCTCGACCATGCGCTGGTCGGAGTCGGGCAGGTCGTGCGATTCGGCGAGCAGCTGCGCCGAGTAGCGGATCGCGGCGAGCGGATTCCTGATCTCGTGCGCGATCGAGGCCGACAGCCGGCCCAGCGTGGTCAGCGTCAACTGCTCCGCGCGGCGCGATACCAGCGAGGTGTCGTCGAGGAAGATCAGCACGTGCGAATCGTCATTGGCGGCGAGGCGCGTGAAGCGCGGCACCACTTCCGGCACGCCCTCGGCCAAGGCCACCGCGCTGGTGTCCAGCTTGTTGGTGGCGCGCCAGTGGTACAACCGGCGCGACAGTTCCGGTGCGACTTCGCCGAGGTTGCGCTTGTCCAGCGCCGGATTGCCGAGCAGCGTCCAGGCGGATTCGTTGATCTGGTGGATGTGGTTGGCGTCGTCCACCAGCAGCACGCCGGTCTTCATGCGGCGGATGATCAGCTCGTTGACCTGGCTCAAGTTCGCGAGGTCCAGCCCGCGCCGCTCCGCGAGCGCTTCGCTGGCGCGCATCTGCTTGCCCAGCGCGTAGCACAACGCGGCCGTGGCGAAGTACGCCAACCCGAACAGTCCGGATTCGAGCAGGTTGCGCCCGGTGTCGCCGCTGCCGGCTGCGGCCTGCCCGACAATGGCCAGTGCCGCCAGCGCCGCGAACAGGCCGGCGAGTCGCGGCGGCAGCAGCAGCGCGCCCGCCGCGACGTTGATCACCAGCATCGCGGCAATGCCGGTATGCGCGGCCGGCATCATCAGTGCGGCGAGCAGCGCAGCGAGGACATCGATGCCCAGGCAGGTGCCGACGTTGGCGGCGAGCAGGCGCGGCATCTGCCGCGTGCGCAGCAGCGCGACCAGCGCGAACAGCAGGTAGAGCGCCGCGGTCAGCCGCGCCAGCGCAGGTGCGCGCACCGGCAGCCAGTCGACCACGACCTCGCTGAAGGACAGCGCCACGTACACCACCGCCTGCAGCACGCGGAACAGGTTCAGCACGTACAGCTCGCGGCGCAGCGTGTCGCCGGCCGAAAGTGCGCGCGGGGTCAGAGCGGTTTGGGGGAGCGTGGACACCGCGCGATGATCCAGTGTGCGCGGCGCGCGCACAAGGCCCGTTGCGCTTTTTTGCAGTGCCCGTCTCGGGCCGATTGGACTTGGCGCCCGCTTGACGCGAAAATAGCCGGGTTTTGTTTGCGCTGATCCCTCAGCGCGAAGATCAAAAAGCGGCCACGGAGCTCCTGGCCATGGATGGCAGCTCCAAGCCTTACTTCTCACAAGAGCAGAGTCTCCATGAACTTCCACGAGTATCAGGCCAAGCAGCTGTTCGCCGACTACGGCATCGCGGTTCCCCCGGGCAAGGTCGCCGACACGCCGGAAGCGGCGGTCGAGGCGGCGCGGAGCCTGGGCGGTGAGCAGTGGATGGTGAAGGCGCAGATCCACGCGGGCGGACGCGGCAAGGCCGGCGGCGTGAAGTTCTGCAAGTCGCTGGACGAGGTGAAGACCGCCGCGGCCGGCATGCTCGGCAAGAACATGGAAACCTACCAGTCCGGCGGCCGCGCGCTGCCGGTGAACCTGGTGCTGGTCACCGACGCCAACGACATCGCGAAAGAGTTGTATCTCTCGATGCTGGTGGATCGTGGCGCGAAGGCCGTCGCCTTCATCGCCTCGGCGCGCGGCGGCGTGGACATCGAACAGGTCGCACGCGAGACGCCCGACGACATCCACACCGTGGTCGTGGACTTCGTGCAGGGCCTGCAGCCGTACCAGTGCCGCCAGCTCGGTTTCTCAATGGGCCTGAACGCCAAGCAGGCGAACCAGCTCACCAAGATCATGCTGGGCATGTTCAAGCTGTTCAACGAACAGGACCTCTCGCTGATCGAATTGAATCCGCTGGCGATCGTGAAGTCCGGCGACCTGATGGCGCTGGATGGCAAGGTCAATTCCGACGACAACGCCGAGTTCCGCCATCCCAAGCTGGTGGCGATGCGCGATGTCAGTCAGGAAGACCACGCCGAGGCGGAAGCCGCGGCGAATCACCTCAACTACGTCACGATGGATGGCTCGATCGGCTGCATGGTCAACGGCGCCGGCCTGGCGATGGCGACGATGGACGTGATCAAGCTGGCCGGCGGCGAACCCGCCAACTTCCTGGATGTCGGCGGCGGCGCGACCAGGGAGCGCGTGACCGAGGCCTTCAAGCTGATCCTCTCGTCCGACAAGGTGCGCGCGATCCTGGTCAACATCTTCGGCGGCATCGTGCGCTGCGACCTGATCGCCGAAGGCATCATTGCCGCCGTGAAGGAAGTGGGCCTCACCATTCCCGTGATCGTGCGCCTGCAGGGCACCAACGTGGAGCAGGGCCGCGCGCTGCTCGCGAACTCCGGCCTGAAGATCACGCCGGCCGATGATTTGAACGACGCGGCGACCAAGGCGGTCGCGGCGGCGAAAGCGGCGTAAAGATTCGTAGGGCGGGAGAAGCGCAGCGATCCCGCCGTTGTTCATTTGCGAAAGGCGGGATGCGCCGCTGGCGCGGCTACTCCCGCCCTACAAGAAGGGTGTGGACTCATGAGTGTGCTCGTCAACAAGAACACCAAGGTGATTTGCCAAGGCTTCACCGGCCAGCAAGGCACGTTCCATTCCGAACAGGCGCTGGATTACGGCACCAAGCTGGTCGGCGGCGTCACGCCCGGCAAGGGCGGCAGCGAGCACATCGGCCTGCCGGTCTATGACACCGTGCAGGATGCGGTGGACGACACTGGCGCGGATGCATCCATGATCTTCGTGCCGCCGCCGTTCGCGGCCGACGCGATCCTGGAAGCCGCCGCCTCCGGCGTGCGCGTGATCGTGACGATCACCGAAGGAATCCCGGTGCTGGACATGCTGCGCGTCAAGAACGTGCTGAAGGAATATCCGGACACCGTGCTGATCGGGCCGAACTGCCCGGGCATCATCACGCCCGGAGAGTGCAAGATCGGCATCATGCCCGGCCACATCCACAAGCCGGGTTCCGTCGGCATCGTCTCGCGCTCGGGCACGCTCACCTACGAAGCGGTGTTCCAGACCACGCAGGCGGGCCTCGGCCAGAGCACCTGCATCGGCATCGGCGGCGATCCGATCAACGGTTTGAACTTCATCGACTGCCTGCGCCTGTTCCAGGACGACCCGCAGACGAAGGGCATCATCATGGTCGGCGAGATCGGCGGCAGCGCGGAAGAGGAAGCTGCCGAGTTCATTGCCGAATACGTCACCAAGCCGGTGGTCGCGTTCATCGCCGGCGCCTCGGCACCGGCCGGCAAGCGCATGGGTCACGCCGGCGCGATCATCTCCGGCGGCAAGGGCACCGCGGCGGCCAAGTTCGCCGCGCTGGAGAAGGCCGGCGTCACCACGGTGAAATCGCCGGCGGACCTGGGCAAGACGCTGGCGGGGAAGATGAAAGGCTGATCCGTGGCGCTGGATTAGAATGTGAGGCCGCGTTGATCGCGGCCTCGCTGTTTCCGGAGTTCGAAAAGCATGGCGCTTCGCTTCGCACTCGCCCAATGCGATTTTCCCGTCGGCGCGGTGGCGGCGAATGCTTCGCGGATGCGCGAACTGGCGAATGAAGCGCGCGGACGCGGCGCGGCGCTGATCGCGTTCCCGGAACAATCCCTGTGTGGCTATCCGGCCGAAGACCTGCTGCTGCGCCCCGGATTTCTCGCCGGTTGCGAAGCCGAGCTCGCCTCGCTCGTGAAAACCGTCGAAGGCATCACTGCCGTGGTCGGGCATCCGCATGCGGTCGGCGAGGTCTACAACGCGGCCTCGGTGATTGCGGATCGCGAAATCCTGGCGACGTATCACAAGCAGGCGCTGCCGAATTACACCGTCTTCGACGAGAAGCGCTGGTTCCGCCCCGGCCACGATCCGCTGGTGTTCGACTGCGAAGGCGTGCGCGTCGGCCTCATTATCTGCGAGGACATCTGGGAAGCCGAACCGGCCGCGAAAACGGCGGCGAACGGCGCGCAACTGCTGCTGGTGATCAACGCCTCGCCTTACGACACGAAGCAAGCTGCCACGCGCGAAGCGCTGCTGGCGCAACGCGCACGCGAGAACGACCTGCCGATCGCCTACGTCAACGTGATCGGCGGCCAGGACGACCTGCTGTTCGACGGCGCCTCGCTGCTGGTCGCGGCGAATGGCGAAGTGATCGCGCGCGCGCCGTCGTTCGAGGAACACCTGTTGTTCGTCGAATTCGATCCTGAGTTGCGCGCTCTGCGGGCGCTGGACTGGCCCGCGCGCACGTACGAAAGCGAGGAAGCGATCCTCTATGCCGGCCTGGTGCGCGGCGTGCGCGACTACGTGGGCAAGAATCGATTCAAGGATGTGCTGCTGGGTTTGTCCGGCGGCATCGATTCCGGGTTGACGCTCGCGATCGCCGTGGACGCGCTGGGCGCCGACAAAGTGGCCGCGGTGATGCTGCCGTCGCGCTACACCTCCGAACTGTCGTTGCGCGAAGCGCGCGCGCAAGCGCAGGCGCTGGGCGTGCGCTATCTGGATCTTCCGATCGAACCTGCGTTCGCGGCCTTCGACGCAACTCTGAACAAGGCCTGCGGCGAATTGAGCGACGTCACCGCCCAGAACCTGCAGTCGCGCGGTCGCGGCGTGTTGCTGATGGCGCTCTCCAACCAGACCGGCGCGCTGCTGCTGACCACCGGCAACAAGAGCGAGATGGCGGTCGGTTACGCCACGCTGTACGGCGACATGTGCGGCGCCTACGCACCGTTGAAGGACGTCTACAAGACGCAGGTGTACCGGCTGGCGAGGTGGCGGAATACGCAAGGCGAGGTGATCCCGCCCGCGGTGATCGAGCGTCCGCCCTCGGCGGAGTTGCGCGCGGAGCAGACCGACCAGGATTCACTGCCGCCCTACGACATCCTCGACGGGATTCTGTCGCGCTACATCGAGGGCGCGCAGTCACAGGTGGAGATCATCGCGGCCGGTTTCGAGGCCGACACCGTGCATCGCGTGGTGCGCATGGTGCTCGCCAACGAATTCAAGCGCCGCCAGGCCGCGCCGGGGCCGCGGGTGTCCACCTGCGCGTTCGGCCGCGAGCGGCGGTATCCCATCAGCTCGGGGTGGCGCTGAACAACATTCAATTTGACCACGGAGCCGCGAAATCGTACCATTTTGGTACCTATTTCGAGGTTCCGCCGTGCTCCGCGTCAGCCGACTGGCCGACTACGCTTCCGTGGTGATGACCTGCCTTGCGCGTCATGACGAGGCGGTGCTTTCGGCTGCGCAGATCGCCGAGGAAACCAAGCTGGAATTGCCGACCGTCAGCAAGCTGCTGAAGCAGCTCGCGCACGCGAACCTGGTCGAATCCTTCCGCGGTGCGGCCGGCGGCTACCGGCTCGCGCGTTCGCCGCGCGCGATCACGCTTGCCGAGATCGTCGAGGCGCTGGATGGTCCGATCGGTCTCACCGAATGTTGCGCCGGTCATGCGGGTTGCGAGCGCGAGGCGCATTGCAATGTGTCCAGCGGCTGGCAAGGCATCGGTGGTGCGGTGAATGCCGCGCTGCGCGCGGTGAGCCTGGCCGACATGCTGCGCCCGGCCGCGCAACCGCGCCGTTCGCGTCGTGCGGGAGCGTGACATGGTGACCGAACGGAACGATCTCCAGCAGCTTCTCGATCGCCGCTACAGCGCCGGCTTCGTCACCGACATCGAAACCGATTCGCTGCCGCCGGGCCTCAACGAAGACATCATCCGCGCGCTCTCCGCGCGCAAGCAGGAACCGGAGTGGATGACCGAATGGCGGCTGGCCGCGTATCGGCACTGGCTGACGATGGCGCCGCCGCACTGGGCGAAATTGAACATCGGGCCGATTGATTTCCAGGCGATCAGCTATTACGCCGCGCCGAAAAAGCAGCCCAAGTCGCTGGCGGAAGTGGATCCGAAATTGCTGGAAACCTACGACAAGCTGGGCGTGCCGCTGCACGAGCGCGCCAAGCTCGCGGGCGTGGCGGTGGACGCGGTGTTCGATTCGGTGTCGGTCGGCACCACGTTCCGCAAGGAGCTCGCCGACGTCGGCGTGATCTTCTGCTCGATGAGCGAGGCGATCCGCGAGCATCCGGAACTGGTGAAGCAGTACCTCGGCTCGGTGGTCCCGCAGCGCGACAACTTCTTCGCCGCGCTCAACTCGGCGGTGTTCTCGGACGGCTCGTTCGTGTTCATCCCGAAGGGCGTGCGCTGCCCGATGGAGCTCAGCACGTACTTCCGCATCAATGCCGGCCACACCGGCCAGTTCGAGCGCACGCTGATCATCGCCGAAGAGGGCGCTTCGGTTTCGTACCTCGAAGGCTGCACCGCACCGATGCGCGACGAGAACCAGTTGCACGCGGCGGTGGTCGAGCTGGTCGCGCTGCAGCGCGCCAGCATCAAGTATTCGACCGTGCAGAACTGGTATCCGGGTGACGAGAACGGGAAGGGCGGCATCTACAACTTCGTGACCAAGCGCGGCGATTGCCGCGGTGACGACTCGCGCATTTCCTGGACGCAGGTGGAAACGGGGTCCGCGATCACCTGGAAGTACCCGTCCTGCATCCTGCGTGGCGATCGCAGCGTCGGTGAATTCAATTCGGTGGCGTTGACCCATCATCGCCAGCAGGCCGACACCGGCACCAAGATGATCCATATCGGCCGCGACACGCGTTCAAAGATCGTGTCGAAGGGCATCAGCGCCGGCCACGGCCAGAACAGTTATCGCGGATTGGTGAAGATCGAGAAGGGCGCGGTCAACGCGCGCAACCACACGCAATGCGACAGCTTGCTGATCGGCAAGAAGTGCGGTGCGCACACCTTTCCGTACATGGAAGTGAAGAATCCGAGCGCGATCGTGGAACACGAGGCGACCACGTCCAAGATTTCCGACGAGCAGATGTTCTATTGCCGCTCGCGCGGCATCGGCGAGGAAGACGCGGTGTCCCTGATCGTTGACGGCTTCTGCAAGCAGGTCTTCCGCGAACTGCCGATGGAATTCGCGGTGGAGGCGAAGAAGCTGCTGGAAGTGTCGCTCGAGGGAGCAATCGGTTGATGAAAGTAGGGCGGGTTGGCGCCGCAGGCGCGTAACCCGCCGTTCGCGGATGTCGGTGGGGTACGCCGCTGCGCGGCTGACCCACCCTACAAGAGCAGGGCCATGCTGAAGATCGAAAACCTCCATGTCCGCGTCGCGGGCAAAGAAATCCTGAAAGGCCTTTCGCTGGAAGTGAAGCCCGGCGAGGTGCACGCGATCATGGGCCCCAATGGCGCGGGCAAGTCCACGCTGGGCAACGTGCTGGCCGGTCGCGGCGGTTACGAGGTCACCCAGGGCTCGGTCAGCTATGACGGCACCGACCTGCTGCAACTCGAACCGGAAGCGCGTGCGGCGGCGGGCGTGTTCCTCGCATTCCAGTACCCGGTCGAGATTCCCGGCGTCAATAACACGTACTTCCTGCGCGCGGCCTTGAACGCGCAGCGCAAGGCGCGCGGCGAGCCGGAGCTGGATTCGCGCGAATTCCTGGGCGTGGTGCGCGAGAAGCTCAAAGTGATGCAGTTGTCGCCGGAGCTGCTCAACCGCGCGGTCAACGAAGGCTTCAGCGGCGGCGAGAAGAAGCGCAACGAGATCTTCCAGATGGCGGTGCTGGAGCCGAAGCTCGCGATCCTGGACGAAACCGACTCGGGCCTGGACATCGACGCGCTGAAGCAGGTGGCCGAAGGCGTCAACGCCCTGCGCGACCCCAAGCGCGCGTTCCTGGTGATCACGCATTACCAGCGCCTGCTGGATTACATCGTTCCGGATTTCGTGCATGTGCTGGCGGACGGGCGCATCGTCGAAAGCGGCGGTGCGCAGCTCGCGCAGGAGTTGGAAGCGCACGGTTACGCCTGGGTGCGCGAACGCAAACCGGCCGGGGCTGCCGCGTGAGCGCAGCCGTCGCGCCCTTCGTCGAGTCCATGCATAGCGCGGCGTTGCCGGCCAGCGGCATCGGCTGGCTGGATGCGGCGCGACGCGACGCGATGCAGGCGTTCCTTGCGGCAGGCCTGCCGACCGCGCGCAACGAATTGTGGAAGTACACCGCGCTGCGCGCGCTGGAGCGGCGCAGCTTTGGTTCGCGCGACGAAAGCGCTCTCACGCGCGCGATTGACGAAGGCATCATCGCGTTGCCGGGGGTTGCCGGGCCGCGGCTGGTGTTCGTCAACGGCGTGTTCCGCGCCGATCTTTCGCGACTGCAAGACTTGCCGGAAGGATTGAGCCTGCGGCCGTTGTCGCACGCTTTGGCCGAACGACCCGAGCCGCTGCGCTTCGCGTTGTCGCGACAGGACCACGAGTCGCGCGACGCCTATGCCGCGTTGAACCTGGCGCTGGCGACGGAGGGCGTGGTGTTGAATGTGGCCGAAGGGGCGCGCATCGAAGCGCCGGTTCATCTGGTGCATGTCGGCATGGCGGCGGAAGGCGACGTCGCGTGGCACGCGCGCAACCTGATCGAACTCGGCGCGGGTTCGCAGCTCAAGTTGATCGAGCACCACGCGGCCTCGGGCGAGCATGCGCATTTCGCGAACCTGGCGAGCGAAATGGTGCTGCGCGAAGGCGCGCAACTGGATCTGCTGATCGTGCAGGATGCTGCCGACAAGGCGACCCTGCTTCGTCGCAGCGAACTGCGCCTGCACGAAGATGCACGCGCGAGGCTGCATGCGCTGGAACTGGGCGGCGCGCTGGCGCGGCATGAAGTGCGTGTCGCGCTGGATGGCGATCGATCGCGCGTGGAGACGCGTGGAGCGTTCGCGCTGCGTGGCCGCCAGCACGCCGACACTGAATTGTTGATCGAACATCGTGGCCGTGATACCGGGAGCGCTGCGCTCTGGCGCGGCGTAGCCGACGACCGCGCGCGCGGCGTGTTCCATGGCGCGATCACGGTGCATCCCGGCGCGGATGGTTCCGACGCGCGGCTGTCCAACAAGAACCTGCTGCTTTCATCGGATGCGGAAATCGATACGCGGCCGGCGCTGGAGATCTACGCCGACGAGGTGAAGGCCGCGCACGGCGCCACCGTCGGTCAACTGGACGAGCGCGCGCTCTTCTACCTGCGCTCGCGCGGCGTGCCGGCGGAACAGGCGCGCATGCTGCTGGTGCGGGCGTTCTGCGCCGTGGCACTGGGCGATCTGGAGCCGCAGCCGCTGCGCGAGCATTGCGACGCGCTGCTGCTGGCCCATCTTCCGCGCGAGGACGACGACACATGAGCGTTCGCGTCGAACAACCCCATGCCGGGATTGGGGAAAAGCAGGTTGATTGGGCACGCGTTCGCGCCGACTTCCCGCTGCTGGCGCGCAGCGTGCACGGCAAGCCGCTGGTCTATCTGGACAGCGCCAACACCTCGCAGAAGCCCGCGCCCGTGATCGAGGCGGTGGATCGTTTCTACCGCCAGTCCAATGCCAACGTTTCGCGCGCGGTGCACCAGCTCGGCAGCGAATCCACCGCGCTGTACGAAGGCGCGCGCAACAAGCTGGCTGCGTTCATCGGCGCCACGCATCGCGACGAGGTCGTGCTCACATCCGGCACCACGATGGCGGCCAACCTCGTCGCCTACAGCTACGCATTGCCGCGGCTGAAGGAAGGCGACGCGATCCTCGTCACCACGATGGAGCACCACGCCAACATCGTGCCGTGGCAACTGGTGTGCGAACGCACCGGTGCGCACCTGAAAGTGGCACCGATCACCGAAAGCGGCGAACTGATCGTCGAGAAATTCGTCGAAGCCTTGACGGACGAAGTGAAGCTGGCTTGCGTGACGCATGTTTCCAACGTGCTGGGCACCATCAATCCGGTCAAGGAACTGGCGCGCGAGTGCCGCAGGCGCGGCATCCCGCTGCTGATCGACGGCTCGCAGGCCGCGCCGCACATGCCGCTGGACGTCGCTTCAATCGGTTGCGATTTCTATTGCCTGACCGGCCACAAGATGTGCGGCCCGACCGGCACCGGCGCGCTGTGGGCGAAGCGCGAGCACCTGCAATCCATGTCGCCGTTCTTCGGCGGCGGCGAAATGATCCGCGAGGTGAAATTCTCCGGGACGACCTTTGCCGATCCACCGCACAAATTCGAGGCCGGCACGCCGAATATCGCCGGCTTCGCGGGGCTGGGCGCGGCGGTGGATTACCTGCAGGCAATCGGCATGACCAACATCGCCGCGCGCGAGCACGAACTGCTGGATTACGCGACGCGGGCGCTGCAAGCCGTTCCGGGGTTGCGCATCATCGGCACCGCGCGCGAGAAGGCGGCGGTGATCTCGTTCCTGATCGAGGGCGCGCACGCGCACGACGTGGCGACGCTGCTGGACCAGGAAGGCATCGCGGTGCGCTCGGGCCATCATTGCGCGCACCCGCTGATGCAGTTCTACGGCGTGCCCGCCACCGCGCGCGCATCGCTGGCGTTCTGGAACACGACCGAAGAAATCGACGCGCTGGTCGCGGCGATCGGGCGCGTTCGCAAACTGCTGGGATGAATGATGAGCGTGACCATGACCGACAGCGCGCTGACATTCCGCCGCGCCATTGCAGCCGACGTGGAAGCGATCGTCGCACTGACCGAATCGGCCTATCGCGGCGCTGCCAGCCGCGCGGGCTGGACCACGGAGGCGGATTTCCTGGATGGCCAGCGCACCGATAGTGCCGACGTTTCGACTCTGATCGCGCGCGATGACGCGCGCATCGTGCTGGCCGAACGCGGTGGCGAATTGCTCGCTTCCTGCCTGATCGAAAGACAACCCGGTGGAGATGGCTACTTCGGCATGTTCTCGGTGCGACCGGACCTGCAGAACGCCGGCATCGGTCGCGCGCTGCTGGCGGAGGCCGAGCGCATTGCGCGCGACGAATGGCATTGCAAACGGATGCGGATGAGCGTGATCAGCATCCGCGATTCGCTCATCGCCTGGTACGAGCGGCGCGGCTACCGCCGCACCGGCGAGTACAAGCTGTTTCCGTACGGCGACGAGCGCTTCGGCATCCCCAGGCGCGACGACCTGCGTTTCGAATGGCTGGTGAAGGCGCTTCGAGGCTGACCATGCCCGACAACTGGATCCGCGTCTGCACCGTTTCCGAGTTGCTGCCCGGCGAATACCAGGTCGCATGGGACGGCGACACCCCGATCGCGGTGTTCAACATCGAGGGCGCGTACTACGCGGTCGAGGACACCTGCACCCACGACGGCGGCGAACTCACCGGCGGCGAAGTGCATGGTTTCGAAGTGGAATGCCCGCGCCATGGCGCGCGCTTCGATTTGCGCGACGGTTCGGTCGTGGCGCCGCCCGCGGTAGTGCCGATCGCGAGCTTCCCGGTGCGGATTGAAGATGGGGCGATCTACACGCGCAACGATCGCTAGTTGCTTTTCCATCCCTGGAACTGGATCTCGGCCATTCCGTGGCCGGGATGACAATGAGCATTGCGTCAAGTTTGCGGCGGAAACCGCACCTCCACGCGCAAGCCATGTCCGTTCAAGCCGACGCCGAATTCCACGCTGGCGCCGTGGCGCTCGGCGATTTCGCGCACGATCGCAAGCCCGAGTCCGCTGCCGTCGCGGCGGTTGCCATCCACCCTGAAGAAGCGCTCGCCAAGCCGTGGCCAGAGCTGCTCCGGAACGCCTTCGCCGTCGTCGCTCACCGCCAGTACCACGCCGGCGTCGTCGCCCGATTCCAGCGAGACCGTGACCACGCCGTCCCGCCTTCCATAACGCAACGCGTTGTCGATCAGGTTGCCGAGCAGCTCGCGCAGCAACAGCGCATCGCCGACCACGCGAACGCCCTGCGTGAAGCCGCTGTAGCCGAGATCGGCGTGCTGCGCCAGCGCGGCGGGCACGCGCGTGGCGACCTCGTCGCGCACCAGCACAGCGAGGTCGAGCGGCGCGATCGCGCCGACCACTTCGTCCGGCGCCTGCGCGCGTGCCAGCGCGAGCAACTGTCCGGCGGCGCGCGCGGTGCCGGCCGACAGGCGCTCGACGTGCGCCAGTGCCTCGCGCACCGATTCGGGGCGCGGATCGGCCAGCGCGCGTTCGGCCTGCAGGCGCAGTCCGGCCAGCGGCGTGCGCAACTGGTGCGCGGCATCGGCGATGAAGCGTTGTTGCTGCGCCAGCATGCGATCCACGCGCCCCAGCAGCGCGTCGATCGTCGCCACCAGCGGCTGCACCTCCAGCGGAATGTCAGCCGTTCGCAACGGCGACAAGTCGCCGGCGTGGCGCAGGCGCAGTTCGCGCGCGAGCGGATCGAGCACGCGCAGGCCGCGGTTGACGCCCAGCCACACCAGGCCCATCGCCAGCAGGATCAGAGCGAATTCGATCGGCACCGTCGCGACCAGCAGTTCGCGCGCCAGCAGGTGCCGCTTGCGCACGGTTTCCGCGGCCGAGATCACCAGCGTGTCGTTGGTTGCGTGGTCGTTCGGGATCAGCACCGACACCATGCGCATGGTGTGGCCGCCGACACGAAAGCTCGAAAAGATGGGATCGGGTTGCGGGGCGGGTGCCTGCGGTTGTGGCAGTGCGCGATCGCCCGCCAGCAATCCGTAGCGAATGCTACGCACTGCATACACCACGCGATCCTGGTGATCGTATTCGAGCAGGATGCGCGCCTGGTCGGTCAGTTCGTTGCGGCCAGCGTCGCTGTTGACCAGTTGCCCGAGCGCGCGCGCGGAATCCAGCAGCCAGCGGTCGTAGACGCGATTGGCGTAGTACAGCGCGAGCCCGTAGGTGAGCGCGGCGCCGCACACCAGCACCACGCACAGCGGCAGGCCGACCTGCAGCAACAGCCTGCGCCTGAGGCTATGGCTGCGCGTCGCCATCGCCGCCCTCTTCGACGAGGTAACCCAGTCCGCGCACGGTACGCACCGAAACGCCGCTGCCGGCGAGCTTGCGGCGCAGCCGGTACACCGCGATGTCGAGTCCGTTGTCGGAGAGTGTCTCGTCCCACTTGCATAGCGTCTCGATCAATTGCTCGCGCGAGGTGACGCGGCCGCGGCGCAACAGCAGCGCCTCCAGCAGGCCGAATTCGCGCGCGGTGAGCTCGAGTGCCACGTCGTCCAGCAGCGCGCGACGGCCGGCGAGGTCCACCGACAGGTTGCCGATCCGCACCGTCGGCACGCCCTGCGAGGCGCGTCGCCGCAGCAGCGCGCGCACGCGCGCCTCGAACTCCGCCAGCGCGAACGGCTTCACCAGGTAATCGTCGGCGCCGAGGTCGAGTGCGCGCACGCGCTGGTCCAGTTCGTCGCGCGCGGTGATGATCAGCACCGGCACCGGGTCGGCGTCCGAGCGCAGCTTGCGCAGGATCTCGCCGCCCTCCGCGCCCGGCAGGCCGAGGTCCAGCACCACCAGCGCGAAGGTGTGTTCGCGCAGCGCGGTGAGCGCCTGCCGGCCGTCGGTCAGATGATCCACGGTGTGCCCGGCGCGCTTCAGCGCATCACAGACCGCATCGGCGATGGCTGCATCGTCTTCGACTACCAGGATGCGCATGGGATTCCAATTGGGGCCGTGGGGTTGTCGAAAAGTCGGAAGTCGAAAGTCGAAAAGTTGGTTCGATTTCCGGTTTACGATTCTCGACTTTCGATTGGGTTGCCCTCAAGCGTACAACTTCGCGACCACCAGTTCGCCGGCGCCCTCGATCACCGCGCGCGCGCCGGCCAGCACTGCGGCATCGTCCGCAGCAAGCTCCAGTCGGGTAGCGCCGGTGGAAATCGTGGCGCTCCCGCGATGCAGGTACACCAGCCAGCGCGCATCGGCCTCCGGCGGCAGCACCATCGAATCCACCAGCGTGCGCGCGAACAATTCGCCGCGCGCGCCGTGGCGCAACATCAGGTTGAAATCGCGCGTCGGGCCTTCCGGCAGGACGCCGTAAGGTGCGGGCGCGCCGGCAAAGCGCAGCACGCCGAAACGGTTCGTCCTTTGCACCTGCCCATCCGGGAAGCGCAATTCCATCGGCGCATCCAGCGGAACCAGCAGGCGCCGCGTGTCCGGCAGGTCGGAAAACGGTCCGTCGCGTTCGACCTGCGCGATGCTGATCCGCACCCGCCAGTCGCCGGCAGCGGGTTCGCGCAGGATCACCGCCGTTTGCCCCGAGCCGTTGGCCCACGGTTCGATGCGGCGCGAAGCGGCCGGCAGTGCGATCAGTTTCATCGGCCTACTTCCAGCGGGCGAGCAGCCACACGCTCGCGGCATAGGCGATCAGCGTGGCGGCGATCGCGGCGGCCAGGCTCCACCAGAAATTGAAGCCCGCGCGCAGCAGCCAGGCGAGCACCACGAACAAGACCAGCGAGGGAATCACCAGCCAGAAGATGTCCATGGAGAAGCCGGCCAGCCGCGCCGGATCGCGGGTGTCGTGCCACAGCCACAGCATCGCCAGCAGCGAAGTGAGCGGCAGCGAAACGAGAATCGCGCCGGCTACGCTGGAACGCTTCCCAAGTTCGGATGCGCCGGCGATCAGCAGCGCGGAGATCAGCGTCTTGATCAGGAACTGTGCCATCACGGGCTCCGGAACACGCTGCGATGGTAAACCACGCGCGTTGACCGCGCGCCGGATTTCAGGCGAGCAACTTGGCAAGCGTCTGGCTGGTGAGCCGCAGGCTTTCGCGCCAGCTCATCCCGATGATCGGTTGCCCCGAGCGCGCGTCGCGGAAGGTTTCTTCCTGGCCGGGCGCCAGCAGGTGCCGGTAGTCGATCGTCAGTTCTTCGCCTGCGGCGAGGTTGCGCGCCGCGAAGATGAAGCCCAGGTGCCACAAGCCGTTCGGTTCGAAATCGTGGTTGACGTAGCACTCGTCCGGCCATTCCGGCGACAGCGTGTAGCGATCCTCGAACCAGCGCACCGAAGTGTGCATTTGCGCGGCGAGCGCCGGATCGGCTTGCAGGTCCTCGAAGCTGAAGGTCGGGCCGATGCCATCCGGCGCGATCACCACGTGCCCGAACGGCACCGGTTCCTCCATGAACAGCCCGAGCCCCGCGCCGGGAATGGTGGATGCACCGATGCGATAACGCGGCAGGATCACGAGCAGGCTCCGGAAAAGACGGCGCGCGAGTGTAGCGCGCGCCATCTTTCCGGAACATGGCCTCAACGCTTGCGGGGGTGCGCGGCCTTCGCCGGCTTGGCGGGCTTGGCGCCTGCAGCCACCGCGCTGCCGCCGGACAGGCGGATCGCGTCGCGGTTGCGCGCCAGGGTCTTGTCACCGATGCCCTTGATCTGGCGCAGGTCGTCTGCGGACTTGAACGCGCCGTGGGCAGTGCGCCAGGCGACGATCGCGTTGGCCTTGCTCATGCCGATGCCGTCCAGCGAATTGGCGATGGTGGTGGCGTCGGCGTGGTTGATGTCTACCGGCGTGGCGGCGAAAGCGGGCAGCGCACAGGCCAGCGTCAGCAGCAATGCGGCGAAAGTCTTGCGGATCATTTCGTTCTCCTCGGGTTGTTGGAATCACGCACCGGCGAGCGGCGTCGCGTGGCGGAAAGCATGAGGCCCGCGGTGGAGCGGGTATGCCGGCCGAAGCCGCGCCCGGCGTGCGCGGGCGCAGCGTCCGGTTGTCGGGAATTCCCGACAGGACGGGCCCGAACGGCTGCGCTGCTACACTGAGGGGCTTGTGTCAGCGGAGAAACTCATGGACGCCAGCAAGCTCGAATCCTTCGTCGGCGGCATCTGGAACGACGAAGTGGTGCCGCAGATCACCGAGTACATCCGCATTCCCAACAAGTCGCCGCTGTTCGATCCGCAGTGGGTCGAGCACGGCTACATGGAAGACGCCGTCAAGCTGATGGAGCGCTGGGCGCGCGCCAAGCTGGAATCGCTGCCCGGTTCCACGCTGGAAGTGGTGCGCCTGCCGAATCGCACCCCGCTGATCTTCATCGACGTGCCGGCATCGGGCAACGAGGCGCGCGCGGACGATGGCGTGCTGCTGTACGGGCACCTCGACAAGCAGCCGGAGATGACCGGCTGGAACGAAGGGCTGGGCCCGTGGACGCCGGTGCTGAAGGGCGACAAGCTGTTCGGTCGCGGCGGCGCCGACGACGGTTACGCGATCTTCGGCTCGCTGTCGGCGTTGCTTGCGTTGCGCGAACAGAAAATCCCGCACGCGCGATGCGTGATCATGATCGAAGCCTGCGAGGAATCCGGCAGCTACGACCTGCCGCATTACGTGGATCACCTCGCAGCGAAAATCGGCCAGCCTTCGCTCGTCGTCTGCCTGGATTCGGGCTGCGGCAACTACGACCAGTTGTGGCTGACCACTTCCCTGCGCGGCATGACCGGCGGCAATCTCACCGTCAAGGTGCTGAGCGAAGGCGTGCATTCGGGCGACGCGTCCGGCGTGGTGCCGTCCAGCTTCCGCATCCTGCGCGATCTGCTTTCGAGGCTGGAGGATTCCGCGACCGGGGCGATCAAGCCGCGCGAGCTGTACGCGGAGGTTCCCGCGCAGCGCATGGAACAAGCGCGCCTGTGCGCGGACGTGCTGGGCACGGCGGTGTACGACAAGTTTCCGTTCCTGCCCGGCATGAAGCCGGTTGCGGACGACCTCACCGAACTGGTGTTGAACCGAACCTGGCGTCCGCAACTCGCGGTGACCGGCGCGGATGGCCTGCCGCCGCTGCAGAGCGCCGGCAACGTGTTGCGTCCGTTCACCGCGGTGAAGCTGTCGCTGCGGTTGCCGCCCACGCTCGACGGCGTGCGTGCCGGCGAATTCCTGAAGAACCTGCTGGAAAGCGATCCACCTTACGGCTGCAAGGTCGAACTGAAGCTGGAGAAGGCGTCCAGCGGCTGGAACGCGCCGCAGTTGTCGCCGTGGCTGGAGCAGGCGGTCGCGCAGGCATCGCAGGATGCCTTTGGCGCGCCGCCGGTGTACATGGGCGAGGGCGGCAGCATTCCGTTCATGGGCATGCTGGGAGAGAAATTCCCGAAGGCGCAGTTCCTGATCACCGGCGTGCTCGGACCGCATTCCAACGCACACGGCCCCAACGAGTTCCTGCACATCCCGACCGGCAAGCGCGTTTCGATGGTGGTGGCGAAGGTGGTGGCCGAGCATTGCAAGGCGAGCGCGAAGTCGCTGACGTGAGCAATGGGTTGCGCGTCCGCGCGGCAACGGAAAGCGATGCCGAGGCCTTGGCGCGGTTGTCTGGCCAGTTGGGCTATCCGGCGGACGCAGCGGCGATCGAGCAACGGCTGCGCGCGATTGCCGAGGCCGACGCCGGTGTGGTGCTGGCGGCGGTTTCCGCAGACGGGTCCGTGTCCGGATTCGTGCAGGTTGTCCCTCAGCACTTTTTGATCGCTGCGCCCTTCGCCGAACTCGCGGCCCTGGTGGTGGACGAACAAGCGCGCGGGGCACGCGTCGGCGCGGCCCTGCTGGGCGCGGCCGAGCGATGGGCGCGTGAGCGCGGTTTCGCCACGATGCGGGTGCGCTCCAACGTGATCCGCGAGCGTGCGCACCGCTTCTACCTGCGCGAAGGCTATGCCGAGGTCAAGCGGCAGGCGGTCTTTTCCAAGCAACTGGGCTGAGGATTGCGATGCGCTTCAACCTGCCGCCGGTCACGCTGTCACTGCTGGTTGCGAACGTCGCCATCTTCCTGCTGATGCTCGCCGGCGCCAATGACTGGCTGCTGGTGCATGCGGCACTCTGGCCGCTCGGACCGCAGCACCTCGCCGGCTACACCGCCAGCGGCGCGCCGATCATGGTCGGCTTCGAGGTCTGGCAACTGATCACCTATGCGTTCCTGCACGGTGGCTGGGCGCACATCGGTTTCAACATGCTGGCGCTGTACATGTTCGGCGCGCCGATCGAGAACCTGTTCGGTGCGCGGCACTTTCTTTTTTATTACGTCTTTTGCGCGGTGGTCGCCGCGATCGCGCACCTGGCCGTGGTGTATTTTTTTACCGGCGGTTTCTATCCGACGCTGGGTGCGTCGGGCGCGATTTTCGGCCTGCTGCTTGCGTTCGGCGTGCTGTATCCGAACGCAAAGATCATTGCGCTGATCCTGCCGATCCCGATGCCGGCGTGGCTCGCGGTGATCGGCTACATGCTGCTGGAGCTGTTCCTCGGCGTGACCGGCACGGAGGCAGGCGTGGCGCACTTCGCGCACCTCGGCGGCGCGGTGGGCGGCTTCGTACTGCTGCAATACTGGCGCGGCAAGTTCCCGATCAAGCCGCGGCGGATCCTGTTCCGCTGACGTGGTCTGCATGGAGGCGTGCAGCGCCGGATCCGGAAGGACAGCAATCCCGGATTACGCTTCGCTGCATCGGGCTCCAGGGATCAGGCTTTCAACAATGCCGGTGGCAGCACCGGCCCGATCGCTTCCACCATCTGCGCGACGATGTGGTGGTTGCCGGCGACGATGTTTCCGGAAGCCGGCATGCCGTCGCGCCCGGCGAAATCGCAATAGCGCCCGCCGGCCTCGCGCACCAGCAGCACGCCGGCCGCCATGTCCCAGGGTTTCAGGCCGATCTCGAAATAGCCATCCAGGCGTCCGTTCGCCGTCCAGGCCAGGTCCAGCGCGGCGGAACCGGCGCGGCGCAGGTCTTCGGCGCGACCGAGCAGCACGCGCGTCATGTCCATCTGCGCGTCCAGGTGCGCGCGCTGGCGGTACGGGAAACCGGTGGCGATCAGCGATCCGTCCAGGCTTTCGCGCTTGCCGACGCGGATGCGACGGTCGTTGAGGAACGCGCCGTCGCCCTTGCTGGCGGTGAAGATCTCGTCGCGCAGCGGGTCGAAGATCACCGCGTGCACGGGCTCGCCGCGATCCAGTTGCGCGATGGAAACCGCGAACTGCGGGATGCCGCGCAGGTAATTGTGGGTACCGTCCAGCGGATCGATCACCCAGGTGAAACGCGCATTGCTCTTGCCGGAAGCACCCGATTCCTCGCCGAGGATTGCGTTGTCGGGGTAGGCGCGCTTCAATTCGCGCACGATCTCGGCTTCCGCTTGGCGATCCACCTCGCTGGCGAAATCCAGGTGCTGCTTCTCGGTCACGACCAGACTGCCGACCCGATTCATGTAGCGCAGGATGACATTGCCGGCGGCGCGCGCAGCGCGCACCGCGACGGTGACGGCGGGTCTGGCCATGACTTGGATTTCCGAGGTGAAAAGAACGCGCCGCTCGATGGCGGCGAGCGGCAAGTTTAGCAGCGGAAATGTTGCTACGCTTTCACGATGCCTTCGAACCATCTCCGCTTCGTCCTCGCGCGCACCTCGCATCCGGGCAACATCGGCTCGGCGGCGCGGGCGATCCGCACCATGGGCTTCGACCGGATGCTGCTGGTCGCGCCGCATCGCTATCCCGATCCGAAGGTGCAGGCGATGGCCGCGGGCGCGGACGACGTGCTCGCGCAATTGCGTGTCTGTGACGCGCTCCCGGACGCGATCGCGGAATGCACGCGCGTGTACGGCCTGAGCGCGCGCCGGCGTGGGATCGCCCTGCCCGAGCTCCAGCCGCGCGAAGCGGCGGCGCAGATCGCGTCCGAGTTGAAGCAGGGCACGCAAGTCGCGCTGCTGTTCGGCAACGAGCAATCGGGCCTCGACAACGACGAGCTGATGCGCTGCCACGCGATGGTGCGCATCCCGAGCGTGGAGGATTTTTCCTCGCTCAATCTCGCGCAGGCGGTGCAGGTGATGGCCTACGAAGTGCGCATGGCCTTGCTCGGGGAATCCGGATCGGCCGACGCGCCGACCGCGCGTGACGCGCCCGCCAGCGCGGAGCAGATGGAACAGTTCTATGCCCACCTGTTCCAGACCCTGCACGCGATCGATTTCCACAAGGGCCGCGCGGCGATGACGATCGAGCTGCGCCTGCGCCGGTTGTTCCAGCGTGCGCAGCCGGACGAGCGCGAACTGCGCGTGCTGCACGGCATCCTGGCGGATGCCGAGCGGATGGCAAGCTTGGCGAAGGGTGAGCGGTGAGCCGTCAACGGTGAGCGGGATCCCGCGCTCGTTTGGCTTTTCCGCTCACCGTTCACCGCTCACAACCCATTTCCGGGCGCTTCCTTCGTCAGTTCCGCTAGCCGCCTCCCATCTCCGCTTCGTCCTCGTCGTCTTCCGCCACCGGCGTGATCAGCACCTTGTCGATGCGCGCGCCGTCGAGGTCCATGACCTCGAAGCGCAGCCGGCGCCACTCGAAGGACTCGCCGGGTTCCGGGATATGGCCAAAGGCGGCCATCATCATGCCGGCCACGGTGCGGAAGTCTTCCTCGTCTTCGTTGGGCAGTTCCAGGCGTTGCAGCAGTTCGCGCAGGTCGTCGGTGGAAAGCGATCCATCCACCAGCAGGCTGCCGTCGTCGCGGCGCACCACCGGCGCGTTGAGCGGCGCTTCGCCTTCCGCCGGTGCGGCGCGGCCGACGACCGCGCTCAACAGGTCGTTGAGCGTGACCAGGCCTTCGATGCCGCCGTATTCGTCCACCACCAGCGCGATCTGAGTCTGCGCGTCGCGGAATTCCTCCAGCAGATCCAGTGCGCGCGCGGTGCCGGGCACGAACAGCGGCTTGGCAAGACGCTTGAACAGTTCCGGCAACCGGGTTTCCAGCGAGGCGCCGCGCAGCAGGCGCTTCACTTCCAGCACGCCCAGCACCTCGTCCTCGTTTTCGCGGTAGACCGGGTAGCGCGAGAACGGCGTGGTGCGCAGCACAGCGAGGTTCTCGGCGATCGGCGCGGCGGCATCCAGCCAGGCGATGCGCGGGCGCGGCGTCATCACGCTGTCGACGGTGCGGTCGCCCAGCCGCAGCACGCGGTTGACCATGTTGCGTTCGTCCGGATCGAGCACGCCCTGCTCGGCGCCTTCCGCGACCAGCAGCCGGATTTCCTCTTCGGTGACTTTCTCGCGCCGGGTCCGGTTGAGCCGAAGGATGACGAGCACCAGTCCGCTCAGTCGGTTCAGCACCCACACGAATGGCGCGGTGAGCCACGACAGCACCAGCATCGGCGTGGCGACCGCGCAGGCGATCCGTTCGGGACCGGTCAGCGCCGCGCGCTTGGGCACCAGCTCGCCGATGGTGATGTTGATGGTGGTGACGATGATGAAGCCGATGATCAGGCCGACGATGGTCGAATAGGGCACCACCCCGTGCAGGCCGAGTTGCAGCAGCCACACGCGGATCCTTTCGCTCACCGCATTGCCGGTGGCGGCGCCGGTGATCAGCGTGATCAGGGTGATGCCGACCTGCACGGTCGAGAGGAAGCGCTCGGGGTGCTCCGCGAGCCGCAACGCGATCTGCGCCTGTGTGCTGGAACGCGCCATGTGTTTCAGGCGCACCTTGCGCGAGGCGATCAGAGCGATCTCCGACAGCGCGAAGAACGCATTGCACAGCGCCAGCAGCAGAACCAGACCCAGCTCGGTCAGCATGTGTGGTCGGTCGGGCGGGCGTTCGCGGGGACGTCCATTCCGAGAGTGTAGCAAGCCGGCCGCTTCGGCCGGTTGTCATGGTCGTGTAACATGCCGGGGATAACCTGCGCCGGCATTACCGAAGGGACCCGCCATGTTTTCGCTGCAAACGATGTTCGGCAAGGGCGACAAGTTCTACGACCTGCTGGAGGCCAGCGCCGAAGCCGCGCGCGATGGCGCGAGCGCCTTGCAGAAGCTGCTCGAGTCCCGCGGCGAGGCGATGATCCTGGACAGCTTCCGCGCCGCGCGCCGTCGCGAGAAGCAGATCGCCTCGCAAATCAGCCAGGCGCTGGTCAACACCTTCGTCACCGCGCTGGATCGCGAGGACATCGAGGCGATGTCTTCCGCGCTGTACCGCATTCCCAAGACCATCGAGAAGTTCGCCGAGCGCTACGCGATCATGCCATCCCGTCTGGAAGGCGTGGACTTCGCGGCGCGCGCGGTGCTGCTGATGCGCGCCACCGAAGTGCTGGCCGAGATGGTGGGCGAATTGCGCAACGGCCTGCGCATCGATCGCATGCGTGCCTTGCAGGATCGCCTGCAAGCGATCGAATCGGAAGCCGATCGCATGTTGCTGGAAGCCTACCGCGACCTTTACACCTCCGGCGGCGACCCGATCAAGGTGGTGCTCGCCAAGGATCTGTTCGAATTGATGGAAAAGGCCATCGACCGCTGTCGCGATGTCGGCAACGTGATTTATTCGATCGTTCTCAAGAATTCATGAAGTCGCTCGGCTTCGTGTTGCCCTGGCAGTCTCCAGAAAGCCCAGCGAGCGCTTGCGCCGCAGGCATTCGCCGTCCCCTTGACCCGGGGGCGCGAGGAGCGCGGTACATCCCATGACCCTTGGATTGCTCATCGCCGTCGTCGTGATCGCGTTGGTGTTCAACTACATCAACGGATTCCACGACACCGCCAATTCGATCGCGACCGTGGTCGCGACCAAGGTGCTCACGCCCGGCAAGGCTGTGCTGCTGGCGGCGGTCACCAACCTGATCGGCGCGTTGATCGGCACCGCGGTGGCGAAGACGATCGCGTCCGGCCTGATCGACGCAGGTGTCGTCAACGTCAGCGCGGAACTGCTGATCTGCGCGCTGCTCGGCGCGATTGTCTGGAACCTGATCACCTGGTGGCTCGGCCTGCCGTCCTCGTCATCGCATGCCCTGATCGGCGGCTTGTGCGGCGCCGCGGTCGCCGCCGCGCACGGCAACTTCAACGCGATCATCTGGAGCGAAGGCAGCGCGCACGGGTGGGCCGGCAAGGGCGTGATCCCGAAGGTGGTGATCCCGATGGTCACCTCGCCGGTGATCGGGTTCTTCCTCGGCATATTGGTGATGGGCGCGCTGTTCTGGCTGTTCGCATCCTTCGCCAATCGGCGCGGCTGGCTGCGCCGGTTCGGACGCACGCCGTTCGTCAATGCCTTCTTCGGCAAGGCGCAGCTCGTCTCGGCCACGGCGATGGGCATCTCGCACGGCATGAACGACGCGCAGAAGACCATGGGCATCATCGCCCTCGCGCTGGCGAGCGCGACGGCCGCGCACAATTTCGACCATTTCCCGGCCTGGCTGCATTTCCTGCGCGTGCCGACCAACGCCGCCGGGCAGTTCCCGATCCCGGTGTGGGTGAAGGTGCTGTGCGCGCTGGTGATGGCGGCGGGCACCGCCGGCGGCGGCTGGCGCATCATCAAGACGCTCGGCCACAAAATGGTGAAGCTGCACCCGATCAACGGCTTCGCCGCGGAAACGAGTTCCGCTGCGGTGATCATCACCGCGTCGATCTACGGCTTTCCGGTCTCCACCACCCACAACGTGTCGGCGGCGATCATGGGCGTGGGTGCGGCCAAGCGCTTCAACGCCGTGCGCTGGACGGTGGTCGAGCGCATGGTGTGGTCGTGGATCCTGACCCTGCCGATCACCGCGCTGATGGCGTGGGGGCTGGTCCAGATCTTGCGGACCGCAGGCTGGGGCAGCTGACGCGCTTTCGAGCGCGCGCGTTCGCGGCGAGCGGCTTCAAGGCATCGGCTGAGCGCGCTGGCTCACCCAATCCGCTCCCGCTCGCAATCCTCGAGGTATTTCCAGCGGTTCACGATCGCGCAGAACAGCGCGGCCGTGCGCTCGGCGTCGTAGACCGCCGAATGCGCCTCGTTCGGATTCCACTCGAAGCCGGCGGCCTGCACGGCACGCGACAATACCGTTTGCCCGTAGGCCAGTCCCCCGAGCGTCGCGGTGTCGAAGCACGAGAAGGGATGGAACGGATTGCGCTTGTGTCCGCTGCGTCGGACCGCGGCATTCAGGAAAGAAAGATCGAAGGCCGCGTTGTGTCCGACCAGGATCGCGCGCTGGCAGTTCGCATTCTTCATCGCCGCGCGCACCGGCTTGAACACATGTTCCAGCGCCTCGCGTTCGGGCAGCGCGGCGCGGAACGGATGATCCGGATCGATGCCGGTGATTTCCAGCGATTTCGGTTCGATGTTGGCGCCGGGAAACGCCTGCACGTGCGTGGACACGTACGGCTCCGGATGCACGATGCCGTCGCTCTCCATGCGCACGCACACCACCGCGATCTCGAGCAGCGCGTCGCGCTCGGCGTCGAAGCCGCCGGTTTCGACGTCCACCACCACGGGCAGGAAGCCACGGAAGCGCGCCGCCATGCGCGGTTCGCGATTGTTGTCCTCGGTCATCCCGCCAGCATAGCAGTCGGGCAGTCGGAGGGGCTGGCGAAACCGGGGCGGCCCCGGCCGACAAAAAAGCGGCGGATCGAATGATCCGCCGCGAACGTGTTGACGCTGATTGGATTGCGCGTGTCGCTCAAAGCGAAGCGACGTTCTGGCTGGGCTTTTCGAGGCCCTTGCGCATCTCCGTCTTGGTCAGGCTGCCGTCGTTGTTGGTGTCGGCCTTGCGGAACATCTTGTTGTGGTAGGCCAGATCCTCGCTCTTGGAGATCGTGCCGTCGTGGTTGGTGTCGGCCTGGCGGAACATCCGGTTCAGGCTGGCCTGGCTGATCGGCTCGCCGTCGTTGATCTTCTCCGAGGCGGTTTTCACTTCCTGCTTGCTGAGCTTGCCGTTGTTGCCGGTGTCGGCGGTCTGGAACTGCTGTGTCCAGTACTGGTCGAATTCGCTCTTGGATACCTTGCCGTCATGGTTGGTATCCATTTTCTGCCACTGCTGGTTCATGTCCTGCTGCAGGTCCTGCCGCTGGTTGCTCTGCTGCTGGTTCATGTAGCTCTGCGACGAGCTGCTCTGTGCCAGAGCGGCCGGGCCGATGGCCGCGCCGGCAATCATGGCGCCGATCACAATGGCGAGTTTCTTGGTTTGCATAAGTCCTCCGTTTGCGTGTCCGCCGTGGCGGGTGTCCAAGTGAGCGGCCAGTCTAGGGCTCTGCGAATTAACCACCGGTAAGGATCATTGCTGCCGGTTGACACGATGTTCAGCGTGGCGCCGAGGCGCTGGAATCCAGCTCCCGTGCGGTTCTCAGGCCAACTTGAGAACCTTCGAAGAAGCGTCGCGAGCGAAGGCAGGTTGCGCGACGCCGGAGCGCAGGAACCGCAGCGTACACGTTCAGTACGTGAGGATTCCGAGCACCGCCGGCGCGCAAGATGCCGAGCGCAGCAGCTTATTCGGAGGTTCGTGTCTTGAACTTGTATGCGCAGAGATCGTGGATCGGACACTGCGGGCACTTGGGCTTGCGCGCGACGCAGATGTAGCGGCCACGCAGGATCAACCAGTGGTGCGCGCCGAGTTTGAACTCCTCCGGCACCACGCGAAGCAGCTTGTCTTCCACTTCGCGCACGTTCCTGCCCGGCGCAAGCCCGGTGCGGTTGCAGACGCGGAAGATATGCGTGTCCACCGCGATGGTCGCTTCGCCGAACACGGTGTTGAGGATCACGTTGGCGGTCTTGCGGCCGACGCCCGGCAGCGCTTCCAGCTCCTCGCGCGTGCGCGGCACTTCGCCGCGGTGCCGCTCGATCAGCAAGGCGCAGGTGGCGAGGATGTTCTTCGCCTTGCTGTTGTAGAGGCCGATCGTCGAGATGTATCGCTTCAGGCCCGCTTCGCCGAGCTTCAGGATCTTCTCTGGCGTATTCGCCACCGGGAACAGTTTCGCCGTGGCCTTGTTGACGCCGGCATCGGTGGATTGCGCGGAGAGGATCACCGCGACCAGCAGCTCGAAGGGCGTGCGGTATTTCAGCTCGGTGGTCGGCTCGGGATCGAGTTCGCGCAGGCGGCGGAACAGTTCGGCGATGTCGGCGCGCTTCATCCTTTCTCCTCGTCGCGCGCGGCCTTCAGGCGTGCCTCGCGACTGGCGCGGCTGCGGGCGATCGCCGCCAGCACGTCGGCCTTGCTGATGTCCTGTGCGGGCCGTTCGCTGCTCCCCGGCCGCGTGCGCGCCTGCCGCCGCGCCTCGCGCTCGCGTTGCAGGCGTGCGTTGCGTGCGAGGTAAAGCGCGCGCCACAACTTCGCGTTCTCGCGCGCGGTGGGCGAAAGCAGCGCTTGCGCGCGTCGCATCCGCCGCTGCTGGACCAGCGCCGCACAGCCCGCCACCAGCGCATCGGTGCGGTTGCGCAACCACAGGATGAAACGAACCTGCATCATTCGCGGATTCTAGTGCTGCACGCCAGGGCTCGCCGGCCGGCGCAGTTCCAGCAGATCGATGACGGGCGGGCAGTTGAAGCGGACCGGCGTGCCTGTGACGCCCACGCCATGGGTCACGAACAATTCGCCGACCGGCGTGTCGTAAAGGCCGTCGATGTAGATCTCGTCGCGATCCTTGCGAAAGAGGTAGGCCGTTATCCAGGGCAACGCGACCTGTCCGCCATGCGTGTGCCCGGCCATCGCGAGCGCGAAATCCACGCCGTGCAGTTTGCGCAGGGTGTGCGGCTGGTGCATCAGGATCAGCAGCGGCTTGTCGTGCGGCAGTGCGCGCAGGAATGCGGCATCGTCCAGCGCGGTCCAGTAGTCGTACAGGCCCGCGAGCCGGAACGTCGGGAAATCCAGCACGCGGTGCTCGATGAAGATCACCGGCGCGCCGGCGAGCGCCTGGTGGATGCGCTTCTCGAGTGGCGGGCCGGGCAACTGCACGTCGTGGTTGCCGAGCACCGCGTACATCGGCTTGTCCAAGTGTCGCAGCGGAGCGAGCGCGGCGCGCAGGTCGCGGGGCGGATCGTAGGTGAGGTCGCCGGCGAACAGCACGAGGTCGACGTGCATGGCGTTCAGGCGATCCACCATCTGGCGCAGCTTGTCCGGCCGCGTGAACAGGCCGACGTGGATGTCCGACACCAGTGCGACATTCAGATCAACCGGCGCGGGTACCACGGTGGTGCGCACCACCAGCCGGGCCGGTGCGACGAAGCGCGCCCACGCGCCGAGCAATGCGAGCAGCAGCACGAGCGCGGCCCCTGTCGCGCGCCGCCAGTGCCGCCGGCGCACGCGGTTCCGCACGATCAGCGCGGCTTCCAGCATGGCCGGGAACACCAGCCATGAGCCATGCAACAGGGCCAGCTGCAGGAATGCTTTCCAGTAGTTCTGGGGCTCGATGATGAAGTGCGGCAGTTCCCACCACGGCCAGGCCACCGCGAAGAGGCCGATCGCGACGAGCCATGACCCGAGCCGCACGTACCAGCGGGACAGCGGATTCCTCATGCCGCGCGGGAGAGTCTCGACGAGGCTTCATCGCTCGCGGACAGCATCGCGATGCAATCCACCGGGCAGGGCGGGATGCACAGCTCGCAGCCGGTGCAGAGGTCCGGGATCACCGTGTGCATCAGCTTCGACGCGCCGACGATCGCATCGGTGGGGCATGCCTGGATGCACTTGGTGCAGCCGATGCACGCGTCCTCGTCGATGAAGGCGATCCGCGGCGGCATTTCGCTGCCGCATTCCGGATCGAGCGGTCGCACCGGCTGGCCGGTGAGCGCGGCCAGCGCGCGGATGCCGGCTTCGCCGCCCGGCGGACAGCGGTTGATGGGCGCCTCGCCGCGCGCGATCGCTTCCGCATAGGGCCGGCATGCGGGATAGCCGCAGCGCGTGCACTGGGTCTGCGGCAGCACCGCGTCGATGCGTTCGGCGAGTGTTGCCGGCTCCATTCGCGTGGCCGCCGCACGCACGCGCAGTGCGAACAGGGCCGCCGCCGCGAGCACGACCGCCAATACCAATACCGCGATGGAAATCGCCATCGTCATCCGGCCATTGTAGGGCGGTGATTGGCCCGCCAGCGAATGCGGGATTTGCGCTGCCGCGGGACCGGTGTTTAGATCGCGACATTGCGGAAGCCGGAGAAACGAATGAGCGCTGCACGCCTCATCTGCGCGGCAACGGGATTGGCACTGGTGGCGAGCGTTGCATGGGCGGCTTCGCCGAAGCCGGGCTCGGAGCCGCCATCCGATGCACGGATCCACGCGCTGGAGCAGTGCATCGCTGAACTGGAGAAGCGCACGCAACCGGAACTCGGAAACCAGATGCTGCTGCTGGAGTTGCGCCACGACCGGCTGTGGTGGGCGGGCGAAGCCGGCAACTGGAACCTTGCCTATTACATGGCTGGCGAAATGGGCGAGGCGGTGCAGGGCATCATCGAGACCAATGGCAATGCCGCGGAGCTGCAACCGCAGAAACTTTCGGAAGTGATGCCCGCGATGTTGAATGCGCCGCTGAAGAATTTGATGGATGCGATCGGCACGCACGACAAGGCGAAGTTCGCGAGCGCCTACGATGATCTTTCCGCGGCCTGCACCGGCTGTCATCGCGTGGCCGGCAATCCGATGCTGGTGATCCAGCGGCCGAAGACGCCGCTGCTGGACGACCTCCGCTACGCGCCGGGGGAGCATTGATCATGGGCACGCTCGCCGCGCTGCGCGAACTCGATTCCACCCAGCGCCACACGGTGGCCGCGAGTTTTCTCGGTTGGACGCTGGACGCATTCGACTATTTCATCCTGGTATTCGTGATGCCGGAGGTCGCGCGCACGTTCGGCGTGAGCGTCACCGAGGTCACCTTTGCGTTGTTGCTGACGCTGGCGTTTCGTCCGCTCGGCGCGTTGGTCTTCGGCCGGCTCGCCGATCGCTTCGGCCGGCGACGGATCCTGATGGTGGACGTGATCCTGTATGCGGCGCTGGGGCTTGCATGCGCCTTCGCGCCTTCGCTCACCGTGCTGCTGATCCTGCGCGCGCTGTTCGGCATCGCGATGGGCGGCGAGTGGGGCATCGGCGCGTCGCTCGCGATGGAATCCATTCCGCCGCAATCGCGCGGCATCGTGTCCGGCATCCTGCAGAGCGGCTATCCGTGCGGGTATCTGATCGGCGCCTTGCTGTATGGATTCCTGTTCAACAGCATCGGCTGGCGCGGCATGTTCATGCTGGGCGCGGCGCCGGCGTTGCTGGTGCTGTACATCCGCAGCAAGGTACCGGAGTCGCCGGTATTCGAGCAGCGCGCGCACAGCGGCGCCCGGCGCGACATGTGGACGGCGATGCGCGGCCACTGGGGTTTGTTCGCCTACCTGATCGTGCTGATGGCCGCGTTCAACATGTTCAGCCACGGCTCCCAGGATGTGTACCCGACCTTCCTCAAGGTGCAGAAGCACCTGGACACGCACATGGTCAGCATCCTCACGATCGTGCTGAACCTCGGTGCGCTGGTCGGCGGGCTTGCGTTCGGCGCGTGGTCCGAGCGCATCGGCCGGCGTCGCGCGATGGTGATCGCGGCGCTGCTGGCGCTGCCGGTGATCCCGCTGTGGGCGTACGGCGGTTCGCTGGTCCTGCTGGGGCTCGGCGCGTTCCTGATCCAGGTCGCGGTGCAGGGTGCCTGGGGCGTGGTGCCCAGCTACTTGAACGAGATGTCGCCGGACGACGTGCGCGGCACGCTGCCGGGTTTCGCCTATCAGCTCGGCAACCTGATCGCCGCCGGCACCGCGACGATCCTCGCATGGCTCGCGCATTCGCGTGGCGGCGATTACGCGTTTGCGCAAAGCGTGTGGATCGGCTGCGTCGCGATCGTGCTGGCGCTGCTGGCCGGCTTCGGCCCGGAGGCGCGCGGCGTCATGTTCGGCGAGGTCGACCAGGCGTCGGCCGGGCCCGCGCAACCGGAGCGGCGGGCCACTTGAATTCCTGCTTCGAGATTTCGCATGACGCGCGGGGTGTGCCTCGCTAGCATGCGCTTTTGCCTTGCAGGAACGCGATCATGAAAGCCGCGAAGAACACCGTGGTGAGTTTCCATTACGTCGTCAGCGAAGCCGGCAATGCGGAGCCGCTGGACAGCTCGCGCGAACGCGGCGCGCCGCTGGTCACGCTGCTGGGTTACCACCAGCTGGTGCCGGGCGTGGAGAACGCGCTGGAAGGGCGCGAAACCGGCGATCGCTTCGACGTGGAGATCCCGCCGGAACAAGGCTACGGCGAGCGCCGCGAAGGCATGATCCAGCGCGTGCCGAAGAAGTATTTCCAGCACGCCGACAAGCTGAAGCCTGGCATGGAGACGGTCTTGCAGACGCGCGAAGGCGGCCAGCGCCTGGTCACGGTGCACAAGATCGGCATGAGCGCGATCGACGTCGACCACAACCACCCGCTCGCCGGCAAGACGCTGCACTTCGACATCGAAGTGACCGACGTGCGCGCGCCGACTCCGGAAGAGCTGGAGCACGGACACGCGCACCCCGAGGGGCACCACCACTGATCAGGCGAGCCCCGCTCGCCCAGGTGGACGGCCTAGAAGCTCAACCGCTCCCGCCCGCGGCGGCGGCGGCGTTGCCACAGCGCATCCACGGCGACGCGGCCCGGCCCACAGGCGGCGAGCACCAGGAAGCCGCCTGCGATCGCGATGTTCTTCTCGAAGTTGAGCAGTTGCAGCGGATCGGCGAAGTTGTCGTGGAAGAACGCCGCGGCGAGCAGGGTGAACACGAACAGCCCGACCGCGGCAACGCGCGTGAGGAAACCGCACAATATCGCAAGGCCGCCGCCGAGTTCGGCGAAGATCACCAGTGGCAGCAGGCCCGCCGGCAGGTTGTGCGCGACCATCATCGCGGCGGTCGCGTCATAGCCGCGCAGCTTTCCGACGCCGGACAAAATGAAAATCAGCGCGAGGCCGATGCGGCCGAGCAGGATCACGAAACTGCGCATTGGAAAAATCCCGTAGGCGACGATCAGTTGGAAGCCATCGCCGCGTCATGGTTGTCGGCGCCGCCTTCCAGCACGCGCTTGGCGTACAGGAAGTGCGAGCGCCAGTAATCCCCGTCCAGTTTGTCGAGCCGCACGGTGCCACCGGTGTTGGGTGCGTGCACGAAGCGGCCCTGGCCGACATAGATTGCCACATGGCTGACGTGATGGCGGCTGCCGAAGAACAGCAGGTCGCCTGGTGCCAGCCGGTCCGCGCTGATCTTCGGCGCGTCGACATCCGCGATCTCGCCGGATTGGCGCGGCAGCACCACGCCGGCCGAGGTACGGAATACGTAATCCACGAGGCCGCTGCAATCGAATCCGCTCTCGGGCGTGTTGCCGCCCCAGTGGTACGGCGTCCCGACCAGGCCGATGGCGCGGAACAGCACGTCGTTGGCAGCCCGTGCGGAAGGCGCTGCCGGCGGAGGGGGTGTGGTCGCGCAGGCACCAAGCATCAGCGCCAGCGCCGGCGCGAGGGAACGCAGCAGCCAGCGCTGCGCGGCGATCAATGCAACGGTTCCTTCAGTGCAGGCGATCGCGGATCTGCGAATGCCTGCAGGCGAGCGTAGTGCTGCGCGGAGGCGCAGGATCGGGCGACGGGCGGCTGCAAACGTGGAGACATCGCGACGAAACCGTAAGGACGCCGCGAAGGTAGCCCAAGCAGCTTCTCGCGTCCACTGCGGGACGCGTCAGGAATCGTTTCGGGAACGGTTGTCTGCGCTGCAGGTCGCGATCAGGCCACGCCGGCCTGACGCTGTGCGGCAGGTGTGCCGGCGGCGAGTTCCAGTTCGATCTCGAAGGCGGCGGTGCGACGGTGCGCGGCATCCACGATCGCGCTCGAAAGCCCCTGCTCGCCGACCAGCTGGGCGAGCGCCATGCGATGGCGGACATCGAAATCCGGGTCGCGTTGCGCTTCGTCGAGCGCGGAAATCAGGGTGGCCAGCCAGCCCGCGCCGGGCGCGCGCAGCATCAGCAAGATCTCGGGTACGGTCAACGGACGGTCGGTCGAGTTCATGGGCGGGCTCCTGCTGCTGCCTGAGTACGTGCAGGAATGATGCCAAGCCGCCCGTATCGGCAGGCCGGGAGCTTGCCGCTACACTGCCGCGATGATTTCCCCTCGCGACGACGTCCTCATCCTTGGTGGTGGCGTGATCGGGTTGTCCTGCGCGCTGGCGCTGCGCCGCGCCGGCGCTTCGGTCCGCGTGCTGGAGCAGGCCTCGCCCGGGGCCGGCGCATCGCATGGCAATTGCGGGACGCTGACCCCCAGCCACGCGATTCCGCTGTCGGTCCCCGGCGTGCGCTGGAAGGCGCTGCGCTGGATGCTGAAGCGGGATGCGCCGCTGTACGTCAATCCGCGCCCGGATTTCGACCGCTGGCGCTGGTTGCTGGGTTTCGCGCGACGCTGCCGGCTGGACCATGCGCAACGGGCGGCGCTGGCGCGCTGTGCGATCCTGCAGCGCTCGCACGCGTTGTTGCCGCAATGGCTGGCGGAAGAAGGCATCGATTGCGATTACGCCAAGCGCGGCACTTTGTACGTCTACCACGATGCGCGCGCATTGTGGGCCGACCGCGCGGACGTGGACTGGCTGCACGAACTGGGGCTCACGGCGGATGTCCTCGATCCGGCGACCGTGCTCGGCATGGAACCGGCGCTGAAGCCGGGCGTGACCGGCGGCGTGTTGCATCCCGACGATGCGCAGTTGCGCCCGGATCGGCTCGTGGATGGATTGGCGCGGCGCGTACTCGAACGCGGCGTGGCGATTGAAACCGGAGCGCGCATCGAAGGCTTCGATTGCGCCGACGGAAAGATCAACGCCGTGCGCACTTCGCGCGGTGGATTTTCCGGCGAGCGGATCGTGCTGGCGCTCGGGGCATGGTCGCCGGCGATCGCGAAGCATCTCGGCATGCAGCTGCCGATGCAACCGGGCAAGGGTTATTCGATCACTACTTCGCGGCCCGACCCGTGTCCGCGCACCGCGCTGGTGCTGCGCGAAGCCGGCGTGTGCGTGACCGCGTGGGAATCGGGCTTCCGCCTCGGCAGCACAATGGAGTTCTCAGGTTACGACACCACGCTCAACCGCACGCGCCTCGATGCGCTGCGGCGCGGCGCGCAGGCCTATCTGCGCGCGCCATTCGGTGGTGAGTTGCGTGAGGAATGGTGGGGCTGGCGGCCGATGTGCGTGGACGAAGTGCCGATCATCGGCGCGAGCATGCGCTGGAACAATCTCGTGCTCGCCACCGGCCACGGCATGCTGGGTGTCAGCATGAGCGCGGCGACCGGCGAACTGGTTGCGGCGCAGGTCACCGGCGCGCGCACGATGATCGATCCGGCGCCGTACTCGCCGGCGCGATTCGGATTGTAGGAACCTCTGAATAAGCTACTGCGCTCGGCATCTTGCGCGCCGGCGGTGCTCGGAATGCTCATGTACTGACGTGTACACTCCGCTTCCTGCGCTCCGGCGACGCGCAACCTGCCTTCGCTCGTAACGCTTCTTCAGAGGTTCCTCGGGCTTGGCAGACATAGACAATCAATCCGACCTGCTGGTGATCGGCGGCGGCTCGGCGGGGCTCGCGCTGGCGATCCGCGCCGCGCGGCATGGCGCAAAAGTCACGCTGTTCGAACCGCACGAGCTGGGCGGCACCTGCGTCAACCGTGGCTGCGTGCCGAAGAAGGCGATGTGGTGGGCGGCGGAACTGGCAAACGCGCAAAAGCTCGCGGTCGAGGTCGGCTTCGGCTCCACGCCCGGTGCGCTGGACTGGCCCGCCTTCGTCGCGCGCCGCCAGGCCTATGTCGAGCGTGCGCGGCATGCCTACGCGCGGCGGCTGGAAGAATTGGACGTGCGAGTGGTCGCCGCTTACGCACATTTCGTGGACGCGCATACGCTGGTTGCCGATGGCATGCGCTACCACGCGCCGCACGTCGCGATCGCCACCGGCTCGCGTCCTCGTCAGTTGGATCTGCCGGGCGTGGCGCTCGGCATCGATTCGGACGGCTTCTTCGCACTCGGCGAGTGCCCGCGCCGGGTCGGCATCATCGGCGGCGGTTACATCGCGGTGGAACTCGCCGGCGTGCTGCACGCGCTGGGTGCCAAGGTCGAACTGTTCTCGCGCAGCCGCCTGCTGTCGCACTTCGACGCGGAACTGGGCGATGCGCTGGGTGCGGCGATGGCGGAGGACGCCATCGAGCAGCACGGCCGCTGCGCGGTGCAGGGTGCGGCGCGCGAGCGCGGCGAGCTGTGGCTGGATTGCGCCGACCACGCACGCCACGGCCCTTACGACCAGATCATCTGGGCGGTGGGACGAGTACCGAACGTGGAATCGCTGCAATTGCAAAGCGCAGGCATTGCGCTCGGGAAAGATGGACACATCGCCACCGATGCATTCGAGAACACCAGCGCCGAAGGCGTGTATGCGCTGGGCGACGTCAATGGCAAGCGCCCGCTGACGCCGGTCGCGGTCGCCGCCGGGCGCGCGCTGGCCGAGCGGCTGTTCGGCGGGCACGCCGATTCGTATCTCGACTACGAGAACATCCCGAGCGTGGTGTTCTCGCATCCGCCGGTCGCGAGCGTAGGTCTGTCGGAGGTGCAGGCGCGCGCGCAATACGGCGAGGCCGTGCACGTGCACATGGCGTCGTTCGTTCCGATGCTGCACATGCTGGCCGGCCACGAGCAACGCACGCTGATGAAGATGGTCACGATCGGCGACGAGGAGCGCGTGGTCGGGCTGCACGGCCTCGGGCTTGCGATGGACGAAATGCTGCAGGGCTTCGCCGTGGCGTTGCGCATGGGCGCCACGCGCACCGACTTCCTGCGCACCGTCGCGATTCATCCGACTTCCGCCGAAGAGTTCGTGCTCATGCCTTGAGCGCTTAAACTGTGGCGATGGAACACTTCACCCTTCACCACGGCACGGCGCCGCTGCTGGTCAGCCTGCCGCACGACGGCACCGCCATTCCCGACGAGATCGCCGCGCGCATGACGCCGCAGGCCTTGCGCATGCCGGATACCGACTGGCACGTCGGCCTGCTTTACGATTTTGCGAAAGCGCTGGGCGCTTCGGTGATCGCGCCGCGCTGGTCGCGTTACGTCGTGGATCTCAATCGTCCGCCGGATGGGCACGCGTTGTATCCGGGCCGCAGCGAAACCGGACTGGTGCCGTTCAATACCTTTGCGAGCGAACCGATCTACCGGCCCGGCTCCGGGCCGGACGCGCAGGAAGTCGCCGCGCGCGTGGAAACGTATTGGCGCCCGTATCACGCGGCGCTGCAGCATGAATTGCAGCGGCTGCGCGAGGCGCACGGACGCGCGGTGTTGTGGGATGGTCATTCGATCCGCAGCCGCGTGCCGATGTTCTTCGACGGCCAGTTGCCGGATTTCAATCTCGGCACCGCCAACGGGGCGAGCTGTTCACCGGCATTGCAGGCGCGCTTGACTCGCGTGCTGGAGCAACTCGCCAGCCCGGCATCCAGCGCATACAGCCACGTGGTCAACGGGCGCTTCAAGGGCGGCCACATCACCCGCCATTACGGCAACCCCGCGGAGCACATCGAAGCAGTGCAACTGGAATTGGCGCAGTGCACCTACATGGATGAAGACAGATTCGAATACGAACCCGATCGCGCGGCCGGCGTGCAGCGGGTGATCCGCGCGCTGCTGGAGGCTTGCCTCGGTAGGGACGGAGGGCGTTAAGGCGCTCCTTAACGCCCTCCGTCCCCTTTCATTCGCGCGATGCACTTCAACTCGATCGCGATCGGCGTCGGCAACGCGGTAATGCCCAGCGTCGTACGACAAGGCGCGCTCGCGGGATCGGGAAAGTATTCGGCCCAGATCGCGTTGTAGATCCTGAAATCCTCCGCCATGTCCGTGAGGAACACGGTGACGTCCACCAGGTCTTCCCAGCGCGCGCCGGAGGATTCCAGCACCGCGCGCACGTTGGCGAACACCTGCCGGGTCTGCGCCGCGATGTCGTGCGCGACCAGCGTGCCGAGCGGATTGTGGACGTTGCCGGGAATGGCATCGCTGCCCGGCACGCGCGGGCCGATGCCGGAGAGGAACAGCAGATCGCCCACGCGGCGCGCGTGCGGGTAGGCGCCGACCGGCGCGGGCGCACTGCCTGTGCTGATCGCGTCGCTCACGGCCGCGTGCCTGCGGTGCATGAAGAACCGGAAGGCGAATTGCCCATCATGGTTTGGTCGCGCGCCTTGCTCCCGGATGCGGTTGTGCGCGGGCCGGGCCCAGGCGTGCCGCAGGCGGGCACGACCTGCGCCTGTTGTGATCCGGGGTTTGCAGTGATGCTGATGAAGCCCTTGTAGAGTTGCCGGCCGTTCTGGTCCACCGCGCTGAGGCGATAGCGTCCCGGGCGCAGGTACAACTCTCCCGCCGGCAAGGCTGAGTAATTGGTGGTCACCTGCACGCTGCCGATCAGCATCAGCGGAATCGTGTCCAGCACCAGCCGGTCGGCGGGGATGGCATCGTCGCCCTCGTCGGCGTAACGCGCCTCGATCAGGCACGGATAGCGGTCCTGGCAGAGATTGCCGTCCACGAAATCGGGAACGCGCAAGCCCCCGAGCGTGAGCCAGGTGGGGCGGCCGTCGCGTTCCTTGGTTTCGGGGAAGATCACGCTGGCGTCGTAGCCCGGGCGCAGCGACCACGGCTGGCCCTGCGCATTGATGAACACGACCGGCTGGGTCGGATGCAGCGATTGCACGATGGCCGAGTAGTCGGGGTGGTCCAGGAAGCTGTTGCCGTGCGGGATCAGCATCGTCTGCTCGATCGTGAGCGGATCCATGTCGCTGATGGCGCGGAAGTGCTCGGCCATCGATTGGGCACCGAGAAATTTCCCCTGCTCCTGGATGTGCGCGTAACCCGCGTTGACCACCAGCTTCGCATTCGGGTCGTGCTTGAGGATGTCGTACAGATGTTCGGCTTGCTGCCGTTCACGGGCATCGCCGGTGTGCTCGTCGTCGGCCTCGTAGGCGACCACCTTGTAGCCGAGCTTCAGCGCGGTGCGCACCATTTCCGCGTACACGGGCTCGCGCATGTAGAACCCGCTGGCCGCGGTGGGATAGCCGCGCTGCTGCAGGCCGGTGTCGGTGTGGTACAGGGTTTCCACCGCGAAGTAGTTGAAGCCTTCTTCGCGCAGATCCTTGAGCAGCTGCACGGTAAGCGAACGCGTCAGGGGGACGTTGTGCGCTTCATTGAGGAACACGGCGCGGTAGTTCTTCGCCAGCTTCGGCAGGTAGGCCAGCGCAGGCACGGCATGGTAGCCCGGCTGCACCAGCGGCGATGGATTGTCATCCGTCAGCGCCTGCTCGCGGATCGAAAAGCTCTGCAACGCGTCCGAATAATCGCCGATGAAGGTCTGGTACCAGGACAGGTACTGGCCGAAGATCGCCCGGAACGCCGAATTGGAATCCTCGTTGTACGCATAGCGCATGACCTGGTACTGCGCCAGCAGGCCCTTGCGCTGCTGCGCACGCCGCATGATGGCTTCCGATTTCTCGACGGCCGCGACCTGCGCGGCCGAGACTCCCGAATTGCGATCGATCTGGGCGCGGGCACTGATGGCGATGGAAAGGCACACCAGGACGGCAAGGCAGGGCGCGGCGCGTGGCATCACAATCTCCCCGGCGGGTGATATGCCTGCAATCTAGGCGTGGAATCGAGCCTACGATTCGCTCAGCGTGCAACTGTTCATTTGACCGGCGAGGACGCCAAATGTTCCAGGGTGCGTTCGTAGGCGGCCTGCAAATCACCGGGTTGCGCCACGTCCATGCCCAGCTCTCGGATGCGTCCGTCGGACAGCCCGTAGCACCAGCCATGCACGGCAAGCTGCTGTCCGCGCTGCCACGCGTCCTGCACCACGGTCGTCTGGCACAGGTTGAGCACCTGCTCGACCACGTTCAGTTCGCATAGCCGGGCGTGGCGGCCGCCGGGCAGGTCCAGTGCAGTCAGGGCTTCTTCGTGCTTCTGCATCACGTCGCCGACATGCCGCAGCCAGTTGTCGGCGAGGCCGATGCGCTGGTCCTGCAGCACGGCGTGCACGCCGCCGCAGCCGTAGTGGCCGACCACCATGATGTGTTCGACTTTCAGCACGTCCACCGCGAATTGCACCACCGACAGGCAATTGAGGTCGGTGTGCACCACCACGTTGGCGATGTTGCGGTGGACGAACACCTCGCCCGGATCCACGCCGACGATCTGGTTGGCCGGCACCCGCGAATCCGAGCAGCCGATCCACAGGAACTTCGGTGCCTGCTGGCGCGAGAGCCGCGGGAAAAATTGCGGGTCGCGCGCGCGGATCGCTTCCGACCACTGGCGGTTGTTTTCGAGCAGTTCCTTCGGTGAATTCATGGACTTCCCTCAACGTGCAATGCAGATGTTCTTCGGTTCCGTGAAAAACCGCAGCGCGTCAGCGCCACCCTCACGGCCCATGCCGGAATGTTTCACGCCGCCGAACGGCGTGCGCAGGTCGCGCAGCATCCAGCAGTTGATCCAGACGATGCCGAACTCCAGCCGCTCGGCCATGCGCTGCGCGCGACCAAGGTCCGTGGTCCAGAGCGAAGCGGCCAGACCATACTCCGTATCGTTGGCGATCGCGACCGCCTGCTCTTCGTCCTCGAACGGGATCAGGGTGACCACCGGGCCGAAAATCTCCTCGCGATTGGTCGCGCACTGCTGCGGCAGACCCTCGATCACGGTCGGCGCCACGAACCAGCCGCCGGCGCAGCGGCCGTCCAACTTCACCGGTTCGCCGCCGGTGAGCACGCGGCCGCCTTCGGCGATCGCACGCTCGATGCAGGTCGTGACCTTGTCGAAATGCGCGCCCGACACCAGCGCGCCGAGATCGCCGGGCTCGTCTTCCGGATCGCCCACGCGCAGCGCTTTGACCTTGGCGATGTAGCGCTGCTTGAAGCCGTCGTAGATCGAACGCTGCACCAGCAACCGTGAGCCGCACAGGCAGATTTCGCCCTGGTTGGAGAAACCCGAGCGCACGATCGTGTCGAGATTGGCATCGGAAAGATCGGCATCGTCGAACACGATCGCCGGATTCTTGCCGCCCATCTCCAGCGAGATACTTTTGAACGATTTCGCAGCCGATTCTGCGATGGCGGCACCCGTGCGCGTGGAGCCGGTGAACGAGACCGCCTTGATGCGGGGATGCTCCACGATTGCGCTGCCGACCGATGGGCCGGTGCCCTGCACGATGTTCAGCACGCCCGGCGGCAACCCGCATTCGATCGCAAGTTCGGAAAGACGGAACGCGGTGAACGGCGTGATCTCCGAGGGTTTCGCGACCACCGTATTGCCCGCGGCCAAGGCCGGCGCGATCTTCCAGGTGAACAAGTACAGCGGCAGGTTCCACGGCGAAATGCAGCCGACCACGCCGAGCGGCTCGCGCAGCGTGTAATTCAGCGCGCGCGCATCCACGTGCGCCTCGCTGGCCCATTGCGTGATCGCCTCGGCGAAGAAGCGCAGGTTCGCCACGCTGCGCGGGATGTCCACGCTGCGCGCCAGCTTCACCGGCTTGCCGGAATCGCGCGATTCCTCGCGTGCAAGTTGATCGAGCTTCGACTCGATCGCGTTCGCCAGGCGGTGCAGGTGGCGCGCGCGTTCGCCGTGCGGCAGTGCAGCCCAGGCGGGTGCCGCGCGTTGTGCCGCTTCAACCGCCAGCTCAACGTCGCGCCGGTCCGAATCGGGGCAGCGCGCGTAAGCCTCGCCCGTTGCGGGTTCGTACACGTCCAGATACGCGCCCGTGCACGGCTCGCGCAATTGGCCGTCGATCAGGTTGGCGAGGGTGGCGTGCGGCATCGCGCAAGCTTACCGCATGCGGGCTTTTTCATTCGCCTTGCAGCCGGTTACAGCGGCCTTGTGCGCCCGCCGTCCACCGGCCGGTTGATGCCCGCTCCACTCAATGACGGTGTCGCGCGCAGCGCGACGATTACTCCCCCTCTCCCGCTCGCGGGAGAGGGCAAGGGTGAGGGGCAAGTTTCCGGGATTCTTACAGCGAGCGCGTACGCCCGCCATCCACAGGCAAGTTGACGCCCGTAATGTACGCCGCCGCGGGCGAGGCGAGGAACGCCACGGCGGCCGCAATCTCCGAAGGATCGGCGAAGCGTTGCATCGGCACTTCGGCTTCCATCGCGCGCTGCACGTCCGCGCGCTCGCGACCGGATTTCTGTGCATTGGCGGCGACGATCTGCTCGATGCGCGGCGTGTGCGTGGAACCGGGCAGCACGTTGTTGACGGTGATTCCGAAGGGCGCGAGTTCGGTGGCCAGCGTCTTGGCCCAGCTTGCTACCGCCCAGCGCGTGGTGTTGGACACCCCGAGCCCGCGGATCGGCTCCTTCACCGAAGTGGAGATGATGTTGATGATGCGGCCGTAAGCGTCGCCGCGCATGCCGGGAATCACGGCTTCCGCGAGCACGTGGTTGGCGAGCAGGTGCTTGCGATAGGCATCGAGGAATGCGTCGGGCGTGGCATCCAGCACCGGACCCGGCGGCGGCCCGCCGGAGTTGTTGACCAGGATGTGAACCGGCGAGCCGGCAGTCAGCCCCTCCACTTGCGCGCGCAGGCGTTCGGTGTCGCCGCTGTCGGCGGCGATGAAGCCGTGCGATTGCGCGGCGTGCGTGTGTGGCAGTTCATCCGCCAGTTGCCGCAACACTTCCTCGCGGCGAGCGAGCAGGGTGACGTTGGCGCCGAGATCCGCAAGCTCGATCGCGCAGGCGCGGCCGATGCCTTGCGACGCGCCGCACACCAAGGCGTGTCGGCCGGTCAGATCGAGATCCATGCGAACTCTCCGGAAGCTCCAGACCGGCAATTGTCGCAGTTACTTCAGCAGCGTGCCTTTTTTGGGCTGGGCGCAAAGCGCGTTGTCCACCGCGCCGCGATAAGAGGCCGTCAACTTGCCGACGGCCAGCTCGCCGTCCGGCCCGTGCGGGATGGTGAAGCTGCCGCTGCTGGAAGGCGGGGCGGCGACGTCGGAGCTGAAACCGGCCGGCGACTGCTCCCAGTAGGTACTGGCTTTGAGCTGCGCGGCCGAGGTGGTGATCACCAGATATTTCGGCTGCGCATCATCCACCGTGATGCTGCCGAACGCGCCGGACAGGCTGGGCCGCCAGCCGATGTATTCGCACAGCTTCACGTCCTCGCTGTGCAGCGGCTTGAATTGCGCATCCAGCAACGTGACGGTGGGCGCGAACAGATAGCTCGAACCCAGGTGCCGCGCGGAAGGGCGCGCACGGAACAGCACCCGGTAAGGCTTGTCGAATGCAGGCAGGACGAAGGTGAGGAAATGCGTGTGCTGGCCGTCCAGCTCGGCGACCGGGCTGGAAGCTTCCAAGCTGTAATCGCGCGGTTCCTGCGGCAGTGCATGGTGGAACGGCAGCTCGCTCCAGGCGTTGCAACACGGCGTGTCTGCCTGCAATCGCTTCAGCGCCTCGTCGCGCGAGGGCGGTGCGGCGGATGCGGTCAACGGTGCGTGCGCGCAGGCGGCGAGCAGCGCGAGCAGGGCCAGGGAACAACCGGTTTTGAGCAGACGTGGAGCGAACATCACTGCCGAACACTTGGACGAATCAGAATTCCGCGTGCCCCGGCGCGCGCGGGTAGGGGATCGCATCGCGGATGTTGGACAAGCCGCACACGTACACCAGCAGCCGCTCGAAACCCAGCCCGAATCCGGCGTGCGGCACGGTGCCGTAGCGGCGCAGGTCGCGGTACCACTGGTAATGCGCGGGATCGAGTCCGAACTGTGCCATGCGCCGATCCAGGTAATCGAGACGCTCTTCGCGTTGCGAGCCGCCGATGATCTCGCCGATCCCCGGCGCCAGCACATCCATGGCCGCGACCGTCCGCCCATCATCGTTCAAACGCATGTAGAACGCCTTGATCTTTTCGGGGTAGTTCATCACCACCACCGGCCGGCCGACGTGCTGCTCCGCGAGATAGCGCTCGTGCTCGGTCTGCAGGTCCACGCCCCATTCGACCGGGAACTCGAATTTCTGCTTCGAGTTCTTCAGGATGGTGATCGCATCCGAGTAGTCGATGCGCTCGAAGGGTGCGCTGATGAACTTCTCCAGCCGGGTGACCGCATCCTTCTGCACGCGCTCGGCGAAGAACGCCATGTCGTCGGCGCGCTCGTCCAGCACGGCTTTGAAGATCGCCTTCAGGAACTTCTCCGCGCAATCGGCATCGGCGGCGAGATCCGCGAACGCGATCTCCGGCTCGATCATCCAGAACTCGGCCAGGTGCCGCGGCGTGTTGGAGTTCTCGGCGCGGAAGGTCGGGCCGAAGGTGTAGACCTTGCTGAGCGCGAGGCAGTACGCCTCCACGTTCAACTGGCCGGAAACGGTCAGGAACGCTTCGCGCGCGAAGAAATCCTTGCGGAAATCGATCGCACCCGCCTCGTTGCGCGGCAGGTTGGAAAGGTCCAGCGTGGAGACGCGGAACATGTCGCCCGCGCCCTCGGCGTCTGAAGTGGTGATGATCGGCGTGTTGACCCAGAAGAAACCTTCCGCGGTGAGATGGCGATGGATCGCCGTCATCATGGTGTGGCGCACGCGCGAGATCGCGCCGAACAGGTTGGTGCGCGGGCGCAGGTGCGCCACCTCGCGCAGGAATTCCGGCGAGTGCTGCTTCGGCTGGATCGGGTAGGTTTCCGGATCGTCCACGAAACCCAGCACCTCGATCGCATCGGCCTGCATTTCGAACGCCTGGCCCTTGCCCTGCGAACGCACCAGCGTGCCGGTGGCCGCGATCGCGGCGCCGGCGGTCAGGTGTTGCACCTCGTTCGCGTAGTTCGGCAGCGTGGCCGGGGCGACGATTTGCAATGCGTCGAAGCAGGAGCCATCAGAGAGATTCACGAACGACAGCCCGGCCTTGGAATCGCGCCGCGTGCGCACCCAGCCGCGCACCGTGACCGCCGAGCCTTCGCCGGTGCCTGCCAGTGCCTGTTTGACCGTGATCGTCTCGCCGCCCGCCATCTTGAAACCCCGCCTTTGCGCACGCATTTCGCTGCGAACCGGCGATGATAGCGAAGCGCCGGGTCACGCGCAGTACAATCACCTCATGGCCATCCAGCTCAGCGAATCTGCCGCCGCGCGCATGCGCGATTTCGTCGCCAAACATCCGGGTGCGGCCGGCGTGCGCTTCGGCATCAGGAAGACCGGCTGTTCCGGGTTCGGTTATACGGTGGATCTCACCGACAGCGTGGCCGAGGACGACCGCGTCTTCGAACTGGAGGGCGTGCGCGTGGTAGTGGATGCCAAGTCCCTGCCGTTCGTGGATGGCACCCGCATCGACTACGCCCGCGAGGGGTTGAACGCGGCGTTCGTGTTCCACAACCCCAACGCCACCGGCGAATGCGGGTGCGGGGAGAGCTTCACCGTGGACGAACCGGCCTGAAGCTTGCAGCTTCAGCGGGTTACCCGTAGAATTCCGCCTCTTTCGTCCGCGATTCGTGCGGGCGGAGACCCTTGCCTCACCGCCGCTGAGTCGGTCGGGAGGCTGCCCCGCTGATTGTCCTCGCGATGACCGGCGACACCCGAGAGGAAACCACAATGCGTCACTATGAAGTCGTGTTCCTGGTCCATCCGGACCAGAGCGAGCAGGTGCCCGGCATGATCGAGCGCTACAAGGCGCTGGTCGAGGCCGACGGCGGCAAGGTCCATCGCGTCGAGGACTGGGGCCGCCGCCAGCTCGCCTATCCCATCCAGCACCTGGCCAAGGCGCACTACGCGATGTTGAACATCGAGTGCGGCCCCAAGGCGCTGGAAGAACTGGTCTCCGGGTTCCGCTTCAACGATGCGGTGCTGCGCCATCTGGTGATGAAGATGGATGCTGCCGAAACCGAACCCTCGCCGATCATGAAGGCCAAGGACAAGGACGAGAAGGGTCCGCGCCGCCGCGACGACGAAGGCTTCGACGATCGCAACGACCGCGACGAAGCCGCCTGAGCCTGATCCGGAGAACACACCATGTCCAAATTTTTCCGCCGCAAGAAGTTCTGCCGCTTCACCGCCGAAGGCGTGAAGCAGATCGACTACAAGGACTTGAACGTCCTGCGCCAGTACATCACCGAGACCGGCAAGATCGTGCCGAGCCGCATCACCGGCACCAAGGCGCGCTACCAGCGCCAGCTCGCCGACGCGGTGAATCGCGCGCGGTTCCTGGCATTGCTGCCGTACAGCGACAACCACTTTGTTTGAGCTTTCTCCCGGTTGCGGCAAGTCGTAGGGCGGACATTGTCCGCCTGCATTCGGTGGGCGATGCCCGCCCTACATTAAGTGCGAATCGTACGATCGCTCTGACGTCATTCGGACACCCTTTGGCTGCGCCGGACAATCCGGCGCTAACGAATCGGAGACAACGATGGAACTGATCCTGCTTGAAAAAGTGAAGAACCTGGGCGGCCTCGGCGACAAGGTCAAGGTCAAGCCTGGCTACGGTCGCAACTACCTGGTGCCGCGCGGCAAGGCCGTGCCGGCCACGGCTACCAACGTCGCGGAGTTCGAGAAGCGCCGCGCCGAGTACGAAGCCAAGTCCAACGAGCTGCTGGGTGCCGCTCAGGCGCGTGCCGCGAAGTTCGAAGGCGCCGAGACCACGATCAAGGCCAATGCGAGCCCCGAAGGCAAGCTGTACGGCTCGGTCGGTCCGCGCGAGATCGCGGAGGCCTTCAGCGCGCAGGGCCTGGAGCTCGAGAAGAGCGAAGTGATCCTGGGCGAAGGCCCGCTGCGCAACATCGGCGAGTACGAAGTCCACATCGCGCTGCACGCGGACGTGCAGGGCACCGTGAAGGTCAAGGTGATCGCCGAGGAGTGATCGCGCGGCCGCAAGCGCGGCATGCTTGCAGCATGTGTTCAGAACGGGCGCCGAAAGGCGCCCGCTTTTGTATGGCTCGTCATCCCGGCGAAAGCCGGGATCCAGTGCCTTTGCTATCCGACATCCATGTCTTTTCCGCGCCGTCCCGCGGCGCGGGTTACTTTCCTTTCGGGGAAAGTAACCGAAGCCATTTGGCACCGGCATGACGGTCTCGCCAACGTCCGGTTGGCTCGACTGCCCTGTGCTTCTCGCCGGGCGCGCGCCGGCGCGAACTCGCACGTCCCTGTGCTCAAACAGTCGCGCCTTTCCCGCGCACCCGGCTGCGATGCTCGGCGTCACGCGACGGCGCCGAGCTCACTTCGACACGGCCATCCATGGCCTGCACTCTCCGATGGGGGTGATTTATCGTTCTCCAAAAATCTTCCACAGCATATCTACAGCCAACCCACATGTGCGCCACAAGCTGACGTCTCGACTTTTGAGATGGTGTTGCTGATGATGAGAGCTCCTGACGTTCTCTAACTTTGAGCTAATGAGCGCCGTCCTGCCCGACCGCAAACCTGCAGCGCGCGTGGACACGCTGCGCGTGCCGCCGCATTCGATCGAGGCCGAGCAGTCGGTTCTCGGCGGCCTGATGCTGGTGCCGGAGGCCTGGGACAAGGTCGCAGACCGGGTGCGCGAGGAGGATTTCTACCGCCGCGAGCACAAGCTGATCTTCCGCGCCATCGGCGACCTGTCCTCGCGCGGCCACCCGTGCGATGCGGTCACCCTGGGCGAATGGTTCGAGCGCAACAACCTGTCCGACAGCGTTGGTGGCGCGGCGTACCTGGTGGAGCTGGCCAACGCCACGCCCAGCGCGGCCAACATCGCCGCCTACGCCGACATCGTCCGCGACAAGTCCATCCTGCGCCAGTTGATCGAGGCGGGCACCGAAATCGCCGGCGACGGCTTCAATCCGGATGGTCGAGCCACCCCCGAAATCGTGGAAAGTGCCGAGCAGCGCGTGTTCCAGATCGCCGAAGCGGGTGCGCGCGGCCGCAAGCAGTACGCGCCGATGCGCGAAGCCCTGCGCGATGCGATGCAGCTGCTGCAGCAGCGCTATGCCAACCGCGGCCAGATCACGGGGCTGCCGACCGGGTTCGCCGACCTCGACAACCTCACCGCGGGCTTGCAGCCGGAGGATCTGGTGATCCTCGCCGCGCGCCCGTCCATGGGCAAGACCGCGTTCGCGCTGAACCTGGCCGAAAGCGCGGCGCTGCGCGCCAAGAAGACGGTGCTGATCTTCTCGATGGAAATGTCGGCCTCGCAGCTCGCGTTCCGATTGATTTCTTCGCTCGGTCGCATCAACCAGCAGCATTTGCGCACCGGCGATCTCGCGGAGGAAGACTGGCCGCGGGTTACCCAGGCCACGGCTTTGCTGTCGGAATCCAAGATCTTCATTGACGACACGCCCGCGCTGTCGCCGGGCGAACTGCGTTCGCGCGCGCGGCGCATGGCGCGCGAGCACGGGCTGGGCATGATCATCATTGACTACCTGCAACTGATGCAGGTGCCCGGCAACAAGGAAAACCGCGCCACCGAAATCTCGGAAATCTCGCGCAACCTGAAGGCCCTCGCCAAGGAGCTGAAGGTGCCGGTGATCGCGCTGTCGCAGCTGAACCGCGCGCTGGAGCAGCGCAACGACAAGCGCCCGGTGATGAGCGACCTGCGCGAATCCGGCGCGATCGAGCAGGACGCGGATCTGATCCTGTTCATCTACCGCGACGAGGTGTATGACAAGGAAACCGCGAACAAGGGCATCGCCGAGATCATCATCGGCAAGCAGCGCAATGGCCCGATCGACACGGTGAAGCTCACCTTCCTCGGCCAGTACACCAAGTTCGAGAACTACGCGCCGGAGTCGTACATCGGCAGGGTCGAATAACGTGGCGCGCGGCGCGGTTGCCACCATCCATCTCGACGCGCTGCGCGCGAACCTGGCGCGCATCCGCGCGCTCAGCGGCAATGCGAAAGTGATGGCGGTGGTGAAGGCCGATGCCTATGGCCACGGCCTGGAACGCTGCGCGCGCGCGTTGAGCGATGCCGATGCGTTCGGCGTCGCTTCGATCGCCGACGGCCTGCGCCTGCGAGCGGCGGGGCATCGCAACCGCATCGTGGTGCTGAGCGGGCCGGATGCGGCCAGCGATCTCGCCGAAATGCGCCGGCTGGACCTGGAAGCGGTGATCCATCACGACTCGCAACTCGCGTTGCTCGCTGCGGAAAAAAGCGCGCAGCGCCTGCGCGTGTGGCTGAAGCTGGACACCGGCATGCACCGGCTGGGTTTTCCCGCGATGCGCGCAGCGGAACTGCACGCGCGCCTGCACGCGCTGCCGAGCGTCAATCCCGACATCGTGCTGATGACGCATTTCGCGTCGAGCGACGAATTCGACAACGATCTGACCGCGCGCCAGATCGCCTGCTTCGAGGACGCGACGCGCGGGCTCTCCGCCGAACGCGCGCTGTCCAATTCGGCCGGTGTGCTGGGCTGGCCGGCTGCGCGCGGCGACTGGGTGCGCGTCGGCGGCCTGCTGTACGGATTGTCGGTAACCGAAGGCAAGACCGGTGCGGATTTCGGGTTTGGACCCGCGATGACGCTCTCCACCCGTCTGATCGCGATTAACGCGATCAAGCGTGGCGAGCGCATCGGCTACGGTTCGACTTACGAATGCGAGGAAGACATGCCAGTCGGCGTGGCCGCGATCGGCTACGGCGATGGCTATCCGCGCAGCGCGCGTTCCGGCACGCCTGTGTTGATCAATGGTGCGCAAGCAGCAATCGTTGGCCGCGTTTCGATGGACCTGATCACGCTCGACCTGCGCGGCGCGCCGGATGCGCGCGTCGGCGATACGGTCACGCTGTGGGGACCGGAGCTGCCGGTTGAAACCATCGCGCGCCATGCCGGCACGATTTCGTACGAGCTGACCTGCGGCGTGACGCGGCGCGTGTTGTTCGCGGAAGAAATATGAGCGCGGTAAATCTACGCACAAAGCTGTTTCAGGAGAGCTACGGCGGAATCATTATCTGTGGCTATAACTGGGGGACAGATCAAGGGAGCTCGGTCAGTGCAGCGTCTCCTGCAGGAAGCAGCTTTTTCAGCAATCAAGATACGAACGGCTTTCGTTATGTGAACAGGCTGATCAATTTGCTGGGGTTGTGGGGACTAAGCCTGGAACGCAAGGAAGGCCGTGAAACGAAGTTGGAGAGATCGTTCACACAAACGAATTGGCGGAATACTGAAACGAAAGCACTGAGTGACGATACATGGACCGAGTACGAGCTCAATTGTGGAAATTTCCTAGAAACTGTTCAGCACCTGCGTCCGAGATTGGTGATCTTCTGCGGGTTGCGACTTCTTGAGCTTTTGAATTCGCCAAGTGTTCTTCCGTTGTCCGAGAAGGGATTTGGGAAACACCTTGGTGAACCAAGGTATTGCGTGAAGCCAAAATTACCCGGTCGCAAACAGTTCAGGGTCGGATTCCAAGATTTCGAACGCGTTCGTGTAATCGCAATCCCTCACCCGACAGGGTCGAGGGGTCTCAGCAATGAATACATGGAACAGTTTAGAAACGAGATTTTTTCTAGGCTACGAGAAGCTCTTGAATAGTATGGCCAAAGCCAAGACCGCCTACGTCTGCGCTGATTGCGGTGCGGAATATCCGAAGTGGCAGGGCCAGTGCGAGGCCTGCGCTGCCTGGAATACGCTTTCGGAATTCGTGGTGCAGCCGGCGAAAGTCGCCGCGGGCGCCGGCGGCGCGCGCAATGCGGGCTACGCGGGTGCCGGTGCGGACGCGGCGCGCGTGCAGCCGCTGGTCGCGATCGCCAGCGAAACCGAGGCGCGCCACGTCACCATGATCGGCGAACTCGATCGCGTGCTGGGCGGCGGGCTGGTGGAAGGTTCGGTGGTGCTGGTCGGCGGCGATCCGGGCATCGGCAAGTCCACGCTGCTGTTGCAGGCGCTCGGCGCGCTCGGTGCATCGCTACCCGGTTTGTACGTGACAGGCGAGGAATCGCTGGCGCAGGTAGCCGCACGCGGGCGCAGGCTCGGCATCGCGCTGGAGCCGCTGCGCGCGCTGGCGGAAACCTGCGTCGAGCGCATCCTCGAACATGCGATCGCGGAAAAGCCGCGCGTGCTGGTGGTGGACTCGATCCAGACCATCTGGACCGAACTGCTGACCGCGGCGCCGGGCTCGGTGTCGCAGGTGCGCGAGTCGGCCGCGTGCTTGACGCGCTTTGCGAAAGAGAGCGGCACCTGCGTGTTCCTGGTCGGGCACGTCACCAAGGAAGGCGGCATCGCCGGCCCGCGCGTGCTGGAGCACATGGTGGACGCGGTGCTCTATTTCGAAGGTGAAACCGGCTCGCGGTTCCGCGTGCTGCGTGCGTTCAAGAACCGCTTCGGCGCGGTGAATGAACTCGGCGTGTTCGCGATGTCGGACAAGGGCCTGCGCGAAGTGCCCAACCCTTCCGCGATCTTCCTGTCCGCGCATCCGCAGCCCACCTCCGGCAGCGCGGTGATGGTGACGCGCGAAGGCACGCGTCCGCTGCTGGTGGAAGTGCAGGCGCTGGTGGACCAGTCGTCGCTGGGCAATCCGCGCCGCGTGGCGCTCGGGCTGGAACAGAATCGCCTGGCGATGCTGCTGGCCGTGCTGCATCGCCACGGCAGTGCCGCCGTTTACGACCAGGACGTGTTCGTCAACGTGGTCGGCGGCATCCGCGTGGGCGAGACCGCGGCCGACCTGCCGGTGCTGCTCGCGGTGTTGTCATCGTTCCGCGACCGGCCGCTGCCGGACAAGACCGTCGCCTTCGGCGAAGTCGGGCTGTCGGGCGAAATCCGTCCGGTGCCCAATGGCGAGGAGCGCCTGAAGGAAGCCGCGCAGCACGGGTTCAAGCGCGCGATCGTGCCGAAGGCCAACGCGCCGAAGAAGCCGCGCATTGGCGAGATGGAAGTGATCGCGGTGGAGCGGCTGTGCGATGCGATCGGCGCGGCATCCGGCGCAGTGTAGGGCGGGCACTGCCCGCCACGGCGGACGATGTCCGCCCTACACCACCGGAAAAGCCAGGAATTCCGGCGTCCGCTCGGCACGCGCGGCGAACGCGGCGAGTTGCGGATAATCTGCCGCCGGCACGACTTCCGCGGCCACCAGCTGTGCGAAGCCCCAGGCCACCGCCAGCGTGAGGTCGGCTTGCGTCAGCGCTTCGCCGAACAGCCACGCGTTCGCGTTCGCGCCACGCAGTTCCTGTTCCAGCAAGGTGCAGGCCGACTGCAGTTGCCCACTGACGCGTGCGATCCAGCCCGGATCCTGGAAGTTGGCCGCACGCTTGTGTTCGTAGTAGACCTGCGCGGATTTCTCGCACACGACGAGTGCCAGACCGATCCAGCGCAACGCGCGACGGTGCGCTTCCGGTGCGTTCGGCATGAGTCGCCGGCCGGCGAGCGTTTCCGCGTAGTCGATGATCAGCGTGGAATCTACCAGTTGCGTGCCGTCGTCGCATACCAGCGTGGGTACCCGCACCAACGGGTTGATCGCACGCAGCGTGTCGAAATCGCGGAACACCGACAGTGCCTTGCGTTCGAACGGAATGCCGAGCAGGTGCAGCGAAATCGCGGTGCGGCGCACGTAGGGTGAATCGAGCAGGCCGATCAGTTGCATGGGGTTCTCCGAATCAGTTCAGTCCCGATAATTCGATTGCATCCGCATCCACGCGCAACACCGAACCCTGTTCGTACCAGTCGCCCAGCACGATGCGTTGTGCGAGCTCGCCGTCCAGTGCGAAATCGTGGATCGCGGGCCGGTGCGTGTGGCCATGAATCATGCGCGCGACGTGCGCGTCGCGCAGCGCGACTTCGACCGCGCGCTGGTTGACGTCCATGATCGCCGTCGCGGTTTGCGATGTGTGCTCGCGGCTGGCATTGCGCGCCTGTTGCGCAAACGCGCGGCGCGCGGCCAGCGGTTGCGACAGGAATTGCCGCTGCCAGGCCGGATCGCGCACCTGCTTGCGGAAAGCCAGATACGCCGTGTCGTCCGTGCACAGCGTGTCGCCATGCATCAGCAGGGTGGGCGTGCCGTACAGATCCACCACCGTGCCGTCGTCGAGGATCGTCATGCCGGCGCGCTGCGCGTAATCGTCGCCGAGCAGGAAATCGCGGTTGCCGGCGATGAAATACACCGGCACGCCGGAATCGCTCAACGCCTTCAAACCCGAAGCCACGCGCGCGGGCAGCGGTGCGTCGTCGTCGTCGCCGATCCAGGCCTCGAACAGGTCGCCGAGGATGTACAGCGCGTCCGCATGGCGCGCTTCGTTCGCGAGGAAGCGGTCGAACAACTCGACGATGTGTGGACGCGCTTCGTCGAGGTGCAGGTCGGAGATGAAGAGCGTGGTCACGTCAACACCACAATCCGCCGTTCGTACTGAGCGCAGGTCGCGTCTTCGAAGAAGACGAGGCCGGAGCCGAAGGACAATGCGCTTCGATTTCGTTCGCTGCGCTCACTACGCTCAGCGCGAACGGAAAACGATCCATCAATGCTTCACCGGCGCGGCGTTCTTTTTCTTCTTTGCAGGCTGCGTGTTCGCCGGAATCTGTCCTGCGGTCGGCGATACCGGCTCCGCGGTCGGTTGCGCGGCATCGCCGATCACCTTGGCGCTCTCGATCACCGGCAGCGGTCGCGGCACGTCGCCCACGAACGGGCCCTGTGGCCCGGTCGGCAGGTTGTCCATCTTGTCCACCACATCCATGCCGTCCACGACCTTGCCGAACACCGCGTAGCCCCAGGTCATGCCGCTCTGGTTGCCGACGTAGTCGAGGCGCGGGTTGTCCACGATGTTGAAGAAGAATTGCGCTGTCGCGGAATCCGGATCCGGCCCGCGTGCCGCGGCGACGGTGCCGCGCAGGTTCGAAAGTCCGTTGTTGGCCTCGTCCGGGATCGGCGGACGCGTGCGCTTGGGCGTCAGCTGGCGCGTGTAGAGGCCGCCCTGCACCAGGAAACCGGGGATCACGCGATGGAACACGGTGCCGTCGTAGAAACCGTCCTTCACGTACTGCAGGAAATTGGCGACGGTGCGCGGCGCCTTGTCCGGAAACAATTCGATGGTGATGTCACCCATCGAGGTGTGCAGCTTGACCTGCGGGTGCACGACGGCCGGCGTTGCGGCGGTCGAAGCGGGTGCAGGTGCCGGCGGCGCGGCGGACGCGGCGAACGCGAGCAGCAGCAAGGGAAGCACGAGTGCGCCAAGGCGCGGGCGGATTCGTTTCATGGCATTCCGGACAGCGGGAGGCGCGGCCAATGATACGCAGCGCGGCTGAACCGTGCAGCGCGCCACGAGGGCTTCGCGATCAATGCTGCAGCGGGCAGCTCCAGCTTGAACAGGCGTGGAAGCCAAGCTGGCTGCCGGTATCGGGCTGGTCGCCGGCCTGCGGCAGGTTGCGACGCTGCATTTCCAGCGCGATCGGCGTGATCAGGGCGATCGTCGCTTCGATCCGCGCGCGTGCGTAGTAATCCAGGTCCTTGCGCTCCGACAGGCGCTGCAATTGTCCGAGCGCATCCTGCGGCCGGCCGGAGAGGAAGGTGGCATCGGCATAGGCTTCGCCGGCGCGGATGTCGTCGCCCGCGAGATGCGAAGCATGGCCGTAGGTGCGATACAGCTCCGGCTCGGAATTGTCGTCCAGCAGCGGCTTCAACTGTTCCTGCGCGAGCTTGGCGCTTCCAGGTTTGCCGTCCGCCAGCAGCGCCTGCGCATAGCCGAGTGCGATCGCCGCATTGTGCGGGGACTGCGTACTCAAGGCTGCATAGCGTTGCAGCGCTTCGGCACGATGGCCGGCGGCGAGATCGGCATCCGCGAGTCCCAATTGCAGCGTGCTGCTGCCCGGGTTGGCCGCGAGCAGCTGGGTGAGGATCTCCACCGCCTTTTGCGGTTGACCCGCGCGCTGCAGCGCCAGTGCATAGCCGTAACGATGCGCCGGCGTGACGAAGTCGCCGCCGCGCGCCAGGTTGCGCGCGTAATAGGCGACCATGTCGTTGAAGTTCTGCTCGGACAACACGCGCACGCGCTCGCGGATCAGCGGATATTCGCCTTTGTCTGTTGCGCGCGGAGCATTCAACAGCGCGGCGGGATTCTTGACGAACGGCAGCAGGCTGAAAGTGTCGGCGGGCGCGGCGGAAGCCAGCTGCGGGGTGTCGCGGCTCTGCTCCTCGATCACGTGCGCGCGCGCTTTGGCTTCGGCGATGCGCTCGCTGGTGACCGGATGGGTTTGCAGGAACGGCGGCGCGTCGCCGGAATACTCGCCACCGTCACCGCCGCCCGGACGCAACGTGCGCGCCATGCGGTTGAAGAAGTCGGCCATTGCATCCGGGTTGAAGCCGGCCTTCGCGAGCGTGCCGATGCCGACCCGATCGGCTTCCGCTTCGTCCTTGCGGGTGAAATCGATCTGCTCCTGCTGCATCAGGCCCATGCCGGCGGCCATGATGCCGGGCCCCGCGCTCTGGCTGGAACCGCCGGCGGCGATCAGCATGCCCAGCGTGGCGAGTGCATACAGCGGCGCCTTCTTCTTCGCATCTTCGAACGCGCGCTCCAGATGATGCTGGCTGATGTGCGCCAGCTCGTGCGCGATCACCGCGGCGAGTTCGCTTTCGGACGCGGTGGTGGCGATCAGGCCGGAGTTCACGAAGATGTAGCCGCCGGGCGCGGCGAAGGCGTTGATCTCCGGATCGCGCAGCACCGTGAAGGTGTAATGCTGCTTCGGATCGGCACTCGCGGCGACCAGCCGGTAGCCCAGCGAATGCATGTACGCGTCCACCTGCGGATCGTCGAGCACCTGGTTCATCGAGCGCAGCTCGCGCAACATGCTCTCGCCGTAGGCGGTCTCCTCCTGCGGCGAGATCAGCCCGGCCGCGGAACTGCCGAGGTTCGGCAGGTTCACGTCCTGCTGCTGCGCGGCCACGGGCAGCGCCAGCGCGAGGCAGGTGAGGGCGGGTAACAGCAATCGCGTACGCATGGGATCAAGTGGGTCACGGCGGGGAACAACCGCTCCTGGTTCGACAACTTAGCGCGGGATCGGTTCCGGTGACAGTGCTGGGCGCCATGCGTTCAGCCTCTGTGTTTGTGCGATCGTCCATGATCGCTACCCGGATCAATCTCTTTGGCAGATTGGAGATTTCTCCACGGGCTAGACCAAAAGCGGCCACGGAGCTCTTCAGCCACGGACGGCGCTCTCGGCCGCACCATCAACAACAGCTCGCTCGAACCTGCATGGCCGACATCGAAATCTACTCCACCGCGGTGTGCCCGTACTGCATCGCCGCCAAGAACCTGCTGAAGGCCAAGGGCCTGGACTGGCGTGAAATCCGCATCGACACCGACCCGGCCGCCCGCACGACCATGCTGGAGCGCAGCGGCGGCCGCCGCACGGTGCCGCAGATTTTCATCAACGGCACCCACGTCGGCGGGTTCGACGATCTGGCGAAGGCCGAGCACGACGGCACGCTGGCAAAGCTGCTGGCCGCGTGAATCTGGCGGCACGGGGCACGATCGCGGATAATTGCGCGTTTGTCCGCGCCGGAACTTGCCGGCGCGTGTTGTAGGGCGGGCAATGCCCGCCGCCTTTGGCCGGAATTCGGCGGACAGTGTCCGCCCTACAGGTCACGCCAGGAGTTTTTGCATGACTACGACTATCACGGTGATCCGCGGCGACGGCATCGGCCCGGAAATCATGACCGCCACCCTGCGCGTGCTGGATGCGCTGGACGCGGGGCTTTCCTATGAGTTCGTGGACGCCGGGATGATCGCGCTGGAAAAGCACGGCGAGCTGCTGCCGCAGGCGACGCTCGACTCGATCGCAAAACACCGGATTGCGCTGAAAGGCCCGTTGACCACGCCGGTGGGCAAGGGCTTTTCCTCGTTGAACGTTGAACTGCGCAAGCGCTTCGACCTCTACGCCAATGTGCGACCCGCGCTCACGCTGCCGGGCACCAAGGCGCATTTCGACAACATCGACATCATCACCGTGCGCGAGAACACCGAGGGCGCATACCTGCAGGAAGGCCAGACGCTTTCGGCCGATGGCCAGACCGCGCAGTCGATCGTGCGCAACACCCGTCGTGGCGCCGAGCGCATCGTGCGCTACGCCTTCGAACTCGCGGTGAAGCGCGGCCGCAAGAAGATCACCGCCGTGCACAAGGCCAACATCCTGAAGACCAGCTCGGGCCTGTTCCTGGACGTGGCGCGCGAAGTGGCGAAGGAATATCCGCAGATCGGCTTCAACGAGATGATCGTGGACAACACCTGCATGCAGCTGGTGATGAACCCGTGGCAGTTCGACGTGATCGTGACGACAAATTTGTTCGGCGACATCCTTTCCGACCTGTGCGCGGGACTCGTCGGCGGGCTCGGCCTGGCCCCAGGTTCCAATATCGGCTCGGCCGCCGCGATCTTCGAAGCCGTGCACGGCTCGGCGCCGGACATCGCCGGTCGCAACATCGCCAATCCCTGCGCGCTGCTGCTGGCTGCCGCCGACATGCTCGATCATTTGGGGCTGGTCGAACACGGCACGCGCGTGCGCCATGCCATCCGCGAAACGCTCGCCGCACACGACCGCGTCACGCCGGATCTGGGCGGCAGCGGCAGTACCGAAACGTTCGCGGATGCGCTGGTGGAACGCGTGCGCGGATAGGTCGCGTAAACCTGCCTCACGGAGTGAAATCCAGTGGCGTAGGGCGGGCACTGCCCGCTGCGGCGGACAATGTCCGCCCTACTTGCTCGCGGCGGATGCCGGCGCGGGCGTTTGCGAGACGGTGTCGTACTTTTTCACCAGCGCCTGGAACGCCGGCTTGTCGCGCAGCGGCAGTAACGCCGGATTGACGCTGAGGGTGGTGCAGCCGACCGGCATCGCTGCGCATGTCTTCGGCAGCAGTTCCAGCACGGTGTCGTCCTGGCCCAGCGCGAGGTCAAGCTGGATCACGTCGCCCATGGAAAGCGGATCAAGGTCGAAGCGCTTGCGCAGCGCATCCACCGCGGCCAGCGCCTGCGCGTGCAGCTTGGGGTCCAGCACGGATTGATAGGTCAGCCGGCCGGCCGCGACCAGCGCCTTGTCCAGCGGCGTGTCGGGTTGGGCCAGATCGAAGGCCTTCACCGCATCCTCGGGGCGGTGCAGCAGCGAATAGATCAGTGCGAGGCCCAGCGCGCTGTCGGCGCTGTGCGGCGTCAGTTTCATCAAGGCCAAAGCGGGCGGCAGTGCCTGCACGTACTCGCCGAGGTCCACATAGCTGCCCGCGAGGTTGCTCTGCGCGGTGGCGTTGCGGGGATCGAGCTGCACCGCTTCCAGATTCTGCGCCAGCGCTTGCCTGGTCGGCAGTGCGAGGCCGTAATTCAGATGCGCGTCGGCATTGCTGGGGTCGAGCGCCAGTGCGCGTTCGAGTTTGGCCCTGGCCTGCGCGATTTTGTGTTCAGCGCCATCGTCGTCGGCCAGCACGAGCAGCGCTGTCACGTTGCGCGGGTCCAGCGCCAGCGCCTGGTTGGCCTCGGCGCGCGCCTTGGGCAACGCGTCTTTCAGCGTCAGCGTGGAATATTGGGTCAGGTCGAGCCATGCGCCCGCCAGCAAGGCGTGGGCGTCGGCATAACCGGGATCGAGCGCGATGGCCTGTTCCAGCAAAGCGCTAGCCTGCTCGATCGGCGCGGCGGTGCGGGCGCCGTCTATCAAGGCGCGCGCCTGCAATACCAGGTCGTGCGCCTTGGGGTTCACGGGGGACGCCGGGCGCAGCGCGGCGAACTTCACGTTCAGCGCCGCCGCGATCGCCGCGGAAATCTTGTCCTGCACCTGGAACACGTTGGCGGCCGAATCGTCGTAGTGATCCGACCACAGCTGCTTGCCGGTGCGGGTGTCCACCAGTTCCGCGATCACCCGCACCGCGCCGCCCTCGCGCTCGATGCTGCCGTGCAGGAGATTGGCGACATTCAGCGCCGCGCCCACCGCATTCGGCGACTCGTGGCTGTCGCGGAATTTCGATGCGGTGTCCCAGGCGATCACCGTGAGCGCGGCGTTCTGGCCGAGCGCGTTGGTGAGTTCCTCGGTGATGCCGTCGCTGAAATACTGCTGCTTCGGATCGCCATTGAGGTTGGTGAAGGGCAGCACCGCCAGCGTGCCGGCGGGCGGGTTGAACGGCGTCGAGGCGGGAGACGAGGCAGGCGCGGGTTCCTGCACGCTGGCCACGTTCGCGGGCGTGTTCGTCGTTGCGACCGGCGAGCCGGGCTTCCCGAAATACCACAGCAAGCCGCCGCCGATGATCAGCACCAGCGCGATCAGCAGCAGCTCCGGCCCCGAGATCCGCTGCGCCGCGCTCGCCGTGGTACCACGCCAGGATCAATGCCACGACAAAGCCCAGCACCAGCAGGCCGAACACGATGTGCATGGCGCGGTCGGGCCAGTGATAGCTGCCGGCAACCACGTCGAGCACCTGGATCAGCGCGAACGCGAACGCGCCGTAGGCGATCGCCCACTGCACCAGCTTGCGTTGCCTCAGGCTCTGCCAGAGATCGTCCACCCCGTTCCCCCGCAGCATCGTGCGGCCATGATGCCGGAATTTGTTCCCCACGGCGCAGGAGAAAGGGTGCGCGCGTAGGTCGGGTTTCAACCCGCCATTCGTCCCGGCGGGTCAAGACCCGCCTACAGCAGCGGCCAGGGCGCCAGCAGCACGACCCACAGCAGCACCACGATTCCCACCGTTTTCATCAGCCGGAACAGCTTCGGGTTGGCGTGCTTGAAACGCTTGCTGCGCTCGCGGTTGCGCTGGCCCATCGCATACAGCCGGTTGATGAAACCGACCGGCTCGTTGTCGGTATTGGGCGATGAAGTGATGCGACCCATGAACGCGCTGACGCGATGGTTGATCGCGCCCATCAGGCGCGAACGCAGCGGTCGCTCGACGTCGCAGAACAGGATCACGCGCGTCATGTCGGACCTGTTCTCCGCCCAGTGCACGCAGGTTTCGTCGAAGATCACGTCCTCGCCGTCGCGCCAGAAGTATTCCTGGCCGTCCACGAAGATGCGACAGGTATCGGCGTTTGGCGTGATGAGCCCCAGGTGGTAGCGCAACGAGCCGGCGAACGGATCGCGGTGCGGATTGAGTTTGGCGCCCGGCGGCAGCAGCGCGAACATCGCCGCCTTGACGTTCGGGATCGCGTTCACCAGCTCCACCGTGCGCGGGCACAATGCCTGCGCCGAAGCCAGCGGCTCGCCGTACCACTTCACGTAGAAGCGCTTCCAGCCGGCCTTGAAGAACGAGTTGAAGCTGGCGTCGTTGTTGCGCTCGGCTTCGCGGATGAAACCCTGGTCGAACAGATGTGCGGCCTCGTCGCGGATCGTCTTCCAGTTGTCGCGCAGCGGATCGAGTTCGGCGAAGCGCGAGCGATCAGGATACGCACCGGCCGGCACCGCCGAGAACGCGTACATCAGCAGGTTGTAGGGCGCGAAGAACATGGCATGGCCGCCGAGCTGCTTGCGCCAGTGCAGGCGCACGCGGCTGCGCAGGTGCACCGCCCAGGCGCAGCCCAGGAACAGCAGGATGACGGCGAATACGGCAAGGCGGATGGCGAGGGCCATGGTGTCGGACGGGTAAAGGTGGCCCATTCTAAAGCGTTGGTGGGACGGGCACTGCCCGCCATTGTTGCCACACGAATGACGGATGGTGTCCGCCCACGGGCTTCGAAGTAGGGCGGGCATTGCCCGCCGTTGCCGCGTGAAGGCGGACAGTGTCCGCCCTACGGGTTTCGGAGTACGTGAAGCGCGCCGCCGCCGGGGCGGTAAGCGGCTCGCATGGCGCGTTGCACGAAGCCGATTGCGCGGCGCGTGGCGACGCGAGGGGTCGCGCCTTTCGCCAGGCTCGCCGCCAGCGCAGCCGACAGCGTGCAGCCGGTGCCGTGGGCCTGGATCTTCAAACGCGGATGCCGGAATTCGATCGTGCCGCGCGCGTCAGCGTAGAGGTCCACCACTTCGCGCCCGCGTGCGTGGCCGCCTTTCAGCAGCACTGCCTGCACGCCGAGGTCCAGCAGCGATTGCGCTGCGCGTTCGCCGTCGCGTGCGGTTTTGATCTTGATCCCCAACAGCGCTTCGGCTTCGGGCAGGTTGGGTGTCAACACGTCGGCGAGCGGAATCAGCTCGTCGCAGAGCACGCGGACCGCGTCGGCATCCAGCAGCCGCGCGCCGCTGGTGGCGATCATCACCGGATCCACCACAAGCCACGCCGGTTTGCGAAGCCTGAGTTCGCGCGCCACGCAGCGCGTGGTTTTCGCATCGCCCAGCATGCCGGTCTTCACCGCGCCGATCGGGAAATCCTCGAACAACGCATCCAGTTGCGCGCGCAGATGTTTCAAAGGAACCGGATGGATCGCGCGCACGCCACGCGTGTTCTGCGCGGTAATGGCCGTGATCGCCGACAGGCCGTGCACGCCGAGCGCGGCAAAGGTTTTGAGATCGGCCTGGATCCCGGCACCGCCGCCGGAATCGGAGCCGGCGATGGTGAGGCAGATTGCGGGACTCGGGACTCGGCACTCGGGACTCGGAGAACGCATCGGGAACTCGTCATTCCGGCGAAAGCCGGAATCCATTTTCGCCTTTACCGTTCTGCTGATTCCGTCCACCGCTCATAAGGCTTCTGAAGCGAAATCCGCCAGCCTTGAGCGCTCGCCGCGGCGCAGGGTGATGTGCGCCGAATGCGTCCAGGCCTTGAAGCGGTCCACGGCGTAGGTGAGGCCGGAAGTCGTCTCGGTGAGATACGGCGTGTCGATCTGTTCGACGTTGCCCAGGCACACGATCTTGGTGCCCGGGCCGGCGCGGGTGATCAGCGTCTTCATCTGCTTGGGCGTCAGGTTCTGCGCTTCGTCGATGATCAGATACCGCGACAGGAAGGTCCGGCCACGCATGAAATTCAGCGAGCGGATCTTGATGCGCGAGGCGAGCAGGTCGTTGGTCGCCTGCCGGCCCCACGAGCCGCCTTCCTCGGGATTGGCGAGCACTTCCAGGTTGTCGGTGAGTGCGCCCATCCACGGCGTCATCTTTTCCTCTTCGGTGCCGGGCAGGAAACCGATGTCTTCGCCTACCGACACCGTGGCGCGGGTCATGATGATCTCGCGGTAGCGCTGCTGGTCCATCACCTGCGCCAGGCCCGCCGCCAGCGCCAGCAGGGTCTTGCCGGTGCCGGCGGTGCCGAGCAGGGTGACGAAATCGATGTCCGGATCCATCAGCATGTTCAGCGCGAAATTCTGCTCGCGGTTGCGCGCGCTGATGCCCCAGACACTGTGGTTGGGATGCGTGTGGTCCTCCAGCAGCACCAGCTTCGTCTTGCCGTCTTCATGGGCGAGCACGCGCAGCTCGACGCTGTTCTCGCCGGGCAGGTACAGACATTCGTTGGGCTGCCATTCCTCGCCTTCGTGCGGCTGCACCTCGTAATAGGTGTGGCCGCGCTCGGACCACGAGCGCAGTTCCGGATGGCGATCCCAGAAATCCGCCGGCAGTTCGGCGTGGCCGGCATACAGCAGCGAAAAATCGTCCAGGGCACGGTCGTTTTCGTAATCCTCGGCATGGATGCCGAAGATCGTGGCCTTGATGCGCAGGTTGATGTCCTTGGACACCAGCGCGACATCGCGATCGGGATGTTGCTCGCGCAGCTCCAGCACCGCCGAAAGGATCTGGTTGTCGGCCTTGCCGTTGCCGCTGCCCGTGCGCGTCTGGAAGTAAAGCCGTCCATTTGCGCCGCCGCTCTTGAGCTTGACGCCTTCGGGCGAAGACAGCGGCAGGCCGTCGGCGATGCCGTTGCCGTTGCCGCGCAGGATCAGTTCGTTGAGGAAGCGGCTGACCTGGCGCGCGTTGCGCGACACTTCCGAACCACCCTTTTTCTTCTCGTCCAGTTCCTCCAGCACCGTCATCGGAATGAAGATGTCGTGTTCCTCGAAGCGGAACAGCGAGGTGGGATCGTGCAGCAGCACGTTGGTGTCCAGCGCGTAGATGCGCTTGCCTTGCTCGTGATGGGTCATCCGGGGCTCTCGGTGGAAACGACGCATGCCGCCGCGCGAGCAGGCTCGCGTGCGACAGGAATGGAAACGGTAGGGTTGGTCACTTGGCGGGAATACTGTCCAGCACGGCTTGCGCATGGCCCGGCACTTTCACGCCGCGCCATTCCTTCACCAGCTTGCCGTCGGGATCGATCAGGAAAGTGCTGCGCACCACGCCCATGAACCTGCGGCCGTAGAGCGTCTTTTCGTGGATCACATCGAAGGCCTTGCACCAGGTTTCGTCGGTGTCGGCGATCAGCGGGAACGGCAGCTCGTATTTTTCGGCGAAGTTGGTGTGCGATTTTTCAGAGTCGCGCGAGATGCCGACTATCTGCGCGCCCCGGCGTTTGAACTTCGCATGCAGATCGCGGAAGTCCTGCGCTTCGCGCGTGCAACCTGTGGTGTTGTCCTTGGGGTAGAAATAAAGGACCAGCCACTTCCCTTGCAGGTCCGCGAGCTTCAGCGTGCCGCCGTCGGCGGTGGTGCCTGCGAGTTTCGGGACTTTGCTGCCGGGTTTGATCATTGCCGCTCCGTAGGGTGGGATGGCCCGCCAATTTTGCGGCGGACGATGTCCGCCCTACATCAAAACTTCACCGGATCCATGATCGCGTCCAGGTTCAGGCCGTCGCACAGTTCCAGGAAATCATCGCGCAGTGCGGCGATATGCGTATCCGCCGGAATGCCGATGGTGAGCTGTGCCTGGAACATGTCGGCGCCGGTCTGCATCGCGCGGTAGCGCATGGACGACAACTGTTCGATGCTGATGCCGCGGCGGGTGAAGAAATCGATCAGCTCCACCAGCACCGCGGGCTTGTCGGATGCGACCACTTCGACCAGGTACGGCAGCAGATGGGTCTGCGCATCGCGCGGCTGGGTGCGGTAGTGCATCAACCGCACTTCCTCGTCACGGCCGATGCGGGTGAGTGCGTTCTCGAGCTTGGCGATCGCGTCCCAGGCGCCCTGCGCCAGCAGCACGACGGAAGTGTCGGCGCCGATCGTGGCCACGCGCGAATCCACCAGGTTGCAGCCGGCGTCGGCGATGCGCCGGGCCAGCGCCAGCAGCGGCGAATGCGCCGCGGGGGAAACGGTCTGGATCAGCAGATGGTGGTCGGTGCCGGGACGCGGCGTGGTGCGGTTCAAAGATCAACGGCCCTGGCTGGATGAATGTCCGGTTCAGGATAGCCGCCGGCGCGCGCGGCCCGCAAGCGGCATCGTGATG
>DASSEW010000030.1:0-9026 GCA_035695065.1 Rhodanobacteraceae bacterium | reverse complement strand
AGGGCGTCATCTTCCTCGTTAATCCGGTGGCAAAAAACTAGACGCGAACGACGACGTCTACGCTCTGGCCGCTTAAGGCCTAGCCCCGAACCCGCTTGTGCCCGTGCTCGCGGATGTAGGGTCATTATCACGGGATCGCTGGTCGCTGCCGCCCGTCGGCGCCCGGCTAACTCGAAACAGGCTGGTCCCGGGGTGCGCTTCGCACATCGTGCTGCTTCGGGACGAGATCCAACGATGAGCTAAGCATGTAGCGCCGGGCGCGGAGCGCCTTCGGACGGGGGTTCAATTCCCCCCGCCTCCACCATTTCGGAATCCAACAACATCCCGCAACATCCTCGAAACCGCGCTCCGGCGCGGTTTTTTCTTGTATAATGTTCCCGAGCCGTCCCTTCACTTACCGTCACATTCTCCAATTTTTACGGTAACTGTGGCGGTAGCTTAAATCCGGCTCAGGCTGTTACCGTCAAACAAGCCGGGGGACACAATATGCTTACCCCTTCCGCCGTTGCCAATGCGAAGCCGCGCGCGAGCGCCTACAAACTCGCCGACGAACGCGGCATGTATCTGCTGGTGAAGCCAGACGGCGCGCGCTGGTGGCGCTTTGATTACCGCAGACCGGACACACACAAGCGCAACACGCTTTCTCTGGGCACCTTCCCGGACGTGTCCCTGAAGCAAGCCCGCGAGCGCCGCGAGGAAGCCCGCAAGCTGATCGCGGACGGCATAGACCCCGGCGAGAAGCGCAAGGCGGAAGCAACGGCAGTCGCGGACACCTTCGAAGCCGTTGCGCGGGAATGGTTCGCCAAGTATTCCCCGCAATGGGCAGAAGACCATGCGAGCCGCAACATCCGCCGGCTTGAACGCGACGTGTTCCCGTGGATCGGATCGAAGCCGCTCGCAAGCGTCACCGCGCCGGACATCCTGGCCGTGCTGGAACGCATAGACGCACGCGGCGCGCGCGAAACCGCGCACCGGGCACGAACGAACATCGGGCAAGTGATCCGCTTCGGCATTGCGACTGGCCGCACGAACTTCGACCCGACCGTTGCCTTGCGCGGCGCGATCCCGCCTGCGACCGAGCGCAATCATGCCGCCGTGACCGAGCCGGACAAGGTGGGCGAACTGCTGCGCGCGATAGACGGGTACAACGGGCACTACCCTACCCGCTGCGCCTTGCAGCTTGCGCCGTTGTTTTTCGCGCGGCCGGGCGAACTGCGGCAAGCCGAATGGGCGGAAATTGACCTGGACGCGGCGCAGTGGAACCTGCCGGCGCACAAGATGAAGATGCGCCAGCCGCATATCGTGCCGCTGGCCAAGCAAGCCGTGGCGATCCTGCGCGCGCTCTACCCGCTCACCGGCAGCGGGCGTTACGTGTTCCCTGGCGGGCGCACTCCGAAGCGCCCGATGAGCAACAACGCGATCAATGCCGCGCTGCGCCGCATGGGCTTCGACAAAGACACCATGACCGCGCACGGCTTCCGTGCGATGGCCCGCACGATCCTGGATGAAGGGCTGGGCTTCCGCCCGGACTACATCGAACACCAGCTTGCGCACGCGGTGCGCGACCCGAACGGCCGCGCCTACAACCGCACTGCACACTTGCCCGAGCGCCGCAAGATGATGCAGGGATGGGCGGATTATCTGGATGCACTGCGCGACGCACCGGGGAAGGTTGTGCCGATCCGCCACACTCACGCGGGCTGACCCACCCTTGCGTGCCGTATAGTCAAGCTATACACTGCCAGCATGATCCGATCCTTCCGGCACAAAGGCATCGAGACCTTTTTCCGCACCGGCAAGACTTCGGGCATACAAGCAAAACACGCTGCGCGCCTGCGCCTGCAATTGGAGACGCTTAACCGCGCTGGTGGCCCGCGCGATATGGCCGCGCCTGCCTGGAAGCTGCATCCGCTGCACGGCAAGCTCGCCGACCATTGGGCAGTTTGGGTAAGCGGCAATTGGCGGCTGACCTTCACCTTCAAGGATGGCGACGCGGTACTTGTTGATTATCAGGATTATCACTAGGCAAACATCATGACCATCATGCACAACCCCCCGCACCCCGGCGAAGTGCTGCGCGAATGGCTGACCGACATCACCGTGACCGAAGCGGCGCTGCGGTTGGGCGTGACGCGCGTTGCGCTGTCGCGCGTGCTGAACGGTTCCGCCGCTGTCAGCGCGGACATGGACTTGCGGCTGTCGAAGGCGCTGGGCACAACGCCGGGGCTTTGGTATGCCATGCAGAGCGACTACGACTTGTGGCAGGCGCAGCGCCGGTTCCGCGCAAAAGTGCGCCCGATAGGCAGACACGCGCACGCATGACCCGCGACCGCTATAACCCCGTTCCATTCGACGTCACCCGCGAGCCGAACCAAGCCGAACAGGGCGCGATCGCGGTTAGACAAGGTGCGAGGCTCATTGATTCGATCGCAGATCAACTCCCATACCGGCTCCAACGTGGCATCCACCGTCAAGCGGACCGTGAGCACCGCCTCGTCGCCATCTTCCGGCTCGTCGCGGAGATTCCCGTCCGGGGTCCAGCCACGGATGTAAAGGCCCACCCGCTCATCCGATTTCAGGGACTGCGAGAGTTCCCCAACGGTGGCTTCAATCAAGATGCTATTAGCCGTGCTGGCGCCCAGGAAGTCGGATTCGCAGAACGAAAACCAGCGCGATGACAGCACCGCCTCGACAGCATCGAGGATAGTGGACTTGCCAGAGTCACCAGCGCCGATCAGACAACAAAAGGCGCGGCCAGGCTTCCAATCAAGTGTCGCCACGCCCCGGAAATTCGTGACTCGCAATTGACGAATTTGCATGTTCCCCCGTCCCCCTTTTGGCGCCGGCTCGACGCCAGCCGACCCCAACCCGGCCTAGCTATCAATGCAGAAACGAACGTCCCCACCGACGCGTGGCTCGCATCAAGGGCTCTAATCATAGGTTGGTAATGGCCCGCCATAGCCAGTTGAGGAGCGAACCGCGAACGCCGTCCCCGCGATTTATCCCGCAGACCGAAAGCTTGAACAGAATCCCGGGGCGGAGCCCCCCCTCCCCTTTGAAGCCTGCGAAAAATCCCGAGCGTCGCGCAGATTTGGCGGTAACTTTGGCGGTAACTGGCAAAACGCAGCTTTTGGAAAACACGTAATATCAATCAATTACGTAGTAAATTTGATAGCCCCGCCCCAAAAAACGCGAAGCCGCCCTTGTGGCGGCTTTCGTGTTTTTGTGGATGTGGGGGACTTGGAAGGGAACCCCGTTCACAAAATCGTCTGGAACGATTTTGGACCGCCGAAGGCGGGCCCCGAGCGCAGCGAGGGGTGAGGCCCATGGATTGGGCCGAACAATTCCCCCCGCCTCCACCAAATGAAACAGGCCCGCCTCGCGCGGGCCTTTTCATTTGGCGAGGTGGCGGACCTGGGGGGGAAAACCCCGTTCACAAAATCGTCTGGACGGCCGATTAGGAACGCCGCAGGCCGCCGCACGAACGGCATGTGGCGGAAACGCCTTCACCGGGCGTACGTGGTTCTGCGCGGCGCGCTGCTATCGTTCGCGCACACGACGGAGATGGGGAGATCCGTATGTCGAAGGCGATGGCTGTCCTGGCCGCATTGCTGTTCGCGTTCGGCGCTGCCGGCATCGCGCGCGCGACGACCAGCGTCGAAATCGTGGGCACCGACCCTGCCGGCAGCACGGTCACGCTCGGCCGCAACCAGACCTTCTATCTGCATTTGCGCTACACCAGCGACAAGCCGGTGCGCATCTGGGCACATGCCTATTTCCAGGGCAAAGCGGCGAATGCCGGCACGAATACTTCGGATGTCTATCCGGCCGGCAGCGGCGAAGCGCTCGGCTGGTTCTTCCTGATGAGCCCCGACGCGCAAGTGGACGAGGTGCGGATCAGCGCGGGCGACGGTTCGCTCGACGGCACGCCGGAAGTCGCGCGCTACGCGATGCGGGTCAGCGGCAGCGACCAACCCGCCGCCGCGCATGCGGAACCGGAGTGGGTGGCCCGGATCAAGGCGCGCGACGCCGCCGCCGAGCGCGCCCATTACGAGCAAGAGATGAACGCGCCCGTGAGCGTGGGCGACGTCGCCTTGTTCGACGGTTTCATGCTGGCGATGCTCGCGATCGGGCTGATCGGCTTCGCCGCGCCGGCATGGGGGCTGTGGCGCTGGCGCGGCGCATGGCGCTGGGCCGCCGCGGTGCCGGCGGCGATCATGGCCTACGTGCTGGCGCGGCTGCTGATCGACACCTCGATCGATGCCACTTCGCACAACCTGTGGCCGTTCGAGATATTGATGTTCGGCGCGCTGAGCGTGGCGATCATGCTGGGACTGGCGTTGATGCGGAAGGTGACCGGCACGCGAACGTAGGGCGGGAGGAGCGAAGCGAATCCCGCCGGTCGCGCAGGCTCGTCCCGCATTCGGCCAAAGGCGGGATGCGCCGCTGCGCGGCTGCTGCCGCCCTACTTCCCTTCGTCCGGTTTCTCGACCAGGTCGCGCAGGCTCGCCTGCATGCGCGCGTGCAGGCGCACCAGCGCGCTCCACAGGAACCACGCGGTGAGCGCGCCGATCGCGAGCAACGCCAGCAGCACGCCGCGCGGAGGCAGGATCGCGGCGCCGAGCACGGCGACCAGCACGGCCAATCCGAACAAAGTGAACAGCGGGATCAGTTTCGAGAACACGCGCCGCAGCGCCTGCGTGCTGCCGCCGTAGACGCTTTCGCGGATGCCGAGTTCCGAGAGCAGCATGCCGAGCGCGTCGGCCTTGCGATACGTCGCAACCAGCATCGGCAGCGACGCGAACAGCGCGCAGGCCCAGATCAGCGAACGCCGCGCGACGTCGTCCATCGACCATTGCGGCCAGTAACGCGGGATCGCATGTTCCAGCCATGCGCCGCCGGCGAACACCGCGCACACCAGCAGCACGTTGACGCCGATGTGCCACAGCAATCGCCGCAGCATGCGCGCGATCACCAGGTTGTCGCCACCCGGCTGCAACTGCGCCAGCCATTCGCCGTAGCCGCTGGCGAGCGCCTGCAACCAGCGCGGCGCGATCGCGCGCAGCCCGCGTTCGATCGCCGGCGCGCCGCCGGTGAGCAGCGGCGAAACCGCCATGCAGACCACCGCGGCGCCGACCGCCAGCGGATACAGCTCGGTGCCCACCGCGCCGCCGGCGATGCCGAGGCTGGCGATCACGAACGAGAACTCGCCGATCTGCGCCATGTTCAAACCGATCCGCAACGCCCTGCCCGCGCCGGCGCCGCCGAACAGGAACACGCCCGCGCCGCTTGCGAAGACCTTGCCGAAGATCACCAGCAGCGCGAGGCCAAGCGCCGGAAGCGCGACGTGCCACAGCGCGACCGGATCGAGCAGCAGGCCGATCGCGACGAAGAAGATCGCCGCGAACATGTCGCGCACCGGTTGCACGAGTCTGGTGATGCGCGGCGCGCAATGCGCTTCGGCCACCACCACGCCGGCGAGGAATGCGCCCAGCGCGATGCTGAAGCCGGAGTATTCGGCGAGCAGGCTGGCGCCGAAGCAGATGCCGAGCGCCGCGACCAGCAGCATCTCCTCGCGGCCGAACGCGGCGATCGCATCCAGCAGTTTCGGCAGCAGCAGCAAGCCGGCGATCACCGCGGCGACGATGAACACCGCCATCCGCCCGATCACGCCCAGCGCCGCATCCGGCGCGACCTCGCCGCCGGCGGCGACCACGCTGAGGATCGTCAGCAGCAGCACGGTCAGCACTTCTTCGGAGATCAGCACGCCGATCAGCAGCGGCACGAACGGCTCGCGCTTCATGCCGCGCGATTCGATGTTGCGCACCACCACCATCGTCGAGGAGAAGCACACGACGCCGCCCAGGAACAGCGCCGCGCGCGGCGACCAGCCGGCCAGGCGCGCGGCCTCGATGCCGAGCCACAGCATCAGGCCCACTTCGGTCACGCCCGCGAGCAGCACGCGCCCGCCGAGCGCGCGCAACTTGCGGAGCGAGAATTCCAGCCCGAGCGTGAACATCAGCAGCAGCACGCCGAGATCGGAGATGTCGCGCATCGTGCGCTCGTCGGTGACCAGCTTCCACGGCGTGTGCGGGCCGATCAGCACGCCCGCGATGATGTACCCCAGCAGCACCGGCAGGCGCAGGCGATGGAACAGCACCGTGATCACGCCCGCACCGAGCATGACGAAAGCGAGATCGCGGATGAAGCCGAGGCCGTGCATGCAAGTGCGGGAGACGGGAGACTGGAGACGGGGTGCAGCCTAGCAAACCGCGTCATTCCGGGGCCACCTGCGGCTTTCTCGCAGGCGGAACCCGGACAAATTCGTCTGGAACGAATTTGAACGGCCGAAGGCCGGGCCGAGGGGCAAGGTCCAAGGATGGACTTTGTAATCCATTTTGATCCTGCTTCCACCGGCCACGCTTCGAACCGGAGATCAAAGTCAAACTGGATACCGGCTTTCGCCGGTATGACGGAAGGCGCGTTGCGCAGTCGATGTCCCAGGCGTAGGTTTGCAGGATCGGCCGTCGCCTTCTTCAGGGAGATCGAGATGAAACGTGTCGCGCTGTCGTTCGCCGCACTGCTTGCCACCACGCTCGCCGCGCAGGCCGATCCGCCGCGCAAGCTCGAGTATCCGCAACCGCCGCGCGACAACATCACCGACAACTATTTCGGCACGCAGGTCGTCGCGCCGTACCAGTGGATGGAGGATTTGAACAGCGGTGAGCTCGCGAAGTGGGTGGCCGAGGAGAACAAACTCGCGTTCTCATACCTGGACAAAATCCCCGAGCGCGACTGGATGAAGCAGCGGCTCACGAAGTTGTGGAATTACGAGAAGGTTGGCGTGCCCAGTCAGGATGCGGGCAAGCTGTTCTTCAGCAAGAACTCCGGCCTGCAGAACCAGTCGGTGGTGTACGAGCAGTCTTCGCCCACCGCGCAGCCGCGCGTGCTGATCGATCCCAACAAGCTTTCGCCGGACGGTTCGCTCGCGCTGCAGGATTACGAGCCTTCGCACGACGGCAACGATCTTGCCTATGCGCTTTCCGAAGGCGGTTCGGACTGGGAGACCATCCACGTGCGGGACCTGCGCACCGGCAAGGACCTGCCCGACCAGGTGAAATGGGTGAAGTTCTCCGGCATCAGCTGGACCAACGACGACAAGGGCTTCTTCTATTCGCGTTATCCGGAACCGCCAAAGGGCGAAGCGATCCAGAACCGCGTGGAGAACCAGGCGCTGTACTACCACGTGCTCGGCACGCCACAGAGCGCGGACAGGAAGATCTACGCGCGGCCCGACCTGCCGGAATGGATCATCGGCGGCCAGGTTTCCGAAGACGGTCGCTACCTGTTCGTCACGCTGGTCAACGGCACCTCGACCAGGAACGAATTGTTCTATGCCGATCTCGGCGATCCCGCGCACCCGGACGTGAACGCGAAGATCAAGCCGCTGTTCACCGCCAACGATGCCGAATACTCGCCGCTGGGCAACATCGGCGACACGCTCTACGTGCAGACCACGCGCGATGCGCCCAATCGCAAGATCGTCGCGTTCAAGTTCTCCGATCCCGCGCACTGGAAGACGATCGTGCCGGGCACCCAGAACGTGATCGAGAGTTCGCTGCTGGCCGGCGGCGACGTCGCCGTGCAGTACCTCGTCGACGCCAAGAGCGAAGTGGAACTGTTCGGGCCGGACGGACGGCCGAAGACCACGCTCGCACTGCCGGGCATCGGCTCGGTGGTGTCCTTGAGCGGCCGCAACGATTCGAAGCAACTGTTCTACGGCTTCACTTCGTACCTGTATCCGACTACGGTCTATCGCTACGACATCGCGAGCGACAAGACCGACACCTTCGCCAAGCCGAAGGTGGATTTCGACCCGTCGCAGTACGAAACCAGGCAGGTGTTCTACAAGTCGAAGGACGGCACCCGCGTGCCGATGTTCATCACCGCGCGCAAGGGCGTGAAGCTGGATGGCAGCAATCCGACCATCCTGTATGCCTACGGCGGCTTCGACATCAACATCACACCGGGTTTCTCGCCGATGCTGCCGGTATGGCTGGAAATGGGCGGCATCTATGCGGTAGCGAATATCCGTGGCGGCGGCGAATACGGCGAGGCCTGGCATCACGCCGGCATGCAATCGAACAAGCAGAACGTGTTCGACGATTTCGCCTATGCCGCGAAATATCTGATCACGCAGAAGTACACCTCAACGCCGCACCTCGGCATCCAGGGTTACTCGAACGGCGGGCTGCTGGTCGGCGCCAGCATCACCGAACACCCGGAACTGTTCGGCGCGGCCTACGGCGGCGCGGGCGTGATGGACATGCTGCGCTACCAGAAATTCTCAGGCGGCGCGCTGTGGGCGCCGGAATACGGAACGTCGGACGATCCGCAAGCATTCCAGTGGCTGATCAAGTTCTCGCCGGTGCAGAACGTCAAGGACGGCACCTGCTATCCGCCGACGATCATCACCACCGCCGACCACGACGATCGCGTCGTGCCGAGTCATTCGTACAAATTCGTTGCGCGCCTGCAGCACGCGCAAGGTTGCGACAACCCGATCCTGCTGCGCGTGGAAACCAAGACCAGCCACGGCTACATGCCGACGGACAAGCGCATCGCGCAAACCGCCGACGTGTGGGCGTTCATGGCGTGGAACCTGGGAATCCACAAGGCGCCATCGCGCCAACAATGAAGCGTGTTGATGCAGTTTCCTTCTCCCTCCGGGAGAAGGTGGCGCGCAGCGCCGGATGAGGGTTCGGCACGTGCGGATCGCTTCGCAGGTCCGAACCCTCACCCCTGCCCCTCTCCCGAAGGGAGAGGGGTTCGAGAAAGGCTTCAGTCGGGCGCCGATCCGCATCAAAATCTCTTGACGCTTTTCCCCTTCGCCAATATTCTTTCCGGTTCCAGCGTGGGGCCATAGCTCAGCTGGGAGAGCGCTACAATGGCATTGTAGAGGTCGCCGGTTCGATCCCGGCTGGCTCCACCACTCCCCGCTGTCCCCATCGTCTAGAGGCCTAGGA
>DASSEW010000029.1:0-24179 GCA_035695065.1 Rhodanobacteraceae bacterium | reverse complement strand
CAGTTTCTCGAACAGCTTGCGGGCGTCGTCCGTGCGGCCGATCGCCACCAGCGCCTCGACGTACCAGAAGTTGCAGATGGTGAAACTCGTCTTCGGCGCGCCGAAATCGTCGGGCTTCGCATAGCGCAGCAGGAAGCCGTCGCGCATCAGCTTTTCGCCCACCGCCTCCACCGTCTTGACGAAGCGGGGATCGTCGGCGGCGATGAAGCGCAGGCCCTCCAGCAGCAGCAGGCTCGCGTCGAGATCCTCGCTGCCGAAGGACTCCACGAAATAGCCATCCGGATGCACCGCATGCTTCAGCACCGTGCTGCGGATGCGATCGGCGCGGCGGTGCCAGAAGCGCGCACGATCCTCCAGCTTGAGCCAGCCGGCGATGCGCGCAAGCCGGTCGCAGGCCACCCAGCACATCACCGCCGAATAGGTGTGCACCGACTTGCGCCCGCGCAGTTCCCACAGGCCGGCGTCGGGCTGGTCGAACACCTGGTCGGCCATTTCGCCGCAGCGCTCCAGGCGCTTGAACGCGGTCTCGTCGCCGGGCGCCACCAGCCGCCGGTCCGCGAACATCTGCGTGGCGGCAAGCACCACACTGCCGTAGATGTCGTTCTGCTGCTGCTTCCAGGCTTCGTTGCCGACCCGCACCGGACCCATGCCGCGATAGCCCTCGAGGTCGTGCTCCTTGCGCTCGGGCAGTTCGTCCTGGAAATGGATGCCGTACACCGGCGCCATCTGGTCGTCCTTGACCGCGAGATTGAAGATGTAGCGCATGTACTCTTCCATGCTCTTGGTCGCGCTCAACCGGTTCAGCGCGCGCACCGAGAGCGCCGCGTCGCGCGGCCAGCAGTAGCGGTAATCCCAGGTGCGCACCGTGTCGGGCGCTTCCGGGATCGAGGTGGTCATCGCCGCTACGATCGCGCCGGTGCCTTCGTACTGGCACAGTTTCAGCGTGATGGCCGCGCGGATCACCGGCTCCTGCCACTCGGCGGGAATCGAGAGATAGCGCGACCACTCGTGCCAGTAATCGAGCGTGGCCTCGAGCGCCTCGCGGAAGTAATGTGCGGGCGACTCGTGCAGGGTTTCGTCCGTACCCATCACGATGTGGATCTCGCCGTCCAGCAGGAACGGGAGTTCGTCGCGCAGCATCGGCAGTTGCGCGTCGGTGGTGACGCGCAGCACCAGCGGGTCGAGCATGTAGCGCAAATGGTTGGAGCCGAAGGTGCGTTCGGGCTTGCGCGCGCCGTAGCCGGTCAGCGGGCGCAGCCGCAGCTGCACGCGCGGCGAGCCGGAGATCGGCCGGATGCGCCGCAGGACCTGCATCGGATGGAAGATGCGGCCGTGCTGCTTGTAGCGCGGCGCGAAATCGGTGATCTCCAGCACGGCGCCGTCCTTGGCGGTGAGCCGCGTGGTCAGCACCGCGCTGTTGTCCACGTACCACTGCTCGTGCTTGGTCTCGTTCTCCAGGGTGACGTCGAAGAAGCCTTCGTCGCGCAGCTTCGGCGACAGCAGCGAGCAGAACACCGGGTCACCGTCGAAAGCCGGCACGCAATGCCAGGCGATGCGCCCGCGCCCGTCGATCAGCGCGTTGATGGTGCCGTTGCCGATGATGCCGAGGTCGAGGTTGGACTGCTGCGCGTGCGAGCGCATGCGCTTGGCTTTTTCGTGCGCGTCCTGTTCGGATGCCACCTGTTTGGCGGGCATCGGCTTGGCCCGCTTGGCCTTCAGCCTGTCCTGCCCGGAGGGCTTGGCCTTTTTCGACGATGCCGATTTCGCGGGCGCTGATTTCAATTTGGCTTGCTTCGATTTTGCAGAGGACTTCGCTGCCTTGGCCACGGCGGACTCCTTGTGGCGGATGGAATTCGTAGGGCGGGCACTGCCCGCCTTTCTCCTGCTTCGCGGCGGACGATGTCCGCCCTACATTTCTGCGGATGGAATTCGTAGGGCGGGCACTGCCCGCCTTTCTCCTGCTTCGCGGCGGACGATGTCCGCCCTACATTTGTTCGGATTTCGCCAACCCGTGCAGCCATGCGCGCACGGCGCGCGGATCGTCGATCGCGAAATTCGCCCGCGTCGGCCGGCGCGCGCCCACGATCACGCTGACGCCGCCGCGCGCGTTGGCTTCCTCGAAAGCGTGTTCGTCGGTGAGGTCGTCGCCGAGCATCCATGGTCGCCGGCCGGCGAACGGTTCGCTCGCCAGCAGCGTCGCCAGCGCGCGGCCCTTGTCGGTGCCGGCGGGAATCAGTTCGACCATGTGGTTGCCGTGCTGCAGCTTGTAGTCGCTGCCGGCCCGTTGCAGCATTTCGCGCGCAAGCTGTTCGACAGCCACGCGCGCCTGCGGCGCGTTGCGATAATGCAGCACCAGCGCCTCGCGCTTGTCTTCCAGCAACACGCCGGGCATCTGCGCGATCCGCGATTCGGCAAGCGCGCGCAGTTGCGCGATGCGCGCCTCGTCATCGCCTGCCGCGACGCAGCGTCCGTCGTCGAATCGCAACTGCCGGCCGTGCAGGCCGCCCGCCGAGTGGCGGCGCCAGTCGAACAGATCGTCCAGTTGCGCGAGCGTGCGACCGCTCAGCAGCGCCAGCGCGCCGCGCAGGCGTCCGCGCAGGGTGGCAAGGTCGTCGTGCAGTTGCGCATCGACGTGCACCGCCTCAGGTTCGGAGGCGAAATCCAGCAGGGTGCCGTCCACGTCGAGGAACAGCGCCCACTCGTCGTCCGCGCCGGGCGCGGGCGGGGCGGGCAATGCAACGGCGGATTTGAAACGTGTCGTCGGCACCTCGATCCATCAAAGTGACTCGATCGAACATTGTGCCGCAACAGCCGTGAATGACCAAACACGGGCCACGCGCGTGGCCCGGCGCTGCGCGGGTCGCGGGCGCACGCGCGCTTTCCGGCGCAGGACTATACTCATCGGTACACCACGGTTTGCAGCCGGGGAAGCGATGGCCAGCGATAGCGAATCGCACGATCCGCAGGTCACCGGCGTCTCTGACGCAACCGGAGTGCGCGAATGCATCCGTGCCTTCGATTGGTCGAACACCCGCTCGGCCCGATGGAACAGTGGCCGCAACCGCTGAAGACGGCGGTGCAGATCGCGTTGGATTCGGCGTTCCCCACCTACGTGTGGTGGGGACCCCGGCTGATCCAGCTTTACAACGACGCTGTTGCCGCGGTGCTCGGGGACATGCATCCCGCTGCGCTGGGCCAGCCGGCTCGCGAATGCTGGGCGGCGCTCTGGCCGCAAGTCGGGCCGATCCTGGAACCGGTGCTGGCCACCGGCAAGGCCGCGACGGGAAGCATGCAGGCAACCTTCGATCGCGGCGGCCCGCCCGAACCGGCGTGGTTCGAGTTCTGTTACGGCGCGCTGCGCGATGAAGCCGGCGCAATCGCAGGGCTCTTCATCACCGTGATCGAAACCACCGAGCGTGCGCGCGTGGAGTCGGCGCTGCGCGAATCCGAGGAGCGCTACCGCGCGCTCTTCGACCAGATGGTCGCGGGTGTGGCGGAGTCGGATCTCGACGGTCGCATCATCACCGCCAACGCGCGCTATTGCGAAATGCTGGGCTACTCGCGCGAAGAGATCCTGGGGCAGAAGATGCAGGACGTCACCCATCCGGAGGACCTGCCGGGCAACCTGGAGCAGTTCCGCCGTTGCCGGGAAGAGGGCGTGCCGTTCGAGATCGAGAAGCGCTACATCCGCAAGGACGGCTCCATCGTGTGGGTGCACAACAGTGTGTCGCTGGTGCGTGATGGGCAGGGCAGGCCCAAGTCCGTCGTGGCCGCGGTGCTGGACATCACCCATCGCGTGCGCACCGAGCAGGCGCTGGCGGAAGCCAATCGCGCCAAGGACGAGTTCCTGGCGATGCTCGGCCACGAGCTGCGCAATCCGCTCTCGCCGATCGTCACCACGCTGCATCTCATGAAGCTGCGCGCGCCGGACACGCTCAGCGCCGAGCGCGGCATCATCGAACAGCAGGTGCGCTACATCTCCGATATGGTGGACGACCTGCTGGACGTGGCGCGGATCGCGCGCGGCAAGGTGGAACTCAAGATCGCGCCGGGTGGCGATCGGCGAAGTCGCCGCCGCGGCCATCGAGACCACCCGGCCGCTGTTCGAGGAACGCGAGCAGATGCTGCACACCGCGATCGTGGACGGCTTGATCGTCTCGGGCGATCGCCGCCGGCTGGTGCAGGTGATCGTGAACCTGCTGACCAATGCGGCCAAGTATTCGCCGCGCGGGCGCGCGATCTATTTCAGCGCTGCCGCCGAGGGCAACGAAGTCGTGCTGCGCGTGCGCGACGAAGGCGTGGGCATCGATCCGGCGCTGCTGCCGCGGGTGTTCGAGCTGTTCACGCAGGACGAGCAATCGATCGAGCGTTCGCGCGGAGGGCTGGGCCTGGGGCTTGCGATCGTGCGCAACCTGATCGAGATGCACGGCGGCAACGTTACTGCCAGCAGCGCCGGCCGTGATCGCGGCAGCGAGTTCGTGGTGCGGCTGCCGTTGCTGGAACGGCGGGTCGAGCCGGTCATCGACACGACCCCGCCAGTCTCCGTGCACGGCAACGCCGCGCGCTCGAGTCCGATCAGGGTGCTGATCGTGGATGATTACGTGCTGGCGGCCGAGAGCCTGGCCACGCTGCTGCAGGAACTCGGCTTCGAGGCGCAGATCGCCCACGACGGCGCCAGCGCATTGGCGGCGGTCGCGCAATTTCGTCCTGCCGTCGCGCTGGTGGATATCGGCCTGCCGGTGATGGACGGCTACGAAGTCGCGCGCAGGCTTCGCCGCACGCCGGGTTGCGAACACCTGCCGCTGGTCGCCTTGACCGGCTACGGCCAGCAGAGCGACCGCGAACGCGTGAAGCAGGCCGGCTTCGACGAGCACCTGGTCAAGCCGGTGGACGCCGAGCGAATCGGGACGTTGATCGAGGGGCTGGTGACGTAGGGCGGGCATTGCCCGCCGATTGCCAGATCCATTGTCATTCCGGGCCGCCGAAGGCGGAACCCGGAATCCAGCAGATGTAGGGCGGGCATTGCCGCCGATGGCGGACGTATTCACCAATGCGGCGGACGGTGTCCGCCCTACGCGAACTTGAACCCCGCACCGCGCGACCGCATTTCTCCCGTTCGACATTCATTCGTCAAGGGATCGTCATGCGCCCCGACAAACTCACTTCCCGTTTCCAGCAGGCGCTCAGCGATGCGCAATCGCTGGCGGTCGGCCGCGACCACAACATGCTGGAACCCGCGCACGTGCTGGCCGCGCTGCTGGACCAGCAGGGCGGTTCGACCGCGCCGATGCTGGCGCAGGCGGGCGTCAACGTGCCGTTGCTGCGCGAGCGCGTGGGCGAAATCCTGCAGCGCCTGCCGCGGGTAGCGGGACAGGAAGGCAACATCAACGTCAGCAATGAATTAACTCGACTGTTCAACCTCACCGACAAGCTGGCGCAGCAGCGCGGCGACCAGTTCATCGCCTCCGAACTGTTCGTGCTGGCGTGCCTGGAGGACAAGGGCGAAGTGGGCGCGGCGCTGAAGGCCGCCGGCGCCAACAAGCAGAACGTCGAAGCCGCGATCGAGAAGATGCGCGGCGGCGAGCGCGTGCAATCGGAGAACGCCGAAGACCAGCGCCAGGCGCTGGAGAAATTCACCGTTGATCTCACCGGCCGCGCCGAAAGCGGCAAGCTGGATCCCGTGATCGGGCGCGACGAGGAAATCCGCCGCGTGATCCAGGTGCTCTCGCGCCGCACCAAGAACAATCCGGTGCTGATCGGCGAGCCGGGCGTGGGCAAGACCGCGATCGTCGAAGGGCTGGCGCAGCGCATCGTCAACAACGAGGTGCCCGAAGGCCTGCGCGACAAGCGCGTGCTGGCGCTCGACATGGGCGCGCTGATCGCGGGCGCCAAGTTCCGTGGCGAATTCGAGGAGCGCCTGAAGGGCGTGCTCAACGATCTCGCCAAGCAGGAAGGCCGCATCATCTTATTTATAGACGAGCTGCACACCATGGTCGGCGCCGGCAAGGCCGAGGGCGCGATGGACGCCGGCAACATGCTCAAACCTGCGCTCGCGCGCGGCGAGCTGCACTGCATCGGCGCGACCACGCTGGACGAATACCGCAAGTACATCGAGAAGGACGCCGCACTGGAGCGCCGCTTCCAGAAAGTGTTCGTGGGCGAGCCGAGCGTGGAGGACACGATCGCGATCCTGCGCGGACTCAAGGAAAAATATGCCGTGCACCACGGCGTGGAAATTACCGATCCGGCGATCGTCGCCGCGGCCACGCTCTCCAACCGCTACATCACCGATCGCCAGTTGCCGGACAAGGCGATCGACCTGATGGACGAGGCCGCGTCGCGCATCCGCATGGAAATCGACTCCAAGCCGGAGGAACTCGATCGCATGGAGCGCCGGCTGATCCAGTTGAAGATCCAGCGCGAAGCGCTGAAGAAGGAGAAGGATCCCGAGTCGCAGAAGCGGCTTGCGGATCTGGAAACCGACATCGAGAAACTCGAACGCGAGTTCTCCGACTTGAACGAAGTGTGGAAGTCCGAGAAGGCCGCGGTGTCGGGCACCACCAAGGTCAAGGAGCAGATCGAGCAGGCGCGCCTGGAACTGGAAGCCGCGCAGCGCCGCCAGGACTACGCGAAGATGAGCGAGATCCAGTACGGCCGCCTGCCGGAACTGGAGAAGCAGCTCGCCGCTGCGCAGAAGGCCGAAGCCACGGGCTTCAAGCTGCTGCAGGACAAGGTGACCGCGGAAGAAATCGCGCAGGTCGTCTCGCGCTGGACCGGCATTCCGGTTTCGAAAATGCTGGAAGGCGAGCGCGAGAAATTGCTGCACATGGAAGACGCGCTGCACGCGAACGTGATCGGCCAGGACGAAGCGGTGCGCGCGGTGAGCGATGCGATCCGCCGCGCGCGTGCCGGCCTGTCCGATCCGAACCGCCCCTACGGTTCGTTCCTGTTCCTCGGACCCACCGGTGTCGGCAAGACCGAATTGTGCAAGGCGCTCGCGGGTTTCCTGTTCGACACCACCGAAGCGATGGTGCGGATAGACATGAGCGAGTTCATGGAGAAGCATTCGGTCGCGCGGCTGATCGGCGCGCCGCCCGGCTACGTCGGTTACGAGGAAGGTGGATACCTGACCGAAGCCGTGCGCCGCCGCCCGTACTGCGTGATCCTGCTGGACGAGGTGGAGAAGGCGCACCCGGATGTTTTCAACATCCTGCTGCAGGTGCTGGATGACGGCCGCCTCACCGACGGCCAGGGCCGCACAGTGGATTTCCGTAACACCGTGATCGTGATGACGAGCAATCTCGGATCGAACCTGATCCAGGAGATCGCCGCCAGCGGCATTGATGAGGATAGCCCTGAGGCCTACACGCAGATGAAGGCCGCGGTGATGGGCGTGGTGCAGGCGCACTTCCGCCCCGAATTCATCAATCGCCTCGACGAGATCGTGGTGTTCCATCCGCTGGACAAGAAGCAGATCCGCGAGATCGCTCGCCTGCAGACGCAGTATCTCGCCAAGCGTTTGCACGAGCGGCAGATTGATCTGGAGCTTTCGGATTCGGCGCTGATGCTGCTCGGCAACGCCGGTTTCGATCCGGTCTACGGCGCGCGCCCGCTGAAGCGCGCGATCCAGACGCAACTGGAAAATCCGCTGGCGCAGAAAATCCTGTCCGGCGAATTCGGTGCCGGCGACACCATCCAGGCGGATGCGGAAGGCGGCAAGCTGGTGTTCCGTAAATCCGCCGGCGGGTAATCGCGATTGCGATTTACCCGCTGCCTTGGACCGATTCAAACCGCTCGCTGTTCACGGACCGAACAGCGCCTTCCGCATCCTGAGCAGCGCCGAATGAGGCGCGCTCGACGGATGCTGCGGCTTGAACGAAATCTTGCCGCCACCTTCGGCGGCGGAAACTTCGTCGTTCATTTGCTGGAGGATGGCTGCAAGCTTCGCGAGGTTGCTGCATAGCTCCTGCAAGCCGCGTTCCCGGCCGGGGTAGCGTCGCAGTTCCTTCTGGATGGTCTCTTTCATTCCACGTGAAATCTGCGACGGCCACACGCCCATTTCCACGACATTGATTTGGGCGCCCTGGTACAGGCTCGTGGTGGTGCTCTTGAGAACGCCTGTCAGATGCTCGACGAAACCGCGAAACCCGGCGGACACCACGTCGTCTGCCGCCTTGCTCCACGATCCGAGCAGCCCGCCCAGGAAATTGGCGATGTTGGTGGCGGACGTGAAGTTCGAACCAATCTGCGAAATGAAGGCTTGGATGAGGGCGTGATTTGTCGTCCGCATCATTTCCTTCCAGAGAGTCGGGCACCTTGCCCTCAGCTCCCGCAGCTCCGGCAGGATCTTGCCCAGCAATGCGACACCCTCATGCACTTCGGCCTGATGGCCCCCCGCCCACATCGTGATCTCGACGAGGTTGGCGGCGATGATCTCCGAGGGGCCGGTGAGCACGCCTACCAGGAAGACCATTTCCAGCCGGGCGACTGGAATCAGCCACGCAGCTTGGGCGGCGCCGCGCGAAGCTGCGTCGAGGTCGAGTACCCTCACGAATTGCGGCCCGGAAAGCTCGATCAATTCCCAGCGGTTCTGGTCGATCCACAGGTAGACAACGATATCGGCGCCGCCCAGAACGATCATCTTGTCCGGCTGGTAGACCGTTCCGGTCACCATCGGATAAACGATGTTGCCCACGCGCAGGGGTGCGGGAGCGCTCTCGGGCATCGTCTGGATGAACTGGTGAACCCTGCGGAGTGCTTCGGCACCTGTTGCGAGTACGGTCATGGGTAGCTCCCTTCAAGAGGTAAAGTCCATGCATTGGCGATTGCCGCATCGCCGGGGCGAACGGAGTTTCGCGAGGCAGGGACTGTCGGGGTGATCAGATCTTCACCAGCTCGACGCGCCGGTTTCTGGCGCGCCCTTCGGAGCTGTCGTTGTCGGCGATAGGCTTGTCCGGGCCATTGCCGGATGACTTCAGGCGCTCTGCGGTGATGCCCGATTTGACCAGCGCCGCTACCACATTGGCGGCGCGGCCCTGCGACAATTTGACGTTGTAGTCGTGGCCGCCGACGTTGTCGGTATTGCCCTCCACCGACAACTTGAGATCGGGATTCTGCTTCAGCAGCTCCGTCACCTGCGCGAGCACGGGTGCCGCGTCGGGTCGCAGCGTCGCCTTGTCGAAATCGAAATTGACGTACAGCGCGACGTGGCCGTCCTTGTCCAGCGCCGCCTTCAGCGCGCTCGCCTGCGCTGGCTTGATGGTGGCCTGGAACGGCTTCTCCTCGATCGCTATGACGGTGATGTAACGCTCGCCATTGTTGCTTGCCTGTACCCAGACGGTCTGTCCCTTGTTGTCGAACCGTGCATCGGTTTCGTTGTCGCTTGCGTACAGGATCTGCGCGCCGGCTTTTTTCAACGCGTCGCGACAATTCATCTGCGTTTCCAGGATGCTGCTTACCGGCGCGTCGCCTCTGGGGTGATAGTTCACCCGGTAGTACGCACCCTGCGCCTTCACCTGCCTGGAGCTGTCGCCATCCTTGACCGTAAAGGTTGCCTCGTCGTAATTGCGCTTGGTGGGTTTGTCTTCCGCCTCATAATTCGGCATGTGGCCGATCAGGTGATAATCCACGCCCGAAGGCGCGGTGAGCGTCGCCACGAACGGCTGGGGCTGGACGACCTCGACCGTGATGTAGCTCTCGCCATTGTTGCTGATGTACATCCAGGTGGTCTTGCCCGCCTGGTCCAGCCGCGCCGTGATGTCGTTGCCGTTGTCGCTGGTATGGACGATCTGCGCCGATCTGCGCCATTTGCGTGCGGAAGTTCATCACCTTTTCGAGGACGCTCATCGGATCGCCCTTGCCTTTGAACGAATAGCTTTGCCGGCAGTAGCGACCTGCCACCGTCTCCTTAGTGGTGTCCTTGCCCTTGTCCACGGTGAACTCATCGGACTGGTACGCCAGCAATTCGGGCGCCCCGTCGGCGGGATACCCCGGCAACGAACCCACCGGTGGACAATCCTTGCCGGCTTCAGCCCAAGCGGGCTGAGCGGCCATTCCCAGCAGCACAAAAGCCGTGAACACGGCAGACAGGCTTTTCATGGCGTTCCCCCCCGTGGTGGATAGAAAATGTCGAGAGTTCGCATCGCGATGACGCGGTGTATGGATGCCCGGCTCCATTCCGTCCATGGGGAGCCTGGGCCCTCCAGACGGCCAGCTGCCGTATCTCGAAACGCGATGTTGCGGCCGCAGAGTGCCCGGTTTCTAGGCCAAGTCCTGCCCAATTCCGGTTCAGCGCACGCGCGGGCGTCCGCGTGTAATCGATCGTCGGGGTCGGAACCCGGCGGTTTACGGTGGCTGGTCGGGCGGGTTCTGGTCCGGCCGACTACGCGCGCGAACAGCCCGCATCGAGCAACGCGGCCGCGGCCTTTCGCTGACGGTCACAAGGTCGGGCCGCTTCGCTTGCTAAAATGACGCCATGATTTCCTTCCGCAATTTCGCCCTGCGCAGGGGCGAACGCCTGCTGCTGTCCGACGTCGACCTCGCCCTGCACGCCGGCTGGCGCGTGGGCGTGGTCGGCCGCAACGGTTGCGGCAAGTCGTCGCTGTTCGCCGCGCTCATGGGTGAGCTGGAAGCCGATCGCGGCGATCTGGAATTGTCGGGCCGCTTGCGGATTGCAAGCGTCGCGCAGGAAACACCTTCGCTCCCCGACGCCGCGCTGGATTTCGTGCTCGGCGGCGACGTGCACGTGGCGGCGGCGATGCGCGCGGAAAGCGAAGCGTTGGCGCGCGAGGATTACGAAGCCGTCGCGCAGGCGCATCATCGCCTGGAAGAACTCAACGGCTATGACGCGCCGGCGCGTGCGGGGCGGCTGCTGCACGGCCTGGGTTTCCCTGCTGACACGCATTCGCGCGCGGTGTCGGAATTCTCCGGCGGCTGGCGCGTGCGCCTGAACCTTGCGCGCGCGCTGATGATGCCTTCGGATTTGCTGCTGCTGGACGAGCCCACCAATCATTTGGACCTTGACGCGGTGCTGTGGCTGGAGCAGTGGCTGCTGAAATATCCCGGCACCCTGCTGCTGATCTCGCACGATCGCGAATTCCTCGATGGCGTGTCCACGCACATCCTGCACCTGCACGACGGCCGCGCGCGTCTTTACGCCGGCGACTACACGCGCTTCGAACACCAGCGTTCGGAACACCTGCGCCAGCAGCAGATCGCGCACGACAAGGAACAGGCCGAGCGCGCGCACCTGGAAAGTTTCATCGCGCGCTTCAAGGCCAAGGCCAGCAAGGCGAAGCAGGCGCAATCGCGGATGAAGCGGCTGGAGAAACTGGCCGGCACCGAGGCGGTGCGCGCCGAACGCGCGCTGCACATCGATTTCCTGCAGCCGGCGAAGTTGCCGCACGCGCTGCTCCGGTTGAACCACGTGGATGCGGGTTACGGCAACATCCGAATCCTTCGTGACGTCGGCTTCGGGCTCGAAGCCGGCGACCGCATCGGCCTGCTCGGTCCCAACGGCGCGGGCAAGTCCACGCTGGTGAAGACGCTGGTGGGCGAATTGCCGCTGTTGTCGGGAGAGCGCAGCGCGCATCCGGATGGGGTGATCGGCTACTTCGCGCAGCACACGGTCGAGTCGCTGCGCGCGGGACAGTCACCGGTTGATCATCTGCGCGAACTTGCGCCCAACGACTCCACGCAGTCGTTCCGCGATTTCCTCGGCCGCTGGAATTTCCCCGGCGACCGCGCGTTCGAAAGCGTGGACGGGTTCTCCGGCGGCGAACGCGCACGCCTCGCGCTGGCGCTGATCGCCTGGCGCAAGCCGAACGTGTTGCTGCTGGACGAACCGACCAACCATCTGGATCTCGACATGCGCGAGGCGCTGGCCGAGGCGCTGTCGGACTTCCCCGGCGCGATCGTGCTGGTTTCGCATGATCGCCACCTGATCGGCCTGGTGTGCGACACGTTCTGGCGCGTGGCCGCAGGGCGCGTCGAGCAGTTCGACGGCGACCTCGACGAATACGCAGCGTGGCTGCGCTCGAAGCCGGCCGATTCGCCGTCGGAACGCGACGGGCGAACCGTTGCGAACTCCGTTCGCAACGCGCCGCGCAAGTCTGCTGCCAAAACCAATCCGCAACGCGTGATCCGCGCCGAGCGGCGCGTTGCCGAATTGCAGGCAAAGCTGGAGGCGATCGAATCGCAACTGGCCGATGCCGCATCGCATGCGAACGATCCTGCGCGCCTCGCGCAAATCAGCAAACAGCATCATGACGCGCGCGCGGAACTGGACGGCGCCGAAGCCGAGTTGCTGGAACTCTACGCCGCCGACGCGGCTTGAGTCCGGCTCGCCGGGACCGTTCGGCTATCGGCGGCCCGATTGCACGGGCGCGACGTAGCGCCAATGCCACGGTTCGAACTCGATGCCGTGCGCATTGGTCGGCGGATAGGAGAGGTGGAATCCATATCCGGCCGCGTGCCTGTTCAACCATGCGTAGGCGGGCGTGCGGGCAAAGCTCTGGTCGGCGGCCGGGCTGTGCGGCGTGGCGAGATCCACCGCGCAACCGCTCTGGTGTTCGCTGTAGCCCGGCGGCGTGTTGATGCTGAGCGCGGTCGCGATGCTCATGCCGCGGTTCAATTTCGTGCGCAGCAGGGCGGCCTGGTAGGCCGCGCTGCGAAAGCCGGAAACGATTTGCAGCGTCACGCCATCCTTCGCCGCCGCGGCCGTCATCCGCTTCAGTGCCGCGGCGGCGGCGGGCGCGAGCTTCACGGTCCGCCCGCGCAGATCCTTGCCTGCATCCGCCAGCGTGGCCGGCTCGGGCACCAGCGTGAGGCCGTGCGATTCCCCGTAACCCGGTGGAATGCCGAGCTCGCGATCGATCGAGGCGATGTGCGCCGCGTAAGCCGCAGAAGGCGCACGCGCGGCGTTGCTGCATTCGACGGTGGGCGCGGGCGTGGCCGGTCGTGGTTGCGCATATCCCACTACGCACCAGGTGCAGGCGAGCATTGCGGCCAGAATGCGCGGGAGCCGCTGCCCCCGCGCGTTGGATGTTGGTGATGCAAGGCGTGCAAACGCGGGTGTTGCTGTCACATCGTCTCCCGGCAGGCGCTACTGCCCCTTCGGGGGATCGTAGGCATAGAACAGGTTGAAACTTGGCGTGCCCCTGGTGTCGAACATGAAGTCACTGTGCACGCCGCTGGTGTAGGCGATCTTCGGGTTCGATCCACAATCGCCGCTTTCGGAATTTCCATCGGAACCGAAATCGTAATTGCACGTGCCGCTGCCGTCACCCGTGATCGCAAGCTTCAGGTGATTGCTGCCGAGGTCGCCGATCTTCACCATGGCGACGGCGCCCGGCGCGATGGTGCGATCCGCGCAGGCCGCACACGGCTTCCCGCCCACGGTCATTCCTTTCACCTGGAACGGATGCGACGAGGTGTTGGCGAACAGCAGGTAGACCTGCTCGCCATCACCGGCCAGCGCCGGCATGGCGGCGGTCGCGGCGAGCAGCACGAAATACGCGGACATGAAACGCATGCGCATGACATTCTCCTTCCGTTGATGACAGGTTTGCCGGGGCCGCGGCCTCATCGCACCGCGGACATCGTCAATGCTTGTGGAAACGCGATTCCGGCGAAGCGAAACGGCGGGCACCCTCACGCCCGCCGTTCCGGAATCGAGTTCAACCGCCGCCGCCGTTGCTGCCGTTGAGCTTCGGATCGATGGCGCCGTTCTTGCCGTTGTAGTCCATCCTCAGCACGCCGACTTCCTTCGGCTTCCTGACGTTGTCCTGGCCGGAAGGCGCGATCAATTGGCCCTGTGCGTTCCGGCCGCCGGAATTGGAGCTGCCCGAATCCTGGCCTTGCCCGCCGCCGGTGTCCTGACCCTTCTTCTGGCCCGGATGAACGATCTGGCCGGTGCCGCTGACGATTTCACCGGGACCAGCGGTCGGGCCCATGTCGGCGGGCATGTCGCCTCCGCCGCTTTGCACGTGGTGCGAGTTCGGGTTCTTGACGGGATACATCTTGTTCGGATCCATGCCCTCGGCGCCGCTGCTCCCGGACCCGTTACCGGTGCTGGAATGGGAATTGCCGCTATTGCCGCCGTCGCTTCCGCTCCCTCCATTGAACGCGCTCTGTATGGCGCCGACGGTGTTGTCGATGGGATGACTCCAGAAGCTGCCTGAACTGCTGCTGCCGCTGCCGGATTTGGTGCTTCCATCCGGGTTGTGGGTGTCGTTGTAGTTGGTCAGCTTGTTGTTTCCCCCATCGGCCCCCTCGCTGGTACCCGCTGCCCCGCCATTGTTCATGTTCAAACCATTGGCGCTCGCCATGCCCGGCGCACTGCCGGTTTGCTGCATGGACCCCGAGCCGTTGCTGAAAGACACGTTGCCGCCCATGTTCATGCCGCTGCCTTTCTGATGGCCGTAGCCGCCGCCAAGGTGATTCAGATCGGGACCGCCCATGCCGACCTTCTGGCCATTCGGACCCGTGATGGACGGATTGCTCATGCCATTCAAATCGACCTGCTTTCCGTTCGGTCCGGTGAACGAAGTCTGCTGGCCGGTGGTGTTCACGTTCGGCCCGCTCGATTTGCCGGTTACCGAATTGCGGAAATTGGCATTCGAGTTCGCCGACGGGCCGTAGTCCAAGGCGCCGCGTTCCGCGCCGGCGCGCACCGGGTTGATGGAAGCGCTGCCGCCTGCCTGGATCGGGTGTATGGCATTGGCTTCATGCGGCGCTTGCGCGGATGCCGCGCCATAGCTTTCGTGTGCGCCGTAGCCGCCGGACGTATGTCCCGACCCGCTGCCATTCGCCGGAACCGGCGTGGCGCACTCGCTGCCCGGCGGGCATGCTTCGCCGCGTCGCATACTCGGATTGCCGGGGCCGTAACCGCTGTCGGACGTGCCGTATTCAGCGCGCTGGCGCGCACCGGCGCGGATCGGGTGCACGCTGCTGGCGCTGTTCGGCATGCCTGATGCGCTTGGGCCACCGCCATCCGGCGCATTGCCGCCCGACAACATGCCATTGCAATTCGCACCTGGTCCACAGCCCCCTTGATGGCCGGGTGAGCCAGGCCGCTGTGACGAGGAAATCGGAGTGCCCGCATACTTGGGGCTGATATGGGCGGTGCGCGCACTGCTGCTCGCGGTGCCGGGATAGCTGTACTGCGCCTGCGCGGGCGTGGTCACCGCAAGGGCCAGGCCAATGGCCGTGGCGAGTGCAGCCGGTGCCATCTTGGCGCGAAGGAACGACACTGACGCGTTCATCGTGATCTCCTGATCGAAGGCGTTGTTGGAATCAAATGCGGACGCAGTGATCAGCCACCCCACGGGTGCGAACCGCTGCTTGCAGGCGAGGGTGGCTGTTCGTGGCCGCCATGGCTTCCGCCGGATTGGTGCGAATGGGTTTCGTGCCGCTTGGCGTCGGCCGAGTTGGACGGCGGCTGGCCACCGCCCGCGCTGCCGTAACCGGGTGATCCGTTTCCTGCCGCGCCCGGACCACCGCTTGAATTTTGCGAATGGATTTCATGCCGCTTGGCATCGGTGGAGGCCGACCCGGAGCCGGGATAACTGCCGTTCGAACTGCTGCCGGAACTGCCGGGATAGCTGTATTGCGCCTGCGCGGCCGGACTGAACGCCAGCGCGAGGGCTGCCACGGGCGCACACGGAACGAGTGCGCGCAGGATCGGGTTGCGAAGCTTCATTGCGATTTCCTTCTTGGAAGGTGCGCCGATGCGCGGCGCACCAAGAGGCATGCGGCGATCAGCCGCCGTCCAGGTTCAATGCGTCTGCGTCGCTCTTGCGGCGACGCTGCTCCTTGGCGTCGAAGCTCGACATGCAGCCGTCGCGCCTGACCATCGCGCAATCCAGGTAATTGCTGGCCTCCGCCAGCGCGGCACGCACGGCCTTGCTCGCCGGCGTGTTGTTGGCGTGGTGGAAGTCGCCGCCGAGGCCGTACCAGGTCGAACCGCCGACATCCACGTTGCTGTCGGTGCTGCGCCCTTCGACGGTGCGCGAGAACACGACTTCCGAGGTTTCCGCATCCACCACGCGCAGGTCGATCGCGACGTACGCCTCGCTCTTGCCGCCGCCGACGTGGAAGCCGGCGAAGCTGACGCCGCCGCCGGTGTTGGAAGTGTCTTCGGTGTAGCTGGTCACCGTGCCGGTGATCAGGTATTGCGCGCCGGTGATGTTGCCGGTCTTCGGACCCGTGCCTCGGCGCACGCGCCCCGAACTGGCGAAATCCTGCTCGGCCAGCACCGCATTCACCTTCTGCCGCTCGACCACGTTGAAGTCGCCGCTGGAGGTGAGTTCGTTGCTGAGCACGCTGGCGAGCTGATGGCCCACGTCGCCGTGGAACCAGCTCGCGCCGCTGCCGTCGTTGGTGAAATCGATGACGGCCACGGTGGGCCGCCCTTGCGCCAGGGCGCCTGCGCTGAGGGTCAGCGCCAAGGCGGCGGACAAATGGATCAATGCTGCGCGTTTCATGTCTTCTCCTCCCTCGCTCGTGGTGCGGCGATTGACGCCTCACAAGCATGTTGGAGCGCGCGCATGCCCGGTTTCTATACCAGTTCTTGCCCAATCACCGTTCAAACCCGCGGCGCAGGTGCTTGATTTGCGGGCGTCGATGCCGCACTGTGGAAATTTTCGAGGTGGCCCCCATGCCCATTTATGCGTTCCGTTGCGAAGCCTGCGGGCACGGTTTCGATCGCCTGCAGAAACTGTCGGATCCCGATCCGGTCGAGTGCCCCGAATGCGGCAAGCCGGCGGTCAGGCGGCAGGTGACCGCGCCGGCGTTCCGGTTGGCCGGCAGCGGCTGGTACGAGACCGATTTCAAATCCGACAAGGACAAGAAGCGCAATCTCGCCGGTGACGATGCGCCGAAGAAGAAGGAAGAAGCCGGGGCAGGCAAGCCGGAGCCGGCCGCGCCCAAGGCGGCCGAGAGTGGCGCATCCCAACCTGCCGCTTCAGCTTCACCCACGCCGTCATCGGGCGGATCGGGCGGCGGCTGAACGGCGGAGAAGGGTCGCGGGATGCCGCAAGCTTCCGTTCAGAACGGCGTGTCGAAACTGGAGTCGTTCCCAGCGAAAGGATGCCTTGCCATGCGTGTCATCTTCGGGTTCCTTGCCACCCTTGCCGTGACTGCCTCCGCCAGCGCCGGGGCACAAACCGTTTACAGCGGAGCGCCTCCCGGATACCGCGACTACGACCGCGGCCAGACCATCGTTTGCGAAAGCCAGGACGGCCACTACAACCGCTGCCAGGTTCCGTGGGACGGCGGCGTCCGCATGGTCCAGCAGATTTCGGAAAGCGCGTGCATTCGCGGCCAGACCTGGGGCGAACGCCGCCACAGCGTGTGGGTGAACCAGGGTTGCCGCGCGCGCTTCGCGCCAGCCGGTTATGTGTCCGGTGGTCCGGGCGGTTGGGCGCCGCCACCAGGATGGAATCACCGCTTCGAAGTGTCCTGCGGCAGCCCGCAATATCACTACGCGTTCTGCCAGGTGGATGTCGGTCGGCAGGGTCGCGTCTTCATGCGGCGCCAGACCTCCGACGCGGCCTGCGTCGAAGGCAGCACCTGGGGCTGGAATCGCGCGGGCATCTGGGTGGACCGCGGTTGTTCTGCGAACTTCGTGGTAGATCGCCGATGGTAGTTTGACCATTGCTTTTGTGAGAAGCGCGGCCATGGAGCTCTTGGCCATGGATGGCAGCTCTGGCCGCTTTCTCGCCCAGGGATGCGCAAAAAGCCCGCCGCCTGGCGGGCATTTTGTTTGCGAAGCCGCACCGCACCGCTTAGCATTTCCGGTTTGCCTTGCCGCTGGCGGGCAGCAACTTCCGGAGTCGAACGCACCATGCGCACCCATTATTGCGGCCAGATCGGCGAGCGCGTGCTCGGCGAACGCATCAGCCTCTGCGGTTGGGCCGATGCGCGCCGCGACCACGGCGGCGTGGTGTTCATCGACCTGCGCGACCACGAAGGCATCGTGCAGGTTGTGGCCGATCCCGATTCAATCGCCGGTAGCGCCGACGTGTTCGCGATCGCCAGCAAGATCGGCTACGAGGATTGCCTGCGCGTGACCGGCACGGTGCGCGAGCGCGTGACGCCGAACGACAAGATCGCCACCGGCCGCTACGAGGTGGTGGCCGAATCCATCGAGGTTCTGAACCGCGCGCGCGACTTGCCGTTCGCCCTGCACGAAAACCCGAACGAGGACCTGCGGATGACCTACCGCTACCTCGACCTGCGCCGCCCCGAAATGCAGAAAATGATGCGCACGCGCATCAGGCTGGTGCGAGCGATCCGCAGCTGGCTGGATGCGCGCGGTTTCCAGGACATCGAAACGCCGATCCTCACCAAGGCGACACCCGAAGGCGCGCGCGATTACCTGGTGCCTTCGCGCGTGCACGCCGGCCAGTTCTACGCGCTGCCGCAGTCGCCGCAGTTGTTCAAGCAGATATTGATGATGGCGGGCTTCGATCGCTACTACCAGATCGCGCGCTGCTTCCGCGACGAGGACCTGCGCGCGGATCGCCAGCCGGAATTCACCCAGTTGGACATGGAGTTTGCGTTCGTCGCCGAACGCGACGTGCAGGACTGCGTGGAAGCGCTGATCCGCCACGTGTTCAAGGACGTGATCGGCGTGGAACTGGCCGATCCGTTCCCGCGCATGACGTATGCGGAAGCGATGCGCCGCTACGGTTCCGACAAGCCGGACCTGCGCATCGCGATGGAACTGGTGGACATTGCCGACGCCGTGAAGCACGTCGAGTTCAAGGTATTCGCCGAACCCGCCAGCGATCCGGATGGCCGCGTGGCCGCGCTGCGGGTGCCCGGCGGTGCCGAACTGTCGCGCAAGCAGGTCGACGATCTGGCCGCCTACGCGGCGAAGTACGGTGCCAAGGGTTTGGCGTGGATGAAAGTCGAAGACCTTGCCAAAGGCCGAGAAGGGATCAATTCGCCGGTGGCGAAATTCCTTGACGATACGGCGCTGTCGAAAGTCCTCGCGCTCACCGGCGCGCAGAGCGGCGACTTGCTGCTGTTCGGCGCCGGCAAGTGGAAGACCGTCAGCGATTTCATGGGCGCGCTGCGCCTGAAGGTCGCGCGCGACCGCGGCCAGGTCGAGGGCGGATGGAAGCCGCTGTGGGTCACCGATTTCCCGATGTTCGAGTACGACGAAAGCGAAAAGCGTTTCGTCGCCCTGCATCATCCCTTCACCGCGCCGGCGGTGGACGACGTCGAAGACCTGCGCGCGCGCGCCGCGACCGCGGTGTCGCGTGGTTACGACATGGTGCTGAACGGTTCCGAGATCGGCGGCGGCTCGATCCGCATCCACCGCCCGGAAATGCAGAGCGCGGTGTTCGAACTGCTCGGCATCGGCGCGGAAGAAGCGCAGGCGAAATTCGGATTCCTGCTGAAGGCGCTCACGCTGGGCGCGCCGCCGCACGGCGGCATCGCCTTCGGCATCGATCGCATCGCCGCACTGATGGCCGGCACCGAATCCATCCGCGACGTGATCGCGTTCCCGAAGACCACCAGCGCGCAGGACCTGATGACCGATGCGCCGTCCAGCGTGCCGGATGCGCAGTTGAAGGAACTGCACGTGCAGGTGCGGGCAGACGCTGCAACCAAGTGACCGAGCACGTCATCCTCCTGCACGGCCTGTGGATGCGCGGGTTCTCGATGCTGGCGTTGCGCCAGCGCTTGCTGCACGCCGGTTTCGCGGTGCATGGTTTCGAATACGCCAGCGTGGTCGCGCAGCCGCAGCGTTCGCTGGCGCGTTTGCGCGCCGCGATGCGAGCGTTGATGAAGGAGCGTCCGGCGCCGCGGCGCGTGCACCTCGTCGGTCACAGCCTCGGTGGCATCGTCGCGCTGCAATGCGTGAACGGCACGGATGATCTGCCGCCGGGTCGGGTCGTCTGCCTCGGCACGCCGCTCACCGGCAGCGCCGCCGCACGTGGGCTGCTGGAATGGCCGATGGGTGCGCAGATGCTCGGCTTCAGCATGCATGCCTTGCTCGACGGAGTCCCCGAATGGAAGGGCGTGCGTGAGGTCGGCGTCGTCGCAGGTTGCCTGCCGCACGGCCTGGGCGCGCACCTCGCGCATTTCGAGGGCGCGCACGATGGCACCGTGTCCGTCGCCGAAACCCGGCTGCCCGGCATCACCGATCACTGCGTGGTGCAGGCCACGCATACCGGCCTGCTGTTGTCTGCCACCGCGGCGCGGCAGACCGTCGCGTTCCTGCGCAACGGGCATTTCGAACCTTAGGGCGGACATTGCCCGCCGAAGTCGCCAGACCCGCCGGATCATTGGTGGGTGATGCCCGCCCTACGCATTCCGGTTAAAATCCTCCGCTTGCCTATTCAGTGGAAGTGCATCATGGGTCGGGGTCCATCCATCGAAGGCCGCAAGAACGCGGAAGACGCGCGTCGCGGTCGCATGTTCACCAAGCTGTCGCGCGAGATCAGCGTCGCCGCGCGCGCCGGTGGCGGCGACCCGGCCGGCAATCCGCGTCTGCGCACCGCGATCGACAAGGCGCTCGACGCCAACATGACCAAGGACACCATCGAGCGCGCGATCAAGAAAGCCACCGGCGAACTCGAAGGCGTAACCTACGAAGAAGTCCGCTACGAGGGTTACGCACCCGGGGGCGTCGCGGTGATCGTGGATTGCGTCACCGACAATCGCCAGCGCAGCGTCGCCGACGTGCGCCACGCGTTCGGCAAGTTCGGCGGCAACATGGGCACCGAAGGTTCGGTGTCGTACCTGTTCAAGAAGCGCGGCGTGATTGCTTTCACGGCCGGCGCGGACGAAGGGAAAATCACGGATGCCGCGATCGAGGCCGGGGCGGAAGACGTGGTCGTGAATGCGGACGCTTCGATTGACGTGCTGACCGACCCCGACGGTTTCGAAAGCGTGCGCGACGCGATGCAGGCTGCCGGCCTGAGGCCGGACAATGCGGAAGTCACCTTGCGCGCCGACAACATGGTTGCGGTAACCGGCGAGCACGCCGAGCAGGTCACCCATCTGCTCGAATGGCTGGAAGAACTCGACGACGTGCAGGACGTGTACTCGAACGCGGCGTTGCCGCGCGCGTGAACGCCGGGCCTGCACGGCAGCCGATGTCCATGCAAAGCCTCCGCATCCTCGGGATCGATCCGGGCAGCCTGCGCACCGGCGTGGGGGTGATCGAAGCCGATCCCGACGGCAAGTTGCGCTGCGTCCTGCACACCACGCTGCACGTCGGCGGCGAGGATGATTTCCCGCAGCGGCTTGCGCGCATCTACGAAGGGTTGTCCGCGATCATCGACCAGTATTCCCCGCAGGAAGCCGCGATCGAGCGCGTGTTCATGGCCAAGAACGCGGATTCCGCGCTGACGCTCGGCCAGGCGCGCGGCGCGGCGATCTGCGCGGCGGTGGGACGCGCGCTGCCGGTGCACGAGTACGCACCGACCGCGATCAAGCAGGCGGTGGTCGGTGGCGGCCGGGCGGAAAAAGCCCAGGTACAGCACATGGTCGGCGTGCTGCTCGGCGTGCGCGACGCGTTGCAGGCCGATGCGGCCGACGCGCTGGCGGTGGCGATCACGCATGCGCACACGCAGGCAAGCACGCAGCGCATCGGCATTCCCGCACTGGCATGGAGGCGCCGGCGATGAATTGCCCCCATCCGCCCTCCGGGCACCTTCCCCCGCAGGCGGGGGAAGGAAATGCTTGTTGTCCCCTCCCCCGCTTGCGGGGGAGGGTTAGGGTGGGGGCCAAACGGGCGGGGACCTCAGCATGATTGGAAGGCTTCGGGGAACACTGGTCGCCAAGCATCCGCCGTGGATCGTGCTGGACGTGCACGGCGTGGGTTACGAGCTGGAAGTGCCGATGTCCACGCTCTACGACCTGCCGGATACCGGCCGCGAGGTCACGCTGCTGACGCATTACGCGATCAAGGAAGATACCGCGGCGCTGTACGGGTTCCTTCGCGACGAGGAACGCGCACTGTTCCGCAATCTGCAGAAGGTGAGCGGCATCGGCGCGCGGATTGCGCTCGCGGTGTTGTCTGGAGTGAGCACGGGCGAATTCGCGCGGTTGGTGCACGAGGCCGATGTCACGGCACTGACGCGCATCCCCGGCATCGGCAAGAAGACGGCCGAGCGCATCGTGGTGGAGCTGCGCGATCGCGTGGATGCGGAAGCACTCGCCGCGCAGCCGCGTGGTGGCCGCGCGCCGGGCACGCCGCAGGACGAGGCGATCGCCGCGCTGCAGCAGCTCGGCTACAAACCGGTCGAAGCCGCGCGCCTGGCCAAGGACGCCGCGGCCGATGGCGATGATTCCGAGGCGATCATCCGCAAGGCGCTGCGCGCCGCACTGGGACGCTGACCACGATGGGCACGCAGACGCAGCAGCATGCGGCCATCGGCGCCGAGGGCGACCGCAGCCAGGCCGCGCGCCGCGCGCTGGTGATCGGCGCGATCGGCGTGGTGTTCGGCGACCTCGGCACCAGCCCGTTGTACACCATGAAGGAAGCGTTCTACGGCCAGCACGGGATGCCGGTCGGCACACTCAACATCCTCGGCATCCTGTCGCTGGTGACCTGGACGCTGGTGATGGTGGTGGCGGTGAAGTACGTCGCCTTCATCATGCGCGCCGACAACAAGGGCGAGGGCGGCATCATGGCGATGATGGCGCTGGCCCAGCGCGCCACCCGCGGCTATCCGCGCACGCGCAAGATGGTGGTGCTGTTCGCGATCCTGGGCGCTGCCTTGTTCTACGGCGACGGCGTGATCACGCCTTCCATCTCGGTGCTGTCGGCGATCGAGGGCCTGCAGGTCACGGCGCCCTCGCTGTCGAATTACGTGGTGCCGCTGACGGTCATCGTGCTGTTCGCGCTGTTCTGGTTCCAGAAGCACGGAACGGAAAAAGTGGGGCGCGTCTTCGGCCCGGTGATGGCACTGTGGTTCGCGGCGATCGGTGCGATCGGCGCATGGAACATCTTCAAGCATCCGCTGGTGCTGCGCGCGCTGGATCCCTGGTATGCGGTGCAGTTCTTCATGCACCATGGCTGGGGCGGGTTCCTCGCGCTCGGCGCGGTGGTGCTGTGCGTGACCGGCGCGGAAGCGCTGTACACCGACATGGGCCACTTCGGCCGGCGGCCGATCCGCATCGCCTGGTTCGGCTTCGTGATGCCGGGTCTGCTGTTGAATTATTTCGGCCAGGCAGCATTGCTGCTGCACCATCCGGAAGCGGCGCAGAACCCGTTCTACCTCGCGATCCCGGAATGGGGTCGCATCCCGATGATTATCCTCGCCACCGCCGCCGCGGTGATCGCATCGCAGGCGGTGATCTCCGGCGCGTTCTCGATCACGCGGCAGGCGATCCAGCTTGGCTTCATCCCGCGCATGCAGGTCGTGCACACCTCGACAGAAGCAATCGGGCAGATCTACCTGCCGTGGGTGAACCGGCTGCTGCTGATCACGGTGGTGCTGGTGGTGATCGGCTTCGGTTCGTCCAACGCGCTCGCCGGTGCGTACGGCATCGCGGTGACCGGCACGATGGCGATCGACACCACGCTGTTCCTGGTCGTGGCGCTGCGGATGTGGAACTGGGGCCTCGGCCGCATCCTCGTGGTCGGGCTGGTGTTCCTCACCATCGATCTTTCGTTCTTCGGCGCCAACACGCTGAAGATCCCGGACGGCGGCTGGTTCCCGCTGGTGCTGGGCGTCGCGCTGTTCGTCGTCCTCACCACCTGGCGGCGCGGACGCGAGCTGGTGATGCGCGAGATCAAGCAGAGCGGCCTGGCGCTGGAACCGTTCATCGCCAGCATCGTCGAACATCCGCCGACGCGCGTGGCCGGCACCGCGGTGTTCCTGACCAGCAACGCCGAAGCGGTGCCGCACGCGCTGCTGCACAATTTGAAACACAACAAGGTGCTGCACGAGCGCAACGTGATCCTGACCGGCGACACCCTGGAGACGCCGTTTGCGGAACCCGGCGAGCGCGTCCAGATCGAGGATTTGCAGCACGGTTTCTACCGGGTGACGCTGCGCTTCGGCTTTGCCGAGGATCCCGACGTGCCGCGCCGCCTCGAACGTTGTGCCGCGAAGGGGCTGGGGTTCGACATGATGGACACCACGTTCTTCCTCTCGCGGGAAACGATCGTCGCCACCGAGCGTCCCGGCATGGCGCTTTGGCGCGACAAG
>DASSEW010000028.1:0-4298 GCA_035695065.1 Rhodanobacteraceae bacterium | reverse complement strand
GTCGGCGCGGGAGGAGATGGCGCGGTCGGTGAAGAGCGAGGCGAAGCAGCGGCGGCAGGTCTCCAGCAGCGCCTCGCGGCCCTGGACGTTGAGGTAAGTTTCCTGCTGGCCGGCGAAGCTGGCGTCGGGCAAATCTTCGGCGGTGGCGGAAGAGCGCACCGCCACGGCGATGTCGTCGGAGCCGGTGTCCTTGCACAGCTTCCTGTAGGCGTCGCGGATGGCCTGTTCCAGGTCCTTCGGCAACGCCTCGTCGGCGATCCAGCCGCGGATCTCCTTGCCGGCGGCGGCGAGCGCATCCACGTTCTCGACGTCGAGGTCCTTCATGCGCGCGGCGATGCGCTTGTCGAGCCCGGTGTCGTGCAGGTGCTGCTTGTAGGCGTCCGCGGTCGTGGCGAAGCCGCCCGGCACCGACACCCCGAGTTCGGCCAGGTTGCCGATCATCTCGCCCAGGGACGCGTTCTTGCCGCCGACCTTGGCAAGGTCTTTCATGCCCAGGTTGTCCAGCCAAAGGACGAGTTCGCTCACGGCCATCTCCATGCCAGCAAGTTGCAGAGTTCCCTATTGTCGCCGTGCGGAGGTGAGCTGGACAAGCACAAAGCTGAATCCTTTCCTTCCGGCGGCCGCCCGGGAGAGGGCACGGCGCTGGGCTAAACTGGGCGCCCGCACGGAGCCCCCGCATGAGCGATCGCAAGACGGTCTTCTTCATCTCCGACTCCACCGGCATCACGGCCGAGACCATCGGCAACTCGATCCTGGCGCAGTTCGAGGGCGTCAAGTTCGAGGGGCACCGCATCGCCTTCGTGGACGACAAGGAGAAGGCCGAGGCCGCCGCGTTGCGCATCAAGACCGTCTATGCGCAGAACGGCGAGCGGCCGATCGTCGTCAACACGGTGGTGGATACTGCGCTGTGCGAGATCATCGCCGAATCCGGCGCCCTGATGATCGACGTGCTGGCGCCCTTCATCGGCACGCTGGAACAGGAGTTGGGCACGCGGCGCTCGGGCGCGGTCAATCGCGCTCACGGCATGGTGGATTTCGCCCAGTACGAAGCGCGCATCAACGCGACCAATTACGCCTTGGCGCACGATGACGGCATCGATCCCAATTACCAGGAAGCCGACGTGGTGCTGGTGGGCGTGTCGCGCGTGGGCAAGACGCCGACGTGCCTGTACATGGCGCTGCATTACGGCATCAGGGCGGCGAATTATCCGCTCACCGAGGAAGACCTCGAACGCGACATGCTGCCGGCACGGCTGAAGTCATGCCGCAACCGGCTGTTCGGCCTGACCATCGATGCCAACCGGCTGGCGCAGGTGCGCGAGGCGCGCCGGCCGGGCAGCGGCTATGCGAAGCTCGAGCAGTGCAAGCGCGAACTGGCGCTGGCCGATCAATTGTTCCGCCGCGAGAACTTGCCTTCGCTCAACACGACCTCCACATCCATCGAGGAGATCGCGAGCAAGATCCTGGCGCATCTCGGGATCGAGCGGCACATGTTCTAGCTCTTGAACCCCTCTCCCCCTCGGGAGAGGGGCAGGGGTGAGGGTTCGGACTTGCGCGCTGTTCCGCGGAGTGCCGAATCTCAGCCGGCGCTCTCGCGCCTCGGTCGCCTGCAAGCAGGCTCCTGGCTGTTATGGTCGCGCGCAGGCGCGCTCCTACGAAGATTGCCAAGCCGGCGGATGAGATCTCGCGCACAAAAAACGCGCGGAATATTCCGCGCGCGCCAGACCCATACCGTGAACTCTTTTTGCGAAAAAAACAAGACGTGCGCGGGTGAATTCCTGCGCTAAGATCGGACCATGTCAACGATGTATGTCAGCACCAGATTTCCGCGTCACGCCTCGCGCGCAAGCGCACTGTTGCCGGGCCGCTTCGCCTGGTTGATGGGTTTGTACACCGAGAACCACCAGCGCCTCATCCGCATGTTCGCGCCGCAGCGTTTGCAGGTCGGCGAATACGTTTCCAGCGTGGGCGATGGGTTGGATTTGCGGCTCTCGATCCAGGAGCGCCATCCGTACACGATCGAGATCGGATTGAGCTATGCGGTGCTGGACGCCGCCACCGGCCAGCCGGCGCCGTCGGCACAATTGCGCATGTACCTCGATGCGCACACGACGGAGGCGCTGCATTGCCAGCCCGGCCGCGAGCTTTGGCAGGTGCTCGGGCCGTTCGCGCCGGCGCGCAACGTGCTGCAGCACCGGCTGCGCATGAACTCCTTCCTCAACCGCTGGCTGGAATACCTCGCCGAGCAGGGCCATTCGATCGGCACGCTGGAGCGGGTGGAAAGCGAAGCAGCTTGAGAGCGTAGGGCGGGAGCCGCGCAGCGGCGTATCCCGCCTTTGACCGAACTCGCGGCGCGTGATGGCGGGATGCGCTTCGCTACTCCCGCCCTACGTTCGCAATCAAACTTGCAGCCGATCATTCGGCCGAGCGACCAGCGCATACAGCGCCGGCATCACGAACACGCCGAGCACCAGCCGCGAGAGCATGCCGCACACGATCACCAGCGCGAAAGGACGCTGCGAATCGGTGCCCACGCCGGTGGCGATCGCGGCGGGCAGCAGACCCAATGCCGCGACCAACGCGGTCATCATGATCGGGCGCAGGCGCAGGATCGCGCCTTCGCGGATCGCGCCATCCACGCTCATGCCGTCGCGGCGCAATTCGTTGACGTAGGACACGTACACCACGCCGGTCAGCACCGACACGCCGAACAGCACGATGAAGCCGATGCCGGACGACACCGAAAACGGCGTGCCGGTCAGCCACAGCGCGAGCAGGCCACCGAACGGCGCGGACAGCACCACGCCCAGCACGGTGATGAACGGGAACTTGAAGTTGCCGTAGAGCACGAACAGCAGCGCGAAGATCAGCAGCACCGTGAGCGGCAGGATCACGTTCATCTGCGCGCGCGAGGCGGTGTATTCCTTGTACTCGCCGCCCCAGTCGAGGCGATAGCCTTGCGGCAATTTCACCGATTTCGCGACCTGCCGCATCGCGTCCTGCACGGCACCGGCAAGGTCGCGGCCTTCCACCGAGAACTGCACGCCGATGTAGCGCGAGTCGTTTTCGCGGTAGATGAAGGACGCGCCGTTGGTTTCCTCGATGTCGGCCAGTTCCTTCAGCGGGATCTGTGCGCCCGACGGCGTGGCGACCGGGATGTTGCCGATCTCCTGCGGGTTGTCGCGGTAGCGCTGGGCCAGCCGCACGACCAGGTCGAATTCGCGCTCGCCCTGCACGACCTGCGTCGCCACGTTGCCGCCGATCGCGGTTTCGATCAGGCCGTTCACATCGGAAACGTTCAGGCCGTAACGCGCGATCTTCGCGCGGTCGATCTTGATGGTCAGGCTGGGCTGGCCAAGCTCGTGCACCAGCGTCACATCGGTGATGCCGCGCACGTGCGCCAGCACTTCCTTTATCGCCTTGCCCTTGTCCTGCAGGGTCTGCAGGTCGGGGCCGAACACCTTCACCGCCAGCGCGCTCTTCAAACCGGTTTCGGCTTCGTCGACCGCGTCTTCAGCCGGCTGCGTGTAGTTGAACTGGATGCCGGGGAAGGCCTGCAGCTTCTTGTCCATCGCTGCGATCAGCGCGGCCTTGTCGCGGTAGGCGCCTTTCCATTGCGAATACGGTTTCAGCCCGACGAAGAACTCCACGTTGAAGAAGCCCGTCGCATCGGTGCCGTCGTCGGGACGCCCCAGTTCCGACGTGACCGTGGTGACGACCGGGAACGAACGCAGGATGGTGCGGATCTGCGGCGTGATCTTCGCCGCCTCGTCGAAGGAAATCGTGTAGGGCATCGTCGCGCGCACCCACAGCGAGCCTTCGTCCAGGTGCGGCATGAATTCCGCGCCGATGCTCGGCACCAGCAGCAGCGAGAGCCCGAGCAGGATCGCCGGGATGACGGATGTGCGCCACGGCCGCGCGAGACTGGCATCCAGCCAGCGCGTGTAACCGGACTTGATCCTTTCGAAAATCGCGTTGCGCCGCTCGCGCACGCCGCGGCGCATCAGCAGGGCGCACAGCACCGGCAACAGGGTGAGCGTCACCAGCAGCGAGCCGACCAGCGCGTAGATCATGGTGTCGGCCATCGGCTTGAACAGCGTGCCGGACGGGCCGGTCAGCACGTAGATCGGCAGGAAGCTCGCCACGATCACCGCCACGGCGTAGACCAGCGGACGATCCACTTCGGATGCCGCGTCGATCACGATGTCGCGGATGTGGAGCGGCATGTCCGAATCGTGTCGCAACGCGATCTGCCGGTAGATGTTCTCCACCATGAAGATCGCGCCGTCCACCAGGAT
>DASSEW010000027.1:0-29306 GCA_035695065.1 Rhodanobacteraceae bacterium | reverse complement strand
GCAGACCGAAACCTTCGCGCCGATCCTGTACGTAATGCCGTTCGGTTCGCTGGACGAGGCGATCGCGATGCAGAACGCGGTGCCGCAGGGTCTGTCGTCGGCGATCTTCACCAACAACGTGAAGTCGTCCGAGCGCTTCCTTTCGGCGGCCGGTTCCGACTGCGGCATCGCCAACGTCAACATCGGCACTTCGGGCGCCGAGATCGGCGGCGCCTTCGGCGGCGAGAAGGAAACCGGCGGCGGCCGCGAATCCGGCTCCGATGCGTGGAAGGTGTACATGCGCCGGCAGACCAATACGATCAACTGGTCGGATGCGTTGCCGTTGGCACAGGGCATCAAGTTCGATTTTTGAGGCTCGGGACTCGGGACTCGGGACTCGGGACTCGGGACTCGGGACTCGGGACTCGGGACTCGGGACTCGGGACTCGGGACTCGGGACTCGGGACTCGGGACTCGGGAGCATAAACTCCAGCCGTCATTCCGGGGCCGTTCGCGGATCCATCGCGGACGGAACCCGGAATCCAGCTCTTCAATGAAAGGCCGCGCGATGACCACGCCCTTCGAGTTCACCGGTTACCGCATCGCCATCGCCGGGGGCAGTCGCGGCATCGGGCGCGCGATCGCACTGGAGTTCCTCGAAGCCGGCGCAAAGGTTTCGGTCTGCGCGCGCGGGCAGGATGGCCTGGACCAGTTGCGCAAGGATGCCGGTTCGTCCTCGGATCGGTTGCACACGCAACCGTGCGACCTCGCGAACCCCGACGAGATTGAAAACTGGATCGCTGCCGCAGCGAAGGCGATGGGCGGCCTCGACGTGCTGGTCAACAATGCCACCGGTTACGGTTTCGAGGAAACCGACGAGGCTTGGCTGGCGAACTTCAACATCGACCTGATGGCCGCGGTGCGCGCCTCGCGCGTGGCATTGCCGCACCTGAAGCATTCGCCGCACGCCAGCATCCTGCACACCAGTTCGATCGCGGCATTCCATCCGCGCCGCAGTGGGCCACCGTACGCGGCCATGAAGGCGGCGCTCAGCCACTACACCACCTCGCAGGCGCTGGAACTGGCCGAACACCGCATCCGCGTCAACGCCATCGCGCCGGGCTCGATCGAGTTCGCGGGCGGCGTGTGGGATCGCATCCGGCAGGATGATCCGCCGCGTTATGCCGCGATACGCGCGAGCATTCCCTTCGGCCGCTACGGGACGGCGGAGGAAGTGGCGCAGGTCGCGTTGTTCCTGGCTTCGCCCTGCGCCGGCTGGATCACCGGCCAGACCCTGTGCGTGGACGGCGGCCAAGGCCTCAACGGCTAGGCATGTACGACACCATCCGCCCGCTGCTGTTTGCACTGGACGCGGAAACCGCGCATCGCTGGACCTTGTATGGCCTCGGGGTCGCGCAGCGCAGCGGCCTGATGCGCATGGTCGCGCACGCGCCGCCGAAGGATTTTCCCGTCCGCGCGTTCGGGATCGAGTTTCCCAATCCTGTCGGGCTCGCGGCCGGACTGGACAAGAACGGTGAGCACCTGGATGCGCTCGGCGCGCTGGGTTTCGGTTTCATCGAAATCGGCACCATCACGCCGAAACCGCAGCCGGGCAATCCGCGCCCGCGCATGTTCCGGTTGCCGCAGCACGAGGCCATCATCAACCGGCTGGGCTTCAACAACGACGGTGTGGACGCGCTGCTGCGCAACGTGCAGGGCGCGAGCTGGCGCGGCGTGCTGGGCATCAACATCGGCAAGAATGCCGTCACACCCAACGAGCGCGCGATCGACGATTATCTCCATTGCCTCGAACGCGTCTATCCGCTGGCGTCCTACGTCACGGTCAATATTTCTTCGCCGAACACGAAAGGCCTGCGCGATCTGCAGGGCGCCGACGAATTGCCACGCCTGCTCGGCGTGCTGCGTGAGCGTCACGAGCAACTTGCATCACAACACCGATCGAACAAGCCGCTGCTGCTGAAGATCGCGCCCGACCTCGACGATGCGCAGATGGATGCGATCGCAAAGGCGGTGCTGGATGCCGGCCTGGACGGGCTGATCTGCACCAACACCACGATCGACCATTCCGCGATCGCGGACGAGCCGCTGGCCAGCGAAACCGGCGGACTCTCCGGCAAACCGCTGTTCGAAAAATCCACGACGATCCTGCGCGGCATGGCGCAACGCATCGCCGGAAAAATTCCGCTGGTCGGAGTGGGCGGCATTCTTTCCGGCAGCGATGCCACGGAAAAATTGGATGCCGGCGCCACGCTGGTGCAGATCTACAGCGGCATGGTCTATCGCGGGCCGTGGCTGATCACCGAATGCGTGGAAGAGATCCGGCGCCAGCGGGCCACATCCGAAGCGAGCGCATGAGCGGGCGCGATACACACCATCCCCACCCCAACCCTCCCCTTGAAGGGGAGGGAGCAAGCTTTGCCGTAGCGATAAAGCCTGTAGATATGGGCGGGTATTCGCTTATCGAAGACGCCAGCCTGCGCGCGCGCAACACGCTGCGGGTGGATGCGCGGGCGGCGTTGCTGGCGGAAGTGCGCGATACGGATGCGCTGCAGAAGCTGCTCGACTGGCCGGCGGTGCGCGGGATGCGAACGCTGGTGCTCGGCGAAGGCAGCAACGTGTTGTTCGCCGGCGATTTCGACGGACTGGTCGTGACGCTGAAGACCGGCGGCATCGAAACCCTGGCAGAAGATGCAGGCTCCGCGCGCGTGCGCATCGCCGCGGGCGAGCACTGGAACGAGGTGGTGCGCTGGTCGCTGGCGCATGGCCTGTGCGGGCTGGAAAACCTCAGCCTGATCCCCGGCACGGCGGGCGCCGCGCCGGTGCAGAACATCGGCGCTTACGGCGTGGAACTCGATCCATTCGTGCACGCGGTCGAGGCCTTCGACTTCCGGGAACACCGCATCGCGCGATTTGCGAAGAGCGAATGTGCCTTCGCTTACCGCGACTCGCGCTTCAAGCGCGAACCGGATCGCTGGCTGATCACCTCGCTGCAACTCGACCTGCCGAAGCAACGCGAGCCGGTACTGGATTATGCCGGCGTGCGCGAGGAACTCGCGGCAATGGGCATCGAAGCGAAACCAACGTCCGCCCAGGTCGCGGAAGCCGTGGTTCGGCTTCGCACGCGCAAGCTGCCCGATCCCGCACTGATTCCGAATGCGGGCAGCTTCTTCAAGAATCCGGTCGTGGCGCGAGCACAGGCGGAAGCATTGAAACGCGAGCACCCCCCCCTTCCGCTTTGGCCCATCGAGGCCACGCATGCCAAACTGTCCGCTGCGTGGCTGATCGAAGCGGCCGGTTTCAAGGGCACGCGCGAAGGCGATGCAGGCATCTCCGAACGTCACGCGCTGGTGCTGGTGAACCGTGGCAACGCGACCGGCGCGCAACTGTGGGCGCTGGCGCAACGCGTCCGCGAAGGCGTTCGCGAGCGTTTCGGCGTCGAGCTGGAACCCGAGCCGCGCGTGGTTGGAATGTAGCGCGGGCATTGCCCCTCCCCGCGGTCCCGGTTGCACCCGGCGGACGGTGTCCGCCTTACTACGAACAAAGGAATGCTTCGATGAATTTTCGTCTGTCCAAGTCAATTCTTTTTTTGCTGGCGTTTGCGCTGACCTCGCCGTTGGCGCTCGCCCGGCCGGATGCGGCTGCCGCGAATCCGACCACCGTCACGCGCGCCACGCTCGACAACGGCCTGCGCGTGGTGATCGTGCGCGACACGCTGAGCGCGATGGTGACCACGCAGATCACCTATCTCGCCGGCGGTTACGAAACGCCGAAAGGTTTTCCCGGCACCGCGCATGCGCTCGAGCACATGATGTTCCGCGATGCGAAAGGCCTGACGGGCGCGCAGTTGAACGAGATGACCGGCAAGATGGGCGGCGACAACAACGCGTTCACCACGGCGGATGCGACCCAGTATTACTTCGTCGCCCCCGCGCAGTACCTCGACATCCTGCTGCACATCGAATCCACGCGTATGCGCGGCGCGCTGCTGACCGCCAAGGATTGGGACGCGGAGAAAGGCGCGATCGAGCAGGAGGTCTCGCGCGACATTTCCGATCCGGGCTTCCTTGCATTCGAAAAGGCGGAAGCCGCGCTGTATGGCGGCACCGGCTACGAACTCGACCCGCTCGGCACGCGACCCACGTTCGACAAGACCACGGCCAACGTGCTGCACAGCTTCTACGACAACTGGTACGTGCCCAACAACGCGATCCTGGTGATCGTGGGCGACGTGGATCCGCAGGCCACGCTGGCCAAGGTGAAGGAGCTGTTCGGAAAAATCCCGAGCCACGCCACGCCGGAGCGCACGCCGGTGGTGCTGCAGCCGGTAAAGCCGCAGACGATTCGCACGCTCACCCCGCAAGGCACGGGCAGCGTGCAATTCCTCTACCGGATGCCGGGCATGCGCACCGACGACTACGCCGCGGTGCAGATCCTGATGGACGTGCTCAACAACCCGCGCAGCGGCTTGTCGGAACTCGCGGCGCAGGGCAAGGTGCTGAGCGCGGATGCGCAACTCCAACCGTTCACGCGCGGCGGCATCGGTGCGCTGGAAGTCGGGTTTCCCAAGGGCGGCGATTCGAAGCAGGCACAGCAGCATCTTCAGGACGTGGTGGACGCGCTGCTGAAGAATGGCGTTTCGCCGGAACTGGTGGAAGCGGCCAAACGCGCCGAAGCCGCGCAGGCGGAATTCCAGAAGAACAGCGCGGTGACGCTGGCGAGCGCCTGGTCGCAGGCGCTGGCGTGGCAGGGGCTGGATTCGCCGGAAGAAGCACAGGCGCAGCTTGCGAAAGTTACCGTCGCCGACGTCAATCGCGTCGCGCGCGAATACATCAAGCCGGATGCGCGCATCACCGTGGTGCTCACGCCCAGCAACAACGGCGAACGTCCGCCGGAGAGCGCGGGCTTCGGCGGCAGCGAGAAGTTCGCGGGCAACGACAAGCTGGACGTGCCGCTGCCCGAGTGGGCCGCGCAATCGCTGGGCAAGCTGGAGATGCCGCACTGGACGCTCGATCCGGTGTCGATGAAGCTCGCCAACGGCATCACCCTGGTCGTGCAGCCGGAAACGATCAGCAAGACCGTCACCGTGGTCGGCCACATCGACCACGACGACCACTTGCAGGAACCGAAAGGCCAGGACGGCGTGGGCCGGCTACTGGATTCGCTGTTCGACTACGGCACGACCACGCTCGACCGCGACGCGTTCCACAAGCAACTGGATGCGATCGCGGCCAGCCAGTCAGGCGGCGCGGATTTCGCACTGGCGGTGCCGAGCGATTCATTCGATGAAGGCATGCGCCTGCTGGCCGACAATGAATTGCATCCGGCGCTGCCGCAGGCCGCGTTCGGGATCCAGCAGCAAACGCTGGCGCGCACGCTGGCCGGTGAATTGCAGTCGCCGGAATACAAGATGTTCCGCGCGCTGAAGGAAGGCTTGTTGCCGCAAGGCGATTCCGGACTGCGACAGGCCACGCCGCAGAGCGTCAACGCGCTCACCTTGCAGGACGTCAAGGACTACTTCGCGCAAACCTATCGTCCCGACATGACCACGATCGTGATCGTCGGCGACGTCACGCCGGACCAGGCGAAAGCCGCGGTCGAGAAATATTTCGGTGCATGGAAGGCGAACGGACCGAAGCCGGACGTCATTCCGAAACCCGTCCCGTTGAATCCGCCCGGCTACACCGTGGTGCCCAATCCATTCGCATCCCAGGACCAGGTGCTGATCGGTCAGACGCTGGATCTGAACCTGCACGACCCGGATCGCTACGCGCTCACGCTCGGCAACGACGTGCTCGGCGGTAACGGCTTCGCGTCGCGGCTGATGGTGGACGTGCGCGTGCGACACGGCTACGCCTACGGCGCGGGCTCGGGCATGCAGTTCGACCGTTCGCGCTCGATCTTCTACGTGCAATACGGCAGCGACCCGGACAAGGTCGCGCCGGTGAACCAGCTGGTGCTCAACAACATCCTGGCGATGCAGACGATGCCGGTCACCGCGACTGAACTCGACAACGCGCGCCAGTACGAGATCCGCTCGATCCCGGTGGAGGTGTCGTCGGTGAACCGGATCGCGCGCGCCCTGCTCAACTGGAGCTACAAGGGCCAGCCGCTGAACCAGCCGATGGTCGCGGCGGATCACTACCTGCACCTCACCGCGCAGCAGGTGCAGGATGCTTTCAGGAAATACCTGAAGCCGAAGCACCTGGTGCGCGTGGTGCAGGGGCCGAAGCCGACGGATCAGAAGAAGCTTGCGGAACCGGCGAGCATCGCCCAGTGCGCGACGGCCATTTCGATCGGCGCCGAGTGCCACTGAGCGCCGATCGGACTATGCCGGCTTGCGTGCAGGTGGCCGGATGTCCGGCAGGAAGACCGCCAGCACGCCGAGCAGCGGCAGGAACGCGCAGATGTCGTACACGAACACGATGCCGTAATGGTCGGCAATCACGCCGAGCACGGCCGCGCCGATGCCGCCCATGCCGAACGAGAATCCGTAGAACAGGCCCGACATCACGCCGATGCGGTGCGGCACCATGTCCTGCGCGTAGACGATGATCGCCGGGAACGCGGAAGCGATGCCGATGCCGATCACCACGCTCAAAACGGTGGTCCATGCGAGCCCGACGTGCGGCAGCAGCAGCGTGAATGGCGCCACGCCCAGGATCGACACCCAGATCACCGTCTTGCGGCCGATGCGATCGCCGATCGGGCCGCCGATCATGCTGCCGATGGCCACCGCGGCGAGGAAGATGAACAGGTGGAGGGTCGCATCGCGCGCGGTCAGGCCGAAACGGTGGATCAGGTAGAACTCGTAATAACTGCTAATGCTGGCGAGGTAGAAGTATTTGGAAAAGAGCAGCAGCAGCAGCACGCCGATCGTGCGGACAACCAGCGGCCTGGGATAACGCGGGCCTTCGGCGACCTTGCGATGCCGGCGTTCGTTGAGATGCACGCTGTACCAGCGGCCGACCTGCAGCAGCACCACGATCGCGAGCAAGGCGATCAGCGTGGCCCAGCCGACGCTGCCGCGGCCGTAACGCAACACCACCCAGCCTGCGAGCAGCGGCCCGAGCGCCGAGCCGGTGTTGCCGCCGATCATGAACACCGATTGCGCGAGCCCGAAGCGCCCACCGGAAGCCAGCCGCGCCACGCGCGAGGATTCGGGGTGGAACACCGAAGAGCCGCAGCCGACCAGCGCCACCGCGCCCAGCAGAATGGCATAGGACGGCGCGACCGACAGCAAGGCCAGGCCGCTGAGCGTGAAACACATGCCGATCGGCAACGAGTACGGCATCGGCCGCTTGTCCGTCACCATGCCGACCACCGGCTGCAGCAGCGACGCAGTCAACTGGAAGGTCAGCGTGATCGCGCCGATCTGGAAAAAGCTGAGATGGAAATCGCCCTTCAGCAGCGGATAGATCGCAATGATCAACGACTGCATCATGTCGTTGAGCAGGTGCGAAAAGCTGATCGCGCCGAGCACGCTGAAGCGCGTGCGGTCCTCGGGATGTTGAACGGTCGTGACCGCGGATTCCGGATTCATGAGAAGTTGTAGGGCGGGCACTGCCCGCCGATCAGCGAAGAGGCGGATGAAACGACGGACGATGTCCGCCCTGCGTCAGTTTCGATCCATTCCCGATGCCGGCGGAAATCCTTCCGCCGCCGCAACGACGTCGCCCTCGCCTGGCAACACCAGCAGCGCAGCGCCCGCCAGTGGCGTGTAGGTGTCGGCGCCGACCACGCGCTTCAATGGCGTCTTGCCCAGCCCCGCTTCCACGATCGCGGTGATGATGCCCTCGCCCACGCCGGCACTGCGGCGACCTTCGTCCAGAACGATGATGCGTTGGGCCGACTTCGCCTGTCCGGCGATGAACTTCTCGTTCAGCGGCACCAGCCAGCGCAGGTCCACCACGCGCACCTGCCACTTCAGTTTCTGTTCGATCTCGCGCGCCGCGCGCAGCGCCATCGGCACGCCGTTGCCGAAGGTGAAGATCACCAGGTCCTTCGCATCCTCGTTGTAGACGCGCCCCTCGCCCAGCGCCATCGCGTCAGACGGCGGCGGATAGGCGAACTGCCACGCGCCGTCGCCCGCTTCGTACAGATCCTTGGTCATGTACAACGCGATCGGTTCCAGGAACACGCATACGCGGCCGTCCACCTTGCACAGCGCGGCCATCGTGCGCAGCATCGTCGCGGCGTCGTCACCACGCGAAGGACAGCCGACCACCAGCCCCGGGATATCGCGCAGCGCGGCGATCGAGTTGTCGTTGTGGAAGTGTCCGCCGAATCCCTTCTGGTAGCCGAGCGATGCAATGCGCAGCAGGATCGGATTGCGGTACTGGTCGTTGGAGAAGAACTGCAAGGATGCAGCCTCGCCGCGGATCTGGTCGCAGGCGTTGTGGAAATAGGCGAGATACTGGATCTCCGGGATCGGCAGCATTCCCATGTTGGCGTAGCCCTGCGCGAGGCCCAGGATGATGGTCTCGTCCAGCAGCGTGTTGAACACGCGCGAACCCTTGAAGGCCTTCTGCAAACCCCTGGTGACCGTGTAGACGCCGCCCTTCTGCGCCACGTCCTCGCCGAACAGCAGCGACTCGGGATACTTCGCCATCAGGTCGTGCAGCGCCTGGTTGATCTGGATGGCCAGATGCCGCGGAGGCAAATTCTCGGGCAGCTTGTCCTCGCCGCCGAACACCGCGGCGCGCTTGTCGGCGAAGTCGGCACGCTGCGCTTCGGCCTTGACCTTCTTCGGCGTGTACGGCGCCAGCGGCTTCACCACTTCGGCAAGCGTTTTCAGGCGCGGGCGGCGATCGGCTTCTTCGGCTGCAGCGAAGCACTTCTTGCGGATGGCTTCGTATTGCTCCTGCAGCACCTCGCGCGAATACAGGCCGGACTCCAGCGCGATCGCCGCCGAGCGCAGCAGCGGATCGGTCGCTTCCAGCGCGACCAGTTCCTCGATCGAGCGCCATTCGATTTCGAAGTCGGTGCCGGCGTGGCCCATTGCGCGCATCGTGCGCAGATGCAGGAAGGTGGGACGACGCGTGCCGCGGCAATGTTCCACCGCGCGCGCGACCTGCGCGTAACCTTCGGCGAGATCCAGGCCGTCGGCAAAGAAGTAATCGAGATCCTTGCGATCGCGGAAGTTGTTGGCGACCCAGCCGCTCGGGGTCTTCACCGAAATGCCGATGCCGTTGTCCTCGCATACGAACAGCACGGGCGCCGGCAGCTTCTGGTACGCCGTCCATGCAGCGGCGTTGAACGCGGTCTGCGCGGTGGCGTGGTTGGAGGACGCATCGCCGAACGAGCAGATCGCAATCGAATCTTCGGGTACCGGCAATTCATGGTCAATGCGCCGCGCCTGTTCGATCGCCACCGCCGTGCCGAATGCCTTCGGCAGGTGCGAGGCAATCGTGGAAGTCTGCGGCAAGACCCACAACGGCTTGCTGCCCCATACCTTGTGCCGGCCGCCGGAAGCGGGATCTTCCTTGCTCGCCGCGAACGACAGCGCCGAGTCCATCACGGGATCCATCCCGGGCAGTTTCCGGAAACGCTCGGCCATGAAGGCGCCGGAACGGTAGTGCAGGAACGCCGGATCGGTGTGGCGCGTCAGCCGCGCCACCATCGCGTTGCCCTCGTGGCCCGACGAACCGATGGTGTAGAACACCTTGTTCTGCACGCGCAGCACGCGCGCCATCAGATCGAGGTGCCGCGAGATCAGTTGCGATTCGAACAGCTCGCGGAAATCGCGGACGCTGCATTCGCTGCCGGGCAACACCGGCGCGTCGTCGCGCGGCCGCGCAGGCGATTCGCCATGCCACTCGTTGACGAATTCGACGAAATTCCGGTCGACGATCTCGGCGCGGTTGAAGCCCTTGTGGCGGGCGGGAATGGGCGTGCGTGCATTCATGGCGTTCGTCATTCCGGCCATGGACTGGCCGGAATCCAGTAACAGGGAGGTTGTTTTCAGCTTCCGGCAAACTTTGCGGCGACTTCCGCGTTGACCGGTGGCATCGGCACGAAGCGCGGGGTCGCGCACACGCGATCGAGCCAGCGCGAAACCTGCGGATACCGCGAAAGGTCGAAACCGCCATCCGCCGCGCAATGCGTGTAGGCGAACAGCGCGATGTCGGCGATGCCGTAACGCGCGCCGCTGAACCATTGGTTCGACGAAAGATGCTTTTCCATCACCGCGAGCGCCGCGTTGCCGCGCTCGATGCACTTGGGCAGTTCCGCGCGGCGCGGCGAATCGCCCGGCGTCCAGCCGCGGATGAAACGCGCGACCGCGACGTACGGCTCATGGCTGTACTGCTCGAAGAACATCCAGCTCAGTGTTTGCGCGCGCTGCCACGCATCGCCACCGAAGTACTCCGTGCCCTCCGCCAGCCAGCAGAGGATCGCATTGGATTCGGCGAGGATGCGGCCATCCTCCAGCTCGATCACCGGCACCTTGCCGTTGGGATTCTTGGCCAGGAACTCCGGCGTATGCGTCTGCCCGCGCGTGTTGTCGATCTCGATCCAGCGGTATTCGCGGCCGAGCTGTTCGCACAGCAGCCGCAGCTTGTGGCAGTTGCCGGAAACGGAATTGCCGTAGATCGTGATCATCCGCGTGCCCCTAGCTTGCGGCGGTTCGAATGCCACTCCTCGCGCGTCTGGCCCCACGCTTCCGTGGACAGCCCCTCGTACGGCGGCGGCATCTTCACTGCTCCGCGATTGCGCGAACCGAGTCGCTGCGCCAGCCGCTGCGATGGCGCATTGGCCGGGTCGATGCAGTGGATTACCGCGTCCCAGCCGAGCGTCTCGAATGCCCAGTCCATGGCGGCGGTCGCGGCTTCCGTGGCGTAACCCCGACCCCAGGCATCGGGATGGAATGACCAGCCGACCTCGTTGCCCGGCCAGCCCTCCGGCTTCCACGGGCCGGCCTGCCCGAGCCATTTGCCGCTGGCCTTGTCGAGCACCGAAAACATCGCGAAGCTCTGCACCATCCAGGCACCCGGCATCTGCAGGAAGCGGCGCCACGCGGGCGCGCGTTCAAGGTGGCCGCCGATGTAGCGTGCGGCCTCCTCGCTACCCAGCATCTGCGCGTAGCGTTCGAAATCCTCGGCGCGCGGTACGCGCAGCATCAGGCGCTCGGTCTCCAGCACCGGGCCGTAGTGCGTGGCGGGCTGCTCGGCGATTCCGGCGCTCATCGCCGATCACTTCTTCTTCGGCGCGCTCGCCGGCTGGTTGGCGGGCTGATACTTGCAGGCCGGAGCGATCGTGGCGATCTCCGGGATGTTCGGACTGGTGCAGGAAAACTCCACCGCGTCCTTGCCCTTCTTGGTCGTGACGATTTTCGGCGTGTACTGCACCAGCCCATGATCGGTGCCGGTCACCGGAGCGAGGTACACATCCAGCACGCCGCCTTTGTTCACCACGATGCCGCTGATCTCGGTCGTCGTCATGGCGGAAGGCGCACCCAGGCGCGCCTCGGCATTGGTGGAAGGCGGCTTGCCGTTCTTGCGGATCGCATTCACGACCGACATCTTGCTGCTGGCCACCAGCAGCGAATCCACCGCGAGGTGAATCGCATCCGCATTGACCGCGGCGAAGGCACTGGCACTTGCGAACAGCGCGGACGCGGCGAACGCGGTGGCGATCTTGAGGTGTTTCATTTCATCTCTCCTGTAGCGACGTGCGCGCGATTGTTGCCGCACCGACCTGAACCGCTCGCCTCAGAACGCGTTGATCCCGGTCAGTTCGCGGCCCACGACGAGCTGATGCACCGTCTCGGTGCCCTCGTACGTGATCACGGACTCCAGGTTCAGCGCATGGCGGATCGCGGCGTGCTCGGTGGTGATGCCGGCGCCGCCCAGGATGTCACGGCACTCGCGCGCGATGTCCAGCGCCATGCGCACGTTGTTCCACTTGGCCAGCGAGACCTGCGTCGGCTGCATCTTGCCGGCGTCCTTCAGCCGGCCGAGCTGCAGCGAGAGCAGCTGCGCGGTGGTGATGCGCCGGGCCATGTCGGCCATCTTCAACTGGATCGCCTGGTTGGCGGCGAGCGGCCGATTGAACAGGATGCGCTCCTTCGTGTAGTCGAGCACTTCTTTGAGGCAAGCCTGCGCGGCGCCGATCGGGCCCCAGGTGATGCCGTAGCGGGCCTGGGTCAGGCAGCCCAGCGGACCCTTGAGGCCCTTCACGTTGGGCAGGCGGTTGGCTTCGGGCACGCGCACGTTGTCGAAGAACAGCGCGGAAGTGACCGAGGCGCGCAGGCTCATCTTCTTGTGCACTTCCTGCGCGGTGAAGCCGGCGCTGTCGGTCGGCACGATAAAGCCCTGGATGCCGTCCTCGGTCTGCGCCCAGACGATCGCGATGTGCGCGAGGTTGCCGTTGGTGATCCACATCTTGGCGCCGTTGATGATCCAGTCGCCGCCATCCTTCTTCGCGTTCGTCTTCATGTTGGCCGGGTCGGAACCGCCGTGCGGCTCGGTCAGCCCGAAGCAGCCGATGACCTCGCCCGCCGCCATCTGCGGCAGGTACTGCGTCTTCTGCTCTTCGCTGCCGTAGGCGTAGATCGGGTACATGCACAGCGAGCTCTGCACCGAGGCGAAGCTGCGCAGGCCCGAATCGCCGCGCTCAAGCTCCTGGCAGATCAGGCCGTAGCTCACGCCGTTCATGCCGGCGCAGCCGTACTTTTCCGGGATGGTCGCGCCGAGCAGGCCGAGATTGGCGATCTCGGGGATCAGCTCCTTCGGGAAGCGGCCCTGGTCGAAACAGTCGCCGATGATCGGCAGCACTTTTTCATCCACGAAACGGCCGACGGTGTCCTGCACCATGCGCTCCTCGTCGGAGAGCAATGAACGGACGTCGTAGAGATCGAGCGGATCGAGGGCCATGGGGCTTCCGGCGGGCAAGGCGAAGCCGGCTATTGTAGCGGGACTCGGGACTCGGGACTCGGGACTCGGGACTCGGGACCCGGCGCGAGGGACAACATTCCGGGGCCGCCGAAGGCGGAACCCGGAATCTGCTGTTATCGGAAAACGGCCCCGGAATGACGACGATGTTTGTGACCGCCTAGGTCCCCGGTCCCCGGTTCCGCTTTATGCGTTACTCACCCCGTGCGGCACGTGGCCGGTGGCGACGTGGCGGCGTGCGGATTCCACGTTGATGCGCGAATCGTCGAAGAAGATGTCGGCACCGAACGCTTCCAGGAAGGGCCCCTTGTCGCGGCCGCCGAGGAACAGCGCCTCGTCGATGCGTACGCCCCAGCGGCGCAGAGTCAGGATCACCCGCTTGTGGGCCGGCGCGGAGCGCGCGGTGACCAGCGCGGTGCGGATCGGCGAGCTTTCGGCCGGGAACGCCGCCTGCAACCGGTGCAATGCCGCGAGGAAGCCGCGGAACGGTCCGCCCGAAAGCGGCTCGTCCCAGCGTTCGGTTTCGTTGTGCTGGAACGCATCCAGCCCCTGCTCCTGCGAGATGCGCTCGGACTCGTCGCCGAAGATCACCGCGTCGCCATCGAAGGCGATGCGCAATTGCGTGGCGTGCGTGCGGCCGGCATGCGAGGGCATGATCGTGGCGGCGGCGACGTTCGATTTCAGCGCGCGCGCGACGTCATCGGCGTTGGCAGAGAGGAACAGGTCGGCCGCGAACGGTGCGATGTAATCGGAGGTCGGCTCGCCGGACGTGAACGCTGCGCGGCTGATCGCAAGCCCGTGATGCTGGATCGAATTGAAGATGCGCAGCCCCGTGTCCCCGGAATTTCGCGACAGCAGGATCACTTCCACGCGCGGTACCTGAGAAGGTGTAGGGCGGACATTGTCCGCCGCGCTTGAATCGGCGGGCGATGCCCGCCCTGCAAGCGCCGGATCGTTCAACGCCAGCAGCTTGCGTGTCAGCGGGAACGCCACGCCCGGCGCGAGCGGCTCGTTTTCGTGCGCGATCTGGTAGGCGCGATAGGCCTCCAGCCCTTCGCGCTCGAATAGCGCATGCGACTCGGCCAGGTCGAACAGCGCTCGCGACGAGATCGCGACGACCAGGCGGTTGTCGCGAACGGATTCGGGTGCGTGGGCGCCGGTGTCGTTCACCGGCAAAAGCCTAGCGCAATCCCGTCTCGTTGCGTGCGATCACGAGACGTTGGATTTCCGACGTACCCTCGTAAATCTCGGTGATCTTTGCGTCGCGGAAATAACGCTCCAGCGGCATTTCCTTGGAATAACCCATGCCCGCGTGCACCTGCACGGCCTGGTGGGTGATCCACATCGCCGCTTCGGACGCGGTGAGCTTGGCGACCGCGGCTTCGGTCGAGAAGCGCCCGCCCGTTTTCGTCACTTCCTGCTTCGCCCAGGCCGCGCGCAACGTCAGCCAGTAAGCTGCATCCAGCTTGCACTTCATGTCCGCGATCTTCTGCTGGATCATCTGGAACGAGCCGATCGGCTGTCCGAACGCCTTCCGCTCGCGCGCGTATTCCAGCGTCGCTTCGTAGGCCGCGCGCGCCAGGCCGACCGCCTGGGATGCAATGCCGATGCGCCCGGCATCCAGCACGCCCATCGCGATCTTGAAGCCGTGGCCTTCCTCGCCGATCACTTCGTCCGCTTGCGCACGGTAATCGGCGAATTCGATCTCGCAGGTCGCCGAGGCGCGGATGCCGAGCTTGGGCTCGGTCTTGCCGCGATGGAAACCCGCGCGATCGGTATCAATCATGAAGGCGGTGATGCCGCGTGCCTGCTTGTCGGGATCGGTCATCGCGAACAGCAGGATGTACTTCGCGACCGGGCCGGAGGTGATCCAGCTCTTCTTGCCGTTGATGATGAAACTGCCGTCCGCCTGCTTCACGGCGCGGCAGCGCATCGCCGTCGCATCGGAACCGGACTGCGGCTCGGTCAGCGCGAACGCACCGATCGCCTCGCCCGATGCAATGGGCGTGACGTATTTTTTCTTCTGTTCCTCGTTGCCGAATTTCAGCAGGCCGTTGCAGTAGAGCGTGTTGTTGACGCTCATGATGGTCGAGTGCGCGCAGTCGGCCGCGGCGATCTCGATCATCGCCAGCGCGTAGGAGATCGAATCCATGCCGGCGCCGCCGTACTCGGTCGGTACCTCGATGCCCATCAGCCCGAGCTTGCCCATCTCCAGGATGTTGTCGAGCGGGAACTGGCCGGACTTGTCGAACTCCGCCGCGACCGGCGCGATGCGCTTCTGCGCGAACTCGCGCGCGATGGACTGGATCTGCAACTGCTCTTCGCTGAAATGGAAATCCATGCGGCGTACTCCGATGCTGCGCCGGAACGATTCGGCAAACCTCGGGATTTTAGCCTAATTCGGCGCCGCAGCCGGACAGGTCGTGTCGGAATGTCCGCGCCGCTGCGCCAGCATCCAGTCGAGCAGGCCCGGCGTGGCGTACGCGCGGGGCCAGATCACGTGCGGATCCGGATCCACCGGGCCGTGCAGGTATTCGGTGTAGCACGGATGCCCGCCCGCCTCGCGCAACGCGCGCACCACCGCGCGCGAACCGACCATCGCGCCGCCCGCACCGGTTTCGACATTGGTGTCGTCGTCATCCGCCGCGTGGAACACCCACTCGGGAATCTGCGCGATGGATGCGAGCCCCGCGCGTTCGGTCATGCCGGACATCGGCACCAGCGCGGCGAAGCGGTCCGGCCAGGTCTTGGCGACGTCCCACACGCCGGTGCCGCCGCTGGACAGGCCCGTGAGCACGATGCGATTGCGATCCACCGGCCAGCGCTGCTCGATGTCGGCGATCACCGCCATCACCCTGGCCGGCACCCAGTAGTCCTGCGGCGACTGCGGGGCGGCAAAGAGAATGCGCTTGTGCTGCGCGCGCGCGACATCCAGCAACTGCATCGCGCCATTGGCGCCGTAGGCGATCTGGTCCTCGTTGTTGTCGCCGTTCTGCCCGGAGCCGTGCAGGAACACGATCAGCGGAAGCTTTTCATGCGGGCCAACGTGTGGCGGCACATAGATGCGGTAGGGATAGCCGCCCGGCGGTGCGGATTCGCGGAGGAAAAGGTTTGCATCCGCCTGCCAATGCGAGTCGGCGAACGCCGGCGCGACCGCCACGAGCAACATCGCCAGAACCCGACCCAAGCCTCGCATCGGCCATTTCCCGAAGAACAAAAGGAAAGCATACCGCCTGTTTAGTCCAATGCAGTAGGGCGGGCACCGCCCGCCGGCTCTGGCGGTCAATGCCCACCAACGGCAACGACTTGGCGGACGATGTCTGCCCTACTTGTCCGGCGGGTCCCCGGCAGCACGCCAATGCGGGCAAGCTCAGCCGCGCCCGTCGGGGTGTCGGCTGCAGCGCGCCATTTTGATTTATCTCTCCATCCTGATATAAAGATGCAATGCTCGACCTCGCCCAAGCCACATCCCTGCTGCGGCTGCTCTCGGACTCCACCCGGGTACGACTGCTGGCGCTGCTGCGGCGCGAGGAACTGACCGTCGCCGAGATTTCGTCGGTGCTGGCCTTGGCGCAACCGCGCGTGTCCACGCATCTCGCCAAGCTGAAGGAAGCCGGGCTGGTGCGCGATCGCCGCGCCGGCGTCTCGGCTTACTACCGCATCAACGACGCCGATGCCGATGGCGCGGCGGAGCTGCTGGGCGCGCTGGAACAGGGCGTCGACGACGCGCTGCTGGAGAGCGACGCGCAGCGCCTGCCGACTGTCCTTGCACGGCGCGCGCGCGAACGCGGCTGGGCCGACAGCGTGGCCGGCGACATGGAGCGCCATTATTCCCCCGGCCGCACCTGGGAAACATTGGCGCGCACACTGCTGCAACTGCTGGAAACCGGCGACGTGCTGGACATCGCCTCCGGCGACGGCGTGCTGGCCGAACTGCTGGCGCCGCACGCGCACTCGATCGTGTGCGTGGATTCCAGCGAGCGCGTGGTGACCGCCGCGCGCGAACGCCTGAAATCGTTCCGCAACGTGGAAGTCGTCGAAGGCGACATGCACGCGCTTGATCTCGGGAAACGCCGCTTCGACCTGGTGCTGATGATGCACGCGCTGACCTACAGCGAGCATCCGGCCAGGGCCGTCGCGGAAGCGGCGCGCGTGCTCAAGCCCGGCGGCCGCCTGCTTGCGGCCACGCTGGCCAAGCACGCGCACCGTGCGGCGGTCGCGCCCTTCGATCACCGCAATCTCGGATTCAAGCGCGAGGAGCTGACAGGCTTCGCGCGCAAGACGGGACTTGAGGTGCTGCATTGCGCGAAGGTGTCGCGCGAAGCGCGCTCGCCGCATTTCGAAGTGCTGAGTCTCTTGGCGAGGAAGCCGACATGAATACCCTGCCCTGGCTGCATCCGGATCGCGTCGCCAAACTGGAACAGGCGCTCACGCAGCGCATCCTTGTTCTCGATGGCGCGATGGGCACGATGCTGCAGGCGCACGCGCTGGACGAACACGGCTATCGCGGCGAGCGCTTCGTCACCGGTTGTGACGCGCACCACGACCATGCGCACGAAGGTGACCACGCGCATGCCGATGGCTGCGGACGCGACCTGCGCGGCAACAATGACCTGTTGTCGCTGACCCAGCCGCACCTGATCCGCGACATCCACCTGGCCTACCTGCGCGCCGGTGCGGACCTGGTCGAGACCAACACCTTCAATTCCACCTCCATCAGCCAGGCCGATTACGGTTTGCAACATCTGGTGCGCGAGTTGAACCGCGAAGGCGCGAAGCTCGCGCGCGCGGCCTGCGACGAAGTCGAACGCGAAACGCCGGATCGCCAGCGCTTCGCGATCGGCGTGCTCGGCCCGACCAGTCGCACTGCTTCGCTGTCGCCCGACGTCAACAATCCCGGCTTCCGCAACGTGGATTTCGACGAGCTCGAAGCGGCCTACGCTGAAGCCACGCATGGCCTGATCGAGGGCGGTGCCGACGTCGTCATGGTCGAAACCATCTTCGACACGCTCAACGCCAAGGCCGCACTGTTCGGGATCGCGCGCGTGTTCGACGAGGTCGGCGGACGCCTGCCGATCATGATTTCCGGCACGATCACCGATCGCTCCGGCCGCACGCTCTCGGGCCAGACCGCCGAGGCGTTCTGGTATTCGGTGGCGCACGCGCAGCCGCTGTCCGTCGGACTGAACTGCGCACTCGGCGCAAAAGACTTGCGCGAGCACGTGGAAACGCTCGCGCGCGTGGCGACTTGCTACGTCAGCGCGCATCCCAATGCCGGCCTGCCCAATGCATTCGGCGGATACGACGAGACGCCGCAGGAAATGGCCGAGATGCTGGGCGAGTTCGCGCGCTCCGGCTTGCTGAACCTGGTTGGCGGCTGCTGCGGCACTACGCCCGCGCACATCGCCGCGATCGCGGAAGCGGTACGCGACGTGCCACCGCGCGCCTTGCCGAAGCAGGAGCGCATCGCAGCGTGAGTACCCGCCACACCCGCCTATCCGGCCTGGAGCCGCTGGTCATCACGCCTGAGTTGAATTTCATCAACATCGGCGAGCGCACCAACGTCACCGGCTCCGCGCAGTTCAAGAAGCTGATCAAGGAAGACCGTTACGACGAGGCGGTGGAAGTCGCGCGCCAGCAGGTCGCAAACGGCGCGCAGATCCTCGACGTCAACATGGACGAAGGTCTGCTCGACGCCGAAGCCGCGATGGTGAAATTCCTGCGGCTGATCGCGGCCGAGCCCGACATCGCGCGCATCCCGGTGATGGTGGATTCGTCCAGGTGGAGCGTGATCGCGGCCGGCCTGAAATGCCTGCAGGGCAAGGGCGTGGTCAATTCGATCTCGTTGAAGGAAGGCGAGGGCCCGTTCCTGGAGCAGGCGCGCAAGATCCTGCGCTACGGCGCGGCGGTGGTGGTGATGGCCTTCGACGAACAGGGCCAGGCCGACACTGTGGCGCGGCGCCTGGAAATCTGCGAGCGCTCGTACGGGCTACTTACGGGAAAGATCGGCTTTCCGCCCGAAGACATCATCTTCGATTCCAACATCTTCCCGATCGCCACCGGCATCGAGGAGCACGCCGACAATGCGGTGAACTTCATCGAGGCGGCCAAGGAACTGAAGAAGCGTTTCCCGCATTCGCACATCTCGGGCGGCGTGTCCAACGTGTCGTTCTCGTTCCGCGGCAACAACACCGTGCGCGAGGCGATCCATTGCGTGTTCCTGTATCACGCGATCCGCGCCGGCATGGACATGGGCATCGTCAACGCCGGCGCGCTGGCGATCTACGACGACCTCGATCCCGAACTGCGCGAGCGCGTCGAGGACGTGGTGCTGAACCGCCGCGCGGATGCGACCGAGCGCTTGATGGAGATCGCGGAACGCTACAAGAAGGGCGCCAAGGAAAAGGACAACGGCAACGCCCTCGCATGGCGTGAATTGCCGGTGGCGAAACGGCTGGAACACGCGCTGGTGCACGGCATTGACCAGTTCGTGGTCGAAGATACCGAGGAAGTACGCCAGCTTTCATCGCGCACGCTGGACGTGATCGAAGGCCCGCTGATGGACGGCATGAACGTGGTCGGCGACCTGTTCGGCGCCGGCAAGATGTTCCTGCCGCAGGTGGTGAAATCCGCCCGCGTGATGAAGAAGGCGGTCGCCTATCTGCTGCCTTTCATGGAAGAGGAAAAGAAGCGCAGCGGCGATGTCGGCAAGTCCAACGGCAAGATCGTGATGGCCACGGTCAAGGGCGACGTGCACGACATCGGCAAGAACATCGTCGGCGTGGTGCTCGCCTGCAACAACTTCGACGTGATTGATCTCGGCGTGATGGTGCCAGCACAGAAGATCCTCGACACCGCGCGCGAGCAGAATGCCGACATGATCGGCGTGTCCGGCCTGATCACGCCGTCGCTGGAGGAAATGGCGCATGTGGCAAAGGAAATGCAGCGGCAGGACTTCCACATCCCTCTGCTGATCGGCGGCGCGACGACCTCGCGCGCGCACACCGCGCTGAAGATCGAGCCGAATTACAAATCCGCCTGCGTGTGGGTGAAGGACGCCTCGCGTGCGGTCGGGGTGGCGCAGTCGCTGGTGTCGAAGGAACTGACCGACGAATTCCTGGCCAGGGTGCGCGCCGAGTACGCGGAGATCCGCGAGCGCCACAAGGATCGCGGACCCGGCAAGAAACTGGTTTCGCTGCAGCACGCGCGCGCGCAGAAATTCGACGGCGACTGGGCGAACTACACGCCGCCAACGCCGCGCAAGCCCGGCATCACGATCTTTGACGACTATTCGCTCGAAGAGCTGCGCGCGTACATCGACTGGACGCCTTTCTTCTCTGCGTGGGAGTTGTCCGGGCACTACCCGGCGATCCTCGATGACGCGGTGGTGGGTCCGCAGGCGCGCGAGTTGTTCAACGATGCGCAGGCGATGCTCGACAGGCTGATCGCGGACAAGTGGCTGACCGCGCGCGCGGTGATCGGGCTGTGGCCGGCAAACTCGGTCGGCGATGACGTGGAAATCCGCGGCCAAGAAAGCGGAGCGTCTGTGGTAGGACACCATCTCCGCCAGCAGGCGGACAAGCCGGCCGAGCGTCCGGATTTCTGCCTCGCGGATTTCGTCGCGCCGAAGGAATCCGGCAAGCAGGATTGGATCGGCGGCTTCGCCGTGACCGCCGGCCTCGGCATCGAGCAACACCTCGAACGCTTCCGGGCCGAGCACGACGATTATTCGGCGATCCTGCTGAAGGCGCTGGCGGATCGTCTGGCCGAAGCCTTCGCCGAACGCATGCACGAACGCGTGCGCAAGGAATTCTGGGGTTACGCGAACGACGAAGCGCTCGACAACGATGCGCTGATCGCCGAGAAGTACCGCGGTATCCGCCCCGCACCGGGTTATCCCGCCTGCCCCGACCACACCGAAAAGCGCACGCTGTTCTCCCTGCTCGATGCCACGAACAATGCCGGGATAGAACTTACCGAGGGCATGGCGATGTATCCGGCAGCCTCCGTTTCAGGCTGGTACTTCTCGCATCCGCGCAGCCAGTACTTCGTGGTCGGGCGGCTCAGCAAGGAGCAGGTAGAGGACTACGCGGAGCGCAAGGGCTGGAGCGTGGCGGAAACCGAGCGCTGGCTGGCGTCCAACCTCGATTACGATCCGGAGTAAGAACCCCTGCCAGCTCGGTACGGCGGCATTGCCCGCCGACTGCCGTGTCGAGAGCCGGCGGGCGATGCCCGCCCTACGCCGCTGCTCCTTCATCCGAGTCCGTCGCCGGCAAAGCGGCAATGCCCCGGAATGACGCTACTGAATGATCAGCGCGAAGCCGCTTCCGTTTCGCGCTCCTTGTGTTTCAGGTGCACGCTGACGTTGTACAGCGACACGAACAGCGGGAAGAAATTCGAAACGATGCCGACCGAGTCGTTCTTGCCGAAGATGAAGTAGGCCAGCAGCAGCACGCTGCCGCATACCGAGAGGTACCAGAACATCATCGGCATCACCACCTTCTTCTGCTTCTTGGTGGCGTAGAGCTGCACGAACCAGCGCGCGGTGAAGGTGAAGGTGCCGATGAAGCCGACCAGCTTCCACGGCGTGATTTCGAAGTCGCGCAAGGCGTGCAGGATGTGTTCCATGGTGCGCTCCGGGCGCGGCATCGAAGGCGCGCATTGTAGTGGGTGTGCGTTAGCCGCACGTTTCCCGGCGGGCCGCGCATTGACCGGAGCGTCGGGCGCCCTTAGACTTTCGCGGCTAAGCTGGGGCGCGTAGCTCAGCGGTAGAGCACTGCCTTCACACGGCAGGTGTCACAGGTTCGATCCCTGTCGCGCCCACCAATTCGGAATTGAACGCCGGCATTCATGGCCGGCTTTCTTTTGCGCGGAGCGTGCGCATAGTGACCCCTTCACACGGCAGGTGTCACGGGTTCGACTGTTGTACCGCCCACCAATCCTGAAACGAAACGGCCGAAGCGCGAGCTTCGGCCGTTGTCGTCTGGCGATATCCCGGTTGCGATCGTCATTCGCTGTCGCTGACACCCGAAATGTTTTGCAGTTCGCTCATGCCGCCGGGCGCGAGGTCCTTCAGCAGATCCGCGAAGTTCTTGCCGACCAGTCGTTGCGCGCGGCGCAGCAGCAGCGGAACCGGGCTGGAGGGCTCGGAGCGGTCGTAATACGCGCACAGTTCGTCGATCCGGCGGATCACGTCCTGCGGGCCGTTGATGCGGCCATTGCCCGCGTTGCCGCCCGCTGATCCACCGTCACCAGCCGCCGCTTCGCCACCCTCGCCTGCTTCTTCGCCCTGCGGCGAGCGCCTGGCCACCTGCTGGTCGAGGAATTTCTTGAGGTCGTAAGTATCGGTCAGCAGCGGCTTCAACTCGGGACCGGCGGAGCCGACACGCTCGGTAAAGATCCGGTCGATCGCTTTGGCGTGGTCGAGGGCCGTCGCCATCGATGCCGCCGCGCCCGCGAGTTGCGCTTCGTCGCAATCCAGGCAGCACGCCTCGATCTCGGCAAGGGTCGGGAGCGCCGCCTCGCCTTCGGCCGGCGCAGCGGCCTTGATCTCGCCGTTGGCGATGCGCAGGTCGCGCAGCGAGAACCGGCCGAGCCGCGGCGACTGCACGAACGGCGTGGTCGCGAAATAGCCGAGCGCGCCTTGCGGATCGCTGAGGGAGGCCACCGCGTTCACGCGCGCGGTCGGATCGTTGTCGTCCTCGGCATCCAGTTGCGGATGCACGTTGTCCCAGAAATTTTCCAGCAGGCCGCGCACCAGGCCCAATCCCGATGCCCAGCCGGCCAGGCCCGAAGTGCGCAGCGATGCGGTCGCCAGTCGGACCGCCACCCGCAGGTCGCGGGAACGCTCGAGCAACGAGTGCGACAGGTCGGAAACGGTGGCCCAATCGGGCTCTTCCGCGGCCTTGACCTCGTCGCCCATGACGCGCTCGGGCTTGGCGGCCGAGGCGCGCTCCAGCGCCAGGAAATCCGGGTCGTATTCCAGATCAGGGCCGGTGGGCGATTCCTCGCCCAGCGGAGCAAGCAGCGACTCGAGCGCGTTGTCGTTCATGGTAAATCCCCCGATCGGAATGCCCAGGCATGGTAGCGCGGGCTCTGCATGGCAGCGAAACGTCCCGGATGCGCGCGCCGACCCTGAACGCAATCGGCACGAGACAACCGTTCAATAAATACCCTTGCACGCGGCGGCGCCCGCGCGCACCACCAGCTGGCGCACGCTCGGATCCCAGTTCAGACTCAGTCCGTTCTTCATGCCGAGCGTGATCGAAGCATCCGCGGGCTGGGTGACCGGCCCCGCCTGCGCAGGCTGCCCCCCGGCCGTATCGACTTCCGCGGCAACGGTGTAGCTGACCGGATCCGCGCAAGCCGTCTTGTCCACGGCATGCGATACGGTCTGGTTGCGCGCCGTGATGTCCGGCAGGGTGCCCTTGTCCAGTTCGGTGTCGGCACTCGCTCCGGGGCATCTTGCGGAAAGCGTGTAGCTCACGCTGTATCGCATCGGCTCGGCCACCTGCAGCGCGGCGCTCGCTGGCGGCTGGTCCACGCAGCCGAACAGGAATGCCTTGCGCTTGGTCGCAAGCTGAAGCACGTAGCCGCCGGTCGCGAGCTTGTCCGCGCCGGGCCAGACGAGTTCGACGCGGCCCGCTTCCGCGGCGCTCACCTTGGGTTGCGATGCCACCGGCCGGCCCTGCGCATCGAGCGCGGAGACAACCGGATTGGCGCATTGCGGATCCACCAGGTTCTCGCCGGTCAACACGAACTTCGGCGCCTGGTCGCCCGGCTGCAGCACGAACAGCGGACGGTGATCCTCGACTGTTTCGACCCCGTTGACGATCGGCAGCGGCGCTTTCTGCGAAGCGGCGTCGGTCGCGAGCCGGTCGACCATAAGCGCCAGCGCCGCGGAGGTCGCGGCGGTTTCCGCCGCATTGCAGCCGTCGGCGATCTTCAGCCACGCCTGCACGCGCTCGGCCGCCGCGTTGGCGCGGGCGGCATCGGAGCGCGATTGTGCGTCGATGATCGCCAGCGGCTGCGCCGCGTTGCCGCCCAGTTCCTTCTGCAGCGACTGCTCCATCTGCGAGAGGCGTGTGCTGACATCGACGAGGCTGGCATCGTTCGATCCCTTCGCTCGCGCACCGATCGCCTGCGCGGCTGCGTGGACGTTCTCCAGAACCTTCGCTCCGGTCAGCCGGTTCGTGACCTCCTGGGCGCGGCCCGGCCCGAAGCCCGCGACGGCGAGGGCCAATGCAGCAGCCACGACGCCCCAGGGTTTGCTTGCGCGCTCGCGTTGCCGACCCGCCATCAATTCCCCTCCGGGCACTCGTCCAGCGACTGTTCGGTCGGCGAGCACAACTGCTGGTCCGCCGGCAGCAGGATGCCGCTCGGCACGATGCCGAAGGAACGGTAGTTGGCGGTGAACACGCTCACGTCGATGTAGTTGTCGCCATGGCCGTTGGTGTTTTCCGAACCGCCCGACAGCGCGGCGGTCGGCACGTTGACGCTCGGACCGCCGGTGATCGGCAGCAGCTTGCCGCTGGTGTCGAGTGCGTAGAAGTACGCCGGCGGCAGGCCGATGTCCTGCACGAACTGGTTGTTGACGCCGATCACGTAGATCGGGGCGGTCGCAAGGCCGATATGGCCGCTTGCGGACCAGGTGCCTTGGCCGTCGTACAGCCAGGTATTGCCCGTTTCCAGCAGGTCGCCGTTGCGCACCGCGAGGTACAGGTCCGACTGCCCCGCATCCACGGTGAAGGTGCTGCCGTTCACCGAAGACAGCGTCAACGTACGGCCGTTGGTGAAGCTGAAGCCCGCCGGCGACGAGAAGTTGCCGAGCACGTCCACCTGGTTGTTCATGAAATTGGCGGAAGTGCCGAGCGTGGTGGTGCCGGTGGCGCTGCCGGAAAGCGTGCCGGCGGTGATGGCGCCGGTCGCGCCTTCGCTGATCGCACCGGTACCGGCTTGCGTCAGTGTCACCACGCCGGTGCCGCTGTCCACTGCGGCGTTGATGCCGAGATTGCCGGTCGCGGCGAGCTTGACAGAAGTGCCTGCCACCGTGTTGCCCACGGACAAGTCACCCGCGGATGCGAGCGTGATGTTCCTTCCGTGCACAGCCTGGTTGACCGTCAGCGTGTTGGCCGTGCCGCCGGTGGTGGTCAGGCTGATGTCGCCCGCATTGCCCGTGCTGGAGACCGGACCATCCACCACCAGCGCCTGGGCGTCGGTCAGGTACAGGTCCTTGGCGGTGAACGCGCCCAGCGTGCCGATGCGATTGGCACCATTCAGCGTGGTATCCGCGACCGAGCTGCCGGTGAGCGTGCCGGCATTCACCACGCCGCCCGCGCCCTCGTTGATCGCGCCGGCGGATTTGAGCGTGGTGGTGGTGCCCTTCACCGTGCCATCGATCGCCAGGTCGCCCGAGGTGGTGGCGAGCGACGTATTCGCGCCGCCGTCCACCGTCGCGCCCGCCGCAAGCGTCAGCGATTGCGCATTGGTGAGGCTGAATCCGCCGGCGCTGAAATTGCCGAGGTTCGCGACGCGGTTCGCGCCATCCAGGTTCGCCGCGCCGGTGGCACTGCCCGTCAAGGTGCCGGCGTTGATCACGCCCTGCGCGCCCTCGCCGATGCTTCCCGCGGATTTCAGCTTGGTGCTGGTGCCTTTCAGCACGCCGTTGATCGTGATGTTTCCGGCGGTGGTGGTGAGCGAGGTGTTCGCCCCGCCGTCCACGGTCGCGCCCGCCGCGAGCGTCAGGGTCTTGGCGTTCGTGAGGCTGAATCCGTTCGCGCTGAAGCTGCCGAGATTGCTGATCGAGTTCGGCCCGTTCAACGTCGTGCTGCCCGAGGAATGTCCGGTCAGCGTGCCGGCGGTGATCGCTCCGCCGTTGCCTTCGTTGATCGCAGCGCCGGAGACCAGCGTGGTCGTGCCGGTGCCGCTGTTCACCGAGCCGTTGACGCCCAGCCCGCCGGCGCCATTCAACGAGACCGCGCCGCCGTTGACGTCGCCGAACACATTCAAGGTACCGGACGTGGTCGCGATGCTGGCCGCGCCGGTGCCGCCATTCACGTTGCCCGCGACCGTCAGGGCCTGCGCGTTGGTCAGGCTGAAGCCGTTGCCGGTGAAGTTCGAGAGGGTTGCGACCTTGTTGGCGCCGTTGAGCGCGGTCGCGCCCTGCGAACTGCCGGTCAGCGTGCCCGCGATGATGCTGCCGCCGGCGCTTTCGCTGATTGAGCCGGCGCCGGATTGGGTCAGCGTGGTGGTGCCCGCGCCGCTGTTCACTGCCGCGTTGATGGCGAGGTTGCCGTGCGAAGCCAGGTTCACCGTCGAACCCTGGACGTCGTTGGTGACGTTCAAGGCACCGCCCGAATCAAGGGTGATGGTGCCGCCGGTCAGCACCTGTCCGACGCTCAGCACGTTGCCGGCGCCGGTGGTGGTCAGGCTGATGTTGCCGGTGCCGCTGGTGGTCGACAGCGGACCGACCACGGACAGCGCCTGCGCGTTGACCAGCGAAAGATTCGCGGCGCTGAACTGGCCGAGCGTATTGATGTGGTTGGCGCCGTCGAGCGTGGCGTCGCCCGTGGACGACCCCGCGAGCGTATTCGCAACAATCACGCCACTCGCACCCTCGTTGATCAAACCCGCCGATGCCAGCGTGACGGCACCGCCGGCGTTGCCGACCGTGCCGTCGATGTCCAGATCGTGGCCTGCCCCGCTGGTGACGAGCACCGTGCTGTTGCCGCCGTTCACGGTGCTGCCCGCGGCAACGGTCAGCGACTGCGCATCGGTCAGGCTGAAACCATTCGCCGTGAAGTTGCCAATGTTCGCGATCTGGTTGGCGCCATTCAACGCGGTGGCGCCGCCCGAGCTGCCGGTCAGCGTCGTGGCTTTCACCACGCCGCTCGCACTTTCATTGATCGCCCCCGCGGAGGTGAGCGTGGTGGCCCCCGCGGTGTTGCCGACGGTGTCGTTGATCGTCAGGTCGCCCGCGGTGGTCTTCAGTGAAGTACCTGCGGCGCCACCATCCACCGTTCCATTCACGGCCAGCGCCTGCGCATCGGTGAGGCTGAAGCCGTTGGCGCTGAAGTTGCCCAATGAAGCGACCTTGTTCGCGCCGTTAAGCGTCGTTGCACCGGTCGAGCTTCCGGTCAGCGTGCCGGCGGTAATGGTGCCGGTGCCGCTCGCCTGCGTGATCGTACCGCCCGAGGTCAGGGTCGCGGTGCTGGTGCCGGCATCGACCGCGCCGTCGAGCGCGAGCGAAGTGCCGCTGAGCGAAAGCGCCGCGTTGTTGCTCTTGACCGTGCTGCCCGCGGCGACATCCAGCGCGCCGTTGGCGGTGATGTTCGTCGCCCCTCCGTTCACGGCGCCGGTAATCGTCAGCGGCCCCGAGTCGGTCAGGCTGAATCCGTTCGCGTTGAAGTTGCCGAGGCTCGCGACCTGGTTCGCGCCGTTCAACGTGGTCGCGCCCGTCGAACTGCCGGTCAGCGTGGAAGCTTCCACCACGCCGGTCGCGCCTTCGGTGATGAGACCGGCGGAAACCAGCGTGGTGGTGCCGCTGGTGTTGCCGACCGTACCGTTGATCGTCAGGTCGCCTGTGGTGGTCTTCAGCGCGGTGCCGCCTGCGCCGCCGTCGATCACGCCGGCCGCCGTGAGCGCCTGCGCATCGGTCAGGCTGAAGCCGTTGGCGCTGAAATTGTCGAGGGTGCCGATCTGGTTGGCGCCGTTGAGCGTGGCCGCGCCATTCGAACTGCCCGTCAACGTGCCCGCGATCACGACGCCCGCGGCGCCTTCGCTGATCGTGCTGCCCGAATTCAACGTCGCGGTGCCCGCTCCGGCGTTGACCGCCGAATTGATGGCGAGCCCACCGTTGCCGTCCAGCGAGACACCGTTGCCGCTGACCGCGCTGTTGACGTTCAGCGCACCGGCGGTAGTGGTGATGCTTGTCGTTCCGGTGCCACCGTTGACCGTGCCGGCCACGTTCAAGGCCTGCACATTGTCGAGGTCGAAGCCGTTCGCGTTGAAGTTGCCGAGATTGGAGACCAGGTTCGCGCCCGTCAGCGAGGCACTGCCCGCCGCGCTCCCGGTCAGCGTGTTTGCCGTGATCTTGCCCGACGTTTGCGCGAGGTTGCCTCCCGCTCCCAAGGTCACCGTGTTACCGGCGAGATCGGTCGCAAGGGTCAGGTCCGAGGTGGCGCCGGTCGTGGTCAGCGTGAGGTTGCCCGCCCCGCCGTTCGCCGAAAGCGTGCTGTTCACGATCAGCGACTGTGCATCGTTGAACGCGAAGTCGCCGCCGCTGGTGAACGCGCCCAGGTTGGCGACGTGATTGAGGCCCATCAGCGTCGTCGACGCCGCCGAATTGCCGGTCAACGAATTCGCCGTGAGCACGCCGGCGCTCTGGGAAATGGCGCCGTTGCCGCTCACCAGATTCAAGGTGCCCGTCGCGGTGATGTCGTTGGCGATCAGCAGGCCGTTGTAACCGGACAGCGAAACGTTGTTGCCGGAGAGCGCGCCGTTCGCGGACAGCGTGCCGCCGTTCGCTGCGAGCGTGAGGTTGCCGGTGCCGGTATTGATTGCGCCCGCCGGCAGGTTGAGGTTGCCGCCGGCGATCAGGCTCACCGAGCCATTGTTGTTGTCGGTCAACGAGGCGATGGTCAGGTCGTTGATGTCGCGCAGCGACACGCCGCCGCCGGTCGCCGTCACCTGGCCCTGGAAGTCATTGTTTGCGTTCGCGAGCGTGATGCTGCCGCTGCCCGCATTCAGGTTGCTGGAGCCGGTGATGGTCAACGCACCACTCTGGCTGATCGCGCCGCCATTGCTGGTGGCGAGGAGATTGCCGTTGACCGTTCCGCTGCCGAGATTCAGGGCGCCGCTGCTGGTCGCGGTCAACGTGCCGGTGCTCAGCGTGCCCAGCGTCAACGCGTTCTGGTCGGCGATCTGCGTCGTGCCGCCGGTCAGGGTCACCGCGCCGGTGAAGTCGTTGCCGGCACTGGCCAGCGTGATGGCGTTCGAGCCGGCGTTGAAATCCGACGTGCCGCCGACGCTCCATGCGCCGCCCTGCGCAATGCCGCCGCCCGTCGTCAGCACCGACACGTCGCCAATGACGCTGAGCGCATTCGCGCTGAACGTGCCGCTGCTGCTGTCGAGGCTGGCGAGCTTCGTCGTGCCGCCGACCGTTCCGGCGAATGCGACCGCGCCGCCGGTGTTCACCGCCAGTGCGTGCGCGCCGTCCACGGTCGAATTGAAGCTGATCGCACCGCCGCCGCTGCTGGAGACGGCCGCATCCGCGCCGAGCGCCACCGCATCGTTGTAGGTCTGCGCACCCGTCGTGCTGACGTTGCCATTGAGTGTTGTGGTGCCGGCCGCATCCGTGGTCAGGCTGGCCAGCGCAACAGTCCCGCCCACCGTCCCGAAGGCGCTCTGGCCACCCGT
>DASSEW010000026.1:0-12233 GCA_035695065.1 Rhodanobacteraceae bacterium | reverse complement strand
CAACGTTGCCTGGAGGTGGCCGCATGACGCCGCGCCGCCTCCCCGCGCACACCGACATCATGCAGGCGTTCCGCCGCGTGCACTTCATCGGCATCGGCGGCGCCGGCATGAGCGGCATCGCCGAGGTCCTGGCTACGCTGGGCTACGTGGTGTCCGGTTCCGACAAGCACGCCTCGCACGTCACCCAGCGCCTGCAGAAGATGGGCGTGGACGTGCGGATCGGCCACGCCGCGGAACACGTGGCCGACGCCGATGCGGTCGTGATCTCCAGCGCGATCCGGCCGGACAACGTCGAGTTGGCCGCCGCGCACGATCGCCGCATCCCGGTGGTGCCGCGCGCGGAAATGCTCGGCGAGCTGATGCGCTTCCGCCGCGGCATCGCGGTCGCGGGCACACACGGCAAGACCACGACCACGAGCCTGGTCGCCAGCGTGCTGGCCGAAGCCGGTTACGACCCGACCTTCGTGATCGGCGGGCAACTGGTTTCCGCCGGGGCGAATGCGCGCTTGGGTGCGGGCGAATACCTGGTCGCGGAAGCCGACGAATCGGACGGCTCGTTCCTGCTGCTCTCGCCGGTGATCGCCGTCGTCACCAATATCGATGCCGATCACCTGGAGAATTACGCCGGCGATTTCGCGCAGGTGCGCAAGGCCTTCTCCGACTTTCTGCACCGGCTGCCGTTCTATGGCCTCGCGGTGTTGTGCGCGGACGATCCGGAAGTGGCGAAGCTCGCGCGCGAGACGCCGCGCAACGCGCTGACGTATGCGATCGAGGCAGAGGCCGACGTGCGCGCCATGAACGTGCGCGCGGACGGCGCGACGATGCAGTTCGACCTGCACCTTCCGGAGATGGCACCGCTGCCGGTCACGCTGAATCTTCCGGGTCGCCACAACGTGCTGAACGCGCTGGCCGCGAGCGCGATCGGCTGGCAACTCGGCGTCGAGCCGCAGGCGATCGCGCGCGCGCTGGCGAAGTTCCAGGGCGTGGGCCGGCGCTTCCACCAGCGCGGCGAACTTGCGCTCGACCAAGGTCACGCCTTGCTGGTGGATGACTATGCGCACCATCCGCGCGAGCTTGCGGCGGTGTTCGCCGCCGCGCGCGGTGGCTGGCCGGAGCGCCGGCTGGTGGTCGCATTCCAGCCGCATCGTTACACGCGGACACGGGATCTGCTCGACGACTTCGCCGCGGTGCTGAGCGAAGCGGACGTGTTGTTGCTGACCGAGGTCTACCCGGCAGGCGAGGCGCCGATCGCGAATGCGGATGGCCGCGCACTGGCGCGCGCGGTGCGCGCGCGCGGCAAGGTGGACCCGGTGTTCGTGGAGCATCCGCGCAACCTGCGCGAAGCGCTGCCGGCACTGCTGCACGACGGCGACATGCTGCTGCTGCTCGGTGCCGGCGACATCGGCGCGGCGGCCGTGGAGCTGGCGAACGTGGGCGAGTTGAAAACCGGGAGTGCTGCATGAATTTGAGTCCCGAGTCCCGAATCCCGAATCCCGGCTCACCTCGCATCACCGACCCGCGTGCGTTCGGGCGCGTCGCCGTGGTGATGGGCGGCAGTTCCGCCGAGCGCGAGGTGTCGCTGGATTCCGGCCGCAACGTGCTGGCCGCGCTCAAGAGCCGCGGCGTGGATGCGCACGCGATCGACGGCATCCCCGCGCTGCTGGATGCGGTGCGCGCCGGCCATTTCGCGCGCGTGTTCAACATCCTGCACGGCCAGCACGGCGGCGGCGAGGACGGCGTGCTGCAAGGCGCGCTGCAATCGCTGCACATTCCGTTCACCGGTTCCGGCGTGCTCGGTTCCGCGCTGTCCATGGACAAGGTGCGCAGCAAGTACGTGTGGAACGCGCTCGGCTTGCCGACGCCGAAGTTCGTGCCGCTGCCGCGCGGCGCGGACCCTGGATCAGTTCCGGGGCAGGCTGTGCATGCGGCGGCGCGCGCGATCGGCTATCCGCTGATTGTGAAGCCTGCCTGCGAAGGTTCGAGCGTTGGCGTGTCGCGCGTGTTCGACGAGAAGGATCTCGATGGCGCGGTTGCGCTCGCGCAGAAATATCCCGGCGACCTGCTGATGGAAACGCTGATCGAAGGCGGCGGCGAATTCACCGTCGGCATCCTCGACCGGCAGGTGCTGCCCAGCATCAACATCGTGCCCAAGGGCGCGTACTACGACTACAACGCCAAGTACGTCGCCGAGGACACGCAGTACATCTGCCCCGGCTTGCAGGACGCAGTCGAAGAGGAACTGCGCGCGCTGGCGTTGCGCGCGTTCGATGCACTCGGCTGCTCCGGCTGGGGCCGCGTGGACGTGATGCGCGACGCGCAAGGCCGCAACTGGCTGCTCGAGGTGAACACCGCACCGGGCATGACCTCCCATTCATTGGTGCCGAAGGCCGCGGCGGTGGCAGGCATCGGTTACGAGGAACTGTGCTGGCGCGTGCTGGAAACCAGTTTTGCCGGGGAGGTCGCATGAAGGGCGTGATCTCCCCACGCGTACTCGCCTGGCTGATCGCGATCACGCTGATCGCGCTGCCGATCGTCGGTGTCCTGCAGGGCTGGTTCGCCGCCGATCGCTGGCCGGTGCGGCAGTTGCAGGTGCAGGGCGATCTCACGCACGTCAGCGGCGACGAATTGAAGAAGGCGGTCGCGCCGAGCCTGCGCGCGGGCTTCTTCGCACTGGATCTGGAACGCGTGCGCAACGCGGTGGCCGCGCTGCCGTGGGTGGCGCAGGTGGAAGCGCGCAAGCGCTGGCCGGACACGCTGGAATTGCGCGTGCGTGAATTGCATCCGATCGCGCACTGGGGCGAAGGGCGCCTGCTCGGTGAAGACGACAGGCTGTTCCTGGTGCCGGGGGCGGATGGCGTGCCGAACCTGCCGCACTTGGCAGGGCCTGATGACCGCGTCGCGGACGTGCTCGCGTTCTATTCCGAGGCGCAGCGTGAATTCGCGCCGTTCCATCTTGCGGTGGACAGCGTCGAGCTGTCGGAGCGCGGCAGCTGGACCCTCACGCTCGCCAACGGCGCTTCGGTCGTCATCGGTCGTGACGCGCCCGAACAGAAGCTGGCGCGCTTCATCGAAGTCATGCCGAAGCTGATGAGCGGCCGTGCCGCCGGATTCACCTACGCCGATCTGCGTTACAGCAATGGTTTCGCGGTGAAGTGGGCCGATGCGCCCGCGACGCCGGCTGCAAACAATTCCCCTTCCACTACCGATTCGAACTCCCATGCTGCTACCGGACACGTTTAGACCCATGAATCGCAAAAGCGACAAGCATCTGGTCGTCGGCCTCGATATCGGCACCTCGAAGGTGGTGGCGGTCGTGGGCGAATACCTGCCGGGCGAACCGGTCGAGGTGATCGGGCTGGGTTCGCACATTTCGCGGGGCATGAAGAAGGGTGCGGTGGTGGATATCGAATCCACCGTGCACTCGATCCAGCGCGCGATCGAGGAAGCCGAGCTGATGGCCGGCTGCGACATCCGCTCGGTGTACGCCTCGATTTCCGGCTCGCACCTGGAGACGCGCAATTCCCACGGCACCGCGGCGATCCGCGATCGCGAAGTCACGCCGGGCGACCTCGATCAGGTGCTGGAAGCCGCCAGCGCGGTCGCGATCCCCGCCGATCGCAAGGTGCTCTACAAGGAGCCGCAGGAATACCGCATCGACGGCCAGGACGGCATCCGTCACCCGGTCGGCATGAGCGGCGTGCGGCTGGAGGCGGGCGTGCACCTGGTCACCGGTGCCGCCAGCGCGGTGCAGAACACCACCAAGTGCATCCAGCGTTGCGGCTTGAGCGTGGACGAACTGGTGCCCGCCGCATTGGCTTCGTCGAAAGCGGTATTGACCGATGACGAACGCGAGCTGGGCGTGTGCGTGGTGGAACTCGGCGCCGGCACCACCGACATCGCGATCTACACGCAAGGGTCGATCCGCTACACCAAGTCGCTGCCGGTCGGCGGTGACCAGGTCACCTCCGACATTGCCTACGGCGTGCACACGCCGACCGCGCATGCCGAGGAAATCAAGATCAAGTACGGCTGCGCGCTGGCGCAGCTCGCGCACGCGGAAGAAACGATCCAGGTGCCGAGCGTCGGCGATCGTCCGCCGCGCAGGCTGGCGCGGCAGGCATTGGCGCAGTCCATCCAGGCGCGCTACGAGGAAATCTTCGAGATGGTGCAGGACGAACTGCGCCGTTCGGGTTACGAGAGCCTGGTCGCGGCCGGCGTGGTGCTGACCGGCGGCGCCGCGCGCATGGAAGGCGCGCTCGACCTGGCCGAGGAGATCTTCCACAAGATGGTGCGGCTCGGCATGCCGCAACACGTCACCGGCCTTTCCGACGTGGTTTCCACGCCTGCCTATGCGACCGGCGTGGGCCTGCTGCTGCACGGCGCGCGCGCCGGCAGCGCGCGGCACGCGCTGGGGCCGGTCGGCGGCAGCGTGGGCGACGTGATCGGAAAGATGCGCGGCTGGCTGACCAGGAACTTTTGAGCGACGAAAGAGCGGGCGTCCGGGCAGGCGCCAGATGCAGCAAAAAACTCGGGGCATTCACTCAAGCGGTACTACGGAGGACGGGAACATGTTCGAACTGGTGGACAAACTTGCACCCAATGCGGTGATCAAGGTGATCGGCGTGGGCGGCGGCGGCGGCAACGCGGTCGGCCACATGGTCAATTCATCCATTGATGGCGTGGAATTCATCTGCGCCAATACCGACGCGCAGGCGCTGAAGAGCTCCGGCGCGCGCACCACGCTGCAGCTCGGCGCGAGCGTCACCAAGGGCCTGGGCGCCGGCGCGAATCCCGAGCTCGGCCGCCAGGCCGCGCTGGAGGATCGCGAGCGCATCGTGGAAATCCTGGACGGCGCCGACATGGTGTTCATCACCTGCGGCATGGGCGGCGGCACCGGCACCGGCGCTGCGCCGGTGGTGGCGCAGCTCGCCAAGGAAATGAACGTGCTGACGGTGGCGGTCGTCACCAAGCCGTTCCCGTTCGAAGGCCGCCGTCGCATGCAGGTGGCGCTGAAGGGCATCGAGGACCTGAGCCAGTACGTAGACTCGCTGATCACCGTACCCAACGAGAAACTGCTGACGGTGCTCGGCCGCGAGGTCACGTTGCTGAATGCGTTCAAGGCCGCCAACGACGTGTTGCAGGGTGCGGTGCAGGGCATCGCGGACCTGATCACGCGTCCGGGCCTGATCAACGTGGACTTCGCCGACGTCCGCACCGTGATGTCCGAAATGGGCATGGCGATGATGGGCACCGGCACGGCACGCGGCGACGATCGCGCGCAGGCGGCCGCGGAATCGGCGATCAACAATCCGCTGCTGGAGGACGTGAACCTGTCCGGTGCCTGCGGCATCCTGGTCAATGTCACCGCCGGCCCGAACCTCACCATGCGCGAGTTCGACGAGATCGGCCGCGTGGTGCACGACTTCGCCAGCGAGGACGCGACCGTGGTGCTGGGCACCGCGCTCGATCCGGAAATGCAGGATGACGTGCGCGTCACCGTGGTCGCGACCGGCCTCAACCGTGCAGCCGCCCGCGCGCCGCTGCGTGCAGTCCCGCGCCAGGAGGAAGTCGTGATCGCGCCGCCGCGCCCGGCCCGCACCCTGCGTACCGGTACCGGCAACGAGGTGGTGGACTACGCGGTTCCGGCGCGCGCGCCGGCGGCCCAGCCCAAGGCCGAAACCGCGCAGGCGGAACCGGCGATCGATTACCTCGATATTCCGGCGTTCCTCCGTCGTCAGGCGGATTGATCTGTGCTTCACCCGGCGGCTGCCCGCCGCCGGCACTCATCCCGCTCCGCAAGGGAGCGGTACCCGCCCGACGCCGGGATCCCGTCCCCGGCGTCGGGCGTGGACTTCGATCCGCGCGGCATCACTTCGCTTTCGAAAGTGAAGACCGCGTCAATACCCGCACGCCTGCATTGATGTTGAATCGCACTCGTCCGCGAACGTGGGCGAGGATCCGGCCCTCGGGCGGGAGTGCCGACGCGGCGACCCGGGAAGGCGCGTGGTCAACCCGGGAACCTTTCCCTCGTTTTAACGACAAAGACAGGTCGGGCTGGGGGCGCCGGCACAGCTGGCCGGCTGATAAACTGAACGGATAAGTTTGTTTATTTCGCCTCAACCGTGTGCTAGCATCGCGCCCGTTCTTAGCGATACCCTAACAGGATTCAAACGAAAAATGATCAAGCAGCGCACGCTGAAGAATGTCATTCGTGCGACGGGCGTTGGTCTGCACACTGGCGACAAGGTCTACATGACGCTGCGACCGGCGCCGGTGAATACCGGTATCGTGTTCCGCCGCACCGACCTGACTTCGCCGGTTGAGATCCCGTCCCGCTGCGAGTTCGTGGGCGACACCCGTCTTTCCACCACCTTGGTGAGTGGCGACGTGCGCGTGTCCACCGTCGAACATCTGCTTTCGGCGATGGCCGGCCTGGGTATCGACAACGCGTACGTGGACTTGTCCGCGGCGGAGGTTCCCATCATGGATGGGAGCGCCGGCCCCTTCGTGTTCCTGCTGCAATCGGCAGGGATCGAGGAGCAGGCCGCGCCGAAGCGCTTCATCCGCATCAAGCAACCGATCAAGGTCGAGGAAGGCGACAAGTGGGCCCGCTTCGAACCGTTCGACGGCTTCAAGGTCGGGTTCTCGATCGAGTTCCAGCACCCGATTTTCTCGCGTCGCGCTTCCAGCGCCGAGATCGATTTCTCCACCACCTCGTTCGTCAAGGAAGTCAGCCGCGCGCGCACTTTCGGGTTCATGCGCGACATCGAAATGCTGCGCGAGCGCAACCTGGCGCTTGGCGGCTCGATGGACAACGCCATCGTGCTGGACGACTACCGCGTGCTGAACGAGGACGGCCTGCGTTACGAGGACGAGTTCGTCAAGCACAAGATCCTCGACGCGATCGGCGACCTTTACCTGCTGGGCCACAGCCTGATCGGCTCGTTCTACGGCCACAAGTCCGGGCACGAGTTGAACAACAAGCTGCTGCGCGCGCTGCTGGCCGACGCCAAGGCGTGGGAAGAAGTCAGCTTCGAGGATCCGGCGCAGGCGCCGATTTCCTACGCGCATCCGGCCCAGGCGGTCTGATCCGCGGATTCGGCGCTGATTCCAGGTTCTCGGAAAAGCCGGGGCTCGCGATCCGCGTCCGGCAACTTTGTTCACAGATTCCCCGCCCCTGACCGCCCGCGGTGAGTTGGCCCGCAGGCGGACGCCTGTGCTATAACGTTCGTTCGGCCCGGCTCGCCCGGACCGGCGCGGCGCACTCGTTCGCTCCTCAGGAACAAGAATCTCCTTCGGCGAAGGACGCCAGCTCCAGGAACAGGGCCCGCAGTTCGGGGTCCGCGATGGCTTTTGCCGCCGCCCGCAGATGCTGGGCACTGGCGGCCGAAAGCGGCAAGGAGGCAATTGGCTCCGCCGGTCTTGGAGGAGCGACGACGACTTTGACCAGGATTGTCTCGGCCTGTACGCCTATCGCGCGCAGGGCAGCCAGGATTTTCGGCTGCGCCATGCGGGCACGGGAAGCCCAGGTGGGACTTTCCGCCAGCAGTGTGGCCCGCGTGCCGCGCAAGCCGGCGTAATGGAGTCGGTCGTTCAAGGGCGGCGGCAGGGATCGCCGCAATTGCTGGTCCAGGTTGTCCAGCTCGCGTGCCCGCGCGCTCAGTGCCCTCACCGGGGCGCATTGCGCGACAGGCTTCGGCCCCGGAACCGGACGGCGGGGCGGAGTGGGATCTTTGGGCAGCATCGGCGGGAATGGTTGAAGGAAACACACACATGATACTCGTCGCACGTTCGGCCAAATCGCGCCAGGGCACCACCGATCTACTTGCCTGTCCGCGCACGCGCCGACGCGTGACCGTGGTGATGAGCGCGCTGATGCTGGTCTGCGCCGCCGCAGGTGCAGTGGTGGCGCTTGAATTGGCCAATCCCCGCGACCGCGCGCTGGCGCAGATCTCCGAACTGCACGCGCAGGTGGCACGGCAGAAGTCCCAGCTCGCCGACCTGAGCGCAGGCGCGCAGCGCGACATGGACGCGATGGCGGTGAAGCTCGGCGAATTGCAGGCGCAATCCATCCGCCTGGACGCGCTGGGCGAGCGGCTGGCCGAAGCCGGCAAGCTCGATCCGCAGGAGTTCGACTTCCAGCACGCGCCGGCCGTGGGTGGCCCGGAGCAGAACGTCGCGCCGGCCTCGCTGCCGCCGAATCTCGCCGCGGGACTGGATGCGCTGCGCGATCGTTTCGATCATCAACAAACCCAACTCGGCGTGCTCGCCGACCTGCTGATGAACCGGCAGGTGGACGCGCGCGTCAAGCCGACCGGCATGCCGGTGCTGGACGGCTACATCGCTTCCTACTTCGGGGTGCGGCCCGATCCGTTCAACGGCCATCGCGATTTCCACCCGGGCCTGGACATCGACGTGCCCTTCGGCAGCCCGGTGCATGCGGTGGCCGACGGCGTGGTCACCTATGCGGGCCTGCGTCCCGGCTATGGCAAAGTGGTCGAGATCGATCACGGCAACGGCTACATGACCCGCTATGCGCACAACAGCAAGCTGCTCGCGCACGTGGGTGAACGCGTGCACGCCGGCGACATCATCTCCGACGTCGGTTCCACCGGCCGCTCCACCGGCCCGCACGTTCACTTCGAAGTCTGGTACCAGGGCCACGTGGTGAACCCGCTGGCCTTCGTACGCAGCACCCGCAGCCCGATCAACAAGGGGTAGGGCGGACATCCGCCGCTGGCGGGCATTGCCCGCCCTTGAATCGGCCCATTCGCGCCGCCATTCCTTTGCTTGAGCGCCTGCGCCCCGTATGATGGGCGTTTGTCCCGCGCGCGCGGGCTCTTCCCGATTCCAAAGCCAGCCTGATCGCCGATGTTCAACCGTGCCCTGACGAGCGTATTCGGCAGCCGCAATGACCGCGTGCTGCGCCAATTGTCGCGACAAGTCGCGCGCATCAATGCGCTCGAGCCGGAGCTGCAGAAGCTGGACGACGCGCAACTGCGCGGCAAGACCGACGAGTTCAAGCAGCGCATCGCCAACGGCGAGAGCCTCGACAAGATCCTGCCGGAAGCCTTCGCGGTGGTGCGCGAGGCCTCGCGCCGCGTGCTCGGCCTGCGCCATTACGACGTGCAGCTGATCGGCGGCATGGTGCTGCACCAGGGCAAGATCGCGGAGATGCGCACCGGCGAAGGCAAGACGCTGGTTGCCACCCTGCCGGTGTACCTGAACGCTCTGGAAGGCAAGGGCGTGCACGTGGTCACCGTGAACGACTACCTCGCCCGCCGCGACTCGGGGTGGATGGGCAAGCTCTACAACTTCCTCGGCATGAACGTGGGCGTGGTGTGGCCCGGCATGGACCACGCCGACAAGCGCGGCGCCTACGCCGCCGACATCACCTACGGCACCAACAACGAATTCGGCTTCGACTACCTGCGCGACAACATGGCGCAGTCGAAGGACCAGCGCTACCAGCGCGGCCTGAACTTCGCGATCGTGGACGAGGTGGACTCGATCCTGATCGACGAGGCGCGCACGCCGCTGATCATCTCCGGCCCCGCCGAGGATTCGCCGGAGCTGTACATCCGCGTCAACCGCATCGTCCCGAAGATGACGCGGCAGGCGAAGGAGCCGCTGCCGGGCGAACCGCCGGAGCCGGGCGACTATTTCGTGGACGAGAAGCAGAAGCAGGTGCACCTGTCCGAAGAGGGCATGGAGCACGCCGAGCAACTGCTGCGCGAGGCGGGCGTGCTGGAAGGCGACTCCGGTCTCTACGACGCCCGCAACCTCGCGATCGTGCACCACTTGAATGCCGGCCTGCGCGCGCATGCGCTCTACCAGCGCGACGTGGATTACATCGTGCGCGACGGCGAAGTGATCATCGTGGACGAGTTCACCGGCCGCACGCTGCCGGGCCGGCGCTGGTCCGACGGCCTGCACCAGGCAGTCGAAGCGAAGGAAGGCGTGCCGATCCAGCGCGAGAACCAGACGCTCGCCACGATCACCTTCCAGAACCTGTTCCGCATGTACAAGAAGCTGTCCGGCATGACCGGCACGGCGGACACGGAAGCGTACGAGTTCCAGCAGATCTACGGCCTGGAAGTGGTGGTGATCCCCACCCACAAGCCGATGGTGCGCAAGGACAACGCCGACCTGATCTTCCTCGCGCCGGACGTGAAGTACAAGGCGGTGATGGAAGACATCAAGGAGTGCCACAAGCGCGGCCAGCCGGTGCTGGTCGGCACGACTTCGATCGAAACTTCGGAACTGCTCTCCAACCTGCTGCGCCAGGAGGGCGTGCCGCACGAAGTGCTGAACGCCAAGCAGCACGAGCGCGAGGCGAAGATCGTCGAGCAGGCCGGCCTGCCGGGTGCGGTCACCATCGCCACCAACATGGCCGGCCGTGGTACCGACATCGTGCTCGGTGGTTCGCTCGAAGCCGAATTGAATGCGCTGCCGGAAGGCGCGAGCGATGCCGACCGCGAGCGCGTGCGCGAGGAATGGCGCAAGCGCCACGAGCAGGTGCTGGAAGCCGGCGGCCTGCACATCATCGGCACCGAGCGCCACGAGTCGCGGCGCATCGACAACCAGTTGCGCGGCCGCTCGGGACGCCAGGGCGACCCGGGTTCCTCGCGCTTCTACCTGTCGCTGCAGGACAACCTGATGCGCATCTTCGCCGGCGACTGGGTCGGCAAGTGGATGCGCGCCTTCGGCATGAAGGAGGAGGACGCGCTGGAAGACCGCATGGTCAGCCGGCAGATAGAGAAGGCGCAGCGCAAGGTCGAGCAGCACAACTTCGACATCCGCAAGAACCTGCTGGAGTTCGACGACACAGCCAACGACCAGCGCAAGGTGATCTACGAACAGCGCGCCGAACTGCTGGAGGCAGACAGCGTCGCCGACACCGTGGCCGATATCCGCCGCGACGTGTTCGAGACGATCGCCTCCACCTACGTGCCGCACGACAGCGTGGACGAGCAGTGGCAACTGGCGGAGCTGGAGAAGACGCTGGAGTCCGATTACGGGCTGAAGTTGGATCTGCGCCAGTGGGTGGAAAACGAGGAGGAGGTGGACGCGGCCGCGATCCATCGCCGCGTGATGGATGCGGCGGACGAGATGTTCGCCGAGAAGGAAAAGCAGGTCGGCCCGGAAGTGATGCGCGCGCTGGAGAAGCACGTGATGCTCTCGGTGCTCGACAACGCCTGGAAGGAACACCTGGCCAGCATGGACTACCTGCGCCAGGGCATCTACCTGCGCTCCTACGCGCAGGTGGATCCCAAGAAGGAATACAAGCGCGAGTCGTTCCTGCTGTTCGAGGAAATGCTGGCACGCGTGAAGTCGGAACTGGTGCAGACGCTCTCGCGCGTGCGCATCCGCAGCGAGGAAGAGATCGCCGCGATGGAAGCGCAGCAGCAGGCGATGGCGGCGCGCGCGGCGCGCGCGATGCAGTTCCAGCACGCGGAAAGCGCCGGTTTCGGTGCCGAACCCGCGCAAGCCGCCGCGACCGACGCGATGGGCCCGCGCGGCGGCGCCGCCGCTGCCGTCGCGGCGAATGCCGCACCTGTCGTGCGCGAAAGTCCCAAGATCGGCCGCAACGAACCATGCCCGTGCGGCAGCGGCAAGAAGTACAAACATTGCCACGGGGCGCTGAGCTAGCGCTCGTCATTCCGGCGAAAGCCGGGACCGAGTGCCTTGATCTTCCCTTCTCCCGCTTGCGGGAGAAGGTGCCCGAAGGGCGGATGAGGGTGTCGCGCACGCAGTGCGCCGCTTTCTCTCGGTTGAAGCACGACATCCATGTCTTTTTCCGCTCGCCTCCCGGGCGAGCGGGCTACTTTTGTTTCGGCAAAAGTAGCCAAAACCATTGGCGCCGGGCATGACGGTTTCAGCGACGTCGTGTCGCTGAAACTTCCCTGCGCTTCTCGCCGGTCGCGCGCCGGCGCGAACTCGCACATCCTTGTGCTCAAACAGTCGCGCCTTTCCCGCGCGCCTGGCTACGATGCTCGGGGTCATGCGACGGCGCCGAGCTCACTTCGACACGGCCATCCACGGCCTGCTCTTCATCTGCTCGCGAGAGGATCGCCTGCACGCAGGCTCCTGCAAAGCGGCAGCCGTAGGAGCCTGCTTGCGGGCGACACTTGCCGTCATTGCGGGAGTGTTCCCCGACCGAAGCGGCGGAGCGCGCTGCCCACTCGGCTAGAATGTCCCGATGCCCACCCCCCCCCGCATCCACGCGACCC
>DASSEW010000025.1:0-18748 GCA_035695065.1 Rhodanobacteraceae bacterium | reverse complement strand
AATGCACGTCCTTCCAGTATTCCTTCTTCAGGATGAAGGCGATGAAGGTGAACAGCGCCAGGTAGATCAGCACCCAGGCGCCCATGGCCGTGCGCTGCATCGCGGCGGGTTCGGAGGCGTACTGCAGGAACGACACCAGGTCCCGCACCGCCTGCGCGTACTGCACGGAATCCATGCTGCCCGGCTGCTTGATCTCCAGCTTCTCGACCGTGGCTTCCTCGCCGGGCTTGGCGGGTGACATCACCGCCGTCTGCACGCCCTGCAGTTCCCACAGCGGGAATGGCATGGACGCGTTCGGGAACACGGTGTTGTTCCAGCCGACCGGACGCGAGGGGTCCAGGTAGAACGAATGCAGGTAGGCGCTGACCCAGTTGGCGCCCTTGGCGCGCACTTCCAGCGACAGGTCCGGCGGAGCCTTGCCGAACCACTTCTCGGCATCGGTCTCCGGCATCGCCGACATGATCGGGTCGCCGAACTTGGCGCCGGTGAAGTTGAGACTGTCCATGACCTGCTGTTCGGTCAGGCCGAGGTCGGCGGCCATGCGCGAATAGCGCAGGTACTTCAGCGAGTGGCAACCCACGCAGTAGTTGAAGAAAAGCTTGGCGCCGCGTTGCAGGGAGGCCTTGTCGCCGATGCCGGTATTGGCGTTGGGGTACGGGCTCTCCTCCGCGACCGCCACCGAGGCGAACGACAAGAGGACCAATGCAACCATCAGAGATTTTACGAACCGCATCGTTAAGTCCTGCTTTTCTTGAAGAGTGCAGCCAGGAATGGCTGCTTTCACACGCAAGGATGCGTACTAATGCTGCACGACGGTGACGCGGTCCGGCACCGGCTTGGTCTTCTCCCACCCGAAGTAGGTGTACGCCCACAGGAACACGAAGAACCCGAAGTACAGGATCGTCAGGATCCGCCCGAACGTGTTCTCGATGAAGGTGAGGTCCGCGTTCGGCCCGAAGATCGCCGGAATCCAGTCGGTGGTCTTGCCCGCGCCGATCGAACCCAGCAGCACGAACACCAGCGCGAAGATGCCCAGCGCGATCTTGTAACCCAGGCCGCGGTAGCGGATGGACTTCACCTTGCCGCGATCGAGCCAAGGCACCAGGAACAGCACCACGATCGAGCACAGCAGCGCGATCACGCCCCAGCCCTTGCTCGGGATCACGCGCAGGATCGCGTAGAACGGCGTGAAGTACCACACCGGCTTGATTTCGGCCGGCGTCACCAGGTTGTTGGCCGGGATGAAGTTGTCGTGCTCCAGGAACCAGCCGCCGACGGTCGGTTCGAAGAAGATGATGAAGGCGCAGATGATCAGGAACACGCCGACGCCGAACAGGTCCTTCACCGTGTAGTACGGGTGGAACGGGATACCGTCCAGCGGATGGCCGTCCGGACCTTTCTTCTGCTTGATCTCGACGCCGTCCGGGTTGTTGGAACCGACTTCGTGCAGCGCAGCGAGGTGCAGCACCACCAGCAGCAGCAGCACCAGCGGCAGCGCGACCACGTGCAGCGCGAAGAAGCGATTGAGCGTGGCATCCGCGGGCAGGAAGTCGCCCATGATCCAGTTGACGACCGTGTTGCCGACCACCGGGATCGCGCTGAACAGCGAGATGATCACCTTGGCGCCCCAGAACGACATGTTGCCCCACGGCAGCACGTAGCCCATGAAGGCCTCGGCCATCAGCGTCAGGAAGATCAGCATGCCGAGCAGCCACACCAGCTCGCGCGGCTTCTTGTAGGAGCCGTACATCAGGCCGCGGAACATGTGCACGTACACCACGATGAAGAACATCGAGGCGCCGACTTCGTGCATGTAGCGGATCAGCCAGCCCCACTCCACGTCGCGCATGATGTATTCGACCGACGCGAACGCCCCCGCGGCGGACGGGTTGTAGTTCATCGTCAGGAAGATGCCGGTGACGATCTGGTTCACCAGCACCAGCAGCGCCAGCGAACCGAAGTAATACATCACGTTGAAGTTCTTCGGCGCGTAATAACCGGTGGTGTGCGACGCCGTGAACGACAGGACCGGCAGGCGTTCCTCGACCCAGGCCAGCACGCGGTTGCGCGGACGAATCCTTACCTGCTCGGTCATGTCGCGGCTCCATTCGGGTCCACGCCGATCTGCACGTGGGTGGCGTCAACGAAGTGGTACGGCGGCACGACCAGGTTGGCCGGCGCCGGCACGCCGTCGTACACGCGCGCGGACATGTCGTAGCGCGACTTGTGGCACGGGCAATAGAAGCCGCCCTTCCAGTTCGGATCCCACGGTTCCGGCTTCACTTCGCCCTTGTAGTCCGGCACGCAGCCGAGGTGCGTGCAGATGCCGACCACGACCAGCCATTCCGGCTTGATCGAACGGTATTCGTTCTGGCAATAGGTCGGCTGCTGGTCGGTGTTCTGGCTCTTGGGGTCCTTCAGGCGCGAATCCTGCTGCGGCAGCCACTGCAACTGGTCCTTGGTGCGATTGACCACGAACACCGGCAGGCCACGCCAGCCGTAGCGCACCATCTGGCCCGACTCGACCTTGCCGATGTCGATGGTGACCGGCGCGGCCGCGGACTTGGCGCGTGCGCTCGGCTCCCATGATTCGATGAACGGTATCGCCGTCACCACCACGCCCACCCCGCCGAGCACGGCGGTGGTGCCGGCCAGGAACTTGCGGCGGCCCTTGTCAACCACTTCACTCGCCATCAGGCACTCCAATCAGAAACTGCACGTTCTTCTTGTGCGCATCGGGCGTGCACTCACCCACGCCGCTGCGGCGAGCCGTCCCTGACTCGTTCAGCGCTGGCAGCCAGCCCGGCCCCAAAATCGTGGTAGTTTAACGATCGCTTACGCCGCGCACAATCAAGCTGCCGGCCCTTTGCCGATTTTTTCGATGTCGCGCCTAGCCCGCCCGATTGTTTTCGTTGCGCAATTCGTGGTGGCAGGGCTTGCCGCCGCGTTCGTGATCGGCCTGCTCTGGCCGGGCGTGGGCGCGCGCCTGCGCGATCACCTGGGGCTTTCCACGCGTGCACCGCAGGCGCAGGCCGCTCATGCGCACGAGCCGAGCGTTTCCCCCGACTCCGGCCCCGTCTCCTATGCCGATGCGGTGGCCAACGCGGCACCGGCAGTGGTCAATATCTATGCGGACAAGATCGTCACCGAGCGCGCGGTCAAGGTGTTTCCCGATCCGCTGATGCAGCGGTTGTTCGGCGGCGAAACCGGGCCGGCATTGAAACGCCGCGAGCAGAGCCTCGGCAGCGGCGTCATCTTCACGCCCGACGGCTACGTGCTCACCAACAACCACGTGATCGCCGGGGCCGACGACATCCAGGTGATGCTCTACGACGGTCGCGTCGCGCACGCGCGCGTGATCGGTTCCGACAACGACACCGATCTCGCGGTGCTGAAGGTGGACGCCGGCAGGCTGCCCTCGATCAGGACCGCGTCCGGCATGCCACGCGTCGGCGACGTGGTGCTGGCGATCGGCAATCCGTTCGGCATCGGCCAGACCGTGACGATGGGCATCGTCAGCGCGATCGGCCGGCAGTTGAGCCTGTCGCCGTACGAGGATTTCATCCAGACGGACGCTGCGATCAATTCCGGCAATTCCGGCGGCGCGCTGGTGAACGCGCACGGGCAACTGGTCGGCATCAACACGGCGATGCTCGAGCGCGGCGTCGGTGCGGAAGGCATCGGCTTCGCCATTCCCGTGCGCACCGCCAAGATGGTGCTGGAGCAGATCGTCGAGCACGGCAGCGTGGTGCGCGGCTGGCTCGGCGCCGATTACACCGGCGTCGCGGTCGCCGCCAATTCCGGCCTGCCCGCCGCGGCGGCGCGCGGCGCGACCGTCACCGATGTCTATCCCGGCGGCCCCGCGGCGAAAGCCGGCCTGCAACCGGGCGACGTGCTGTTGCAGATGAACAGGAAGCCAGTGATCGACCCGGCCGACCTGCGCAACCGCGAAGCGGAACTGAAACCCGGCACCACGGTGGAAGTGTCCGGCCTGCGCGACGGCGCACCGTTCCACACCGACGTGGTGCTGGCACGAAGGCCGGAGATGGCGAGCGGGACGGATCGGGGTTGATCAAACCCGATCATGCTCATCGTGTCGTGTAAGGCGGAACCGGCGCAGCCGTTTCCGCCATCTCGTGTTCGATCACATCTGGCGGAAGCCGCTACGCGGATTCCGCCCTACGCGGGCTCAATGTCCGCTTGCACCCTGAAACGCTTTCGCCAACGCGGCATACCGCGCATTGTGTTTTGACGTCGGGGTTGCCTCGACTTGGCACCATCCGCTGGTGATCGCAGTTTCGTTCAAATTCGAGTAGGCGGGGCTCGAAGTCGCGCTCTGAACCCCTGTATCCACCATCCAAACTTCGGCTGGGATGGGAGATATCTTTTGACCAGACGGCAGAAAGATGACCGAAACTGATTTGTCTCGGAGAATGCGGCGCAAGTAACCAATGGCTGCTGTGTTCTCACAGCGAATTCCGTCCAATCGTATCTTCCGACCATCTGCAAGTTGGAGTATTCCGGGGGCTGTGACCTCGGTAACTCGCGAGCTCGGAGCATTCAGCGGAATGGAAGATCCTGGGAGGCGCGAATCAATTGCATCTCTCTTCTTGATTGCCTCCTCAACATCCGCTTTTTCCCCGCTCGTCGAACTACGAATCTTCACGGAACCATTTGATAGCTGCTCAGCCGTTGCGCTGGCTGAAAATTCTGAATTGTGTTGCTCGCCGCAAGCAGCGACAAATACGCAGGCGGAGGCAAGAAAAATCATTGAGGAGTACATGCCCTTCAAAACATTACTCCTGTGAAGTGCGGAGCTCGCGTAGGTTGGGGTGAGCAACTCGTTGCGAACCCCTACGTCAACGTGCGAACCCCGTTGGGGTTCGCGGAAATTGCTCACCCCAACCTACAAAATCACTGCACGCCCGCTGCGGCCAGCGCGGCCGGATGCAGCGCCTTGAGGTAACGATGGCGCAGGATTGCCACGCGTTTCACGTAAACCTGCGTTTCGTCGTAGGGCGGCACACCTTTGTATTTGCGCACGGCGCCTTCGCCGGCGTTGTACGCCGCGACCGCCCATTGCACGTTGCCGTTGAAATCGTGCAGCAGCTGCGCGAGGTATTTCGCGCCGCCGCTGATGTTCTGCGAGGCATCGAACGCATCGGTCACGCCCATGTCGCTCGCCGTGCCCGGCATCAACTGCATCAGGCCCTGCGCGCCCTTGTACGACAGCGCGCGCGGATTGAATGCGGATTCCGCGTGGATCACCGCGCGCAGCAGGGCCTCGCTCACGCCGTTCTTCGCCGCGGCGGCGCGGATCGCATCGTCGTAGTCGTCGAGGTGCAGCGCGACGGTGTTCCAGTCCACGCGCGAATGCAGGTTGCAGGCGTAACAGGTGATGATGTAGGTGAACAGCGTCGTCGCGTTCGCACCCTGCGCGCGCGCGGCGATGTTGGTGTATTCGATCGTGCCGTCCTTGCGCGTGATCTTGTACACCGCGCCGCGCTTCGGCGCAGACGGAGCCGCATCGACGGAAGCGCTCAACGGCGCACTGCTCGATGCGGATGCGGGCGGCGGCGTTGAAGAACGCGCGGGTGCGGGCTGCGGCGGCGAGGACTCCAGCAGCTTCGGCAGCAGGTTGGTCGCGATGGTATCCATCACCGCCATCGGCCAGGGCTTGGCGATCGCCAACACGCCTTGCGCCGAGGGCAACGCACTGACCACCGGCGCACTCGGAGCCTGCAACGGCGTGATCTTGATCACCGCCGGATTGGCGGTGACTTCCCTCGCCGCCGATCCGGACGGCTGCGCCGGCGTGGAAGACGCCTGCACCAGCGAAGCGGGAATCGCCTTGGGCTCATCCGGGCTGGCCGCAGCCGGTTTTGCATGCGTGGAGTGCCGCGAGCCGCTCACCCAACGACAACCGTGGTATTCGGATGGATGGCTGGTGAAAACCGTCTCGCCCTGGCTGCCGTTGCACTCGTACAGCGCCGCGGCATGAACAGGCAGCACGAATGCTGCGCCGAGCAGCAGCGTGAGCGCGGTCAGTATCCGGAACGGAATCCGAGTGAAGGCCGACCGCACGCAACGGCCGCCCGTCTCCCCATGGCTTACGGCGGTCTTCATGGCACGGAAGTTTGCGCCCGCACGGATGCGATGCCAAGCGCCCTTTTGTGACGGGGTTCCGCGAGCGGCTGACCGCATGGGCCCGCGGCCTTAAACTAGTGAATCCCGCCTCACTCCGCGAAGCACCATGTCCGGCAAGTCTGCCCCTGGAAAGCTCTATATCAAAACCCACGGCTGCCAGATGAACGAGTACGACAGCTCGCGCATGGCCGACGTGCTGGCCGACGCGCACGGCCTGGAGCTGACGGAGAACGAGGCGGATGCCGACGTGATCCTGGTGAACACCTGCTCCATCCGCGAGAAGGCACAGGAGAAAGTGTTTTCGCAGCTCGGCCGCTGGAAGGAATTGAAAGCCGCCAATCCGCAGGTGCTGATCGGCGTCGGCGGTTGCGTGGCATCGCAGGAAGGCGAGGCGATCGTGAAGCGCGCGCCGCACGTGGACCTGGTGTTCGGCCCGCAAACCCTGCATCGCTTGCCGCAATTGATCGAAGCGCGCCGCGAAACCGGCGCGCCGCAGGTAGACATCAGTTTTCCCGAGATCGAGAAGTTCGACTCGCTGCCCGAGCCGCGCGCGGAGGGCCCGAGCGCGTTCGTCTCGATCATGGAGGGCTGCTCGAAATACTGTTCCTTCTGCGTGGTGCCGTACACCCGCGGCACGGAAATCTCGCGACCGTTCGACGACGTGCTGGCGGAAGTGGCCTCGCTCGCCGAACAGGGCGTGAAGGAAATCAACCTGCTCGGCCAGAACGTCAACGCCTATCGCGGGCCGATGCACGACGGCAGCGTGGCCGATCTTGCATTGCTGATCCGCGCGATCGCGCAACTGGACGAGATCGGCCGCATCCGCTTCACCACCTCGCATCCGCTGGAATTTTCCGATTCGCTGATCGCGGCGTATCGCGACGTGCCGAAGCTCGCGAATTTCCTGCACCTGCCGGTGCAGTCCGGTTCCGACCGCGTGCTCGCGGCGATGAAGCGCGGCTACACGGCGCTCGAGTTCAAGGCCAAGATCCGCAAGCTGCGCGCGGTGCGGCCGGACATTTCCGTCTCGTCGGATTTCATCGTCGGCTTCCCCGGCGAAACCGATGCCGATTTCGAGCAAACGATGAAACTGATCGAGGATGTCGGTTTCGACCAGTCGTTCTCCTTCATCTATTCGCGCCGGCCGGGAACGCCCGCCGCCAACCTGCATGACGACACGCCCGATGCCGTGAAACACCAGCGCCTCGAACGCCTGCAGGCGACCATCAACGCACATGCGGCGAAGATCGGCGAGGCGATGGTCGGCAGCGTGCAGCGCGTGCTGGTCACCGGCCCGAGCACGCGCAACCCGAACGAACTCACGGGCAAGACCGAGAACATGCGCTCGGTGAACTTCCCCGGCGATCGGCGCATGATCGGACGGTTCGTGGATGTCACGATCACCGCCGCGCTCACCAACTCGCTGCGCGCGCGCGTGGCGGAATCCATCGCCGCATGACCGACTCCCTCACCCAGCGCGACCTGGTGCTCGAACCCGATGACGCGCAGCGGCTCGCGAACCTGTGCGGGCCATTCGATGAACACCTGCGCCAGATCGAATTGCGCCTCGGCGTCGAGATCAACAATCGCGGCAACATCTTCCGCGTGATCGGCGAGGACTACGCAGTGCAGGCCGGCGAGCGCGTGCTCCGCGATCTCTATGCCAGCACCGAAAACGAAACGCTGACCGGACAGACCATCAACCTGCACCTGTCCGAATCCGGCGTGGATGCGCTGGCCGAGCGCGCGGCCGAATCGGCGCAGGAAGTGACGATCAAGGTGAAGCGCGGCGTGATCCGCGGCCGCGGCGCCAACCAGGTGCGCTATCTGCACGCGATCGCCACGCACGACATCAATTTCGGCGTCGGGCCGGCCGGCACCGGCAAGACGTATCTCGCGGTCGCAAGCGCGGTCGAGGCGCTGGAGGCTGGCCGCGCGCAGCGATTGATCCTGGTGCGCCCCGCCGTGGAAGCCGGAGAAAAGCTGGGCTTCCTTCCCGGCGATCTTTCGCAGAAAGTGGATCCGTACCTGCGCCCGCTCTACGACGCGCTGTACGAAATGCTTGGCTTCGAGAAAGTCGCCAAACTGATCGAGCGCAACGTGATCGAGATCGCGCCGCTCGCGTACATGCGCGGTCGCACGCTCAACGATTCGTTCGTGATCCTGGACGAGGCGCAGAACACCACCGTCGAGCAGATGAAGATGTTCCTGACCCGCATCGGCTTCGGCACGATCGCAGTCGTCACCGGCGACGTGACGCAGGTGGACCTTCCGCGCAACGCGCGCTCCGGCCTGCGCCACGTGATCGAGGTGCTGCGCGACGTGGAAGGAATCAGCTTCACGTTCTTCACCTCGCGCGACGTGGTGCGGCATCCGCTGGTGGCGAAAATCGTGAGGGCCTACGAGGCCGCGGAACAGCGGGACGCCGATGGCGCCGGTTGACCTGCACCTATCCTATGCGGTGCCGCGCCGCGGCGTTCCGTCAGCGGCGAGTTTCCACCGCTGGACGGAAGCCGCGCTGGCCGGCGCGCGCCATCGCAAGCCGGCCGAACTTTCCATCCGCATCGTCGGCACGCGCGAAGGCCGCGCGTTGAACCATCGTTACCGCGATCGCGATTACGCCACCAACGTGCTGTCTTTCCAGGTCGAGCTCCCGAGCGGCGTGCAGTCGCCGCTGCTGGGCGACCTCGTGATCTGCGCGAATGTCGTCGCGCGCGAGGCACGCGAGCAGGGCAAGTCCGTGCGCGACCATTACGCGCACCTCGCCATCCATGGCGTGCTGCACCTGCTGGGCTTCGACCATCAGGACGACAGGGAAGCGACGAAGATGGAGCTGCTGGAAACGCGGGTGCTGGCGGGCCTCGGGATTGCCGACCCGTATGGATCGTAGGGCGGACACCGTCCGCCGATAGGACCTGTGGTAGGGCGGACGCCGTGCGCCGATCGGGCCGGCGGGCATTGCCCGCCCTGCAAGGACTCGACGTCGCACGCGGGCGCGCTCCCTACACCCAAACCACCGTCTTGCTACACTTGCACCCCCGCCCCTTCGGGGACGTGCTCAATCCCATGTCCGCAGAACCCCCCAGTAACAACGGCCCCGCCCACCGCTCCTGGTGGGATCGCCTGGGCCACATGCTTTCCGGTGAACCGCGCAACCGCGAGGAATTGCTCGCCGAGCTGCGCGAGGCACAGGCCAACGGCCTGCTGTCGGGCGACACCTACGCGATGATCGAAGGCGCACTGCGCGTCGCTCATCTTTCCGTGGACGACGTGCTGGTGCCGCGCGGGCAGATGGTGATGCTGGCGATCGACGACGATCCGGCCACCATCCTCGCCACCGTGGTCGAATCGGGCCACTCGCGTTTCCCGGTGCACGGCGAGGACAAGGACGAAGTGCTGGGCATCCTGCTCGCCAAGGATCTGCTGCGCGACTGCGCGGCCGGCAAGCCCGCCGACATCCGCGCGCTGCTGCGGCCGGCGGTGATGATCCCCGAATCCATGCGCCTGAACGTGCTGCTCGCCGAGCTGCGCCGCTCGCGCAACCACATGGCGGTGGTGGTGGACGAATACGGCGGCGTCGCCGGCCTGATCACCATCGAGGACATCCTCGAGGAAATCGTCGGCGAGATCGACGACGAACACGATGACGAGGTCGAGCCAAGCCTGATCGTGCCGGCCGGCGAAAACGAATGGCTGGTGGATGCATTGACACCCATCGAGGACTTCAACGAGCAACTCGGCAGCACGTTTTCCGATGGGGAATACGACACGATCGGCGGCATGGTCACCGCGGAGATCGGGCACCTGCCCGAACCCGGCGAGGAAGCGACGCTGGAGGATTTCGTGTTCAGCGTGACGCGCGCGGATGACCGGCGGGTGCTGCAGTTCCGGGTTCGCAAGCGCGATGCGACTTGAAGCACGGCGTGTGCGGTTCCTGCCTGTCATCGCCCTGTTCGCGATGCTCGCGTGCGCGCTGCTCGCGTCGCCAGCCCGCGCCGACATCACGAACGCGCCCGGCGAAAACCTGCGGGTCGACCTCTACACCTACGGGCCCGGCGAGGTCTACTGGGAGCGCTTCGGCCATGACGCGCTGGTGCTGACCGACATCAGCGACGGCCAGGCCATCGCGTTCAATTACGGTCTGTTCGATTTCGACCAGAAGAATTTCATCTACAACTTCGCGCGCGGGCAGATGAACTACATGGCCGCTGCGTGGCCGGCCTCGGATGATCTTGCAACCTACGAAGGCGAAGGCCGCTGGATCGTTGCGCAACGATTGAACCTCACGTCGGAACAGCGCGCGCGCCTGCGCGATTTCCTGGTCTGGAACGTGCAGCCTCAGAACGCGCGTTATCACTACGACTACTACATCGCCAACTGCACCACGCGCATCCGCGATGCATTGAACGATGTACTGCACGGCGCATTGCGGCCGCAGATGCAGAAACAATTGCGAGACTTCACCTACCGCTCGCAGACCGATCGCCTGATGGCCGGCCAGCCGTGGCTGATGCTGGTGCTGGACCTCGGACTCGGCCCGTACGCCGACCAGCCGTTGAACGGCTGGACCGGATCGTTCCTGCCCGCGCAGTTCATGCAGACGCTGCGCAGCGTGCACGCGCTGGATGGGCAACCGCTGGTGATGTCGGAAACGCAGCTGGCGGATGCGCGCATCCCGCCACCGCCCGCCTCGCCGCCCGACCTGCGCTGGCCGTTGCTGGCAGTCGGACTGTTCTGCGGCGTCGCATTGGTGATCGCCGGACGGTTTCGTCGATGCAGCCGCGTCGCGCGTTACGGCTTTGCATTCGGCGGGGCGTTCTATTCGCTGCTGGCGGGATTGGCAGGCGTCGGCATGACGATTCTGTGGGCCTTCACCGCGCACCGCTCGGCGTGGGCCAACCAGAACCTGCTGCTGTTCGATCCGCTGGCGTTGCTGCTCATCGTGCCGCTGCTGCGAACCGCGCGTCGCGACGCGCGCGCATCGCGCTTCGCGCTGACGCTCACGGCCTTGATGACGCTCGCCGCAATCGCGGCGCTGATCGTCAATCTCGCCGGTTGGCTGCCGCAGCGCAACCTGCCGTGGATCCTGCTGGCGCTGCCGATCTGGATCGGGTTGCTGTCCGGCCTACCGGGAACGATCACAAGGCAAGGCTGAAGCCATGCACCTCATCGTCGCACTCCTGATCGTCGGCCTGGCTTGGAATTGCGTCGCCGGAGAACGACAGATGCGCGAACTGCGCCGCCTGTCGCGCGAACCGGTCACGCCGCAGCCCGATTCGCCTTCGCCGCACCAGTTGCTCGGCGAGATCGCGCGGCCGCTGGCGACTCCACGTCGCAGGAAGCGTTCGGCGACGTCGTAAGCGCCGTTTCCGCATCGCTCGCGACGGTGGCATCATCGGCGCATGGACACGCCCGCCGGTTCCAACTCGATGGTGGCCAACTGCGTCGCCTACGACGCACACGGCAATCGCCTGCGCAACATCACGCTGGATGAAATCAGCGACGTGCTGGCCGAGCCGGACACCTTCGTCTGGGTCGGGCTGGTGGAGCCGGACGAACCGCTGCTCCAAAAAATGCAGGAGGAGTTCGGCCTGCACGAGCTGGCGGTGGAGGACGCGCACAACGCGCACCAGCGGCCGAAGATCGAAGCCTACGGCGACTCGCTGTTCATCGTCGCGCAGACCGCGCAGCTGATCGGCGGCAACATCGCCTTCGGCGAAACCCACATTTTCCTGGGCAAGCGTTACCTGCTGACGGTGCGCCACGGTGCCTCGCTTTCCTATGCGCCGGCGCGGCGCAATTGCGAGCAGACGCCCGCGCACCTCGCCTGCGGGCCGAGCTACGGCCTGTATTCGGTGCTGGATTTCATCGTCGACAATTTCCTGCCGATCGTGGAGGAGTTCAAGAAGGAACTGCAGGCGCTTGAGCAGGAAATCTTCGCCGAGGCCTACAAGCGCGACACCATCAAGCGCCTGTACGACATGCAGCGCGAACTGCTGACGCTGAAGCTCGCGGCCGCGCCGTTGCAGGACATCCTCAACCAGCTGGTGCGGCTGCACCCGGACCTGATCCGCGACGAAGTGCGCGCATATTTTCGCGACGTGCACGACCACGTGTTCCGCGTCAACGAGGCGATTTCCGGCATGCGCGAAATGCTGGGCGCGGCGATGAACGTGAATCTCTCGCTCATCACGGTGCGCCAGAACGAAGTGGTGAAGCGCCTCGCCGGCTGGGCCGCGCTGCTGGCCGCGCCGACGCTGCTGGCGAGCTGGTACGGCATGAACTTCCGGCACATGCCGGAGCTGGACAATCCGCTGGCCTACCCGGTGATGATCGCGGTCACCGCCAGCATCTGCGCGCTGTTGTTCGTGGTGCTGCGGCGCGCAAAGTGGCTGTAGCGCGCATTGCACCCAAAGTGTACGAGATGTACACTTTGGACATGTCGAAGATCAGCACCGCCGAAATCCGATCCTCATTCGCGGACGTGCTCAATCGCGCCAGTTATGCCAAGGAGCGCGTGACGATCACCCGGCACGGCCGCAATATTGCCGCGATCGTGCCGATTGAAGACGTGGAAATGCTCGAAGCGATCGAAGACAGGATGGATCTGGAGATCGCGCACAAGGCGTTGCAGGAAGTCGAACGCCGCGGAAGCGTCAGCTGGAAAGAACTGAAAGCCGCCCTGGGCGAATGACCGGGGTCCGCTATCGGATCGAGTTCGCCCCCATCGCCGCGAAAGCGTTCAGGAAGTTGCCTGCCGACCTGCGCAAACGACTGGCGCCGCGCATCGATGCTCTCGCTCTGCAACCGCGCTCGCCCGATGCCAAAAAGCTGCAGGGCATGGACGATCTCTATCGCATCCGGGCGGGCGACTACCGGGTCGTCTATCAGATACGGGACCGCGTGCTCCTGGTCCTGGTGGTGAAAATCGGTCATCGCAGCGACGTTTATCGCTGACCCGCGCAGATCTGGTCCTTCTACGCCGCCGCTCCGTTTTCGACCACTTCCATCCGCGGCACCGGCGCGCGCCGCGACATCCACAGCAGGATCACGCCGACCACGACCAGCGGGATGGATTGCACCTGGCCCATGGTCAGCCAGTGCGTGCCGAGCAGGTAACCGAGCTGCTCGTCGGGCATGCGAACGAATTCCACCGCGAAGCGGAACACGCCGTACATCAACGCGAACAGGCCGGACACCGCATAGCGCCGGCGCGGCTTCATCGAATAGATGAAGAGCACGGTGAACATCACCACGCCTTCGAGGAAGAACTCGTACAGCTCCGAAGGTTGCCGCGCGTACGCGTCCAGCGCACCGGTCTGCCACAACTGATGCAACTGCGCCACGCTGTAACCGCTGAACTTCGGCTGCTCCTGCAACGCGTGCGGGAAGACCATGCCCCAGGGTTGCGTGGTGAGCTTGCCCCACAGTTCGCCGTTGATGAAATTACCGATGCGGCCCAGGCCCAGCCCGATCGGCACCAGCGGCGCGACGAAATCCACCACGTCGAAATAATGCTTGATGGTGTCGCGATGCTTGGCCCACCACCAGAGGCTCGCGATCAGCACGCCGAGCAGGCCGCCATGGAAGGACATGCCACCGTCCCAGATCCGGAACAGCGCCAGCGGATCGGTCCAGATCCATCTGATCGGCTGGTACGAAAGCATGTACCACACGCGCCCGCCGATGATGATGCCGAGCATCACGTAGAAGGCGAGATCCGCCAGCGCATCGCGCGTGACGGGAAAACGCCCGAGCTTGCGGCGACGGTTGCCCAGCACCCACGCGCCGACGAACCCACCGAGGTACATCAACCCGTACCAGTGCACGCTGATCGGGCCGAGATGGAAGGCGATCGGGTTGAAGTCGACGAAATAGGGATGGGTCATGGGAACCGCGCAGATCAAGCCGAAGCCGCAATCTTACAGGCTCCCGGCCGCCGATTCCGGATCATGCCGGCAGAACCCGGCACGCGAAGCCCTTGAGGTAATCGGTTTCCGGGATCGCCGGGTGCACCGGATGATCGGGCGCCTGCTGCAAGGACATCAGCACCTGCACGTTGCGGTCGAGGTGCCGCGCGCCCTGCTGCACGCCCTGCAGCAGCGCCTCGCGCGGCATGTGGTACGAACACGAGCAGGTGATCAAGGTTCCGTCCCTGCCCAGCACCTGCATGCCGAGTTCGTTCAACCTGCGATACGCCAGTGCGCCTTCCTTGAAATCCTTCTTGCGCTTCACGAACGCGGGCGGATCGAGGATCACCACGTCGAAGTGCTCGCGCTGTTCGCGCAGCGCTTTCAGGAAATCGAAGGCGTCCGCGCGTTCGGCGCGCACGCGATCGGCCAGGCCATTGCGGGCCGCGTTCGCCGCGATGGCAGCGACAGCCGGTGCGGAGGCATCCACGCAGACGACTTCCTTCGCGCCCATCGCCGCGGCGCGCAAACCCCAGGCGCCGAGGTACGAAAACATGTCCAGCACGCGCGCGCCCTTCACGAAAGATGCGAGCGCGTCGCGGTTCGCGAGCTGGTCGTAAAACCAGCCGGTCTTCTGGCCACCGATCGGATCGAGTACAAATTCCAGCCCGCCCTCGCGCACGACCAGCGGCGCCGGCACTTCACCGAAAGCGATGTCGGCGTAGCCGGGCAACTGTTCCAGCGCGCGGATGCCGGCATCGTTCTTCCAGATCATCGCGCGCGGCGCGATCACCTTCCGCACCGCCGCCTCGATCTCCGGCTTCAGCCGTTCGATGCCGGCGGTAGTCGCCTGTGCAACGATCACGTCGCCGTAGCGATCGATCGTCAATCCCGGCACGCCATCGGATTCACCATACAACAATCGGTAATACGGCTCCGGATACAGCCGTTCGCGCAATGCGAGCGCGACGTTCAGCCGGTGCGTCAGCAGGGACGCATCCAGCGCATGATCCAGTCCGCGCGAGACCAGCCGCGCGCAGATCAGCGAATGCGGGTTGACGTAGCCCACGCCCAGCGGCTTGTCGCGCGAATCCACGATCACGCACGGCTCGCCGGCTTCGAACGAGGTCAATGGCGAGCGCGCCACATCCACTTCGTTGGCGAACACCCACAGGTGCCCGGCGCGCAAACGCGAATCCTCGCCGCGCCGCAGGTACAGCGCGGGATATTCGACGCCTTCGGGTTCGCTCGTGGCCATGCGTTTCTCGCCCGACAAACGAAACACGATAGCCGAAGCGCGCGCGCAGCGGCAATCGCGCCGGCCTTCTCGCGTAAACTGGGCGGATGAAAAACGAGCTTGCCCGAGCCTCCAGTCCGTATCTTCGCCAGCACGCCGGCAACCCGGTGCACTGGCAACAATGGAACGACGCCACGCTTGCGCATGCGAAGCGGGCCGACACGCCGATCCTGCTTTCGATCGGCTACAGCGCCTGCCACTGGTGCCACGTGATGGCGCACGAAAGCTTCGAGGACGAAGCGGTTGCGCAGGTGATGAACGACCTGTTCGTCAACATCAAGCTCGATCGCGAGGAACGGCCGGACCTGGATCGCGTCTACCAGCTCGCGCACCAGGCGCTGAGCGGGCGCGGTGGCGGCTGGCCGTTGACCGTGTTCCTCGATCCGCAGGACCTCACGCCGTTCTTCGTCGGCACGTATTTCCCACCCACGCCGCGGCACGGCCTGCCCGGCTTCGGCGACCTGCTGCAGCGCGTGCGCGCGTTCTTCGACACGCATCGCGACGAATTGCGCAAGCAGAATGCCGAGCTGCGCGGCTGGATCGCGCGCGCGGGCGAGAACGCGTCAGGCGACATTCCGAAGCTGGACGTGATCGCCACGGCGGTGCAGCGCATCGCCGCGCGCTTCGATCCGGAGAACGGCGGCACCGCCGGCGCGCCGAAATTCCCGCACGCGGGCGAACTGGAATTGCTGCTGGAGTGCGCCACGGCTTCACCGCTGCCGCAAAGCGATGACGAACATGCGCTGGCCGCCGACGACTGCGCCGCGATGGCGATGCTGACGCTGCGAAACATGGTCGCGCGCGGCCTGCAGGACCATCTCGGCGGCGGCTTCTTCCGCTACTGCGTGGATGCGCGCTGGACCATCCCGCATTTCGAGAAAATGCTCTACGACAACGCGCAGTTGTTGCCGCTGTACGCCGAAGCCGCGGCGGCGTTCGGCGATCCGGCATGCGCGCAGGCCGCTACCGGCATCGTCGAGTGGCTGCAACGCGAGATGACGGCCGGCACCGGCGCATTCTTCAGCGCGCTGGACGCCGACAGCGAAGGCCATGAAGGTTGGCTTGAAGAAGGCGCGTTCTATCTGTGGACGCGCGAGCAGTTGCGCGAAGTCCTGAACGACGCCGAATTCGCGGCGATCGAAGCCGGTTACGGACTGGACGGTGAGCCGAATTTCGAAGGCCACGCCTGGCACCTGGTCAAGGCACGCACGCTGGAGCAGATCACGCAGCAGCTCGATCGCACGCCGGAAGAGGTGAAGCGCGACCTCGCTTCGGCGCGCTCGAAGTTGTTCAAGGCGCGCTCGCAACGCAAACGTCCAGGCACCGATGACAAGATCCTGACTTCATGGAACGCATTGATGATTGCCGCGCTGGCACGCGGCGCTCGCGCGCTGCAACGGCCCGAGTGGACCGAGCTGGCCGGCAAGGCGCTCGACGCATTGCGCGAGGGCGCATGGATCGACGGCGTGCTGTACGCCAACGTTGCCGATGCGGATGCGCGCATCCCCGGCTTTCTCGACGACCATGCATTCCTGTTGGATGCGCTGGTCGAGTTCCTGCAATGCCGCTGGCGCGACGAAGACCTGGCCTGGGCGATCGAACTTGCCGATGCGCTGCTGGACAAGTTCGAAGACAGCGAGCACGGCGGTTTCCGCTTCAGCGCAGCCGGACACGCCACGCCGCTGCAGAACCCGCGCACGTTCACCGATGAAGCACTGCCGAGCGGCAACGGCGTGGCGGCGCTTGGGTTGTTGCGACTCGGGCATCTGCTCGGGGAGATGCGCTGGCTCGAAGCCGCCGAACGTTGCCTGCAAGCTGGCAGCGAGGCACTCGCGAAATACCCGGACGCCTGCTCCACGTTCGCGCGTGCGCTGCACGAATTCCATGCGCCACGCGCGCAGGTGGTGATCCGCTTCCGCGACCAGGAAGAGCAGGCGTGGCGCGACGCGCTGCACGAGGCAAGCTTGGCGCGCGCCGACGCATTCCTGATTCCCGCGGATGCGGCCGCGCTGCCGGGCGTGCTGGCGCAACGCAGGCCGCGCAAGGGCGGAATCGCCTACGTGTGTACCGGGCTGTCGTGCCGCGCGCCGATCCATTCGCCGCGAAAGCTGGGCACATTGATGCGGGAAGGCGACGCGTAGCGCGGATATCGTCCGCACCGGGCGGGCAATGCCCGCCCTACGGTGCTACAGCACGATCGGCTGGTCCGGCAATTCGTTGGGGTGTCCGCCGGGCCGCGGCGGCAGGTGTCGCACCAGCAGCGCATTCATTGCCTTGATGCCGGCCAGCGCCCCGCCGCGCCAGTCGTCCTGCTGGAAGTGCTTGCGCATGACCTCCGCGACGACGTTCCACGCGGGTCCCGGCAGGCGCGCCGCCACGCCGCGATCGGCGACGATTTCGATGGAGCGATCCGCCAGCAGCACGTAGATCAGCACGCCGGTTTTGCGCGCGGTATCCCAGACGCGCAACCGCCCGAACAGATCCTCCGCGCGCGCACGCGCGCGATGGCCGCCGAGCAGCGAACGCAACGGCAGCCGTGCTTCCACGGCGAAACAGATCTCCGCGTCGTGGTTCTTCTCGCCCTGCGCGATGGCCTGCTGGATCTCCTCCATCGCATCTTTCGGGAAACGCCGGCCCGCGGGCGCGTGCAGCAGATGACGGATGGCGCGCATGAAATCCATCACCAGCTCCCCGAGGCGCCACCGCCTCCGGTCATGCCGCCACCACCGGAGAATCCGCCGCCACCGAACCCACCGCCTCCAAAGCCGCCCCCTCCGCCCCAACCGCCGAAACCGCCACCCCAGCGACCCCAGCTGCCGCTGCGCGCGAAGGCACCGCCGCTGCCCGGCAAAAGCCCGACCAGCGCGCCGATGGCGAAACCGGCGACGCCGAGGCCGACCAGCATGCCACCCAGCAGGAACAGGGCCGCGCCGATCAGCAATCCGTTGGCGCCGGCGCGCAACGGCGTTTTCAGGCGGCCGAACACCCCGCGGAAGAAAAACGCCAGGAAAAACCCGAGCGCCAGGAGCCCGCCGAAGGTGCCGTTGTCGCCATTGCCGGAGCCCTCGCGCTGCGCGGGCGGCAGCGGCTCGCCGTCAATCAGCTTCTCCAGCGCGCCGAGTCCGTCGTGCAAGCCGCCGTAAAAGTCGCCCCCGCGGAATTTCGGCGTGATGTAGTCGCGGATGATCCGCGAGGCGAGCGCATCCGGGATCGCACCCTCCAGTCCGTAACCGGTCTCGATGAACACGCGATGGTCGTCCTTGGCCACCACCACCAGCACGCCATCGTCCACGTGCCTGCGCCCGATCTTCCATGCATCGAAAACGCGCGTGGCGTATTGCTCGATCGTCTCCGGCTGCGTGCTCGGCAGCATCAGCACGACCACCTGCGCGCC
>DASSEW010000024.1:0-35912 GCA_035695065.1 Rhodanobacteraceae bacterium | reverse complement strand
TACGGCATCGGCCGGCCTTCCACCTACGCCAGCATCATCCAGGTGCTGCTGAACCGCGAATACGTGATCCTGGATTCGCGCCGCTTCAAGCCGACCGACGTCGGCCGCGCGGTGGCGAAATTCCTGTCCGGGCATTTCACGCAGTACGTGGACTATGACTTCACCGCCAAGCTCGAAGACGAGCTGGACGCGGTCAGCCGCGGCGAAGAGGAATGGAAGCCACTGCTGGAGAAGTTCTGGAAGCCGTTCAAGACGCTGGTCGAGGACAAGACCGAGACCGTGGATCGCGCGGAAGCCTCGGGCGCCCGCGAACTCGGCCGCGATCCGAAAAGCGGCAAGCCGGTTTCGGTGCGGCTGGGCCGCTACGGCGCCTACGCGCAGCTCGGCGACAAGGACCAGGACGAAACCCTGCAGTTCGCCTCGCTGCTGCCCGGGCAAAGCATGCATACGATCGAGCTGGAACAGGCACTGGAACTGTTCAAGCTGCCACGCGCGTTGGGCAAGGACGCCGACGGCGAGGAGATCAGCGCCGGCATCGGCCGCTTCGGACCGTTCGTGCGCAAGGGCAAGCTCTATGCGTCGCTGAAGGGCGAGGACGATCCGCACACGGTCACCCTGGAACGCGCGCAGGACCTGATCCGCGAGAAGCAGGAGCTGATCGCCAATCGCGTGATCACCGATTTCGGCGATGGCATCCAGGTGCTGAACGGCCGCTATGGCCCGTACATCACCGACGGCGAGAAGAACGCGCGCATCCCCAAGGACCGCGAACCGAAATCTCTGAGCCACGATGAATGCAAGGCGCTGCTGGAAGCCGCGCCCAACCGGCCGCGGCGCGGCGCGAAGAAAACCGCGGTGAAAAAAGCCGCCGCGAAGAAAGCCGCGGCGAAGAAAGCCGCAACAGCCGCCGGCACGGAATCGCCGGCGCCGCGCAAGGCGGCCAAAAAGACCGCGAAGAAGACCGCGCGCAAGAAGACGGCTGCGAAGAAAACCACCGCGAAGAAATCCGCGGCGAAGAAAGCCGCGTCGCCGCGGGAATCCGTTTCGCCGCCCTTCGAAACCTGAAGATGCGCCGCTTTGCACCCGACCAGATCGCGGAGGCCGCGGCGCTGTTGCGCTCGGGCGGCGTGCTCGCCTATCCGACCGAGGCCGTGTTCGGCCTGGGTTGTGATCCCGACAACCACGCCGCGTTCGAGAAGGTCTTCGCGCTGAAACAACGCCCGCCCGAACAGGGCGTGCTGCTGATCGCCTCCGATTTCCCGCAGATCGCCGACTGGATCGAAGCGCCGCCGGAAGCGATCGCGCGCGCTCAGGCGACCTGGCCCGGCGCCTACACCTGGATTTTCCCGCGCACGAGCCGCGTGCCCGAATGGGTGGCCGGCGGCCACAGCGGCATCGCCCTGCGCATCACCGCCCATCCCATCGCCGCGGCGCTGTGCCGCGCCTTCGGCGGCCCGATCGTGTCCACCAGCGCCAATGTCCATGGCCAGCCGCCAGGACGAACCCCGGAAGACGTCGAAGCCATGTTCGGTGAAGAATTGGATGGCGTTTTGCACGGCGCCACCGGCGGCCTGCAAAAGCCGACTCCAATCGTCGATGCCGTTTCCGGCGCTATCATTCGAGCATAGGTGACAAGGACGACCGGACAGTGCGGGGGCGCTGCTCTTGTTGGAAGTGCAGCCATGGATGGCTGCTTTCACGCGCAGGGATAGCGCAAAAAACAATCAGGGGAGGGTGTGGTGGCCGTTGTCTTCGATACCGCACGGTCGCGTGCGGAACAGATCCAGCTTCCGCTGCTGCGCGCGGCGGATCCCGATCGCGTCATCGCCTGGCGCGATGGCCGCACGGTGCGCGCGGCCGAATTCCTGAGCGAAGTCGCCGCGCTTGCGGCGCGATTGCCGAGCGCGCCGGCCGCGATCAACCTGTGCGAGGACCGTTACGCCTTCCTCGTTGCCTTTGCCGCACTCGCCACGCGCGGGCAGGCCAACCTGCTGCCGCCTTCGCGCGCACCGCACGCGGTGGACGAAGTGCTGGCCGCGCATCCGGGCGCCTACACGTTGGGCGATGTCGAACTGCCGGCCTCGCCGCCGCACTACCTGCGGTTCGAGCTTTTGCATGCGATCGTTCCTGATCGCGAAGATCAAAAGGCGCGCGACGGAGCTCCTGGCAATGGATGGCGCTCCGGCACTTCTCAACAAGCCGCTCCGGCCGTCAATCCGGAGTTGACGGTCGCAATCGGCTACACCTCCGGTTCCACTGGCGTGCCGAAAGCCAATGCCAAGCGCTGGGATAAGCTCGCCACCAGCAGCGCGCACAATCATGCGCTGCTGACCGGCCTCGCCGGCGGCCCGTACACGGTCATTGCAACCGTTCCGTCGCAGCACATGTATGGACTGGAATTCTCGGTGCTGCTGCCGCTGTTCGAGGATGTCGCGATCCACGCGGCCAGACCGTTCTTCCCGGGCGATGTCGCAAAGGCACTGGAAGAAGTGCCGGCGCCGCGCGTGCTGGTCACCACACCGGTGCACCTGCGCGCCCTGGTCGAACACGGACAACCCCTGCCTGCGCTGGCCGCGATCGTTTCGGCGACCGCGCCGATGCCACCGGAGCTGGCGCGCGCGGCCGAAGCGCTGTTCGAGGCGCCCGTGCAGGAAGTGTTCGGCTCCACCGAAACCTGCGTGATCGCGCATCGCCGCACCGCGACCGAAGAATGCTTCACCTTGTATCCAGGCATCGCGCTGCATCCGCAGCCCGACGGCGCGCAGGTGGACGCGCCGCAACTGCTGCATCCGGTGGCGCTCGCCGACCTGGTGGAACTCGTCGAGGGCGGACGCTTCATCCTGCGCGGTCGCAATGCCGACCTGCTGGAGATCGCCGGCAAGCGCGCGTCATTGGGCGATCTCACCAAGCGCCTGCTCGCCGTGCCGGGCGTACGCGATGGCGCGGTGTTCCAGATGGACGAAGCCGACCGCGGTGGCGTCCAACGCATCGCCGCGCTGGCCGTGGCCCCGGGTCTTTCCGCCGGCACCATCCTCGATGCCTTGCGGCAGGCGATCGATCCGGTGTTCCTGCCACGCCCGCTCAAGCTGGTGGATGCATTGCCGCGCAGCGAGACCGGAAAGCTGCCGAGGGCCGCGCTTTTGGAAATGCTGCGCAGTTAAACTGCGCGTTCCGCAGCAACCTCCGCGCAGGCATGAAAGTCCTCGTCATCGGCTCCGGCGGCCGCGAACACGCGCTGGCCTGGAAGCTCGCGCAATCGCCGCGCGTCAGCCAGGTGCTGGTCGCGCCCGGCAATGCCGGCACCGCGCGCGAGAAGCGCATGCGCAACGTCGCGCTCGCGCCGACCGATATCGAAGGCTTGATCGCGCTGGCGCACCACGAGCGCGTGGATCTCACCGTCGTCGGCCCGGAGGCGCCACTGGTGGCCGGCATCGTCGACAAGTTCCGTGCCGCGGATTTGCGCTGCTTCGGCCCGCGCCGGATCGCCGCGCAACTGGAAGGCTCCAAGGCGTTCGCCAAGGCCTTCCTGCAGCGGCGCAACATTCCGACCGCGCACTTCGCGGTGTTCACCGAACTGAATCCGGCACTCGCCTACGTGCGCGAACACGGCGCGCCGATCGTGATCAAGGCCGATGGCCTTGCGGCCGGCAAGGGCGTGGTGGTCGCACACACGCTGGCCGATGCGGAGCTCGCGTTGCACGACATGCTCGGCGCGCACGCGTTCGGCGCGGCAGGCGCGCGCGTAGTGATCGAGGAATTCCTGGAAGGCGAGGAAGCGAGCTACATCGTGGTGAGCGACGGTTCTCGCGCACTGCCGATGGCGAGCAGCCAGGACCACAAGCGCCGCGACGAAGGCGACCTCGGCCCCAACACGGGCGGCATGGGCGCGTATTCGCCGGCGCCGGTGGTCACGCCCGAAGTCGAACAACGCATCCTGCGCGAGGTGATCGAACCCACGCTGCGCGGCATGGCCGCCGAGGGCGCGCCGTTCATCGGCTTCCTCTATGCAGGCTTGATGATCGACAGGCACGGCGCGCCGAAGGTGATCGAGTACAACGTGCGCTTCGGGGATCCGGAAACGCAGCCGATCATGCTGCGATTGAAGTCCGATTTCCTCGATCTGCTCGAAGCCGCGCTGGACGGCCGTCTCGATCGCGTGCAGGTGGAATGGGATCCGCGCCCGTCGCTGGGCGTCGTGATCGCGGCCGGCGGTTATCCTGGCAAGGTGAAATCGGGCGACGTGATTTCGGGCCTGGACACCAAGGCCGCTGCGGGCGATCGCGACGTCAAGGTCTTTCACGCCGGCACCAGACTCGACGCAAATGGCAACGTGGTCACCGCCGGCGGCCGCGTGCTGACCGCCTGCGCGCTGGGCGATGACCTCGTGCAGGCGCGTGATCGCGCCTACGCCGCAGCGCGTGCGATCCGTTTCGACGGCGCGTTTTTCAGGCGCGACATCGGGCATCGCGCGCTGGCGCGCGGCTGAGTTGCCCCCGGCGGCGCCGACCGCGCCGCGCGCGATCCCGCCCCGCAAAACCTCTAAGATGCGCCATGCCCGGTGTGCACCTGCGAATCCTCGATACCGACGGCAGCGTGAATGCGGAAGCGCTGCGCAAGGCGGCGCCGTGGGATTCCGTATCCACAGTGAACCTGCGCGACCTCGGCCCCGCCCTGCGCTTGTGGAGCCGCAACAAAACCATCGAAACCGCGCGCGCGCGGCTGGCGCAGGATGATGGTCCGCAGCCCTCGATCACCTTTCTCGGTTCCGGCGACTACCATCATCTCGCCGCGCTGCTGATCGAGCGCGTGCGCGAGCCGGTCAGCATCCTGCACCTGGACAATCATCCCGACTGGGTGCGGCTGGCACCGCGCTGGCATTGCGGCTCCTGGGTCAATCGCGTGCTGGAGCTGCCGAACGTGCGGCGCGTGGTCACGGTCGGCCCGTGCAGCGACGACCTGGTGAATCCCGCGCGCAAGGGCGGCAACCTGGCCGCGCTGGATTCTGGCCGGCTCGCGTTGTTCCCGTGGCAACACGCGCCCTCGCGCCTGCCGCGGCGGATCGCCGACGGCCCGGGGCATGTCTGGCGCGAGGGGGCATTGCACTGGCGAAACCTCGCCGAAAGGGAGTTGCCCGATGCTTGCGATGCGGTCGTGGCGGCGTTGCCCACCGATGCGGTGTGGATCACGCTGGACAAGGACGTGCTGCCCGAGGCCGAGGCGTTGACCAACTGGGATCAGGGCCGGATGCCCCTGCACTCGGTGGTGGAACTGATCCGCGCGCTGGGCGCGCGCAAGCGCGTGCTCGGGGCGGACGTCTGTGGCGAATATTCGCCGCCCGCGCACCGGAACCTTTTCAAGCGTATCGAGTCACGCATGGACCAGCCGCGACGCGCGCAGGTGGAACGGGCGGAACTGGCGCGCAATGCGGACGTGGATCACACGCTCGCCGCCACCCTGTTCGCTGCATGCAATCCAAGCGCATAATCGTCGAGAATGTCCATTACCCTTCTACTGCTGCTCGGTTCGGTCACCTGCGACGTGATCGGGCAGGTGTGCTTCAAGCTGGGCGTCGGTCACCACGACAGCGGCAACGCGCGTGGCGCCGCCGCGCTGCTGCGCAAGATCATCGGCTCGCCGTGGATCGCGCTGGGCGTGGCTACCTATGCCGTGGAATTCGTGTTGTGGTTCGCGGCACTGTCGCGCGCGCCGCTGAGTTTCGCTTTCCCCATCGCCGCGCTGTCATACGTGGGCGTGGTGCTGGCCAGTCGCCTGGTGCTGCGCGAACGCATTTCGGCCCGCCGCTGGGTGGGCACGGCCGCGATCGTGATCGGCGTCGCGCTGGTTTGCGGTCAACAATTGGGATGATTCGCCCATGACGCAATCGATGATCAAGCAGGCCGACTTCCTGCTGCGCGGTGGACGTTCCGGCGTGCTGCTGATCCACGGCCTCACCGGCACGCCCGCGGAGATGCGCTTCGTCGGCAAGGGCCTGCATCGCGCCGGCTACACCGTGTACGGCATGCAGCTGGCCGGTCATTGCGGCTCCGAAGCCGACCTGCTGAAGACCGGCTGGCGCGACTGGCGCCGCAGCGTTTCCGAAGCGGCCGACAAGCTGCTGGCGGACGTGGACCATCTGTTCGTGGCCGGGCTTTCGATGGGCGCGGTGCTGGCGCTGCAGCTGGCGATCGATCGACCGCAGCACGTCGCAGGCCTGGGACTCTACGGCAGCACCTTCTTCTATGACGGCTGGACGATTCCGAAGATGGCGCGGCTGTCGTTCATGCTGCCGATGGTCTGCGGCATGGGCCTGTTCAAGGGGCGCCGCTTCATGGAGAGCTTCCCGTACGGCATCAAGGACGAGCGCGTGCGCGCACGCATCGCCGGCGCGATGTTCGAGGGCCAGAGCGAGATGGCCGGGCTGCCCGGCAATCCGTGGCCCTCGCTCGCGGAATTCCACAAGCTGGTCTGGAACGTGCGCCCGCGCCTCAACAAGGTGCGCGCGCCGTGCCTGATCATGCACTCGGCCGACGACGACATCGCGAGCGTGCGCAATGCGCAGCTGATCGAACAGCGTGTTCCGGCCGCGACCGAAACCGTGCTGCTGACGAACAGCTATCACATGATCACCGTGGACGGGGAACGCGACAAGGTGATCGCGCGCTCCGCCGAATTCTTCGAGCGCGCGCTGCGCGGGCGCGCCGACCAGCCACTCGCGAGCGCAGCCGCCGCGCCTGCCGCATGATCGAAACGCTCGCGCTCGATTCCATCGAGGCGGTCGAACCGTCGCAATGGAATCGCTTGTTCCCAGGCGAACTGGAAGACTGGTGGTACCTGCGCGCGATCGAGCGCGCGCGGTTGCCGGGCTTCCGCTTCGTGTATTTCGTCGTGCGCGAAGGCGTTCGCCTGCTGGCCGCGGCGCCCGCGTTCCTGACCGACTACCGGCTGGACACTACCGTTTCGGGCACGCTGAAACGCGTGACGGAAACCACCGCCAGACTCCTGCCCCGGCTGCTGCGCATCCCGATGCTGGCACTGGGCTCGCCGGTGACCGAGCGCTGTCAGGTCGGTTTTGATTCCGATGCGAACCCGGCGCAGCGCGCACGCTGCTTGAGCGCCTTGCTCACCCAAATGGAAGCCCATGCGGCGCGCGAACACGCGCAGATGCTGGCGCTCAAGGATGTGCCCGAATCCGGTTCCGCATTGTGGCGACGTCTGCTGCCACGCCACGGCTTCCGGCCGATGCCGGGCTTGCCGGGCGCGACGCTCGCGCTGCCGTACGCCGACCTGGACGGCTATCTCGCGACGCTGGGCCCTGCAACCCGCAAGGACCTGCGCCGCAAGTGGCGGGCGGCTTCCGGCTTGCGGATCGAATGGCGCGGCAATCTCGATGGTATCCGCGAGGACGTGCTGCGCCTCTATCAAGCGACGCTCGCGAATGCGGAATTCCAGTTCGAGGAACTGAACGCCGCCTACTTCGAGAACGTGCTGCGCGAAATGCCCGGCCGCGCGTTCTGCGTCACGTACAGCGAAGGCGAGACGCTGCTCGCGTTCAACCTGGTGCTGCGGGATCCCGCGCGCCTGCTGGACAAGTTCTTCGGAGCCGATCCGCAGGCGCGTTCGCGCTACAACCTCTACCACGTGAGCTGGCTGGAGAACGTCCGTCACTGCATCGAGCAGCGCATCCCGCTGTACGAAAGCGGCCAGGGGCTGCATCAGGAGAAACTGCGGCTGGGCAGCACGCTGCACGCGAACACGCTGTGGTACCGGCACCGCAACCGGTTCGTGGATGGCGTGTTCGCGCGCGTGGACAAGCTCGCGCGCTTCGAGGATCCGGCGCAGTGCGCATGATCCCCGCCATGCGCGTGCAAAAGCTGTGGCCGGTGCTGGTTGCGTGGCTGATCCTGCTGCTGCTCGAAACGCTGTGCCAGATCTCGCTGAAGCTGGCCGGCGACACGATCGGCGCGTTCAGGCTCGATCGCGCCTCCGTGCTCGCCGCCATCGGCACGCCGTGGCTGTGGATCGCGGTCGGCTGCTACCTCGGCGCGTTCCTGGCCTGGATGACGATCCTGAACCGGTCGGCGCTTTCGAGCGCCTACCCGACCAGCGCCATCGTGTTCGTCAGCGTGATCATCGCCTCGGCGCTGGTCTTCGGCGAACCGGTGCACTGGGAAAAAGCGCTCGGTTCCGCGATCATCGTCGCCGGCATCCTGATGCTGGGCGGCGAACGCACGGAGCGGCTCGCGCACGATCAACTGAAGCATTCACTGGACGACGGTCCACGCGCCAACGGGAGAACACCATGAGTGACGATGTGCAGCAGACCGTGTTCGGCATCATCGCCAGGGAAGCCAATATCGACGAGGCGAAGATCACGCCGCAGTCCACCTTGAAGGATCTGGAGATTCCCTCGCTGGATGCGATCCAGATCATTTTCGAGATCGAGGATCACTACAAGATCCAGATGCCGGACCGCGATCCGAACTTCGACACCGAATCGGTCGGCGGACTGGTCGACACCGTGCGCAAACTGCTCGCCGAGCAGGCCGCGAATCCGCCGGCGCCGCCCGCGGGTGGCTGAAGAGCTGCATCCGGCAGCTCGCGAGTTTTTCCAACCGCTTTTGATGCCGTCATGAGTAGAAGAGTCGTCATCACCGGCATGGGCGCGATATCCGCGCTCGGCCACACCGCGGGCGAAACCTGGCAAGGCATGCGCGAAGGCCGCAGCGCGATCGCGCCGCTTGCCGGCTTCGACGATCCCACCCTGCGCGTGCGCGTCGCCGGGCAGGTGCGCGATTACGACCCGCTGAAATACTTCGACGAAAAAAAATTGCTGCTGCTGGATCGCGTTTCGCAGTTCGCGCTGGTCGCCGCGCGCGAAGCCGTGGTGCAGTCGGGCCTGGAATTCCGAGAGAGCGGCATCGGCCAACGTACCGCCTGCGTGGTCGGCACCGGCACCGGCGGCGAGCAGACCAACGACGAGTGCTCGCGGCGGTTGTACAAGGAAGGCAATCCGCGCATGCACCCGCTCTCGATCGTGCGGCGGATGATGAGCGCGCCCGCTTCGCAGGTTTCGATCGACCTCGGCATCACCGGCCCGACCTTCGTCACCTCCAGTGCGTGCGCGTCGGCCAACCATGCGCTGGCGCAGGCGTTCGCGCTGGTGCGCAGCGGCGTGAGCGACGTCGCGCTGGCCGGCGGCACGGAAGCGTGCATCACGCTGGGCGTGCTGCGTGCCTGGGAAGCCATGCGCGTGCTGGCCGACGACACCTGCCGGCCGTTCTGCAAGCAGCGCCGCGGCCTGGTGCTGGCCGAAGGCGCAGGGATGTTCGTGCTCGAGGACTTCGACCATGCGCGCGCGCGCGGCGCGGAAATCCTGGCGGAATTCGCGGGCGCGGGCATGAGCGCGGATGCGGGCGACATCGTGCTGCCGTCCGATCTCGGCGCGTCGCGCGCGATCGAAGCGGCTCTGAAGGACGCCCGGTTGGACGTGAGTGACGTTGATTACATCAATGCGCACGGTACCGGCACGCCGGCCAATGATCCCACCGAAACGCGCGCGATCAGGAGGGTATTCGGCGATTACGCGGACTCACTCGCCGTATCCTCGACCAAGTCCGTGCACGGCCATGCACTCGGTGCGGCCGGCGCGATCGAACTGGTCGCCGCGATCGGCGCACTGCGCAACCAGGTCGCACCGCCCACGGTGAACTTCCTCGATCCCGACCCGGAGTGCGACCTCGATTACGTGCCGAACACGCCGCGCGAACGCGAAGTGCGCGCGGTGCTGTCGAACGCGTTCGCGTTTGGGGGGCTGAACGCGGTGGTGGCGTTGAGACGCGCGCCTTAGCCTTTTCTCTCGGCTGCCAGCGGTGCCTCAAAAGATATACGTGACCCGGTCTAGCGTGGCAGTGCCCACCATTGGAGTAGATGACAATGGCGCAGAACGCATACATCCTCCGCATTGCTCCTGGTGGGATGGATAGAGTCCCAGAGGCTTTACGTTCTGACCAATTGATTATCGGCTGGGCGCAAGCAACAGGCTTACTTGATGAATCCCTGACGTGGGATCAGTTCAGAAGAATAATTAAAGACACTTACTGCCGGGACGATTCCAATCTTCGGAAGGCCGGTGCCGCCGCAGGACATATGTGGCGGTTCCTACGAGAGATGAAGACCGAAGACTTGGTCGTTGTACCTTACGGCTCAGACTTTTACGTCGCCGAGATTGCAGGTCCAGCCGAATACTTCCCTGAAAAGATTGATCAAGGCTCGGCCTACAGACGTCCGGCAAGATGGCTTAACAACAAGCAATCTATCTCGCGTCAGATTGCGAGGTCCGCGCTTCTCTCCAGAATGAAAGTCCAAGGGACGAGTGCTGATGCATCTGATCTTTTGGGCGAAATAAAGAGTTGTTTGGAAATCGCTTCTCGCAACGAAGCGCCTACGTTCCAGCGCGACCTTCAGGCGCGTTTAGTACGTGAAGTCCTTTCGGAATTGCGCAATGGGCGTATTGAGAGCTTCGGCTTTGAAAGATTGATTCAAACTGTACTGATAACGCTGGGGGCAGCCGAATGTAAAATCATTCCCCGTAATCTGGACAAAGGGGCAGACTTAATTGCCACTTTCCAAGTTGCTGGTGCATTCCAACAGCGCGTGGCAGTTCAAGCCAAACACTGGCATCCCGATCCCCCTGTTGGCGGCGAGGTGGTTGAGCAGCTCATTAGCGGTATTGAGGCTGAGGCAGCAACTCTCGGAATGGTGATTACGTCCGGCTCTATTTCAGAAGAGGCTGCTCAGGTAGCGCAGCGTTATCTTGAAGACAGCGGCATCAGGATTGAGCTCGTTGATGGCGAACAATTCGCGAAGCTCATCGTAGAGCATGGAATTGTCACAAGCTAAATTTCGCGCGATTAGTGTTGCCCTTTCGCTGATAAAGCCTGCAGCGAGCCAAACGCCCGAGCGTAGGCCATGGATGGCCGTGTCGAAGTGAGCTTTGCGGCGCCGTCGCATGACGCCGAGCACAGGGACGTGCGAGTTCGCGCCGGCGCGCGCCCAGCGAGAAGCGCAGGGCAGTCGAGCCAACCGGACGTTGGCTCGATCGTCATGCCGGCGCGATGGTTTTGGCGACTTTTGCCGAAACAAAAGTAGCCCGCTCGCCCCGGAGGCGAGCGGAAAAAGACATGGATGTCGTGCCGCAATGTGCGGGAAAGTCACTGGATCCCGGCTTGCGCCGGGATGACGATCAAGAGCGGAGCGGATTGCGCACCGCGCATCAGCCCTGCTGATTCAGCCACTCGTCATCGCTCCCCTCGTTCACACCCTCGAACAGGAACGTCGAGAGGTAGCGTTCGCCGGTGTCGGGCAGCATCGCGAGCAGGACCGAACCTTGCGGCGCCTTCTTCGCGACTTCCAGCGCGGCGGCGACGGTGGCGCCGGATGACAGGCCGCAGAAGATGCCTTCGTCCTTCGCAAGGCGTCGCGAGGTGTCGCGCGCGAGCACTTCGTCCACCGGCACGATCTCGTCGGCGATGGTGCGGCTCAGCACCGCGGGCAGGAAATCCGGCGTCCAGCCCTGGATTTTGTGTGAATGCCATTCCTGCCCCGCGAGCAGCGATGCGTTCGCCGGCTCCGTGGCGATCACCCTGATCTGCGGACGCGCGAGTTTCAGCATCTCGCCGGCACCGGTGAGCGTGCCGCCGGTGCCCCAGCCGCTGACGAAGTAATCCAGCCGCCTGCCTGCAAAATCGCGCAGGATTTCCGGGCCGGTGGTGTTGCGATGGTACGCGGGGTTTGCTTCGTTCTCGAACTGGCGCGTGAGGAACCAGCCGTGCTTCTTTGCAAGCTCCTCGGCCTTGCGCACCATGCCACCGCTGCGTTCGGCCGCGGGCGTCAGGATCACCTTCGCACCGTACGCGCGCATCAGCTTGCGCCGTTCGATCGAAAACGAATCGGCCATCACCGCCACGAACGGATAGCCGCGCGCGGCGCACACCATCGCCAGCGCCACGCCGGTGTTGCCGGAAGTGGCTTCGATGACGGTCTGCCCGGGCTTCAACGCCCCGCGTTGTTCGGCATCCAGGATCACCGCGATCGCGAGGCGATCCTTGACCGAGCCGCCGGGATTGAACGACTCCACCTTGACGTACAACGTCGCGTGCGCGGGCGCGAGGCGATGCAGCTTCACGATCGGCGTGCCGCCGATGGTGTCGAGGATGCTTTCGTAGAGTGACATGGCAGACTCCTGTTCGAAATGCGCAATCAGGCGGCGCGCATCGTGGTGGGTTGTGCAGCCTGCGATGCGGTGAGCGGCGCAGCGCCGAACCAGTGCAACGTTCGGGCGAACGCCGCCACCTCGCCGACGATCAACAGCGCCGGCGAGCGGATAGCGTACTCCCGCGCGCACTCTGGAAGTTGGGCGAGCGTGCCGGCGACCACGCGCTGCGCCGGCGAGCCGCCGTTCTCGACCAGTGCGAACGGGGTGTGCGGCGCGCGGCCGTGCGCGATCAGATGGCTTGCGATGGACTCCAGCGACGCCACGCCCATGTAGATCGCCAGCGTGTGGTTCGGCTTGGCGAACGCCCGCCAATCCGGTTCCGCAAGCGAATCGGCGCAGTGCGCCGTGAGCAGGGTGGCGGCATACGCGTGTTCGCGATGGGTCAGCGGCACGCCAGCCGAGGACGCGCAGGCGAGCGCGGCGGTCACGCCGGGGATGACCTCATAGTCAATGCCTTGCGCGCGCAGGAATTCAAGCTCCTCGCCGCCGCGCGCAAATACCAGCGGATCGCCGCCCTTCAGGCGCACCACGCGCCGGCCTGCGTTCGCGTGCTGCAGCATCAGTGCGTGGATGCGCGCCTGCATCGCGGCGTGATCCTCGCCCACGCGCTTGCCGACCGCGATGCGCTCGGCATCACGACGTGCGAGGTCGAGGACGCCGTCGCAGACAAGTTGATCATGCAGGATCACATCCGCTTCGCCGAGCGTGCGCAGCGCTTTCAACGTGAGCAACCCTGGATCGCCCACGCCCGCGCCGACCAGCGCGACCGAGCCGCGCGCGGGTTCGACGACATGCAGCGCGCGCTCGAAAACCGCGGCGGCGTCCGGATGGCGTGCCTTGCGCAGCAACATCGGCAGCTCTCCGGCGAGCAGGCGCGCGAAGAACCGGCGACGCTCACGGGGATGCGGAAAGCGCGCGAGGACGCGCGGTCGTTCGCGCGCAAGCAGCTCGGACAGCGGCGCGATCGAGTCGTCGAGCATCGCCTCGATGCGCTCGCGCACGTGCGTGGCGAGCATGGGCGCGGCGCCGCCGCTGGATACCGCGACCTGCATGCGCCCGCGCTGTACGCGTGCGGGCACGTGGGCGCTGGACAGTTCGGCGTCGTCCACCACGTTGACGAACAGGCGCCGCGCTTCCGCCGCCTGCGCGACCGCGCGGTTGATCCGCGCGTCGTCGGTTGCGGCGATGGCCAGCCACGCCCCATCCAGCCAGCGCGGATCGAATTCGCCGTCGCGGCAGGTGATGCGCCCCGCCTCGGCCAGCTTGTTCAATTCTGGATCCAGCGCCAGCGCGCCGACCGTGACCAGCGCGCCGGCTTCCAGCAACGCCAGTGCCTTGCGCCGCGCGACCATGCCGCCGCCCACGATCAGCACCGTGCGGCCGCGCAGGTCGGCGAACAACGGGAACAGTGGCGGGCGGCTCGCATCCATGCGACGATCCTGAATGCGACGGCGGCATTGCGGAAATAAGCATCCCGCAAGCGCTCATGCCGAAACGTTATCAGTAGCAAATGGACGTCTAAACGTCCGCCTGATAATCTGGCCCAACGAATCGTCCGAAGCGAAGCCTTTCGATGTCGTCGTACCGTCGTCCCATGTGTTGGCGCAAACCGATGATGAAACGCGTGGAAAGCGCGTGGCATGCCGTTTGCCGTCACCACTTGCAGGACGACCAAGATGACTCTCACCCAGCTTCGCTATCTCGTTGCCATCGCTGATTCAGGCCTCAACATCACCCAGGCCGCCGGCCGTGTGCACGCCACGCAGCCAGGGCTCTCCAAGCAGATCAAGCGGCTCGAAGACGAGCTCGGCTTCCTGGTGTTCGCGCGCCGCGGGCGCAGCCTCGAAGCACTGACCACCGCCGGCGCGCAGGTGCTGGGCTATGCGCGACGCGTGCTGACCGAAGCCGGCAATATCCGCGCCCTGGCCGCCAATCAGCGCGGTGACCGCCGGGGCCGGCTGACCGTGGTGACCACCCACACGCAGGCGCGCCACGTGCTGCCGCGCGCACTCGCGGCGATCAAGCGCGAATTCCCGGAAGTGGGTGTGCACCTGCAACCGGCAGAAGAGGGCGAAATCCTGCCGCAGCTCGCGCGCGGCGATGCGGATGTGGCAATCATCAGCAGCAGCGGCACGATACCCGAAGGCGGCATCGCCGTGCCGCTGTTCCGCTGGAACCGCGTGGTGCTGGCACCGCGCGCTCATCCGCTGGTCAACCGCAAGCGCGCGCCCAACTTGCGCGAGCTGTCCGCGCATCCACTGGTGAGCTACGCATCCTCGCAACAGCCGGGTTCGTCGCTGCGGCGCGCATTCGCGCAGGCCGGGCTGGACGTGCGCCTCGCCATGACCGCAATCGATGCCGACCTGATCAAGACCTACGTGCGCGAGGGTGTCGGCGTCGGCGTGCTGGCCGAGATGGCGGTGGACGCACACGCAGACGCCGACCTGCGCGCGCTGCCCGCGCCGGACGCGCTGCCAGAATGCGTCACCTGGGCGGTGCTGCCGCGAGAACGCGTGCTGCGCGATTACGCGCTTGCGCTGCTACACGCGCTGGCGCCGCAACTGGATCGCCATGACCTGCGCCGCGCAGTCAGCGGCAACGCGCAACCGCAATGGCCGGCGCCGCCCAGGTGGGGCGATTTGCGGCGGACGGCGGCGGCGTAGGAGCCCCTCTCCCCTCGGGAGAGGGGTTGGGGTGAGGGTTCGGACAAGCGAAGCATCCCACTCCGCCCGGACCCTCACCCGTCCTGACTCATGCACGTTTGCGCCTGTCCTATCCACCTCTATGTGAGTCAGGGCACCCTCTCCCGGAGGGAGAGGGTTAAAGCACTGCTACCGGATAGGACCCCAGCACCGTCACCTGCGCGGCGAAGTCGCCGAGTTCCGCGAGCGCATCGCGCAGCGGCGGCTCCTCGACGTGGCCGCCGACATCGATGAAGAACGCGTACTGCCACAGTCCCGTGTGCGCGGGCCGCGACTCGATCCGGTTCATGCTGACGCCGCGCCGCGCCAGCGGCTCCAGCACGCGGTAGAGCGCGCCGGGCTGGTCGCGCACGAACACCAGCAGCGAGGTGCGGTCGTGGCCAGAAGGCGGGAACAGCGCGCGGCCCAGCACCAGGAAGCGGGTGGTGTTGTCGGGCCTGTCCTCGATCGGGCCGGCCACGACTTTCAATCCGTACACATGCGCGGCGCTTTCCCCGGCGATCGCAGCGGCATCGTCCGCATTGCGCGCGCGCCGCGCGGCTTCCGCGTTGCTGGACAAGGCCTGCAATTCCGCTTTCGGCAGATGTTGGCGCAACCAGCTGCGGCACTGCGCCAGCGACTGCGCGTGCGAGTACACACGCTCGATGTCCTCGATGTGCCCGCCTCGCGAGAGCAGGTATTGATGCACGTGCAGCTCCACCTCGCCGCAGATCTTCAGCGGCGAGGAGAGGAACATGTCCAGCGTGGACTGGATCGTGCCCTGCCCCGAATTCTCCACCGGCACCACGCCGAAATCGGCGTGGCCCGCCGCGACTTCGTCGAACACCTCCTCGATGCTGGCGAGCGGGAAACCTTTCGTCGAATGACCGAAGTGCTTCAGCACCGCCTGTTGCGAAAACGTGCCCTCTGGGCCCAGATAGCCGACCTTCAGCGGCTCCTGCTGGGCGAGACAGGCCGACATGATTTCGCGGAACAGCCGCACCAGCACGTCGTCCGCGAGCGGGCCGTCGTTGCGGTCCACCACGCGGCGCAGCACCTGCGCCTCGCGTTCGGGCCGGTAGTAATCCACCGCCGCCGCGAGCTTGCCCTTGGCCTTGCCAACCTGGTGCGCCCATTGCGCGCGCTCGGCGATCAGTGCCTGGATCTGGCGATCGATACCGTCGATCTGCACGCGCACGGCGGCGAGGTCCGGCTTGCCGGATTTCGGTTCGTCGCCTCCGCGTACAGCCTTGCGTGGCTTGCCCGCGCCACCACTCGCTCGTTTGGCCATCTAGACGTCCTCGGGTCCAACGGTGAGCTTGACGGGGTTCGCGATTCGGCACAAGCGATCATCCGTTCGCGGCCCTGGGCGTGTCGTCGTAATGCAACCCGCACTCGCGCTTCAGTCCGAAGAAGCGCGTGTCCTGCTCGCGCATCCCGGCCTGGATACGCCGGGTGGTGTGCCGGTCGCCGATGGACGGGTAACCCTGGTGCCACAGCGGGTGCCACGGCAGATCGTGTTGGGCCAGGTAGTCCGCGACGTCGTAGTCGCTCCAGTCGGCGAACGGATGCAGCTTCCAGCGGCCATCGCGCAATTCCAGGAAGGGCGTGCGTGCGCGGCTGTCGGACTGCGCGCGGCGAATGCCGGCGATCCAGGTGCGCACGCCGAGTTCGGACAGCGCGCGGTGCATCGGCTCGACTTTGCGCAGGCTGTTGTAGAGCGTGAGTCCACCCAGCCCCTGTTCCCAGAGCCGGCCGTGGCGTGCTTCCATCCAGGCTGCGCCGAGCTGTGGGCGGAACACTTTCAGGTTGAGTTGCAGTCGCTCCGCCAGTGCATCCGCAAAGCGGTAGGTCTCCGGGAAAAGGTAGCCGGTATCAATCAGGATCACCGGGATGTCCGGCCGGATGCGCGTGACCAGGTGCAGCGCCAGCGCGGACTGCGCGCCGAAGCTGGACGAGAGCGCGTGTTCGGCGGCCAGCGCGCCCAATGCCCACTCCACGCGCTCCGTGGCATTGCGACGGCCCAGCCAGTCATTAAGTTCGCCCAGCGCGCGCGCCGATTCCGCCACGGCCAGCAGGTCGGGTGCGTTCATGCCGTCACCTTCACGGGAATGCGTTTGTCGTCGATGACACCTGCGCGCTGCAGGAAATCGCCGAAGCGTTCGCCGCTGTCGCGTTCGCGCGCATAGCGGGACAACAACGGATCGAGCGCTTCCAGGATCTGCGGCTCGGCGATGTTCTCGCGGTAAAGCACGTTCATGCGTTCGCCGCGATGATCCCCGCCCAGCATCAGGTTGTAGCGGCCCGGGGCTTTGCCGATCAGCGCAATCTCGGCGAGGTACGGGCGCGAGCATCCGTTGGGACAGCCGCTGATGCGCAGCTCCAGCGGCGCATCGCGCAGGCCATGCCGATCGAGCAATGCGTGCAGCGCGTCGAGGAATCGCGGCAGGTAGCGCTCGGCTTCGGCCATCGCCAGGCCGCAGGTCGGCAGCGCCACGCAAGCGAGTGCATCCAGGTGCAACGGCGAAGCCGTGCGATGCAGGTCGAGGCCATGCGCGGCGAGGATGGCGTCGATCCCATCGCGCAGATCCGCCGGGATGCCGGCGATCAGCAGGTTCTGGTTGGGCGTCAGGCGAAACTGCGCACCAGCGTCGCCCACCTGCAACAGCGTAGCGATCTCGCGCAAGCCACTTTGATATGAAAGTCCCTCGCGATCCCACACGCGTCCGGCCGGGATGCGCAGGCCCAGGTGCAGGCGGCCGTCCTCGCCTTCGCTCCAGCCGAAGGCGTCGCCGCGCTCGACGAAGTCGAAGCGGCGCGCCGGTTGCAGCGCAAACCCGGCGCGCCGTTCGACCTCGCGCCTGAACCACTCGATGCCGCGATCGTCGATCGTGTACTTCAGGCGCGCGTGCTTGCGATCGGAGCGGTCGCCGAAGTCCCGCTGCGTCTCGATGACCGCGCGCGCGAGAGCCTCGACCTGCTGCGGCTCGACAAAGCCGATCGTCTGCGCGATACGCGGATAAGTCCTCGCGTCGCCATGGGTCATCCCCATGCCGCCGCCCACGCACACGTCGTAGCCGCTCAGCCTGCCGTTCTCGCTGATGGCGACGAAGCCCAGGTCCTGCGCGAACACATCGATGTCGTTGCGCGGCGGGATCGCGAAGCCGATTTTGAATTTGCGCGGCAGGTAGGCCTCGCCGTAGAGCGGATCTTCCTCGCCACCCGCCACGCGTTCGTTGCCCAGCCAGATTTCGTGCCACGCGCGGGTTTTCGGGAGCAGGCGTTCCGAAAGCGAAGCGGCTTGCGCATGGACCTGCGCGTGCAGGGACGACTGCAGCGGGTTCACCGCGACCGCCACGTTGCGGTTGACGTCGCCGCAGGCCGCGATGGTATCCAGCAGCGCGGCGTGGATCGCCTGCAGCGTGGGTTTCAGTTCACGCTTGATGATGCCGTGCAACTGGATCGTCTGCCGCGTGGTGATGCGCAAGCCACGTTCCGCGTATTGCCTCGCGATGGCATCCAGCGCCAACCATTGCGCGGGGGTGGCGACGCCGCCGGGCAGGCGCGTGCGGATCATGAAGCTGTACGCGGGTTCCAGCCTGGCAAGACGACGTTCTTCCCGAAGGTCTCGATCGTCCTGCTGGTAACCGCCGTGGAATTTCAGCAGTTGCGCATCATCGTCGCGCAGCGCGCCGGTGACCGGATCGGCCAGGCTTTCACGCAACGTACCGCGCAAGCCCTCGCTGCCGCGCTTGATGGTTTCGACGGACGAGTGGGCGCTCATCAATAAACGTCCAATGCATAACGGCTTTGCGCGCGCAGATTGGCAAGGTACTCGTCGGCGGCATCCGGCGTGCGCGCGCCGTGCTCGAGGAGCACCTCGCGCAACACGGCTTCCACGCCATGCGCCATTGCTGCGGCTCCGCACACGTACAGGTGCGCGCCGTTCTCCAGCCATGCGTACAGCTCGCGGCCATGCTCGCGCACCCGATGCTGCACGTGGATTTTTTCGGCCTGGTCGCGCGAAAAGGCCAAGTCCAGCCGATGCAGCGTTCCGCTCTTCAGCGCAGCCTGCCATTCGGCTTGATAGAGGAAGTCCGAACGGAAATGCGGATTGCCGAAGAACAACCAGTTGCGGCCGCGCGCGCCGACCGCGGTCCGTTCCTGCACGAAACCGCGGAACGGCGCAACGCCGGTGCCGGGGCCGATCATCACGATGTCGCGCGCGCCATCTTGGGGCAGCCGGAAGCGCTCGTTGCGTTGCAGGCGCACGGCAATGCGCTCGCCTTCCGCACACGTGCAAAGGAACTGCGAAGCCGCGCCGCGGCGAATCGCGCCCGCGTATTCGTACTCCAGCCGCGCGACGGTGAGGTGCGCCTCCTCGCCCACGGCCTTGCGGCTGGACGCGATCGAGTACGCGCGCGGCGCGAGTGGACGCAGCACCGCGATCAGTTCCTGCGCGTGCCAGGCACCCGGCGCGGCCTGCAGCAGGTCGACCACCTGGAGCGCGCGCAGCCAATGCGAAAAGGCTTCGGCGTGCTCCGGCTCAAGCAAGCGCGCGAGGTTTTCATCACGCGCGCGCTGCGCATGAGCAATCACGAACGGGCGCGCCAATCGGGTGAGTTCGAGCTTCTCGCCCAGCCACGTGCGCAGCGGCAACTCGATGCCATCGTGCGCGATCGGCCCATCGCCATTCGTGCGCAAGACAGCGAGCACCTCGTCCACCAGAACCGGCGGATTGCGCGGTGTGACCAGCAGCGCGTCGCCGGGCTCGTACTCGATGCCTTCCAGCGCCAGCTCGACGTGGCGCACGTCCTTCGCCGATTCGCGCGCGGTGATGCGCTGGTTGAGCAGCACCTCGGCTTCCGCTTCGCGCGCGGCCGTTGCAGCCTGGGGCCGCAGCGGCGTGACGCTCGCCAGCACTGCGCGCGGCTTCAGTGCTTCGCTGGCCTCGTCCAGCGCGCGTCGCGACCAGGGTTCCGCGACCGTGTCGATGTCGAGGTCCGCATCGCCCCGTGCCAGCAGGCGCGTGGCGCCGAGCTCGGCCAATCGTTCGTCCAGCTTGCGAGCCACCGCGCAGAATTGCGGATAGCTGGAGTCGCCCAGGCCAAGCACCGCGAAGCGAAGGTCCGGCAGTTTCGGCGCGCGCCTGCCCGCCACGAATTCGACGAAGCCGCGCGCGTCGTCCGGCGGATCGCCATAGCCCTGCGTACTGATCACAACGTACAGCAGGCGCTCGTCTTTCAGCTCGCGCAGCGGGTACGCATCGGCGCGGAACAGGCGCACGTGCAAGCCGTGCGCGCGCGCGCGTTCCGCGAGCCCGGTCGCGACGCGCTGTGCATTGCCGGTCTGGCTGCCATAGACGATGGTGAGCCGCGCGCCGGTGTCGGCTTCCGCTGCCGATTCCGGCACCAGCGCGGCAGGCGCAATCGGAACTGAATGATGCTGCGCCAGACCGGCCGCGTAACCGGACAGCCACCACAAGCCGGCGGCATCCAGATCATCGGTCAGGTTGGAGAGCAGCCGTGCCTTGTCTTCGGGCAACGGCGCGCGGCGCAGGGCGGAAGCAACGGACATCGAAGGCTCGACTGCAAAGTGCGAGCCTGGAAGTTACTTCCGATCCTGTGGTGCGCGGAAAGGATGCCCGCGCATGGGCTTATGCCGGACGGGACATATCGCGAGCGTTCCCCCCGGCCGCCCCTGCTTTGATACAAGCAGGGGCACCTTCCCCCGCAAAACGGGGGAAGGAATCAGACGCTGCGCGCAAGCCCCGCGGCGACTTCCCGTGCCGCCGCGAGCGTCGCGGCGACGTCGTCGCGCGTGTGCGCGGTCGAGACGAACAGGTTTTCGTAGGCGCCCGGGTGGAACAGCACGCCGCGCGAGAGCATGCCTTCCCACCACTTGCGGAACATCTGCTGGTCGGCTTGACGCTCGGCATCACGATAGTTGTGGATGTCCTCTTTCGCGAACCACACCTGCATCAGCGGGCCGAGGCCCACCACGTAGGCAGGAAGCCCGGCGTCATCCAGCACCTTGCCAAGTCCGAGGCGCAATTCGTCGGACACCGCATCGAGTTTCGCGAACAGTCCCGGCGTGGCCAGTTCATCCAGCGCGGCGTTGGCCGCGGCGATCGCGATGCCGTTGGCGGCGTAGGTGCCCGCCATCGACACGGTGCCGTTGGCGACCAGCGCCATGATGTCCGCGCGTCCGCCGCAGGCCGCGACCGGGAAGCCGCCACCCAAGCCCTTGGCGAACACCGAGAGATCCGGCGTGACACCGAGCCGCGCCTGCGCGCCGCCGAGCCCGAGCCGGAAGCCGGTGATCACTTCGTCGAACAGCAACACGATGCCGTGGCGCGTGGTCAGCTCACGCATCGCTTCGAGATAACCGCGCTTCGGCAGGATGCAGCCGGTATTGCACATCACGGGCTCGGTGATCACCGCCGCGATCGAATCGCCTTCGCGCCTGATCGTGTCCGCCAGCACGTCCGCATCGTTCCACGGCAGGATGATCAGGTTTTCATCGAGCCCGCGCGGCAGGCCCGGGCCCTGCGGCACCGGCACCGGATGCGCATCGGGACCGGCCTTGGCGATGTCCGGATGCTTGCTCCAGTACACCTGGTCCGAGAAGCCGTGGTACATGCCTTCGAAGCGGATGATCTTCGGCCGGCCGGTGAACGCGCGCGCCAGGCGCGTCGCGTACAACACGGCTTCGGTACCGGTATTGCACAGGCGCACCTGCTCGACGCTCGGCACCGCCGCGATGATTTTCTCCGCGAGCCGCGCTTCGTCTTCGGTCGGCAGCGCGAACACGGTGCCGCGCTGCTGGATGAAGTCCACCACCGCCTGCGTGACGCGCCGCGGCCGATGGCCGAGCAGCATCGGCCCAAGGCCGAGCAGGTAATCGATGTACTCGTTTCCGTCCACGTCGGTGAGGCGCGAACCGTCGCCGCTCCTGGCGAACAGCGGATACGGCGTCCAGCCCGACCAGGTTGCGCGCGCGGTGCTGTTGACGCCGCCGGGAATGGTCCGGCACGCGGCCTCGAACAGTCTGGCGCTGCGTTGCGTGTCGATGCCGGAAACGAGTTGCGCGTCGGCATCGGCCGGTCGGATCAGGGCGTTCATGGTTTGCAATCCGGAAGGGATCAGGAAATCGCGGTTTCGGGCAACAGCACGCGCCGCGGCGTGCAGAGCTTGCCGGCCACCAGCGCCGGCAGCAAGCCGATCGCATCGGCGAAGCCGACGATCGATACGTGCGGAATGTCCGCGTGCCGGCAATGTTCGATCAGGCGATGCTTGGCGAACACGAAGTCCGCCTCGCCGGCTGCGCAGAAATCCGAAGCGCCATCGCCGATCAGCAGCACGCGCCGATGCTTGTTGTGCGCGCGCACTGCGCCGACGCATTTGCAATGGCCGCTCTTGACCCTGCAAGGCGCGTCCGCGAACGGCGTCTCGAGCTTCCAGGAGCGCGGTCCGGTCTGCACCAGGTGGTTGGCCTGCACCGGCAGATCCTGCAACCCGTAGCGGCGCAGGATCGACTTGATCGCGTAATCCAGGCCGTCGCTGACCACGCGCAAGCTCAGTCCCGCGGCCATCGCGGCATCCACGAACGCCGGGAACGCCGGATCGATCCGCAGCATGGCGAGCTGCGAATCGATTTGCTCGCGCGACGCATCCAGCAGCGCGACCTGTCCGGCCATGCATTCGGCCGAACCGATCCTGCCTTCGCGCCAGTCGCGCTCCAGCTTCAGCCAGTCCGGATGCGCGAAGCGATCCAGCAGCGCGTCGGTGGCGTCCTCGATGGCGATGGTGCCGTCGAAGTCGCAGAGGATGTTCCACTTGCCCATTGCGGATTCCGCTTGATTTCGCGCGGAGTGTAGACCCGAAAGGCTTTCGGGATGCTTACGAAGGCTTCGGCGTGGGAACCGCATCACGGAGCCCCTCCGCCGGGACCGCGCGCGCGGGGCTTTGCAACGTGGGCAGGCATGCACCTATCTGGGGAACCTCACCAGCACCCGCTGCCCGATACGCAATGGCGGCGCGGAGCCCGCAGGTTCGAGCTGCAGCACGCATTCCACTTCGCGCGAAGCCGCGCGCGCCAGCGGGTCGTCGGTCAGCGTGGACGCCCCGAGCACCTCGCCCACCCGCAACACTTTCGCCACGTAATCCGGACCTTCGCCGGTGTCGCGCACCACCTGGGCACGCATGCCGGGCTTGATCTTGTCGGCGTCGTCCGCGTCCACTTCCGCGCGCACGATGCGCGGGCGATTCGGCAGGATCGTGAACAGCGCCGCGCCCGATTGCGCCGAAACCGCCTGCCCGATCTGCGCATCCCGCTGCACGATGCGTCCGGCGACCGGCGCGCGCAGGGCGCGTGCATCCACGTCGAGTTGCGCGGCGGCGACGTGCTGTTGCGCGGCATCCAGCGCGGCTTTCGCCGCATCGGCTTGTGCCTGCAGCGATGCCACTTCATTGCGCGCCTCGTCCGCCGCGTCGCCGCTGGCCGCACCTGCCCTGGCCGCTTCCGCGATGCGCGGCGCGCGTTGCTTCGCCTCGTTCAATTTCACCTGCAGCTGCGCAAGTTGCGCGCGTGCCTGTTCGACCTGCGCCTTGGCGCCGTCCAGTTCGATCTGCGCGGCACGCGGGTCCAGTTGCGCCAGCACCTGGCCGGCGTTGACGTCGTCGCCCTGCTGCACGTCGACGGCGCTGAGCACGCCGTCGCGCTGCGCGACCACGCGCGCCAATCCGCCTTCCACGTCGACGCGACCGCGCGCGATCGCAACGTATTGCGATTGCGCCGCGCCGGCTGCTTCGGCGTTTGGCGATTGTTGGCCGCCGGAGCACGCGCCGAGTGCAATCGCGGAAGAAATCACCAGTATCCGGACAAGCAAGTTCATTCGCAAATCCTCGTCCCTTGATCCGTTCGCCCTGAGGTATCGAAGGGTGAACACGTTCGGTGCTCTTGCCGCTCGTGGTTCGATACCTCACCACGAACGGATGATTTACATCGCTCCAGCCGAAACCCGACGATCGTCGAGTATCGCGCCATCTTCCATTTCCAGCACGCGATCGGCATGCGTGACCAGTCGCGGATCATGGCTGACGCACAGCACGGTCGTGCCATGCGCATGTGCGATCCGGCGCAACGTGTCGATCACGACCTGGCCATTCGTGGAATCCAGCGCGCTGGTCGGTTCGTCCGCGAACACCAGTTGCGGCTGCTTGACCAGCGCGCGCGCGATCGCGACGCGCTGCTTCTCGCCGCCGGACAACTCCGCCGGACGCAGGTGCGCGCGCGAACCCAGTCCGACTTCGCCGAGCGCAGCCCGTGCGCGTTGCGCGGCGTCATCGTCGCTGATGCCGAGATAGCCGAGCGGCAGCATCACCTGTTCGAGCGCGGTCAACGCCGGAAACAGATTGAAGCCCTGGAACACGAAGCCGGTGTGCTGCAGGCGGAAGCGGTCCAGCGCGCGGCGATCGCCGCTCCACAGATCCTCGCCCAGCGCGATCACCCGGCCCGCGTCGGGCCGCTGCAGGCCGGACAGGATGGACAGCAACGTGCTCTTGCCACAACCGGAAGGCCCGGCGATCAAGGTGAGCTGCCCGGCATCGATCTCCAGCGACAACCCGCGCAGGATTTCCGTGCGCAGCTTGCCGCTGGTAAAACCCTTGCGCAGGTCGCTGGCGACGAGTGCATGCGACATCGCGCTCACCGCAGCAGCAGCGCGGGATCGGCACGCCGCAACGCGCGCAGCGAGGCGATGCCCGACACCAGCGCGATCGCCATCACCAGCGCGGCGCACACCAGCGAGGTGCTGATGCCGAGCTTCACCGGCACGTCCTGTCCCCGCGCCAGCATGATCAGGATCACGCTGAAAATGCCGCCGACGAGCAGGCCGAACAGGCCGATCCATGCGGCCTGCTCCAGCACCACCGCGCGCAACGAACCGAACCCGATACCCAATGCGTGCAAGGTCGCGTACTCGCGCACCGAACCTGCGACCGCCGCCATCAGGGTCTGGCTGGTGATCACCGCGCCGACCGCGAACACCACCGCGGCGAGGAACATCACGCCGAGGCCCGCGCCGGTTTCGAACATCCAGTACAACACCGCGCGACGCGCGAAGTCGGCGGCCGTCCACACCGCGTAGCTGTGCCGCGGCGCCGCCGCGTTCAGTCGCGCGACCGTCGCATCGGGATCGGCTCCGGGTTTCAATTTCGCCACGTAATAGGCCACCTCGCTGCCGCCCGTGTCGGTGTCGAGCGTGCGCGCGGTATCCAGCGACGCGATCACGTTCACGCCGCCGAGTGCGCGCAGGCCGTGGCCCACGCCGACGATGCGCACGAGTTGTCCGTTGATCAGCGCCTGTGCGCCCACCTGCACGCCGAGCTTGGGAAGATCGGCCGCATCCACGATCACGCCGCCGGGTTCGTTCAGCAACGCGCGTTGCCGGGCGGTGAGCACCTTCGCGAACATCATGCCGTCGGGCCGCGGATCGATGCCCGAAACGAATACGGAAACGCCGCCCTTGTCGGCCGGACCGCGCCAGTCGCCGTCGATCCATGCGAACGGCTCGACCCGCTGCACCGCCGGATCGCTCAGCAGGTCGGCTTCGGTGCGCGGCGGAATCGGCCGGCCCAGTTCGATGCTCTGCGTACCCGGATAACCCGCCCAAAGGTCGGCGCTCGACGTGTTGATGTACACCGCAGCCGAACCGAAGATGCCGAACACCAGCGCGGCCTGCATCAGCAACAGCAACCCTGAGAACGCGACCGCGAGCGCCGAGGGAAGGAACCGCCGCCACTCGTGGATCAACGTCTTGCGGGCCAGCGCGATCATGGCTGCGCTTCCGGCAACGGTGCGCCGCCGAGCGCCTTGTACAGCGCGACGAAGGCGATGTCCGCGCGCTCGCGCGCCTGCTCGGCATCGCCCTGCGCCCTGGCCGCCGCGATCTTCGCATCCGCCACGTCCAGGTCATCGGCCTGGCCGAGCTTGCGCAACTTTTCACTCGCTGTCGCGTTGCGCTGCGTCGCAGTCGCGGCATCGGCGGCTTGTTGCGCCCCGATCCGCGCCTGATGGAGCGAGGCAAGCGCGATCTCCACCTCCGTCGCGCCCTGCAAGATCGCCTGCCGATATGCGAGCAGCGCCGCCTTCAATTCGTCGTCGCGCGCATGTTCGGCCGCGGCGCGCATGCCCCAGTCGAACAGCGGGATGTCGATCACCGGCCCGATGCCCGACGTGTTGTTGGTGCCGCCGAAATTCACGCCGCGGATGCGCGTGGCCCAGGTGATCGCGCCACCCAGGCCGATGCGCGGAAAGCGATCCGCATGCGCGATGCCCAATTCCCCGGCGGCTTTCAACACCTGCGCCTGGGCGTGCGCGATTTCCGGACGCGTGCGCAGCAGGTCGGCTGGCACGCTGCCGATGCCCGCTTCCGCGAACTTCGGCAGCGGACGCGAATCGAAAAGCTGCGCGGGCGGTTCGCTTCGCCCGAGCAACAGCGCGAGCGTCTGCGCGTGTTGCGCAATCTGCGTGCGCGGCTCGGCCAGCGCCGCCTGCGCCTGCGCGTGGTCCGCCTTCGCGCGGTCGACATCCATTTGCGAGGCCAGCCGCAAGCGTTCCCGCACCTGCGTCAGGTCCAGCTTGCGTTGCGAAGCCTCGGCGACGTCCTGAAACAGTTTTTCCCGCGCCTGCGCGCCGCGCAATTGCAAATACGCGCGCGCGACTTCCGCCACCAGCGACACGCGCGCCGCCTGCAAATCGGCCGCGGCGGAATCCGCATTGCCCCTGGCGACGCGCCTGTCGGCCTGCGCCCGGCCGAACAGGCCGAGCTCCCATTCGGCGTCGAACCCGGCCTGGAAGTAATCGGCATCCGCCTGCGGCGTCGGCGTGGACAGCGTGCGGAATGCGAGCTGCGGCTTGTAGGCCGCGCCGGAAACGCCTTCCAGCTCGCGCGCCGCGCGCAGGTGCAACGCGGCCTGCTGCACGTCGAGGTTGTCGCGCAGCGCCTGGTCCACCAGCGCGTTCAGTTCCGGGTCGCCGAACGCCTTCCACCAGCCATGCAGGTCGGGTGCCGGCGCCTTCGCCTCGGCCGCAGCATTGCGCCATGCCGTCGGCAGCCCACCGGAGGGCAGCGGCGGCACCGGCGCGCTGGCACACGCCGCCAACGCCGCGCAGAGCGCGAACAGCAGCGAGGGCCGCAAGGCGCGGCGCGCGGGAATGGACCTGATTGTCATCACCTGCGGCAGTTTAGCGGCATGAACTTGCGCGCGCGGAAAGTCCGGCGAAAGCCGGAGGCGTGAGGATAGTCGCACTGTCTTTGCATCCGCTTTGCAATTGCGCAAGCGCGCCGGCGTAAGATGCGCCCACGCGCCGCACCCCTTTTCGCATGAACACCATCGCCCGCAAACCACAGCGCCGCTTCTTCGCCTACACCGGCTGGGACGTGATCCCGACCTTGATGGTGCTCGGCCACGCCGCATTCGTCGCCTGGCTGTTCTTCGGCTTCCACCACACGCCGTGGGCGGTGTGGATTCCGTGCGCACTGCTGTATTCGATCTCGATCTCCTGGGCGATCAACTCGACCAGCCACAATTTCATCCACAACCCGTTCTTCACGTGGGAGCCGCTGAACCGGTTCTTCAGCTTCCTGTTCTCGCTCTCGATCGGTTTCAGCCAGGAGTTCTACAAGCACGTCCACCTGCGCCACCACGTCGGCAACATGGATCGCATCGGCGCCAACGGCACCACGATCGATCCGCTGTCGATCTACCGCCACGGCAAGGACGGCAAGCCGGAGAGCCCGTGGACCTACACGTTCTACTCGTATTTCCGCGACGACATCGGCGAGTGTTATACGCGCCTGAAGGCGAAGCATCCGCATCTCGCGCGCTGGATTCGCGTCGAGATCGCGACCGTCGTGGTGATCTACCTCGCCTGCCTGGTCTATGACTGGCGCGCCTTCCTGATGCTGGTGCCGTTCTATTACTTCGGCCACTCGCTGTCGTCGTTGAACGGCTACTACGAACACTACAAGGGCAACCCGGACCAGCCGATCGCCTGGGGCGTTTCCACCTACAACAAGGTCTACAACTGGACCTGGCTGTACAACGGTTTCCACGCCGAGCACCACTACCGGCCGAAGGTGCACTGGACGCAGATGGTCGCGCTGCGCGATTCCATCCGCGACGAGCAACGTGCGAAAGGCGTGCACGTCATGCCGTATTGCCACGGGCTTGGCTTCCTCGATCGCGCCCCGCCGACGTATACCCGCTTGCCTGAACCGCAGCGCGCGACATAACCGGCCGCACACACCGGCTTTACACCTCGACAGCTCACAATCGGCGCGCGTCTGAACGACGCGTCCGACAAGGAGCGTGTCATGGGTCATCTGCTGTGGTGGGCCGTGATCTGCGCCATCATCGCGCTGATCGCGGGCGGACTGGGATTCACCCGCATCGAAGGTGTCGCAGCAACACTGGCGAAGATCCTGTTCGTGATCTTCCTGATCCTGTTCATCATCGTGATCCTCGCGATCGTGGGTGTTTTCCACCTGATGTCCTGAAAGGCGGGACGCGGCCGCGCATGGCACACTAGCCGGCCATGCCCGGCCGCATCCCCGAACGCTTCATTGACGAACTGCTCGCCCGCGTCGACATCGTCGAGGTGATCGAGCGGCGCGTGCCGTTGAAGAAGGCCGGGCGCGAATGGACCGCGCGTTGCCCGTTCCACGACGAGCGTTCGCCCTCGTTCTACGTCAGCCCGACCAAGCAGTTCTTCCACTGCTTCGGCTGCGGCGCGCACGGCAGCGCGATCAAGTTCCTGATGGATTACGAGCGGCTGGAATTCCCGGACGCAGTCGAGGAACTGGCGCAATCGGCGGGACTCAAGGTGCCGCACGAAGGCGGCGACGATCGGCCCCGCGAGGATAAGACCGATCTCTACGCGCTGCTGGATGCGACCGCGGGTTTCTATCAGAAGGAACTCGCCAGGAGCGAACCCGCGCGCGCGTACTGCGACAAGCGCGGGCTGGATGCGGAGACCATCGCGCGGTTCCGGATCGGCTGGGCGCCGGGCGGCTGGGACGGCGTGAAGCGCGCGCTCGGCACGAACGAGCATCGCCTGAAATTGCTGGACCAGGCCGGCATGTTGTCCAGCGGCGATCGCGGCAATACGTACGACCGCTTCCGCGAGCGGCTGATGTTCCCGATCCTGGACCGGCGCGGGCGGGTGATCGCGTTTGGCGGCCGTGTTTTAAGTTCCGAGCAGTCGCCGAAGTACCTGAACTCGCCCGAGACGCCGCTGTTCCACAAGGGCCGCGAGCTGTTCGCGCTGTGGCAGGTGCGGCAGGCCAACAGCAAGCTGGAACGGTTGTTGGTGGTCGAAGGCTACATGGACGTGATCGCGCTGCACCAGGCCGGCATCACGCAAGCCGTCGCCACGCTCGGCACGTCCACCACGAACGAACACGCGGAACTGCTGTTCCGCGCAGCGCCCGACGTAGTGTTCTGCTTCGACGGCGACCGCGCCGGGCGCTCCGCCGCGTGGCGCGCGCTGGAATCGGTGCTGCCCCGCATGCGCGACGGGCGGCAAGCATTCTTCCTGTTTTTGCCGGAGGGCGAAGACCCTGACACGCTGGTTCGCAAGGAAGGCCGCGCCGGCTTCGAGGCGCGCATCAGGCAGGCGATGCCGCTGTCGGAATATTTCTTTTCCGAACTCTCGCGCGACGTGAACGTGGCCACGCTGGATGGCCGCGCGCGCTTGGCCGAACACGCCAAGCCCCTGCTCGCGAAATTGCCGGACGGCGCCTTCCGTGACCTGATGTATGCGGAACTGGAAAAGCGCACCGGCTTGAACAGCGGCACCGCCGCGCCCGTCACGCCCGCACGCCATGCAGCGGGCGCGGACAACACGCCGCGTCGCACACTGGTGCGCAGCGCGATCGCCATGCTGCTGGCCGAGCCCGCGCTGGCGGGCGAAGCGCAAGCGCCTTACGCGTTTGCGACGCTCGACAAACCGGGTGTGCCGTTGCTGCTGGAACTGCTGGAGCTTGCGCGCACGCGGCCGGAGATCAACACCGCCGCGATCCTCGAACATTTCGCGGGCCGCCCGGAATCGGGCGCGCTGCAGAAACTGGCGATGACCGAATTCCCCGGCGAACCGGAAACCTTGCGCGAGGAATTCGCCGATGCGCTGCGCAAGCTTGCCGAACAGACCGTGCAGCAACGCCTGGACGCGCTGATCCGCAAACAGGCCGAGGGTGCGCTGGGCACGGAAGAGAAGAACGAGCTGCGCGAATTGCTGGCGCGCAAGCCGAGCGCACGCATGGATTCCGAACCGTCGTAGGGGGGACATTGTCCGCCGAACACGCGGCGGGCAATGCCCGCGCCCTACAGCAGCGCGGCGAGATCCTTGCCGATCTTCTCCGGCGTGTCGGTCGGTGCGTAACGGCGCACGATCTTGCCTTCGCGATCAATCAGGAACTTGGTGAAGTTCCACTTGATGGCCTCGGACCCGAGCAGGCCGGGCGCTTCGTGCTTCAGATACTTGTAAAGCGGATGCGCGTGCTCGCCGTTGACTTCGATCTTGGCGAACAGCGGAAAGCTGACCTCGTAATTGATCGAGCAGAAATTGCGGATGGCTTCCGCATCGCCCGGCTCCTGATGGCCGAACTGGTCACAGGGAAAACCCAGGATCGTGAAGCCCTGGTCCTTGTGCGCGCGGTACAACGCTTCCAGCCCGGTGTACTGCGGCGTGAAACCGCATTTGCTGGCGACGTTGACGACCAGCATCACCTGCCCGCGCCAGTCACCGAGCTTGCGCGGCTCGCCTTCCAGCGTATTGGCTTCGAAGTCGTAGACCGTGCTCATCGCGAAGCTCCTCGTCAAAGCCATCTGCCATAACGCCGGGTGTAAATCTCTTTCACCCCCTGCGTCAGCCCGCAGTAACACAACACGGTCAGCGCCAGCCAGCCGAAGAACTCCATCGGCACCGGCTGCATGCCGATGCGCGTGCCGAGCAGGGTGAATGGCAGCAGGATTCCGATCGCGATGATCACGCCGGTCAGGGCCAGCACCGGCGCGGAGGCGATGCTCTGCACGAACGGGATGCGGCGCGTGCGGATCAGGTGCACGATCAGCGTCTGCGTCAGCAGGCTCTCGATGAACCACGCCGACTGGAACAGCGACTGGTGCGCCGGCGAATTGGCGCCGAACACGTACCACATCAGCGCGAAGGTGGTGATGTCGAACACCGAACTGGTCGGCCCGATCCACAGCATGAAGCGGCCGATGTCGTCGGCATCCCACTTGCGCGGCTTGCGGATGTACTCGTCGTCCATGCGGTCGAACGGGATGGAGAGCTGCGAGATGTCGTAGAGCAGGTTCAGCACCAGGATCTGCAGCGGCAGCATCGGCAGGAACGGCAGGAACGCGCTCGCGATCAGTACGCTGAACACGTTGCCGAAATTGGAGCTGGCCGTCATCTTGATGTACTTGATGATGTTGCCGAAGGTGAGCCGGCCTTCCAGCACGCCCTCCTCCAGCACCATCAGGTTCTTTTCCAGCAGGATGATGTCGGCCGATTCCTTGGCGATGTCGGTCGCGGTGTCCACCGAGATGCCGACGTCGGCCTGGCGCAGCGCCGACGCATCGTTGATGCCATCGCCCAGGAAGCCGACCGTGTGGCCTTGGCGCTGCAGCGACTGCACCACGCGCGACTTCTGCAACGGCGACATCTTCGCGAACACGGTGGTGCGCGCGACCAGCTCGTCCAGCGCCGCGTCGTCCAGCGGCTCGATGTCGCGACCCTGCGCCGAATGCGCCACGTCCAGCCCGACTTCGCGGCAGATCTTTCGCGTCACGGCTTCGTTGTCGCCGGTGATCACCTTCACTTCCACGCCGTGCTGGCGCAATGCGGCGATCGCGGTGCCTGCGCTGTCCTTGGGCGGATCCAGGAAGGCGAGGCAGCCGACCGCGGTGAGGCCACTTTCATCGGCCACGCCGTAGGCGCGACCCGGTGGCGGCTGGCGCTTGATCGCGACCACCAGCACACGCAGGCCATCCTCGTTCAACTCGCGCGTCATCGCGCGGATTTCGCGCCGACGCTCGTCGGTCATCGGTTCGACCGCGCCGCCGTCGCGCGCGCAGGCGCAGATCGAGAGCATTTCCTCGACCGCGCCCTTGCACACCAGCAGCTCTTCGCCGCTGCCGTCGGCCAGCACGACCGACATGCGCCGGCGCTGGAAATCAAACGGGATCTCGTCCACCACGCGCCAGCGCGAGATGCTGCGCTCGAGGTCGCGGTGCGCCAGCACCGCCTTGTCCATCAGGTTCTTGAGGCCCGTCTGGAAATGACTGTTGAGATAGCCGAACTCCAGCGCGTCGTCGGATTCCTCGCCGCGCAAATCCAGATGCCGCTCCAGCACGATCCGGTCGAGCGTCAGCGTGCCGGTCTTGTCGGTGCACAGCACGTCCATCGCACCGAAGTTCTGGATCGCGTTCAGGCGCTTCACCACGACCTTGCGCTTGCTCATCGCGAGCGCGCCCTTGCCGAGGTTGGCGGTGACGATCAGCGGCAGCATCTCCGGCGTCAGGCCGACCGCCACCGAGATCGCGAACAGGAACGCTTCCACCCAGTCGTGCTTGTCGAAGCCGTTGATCAGGAAAACGATCGGCACCATCACCGCCATGAAGCGGATCAGCAGCCACGACACGCCGTTGACGCCGCGGTCGAAGCTGGTCTGCACGCGTTGGCCGGTCAGCGAGCGCGCCAGCGAGCCGAGGTAGGTGCGCGGTCCGGTCGCGGCCACCACCGCGGTCGCGCTGCCGCTGACCACGTTGGTGCCCATGTAGCAGACCGACGGCAGGTCGAGCGGGTTGTCGTGCGCCGACGCATGCGCGGACTCGGGCGCGAGCTTTTCCACCGGCAGCGATTCGCCGGTGAGGATCGCCTGGCTGATGAACAGGTCCTTCGCCGAAAGCAGGCGCAGGTCCGCGGGCACCATGTCGCCCGCCGACAGATGCACGATGTCGCCGGCGACCAGTTCGCGCACCGGCACTTCGATGCGTTCACTGTGGCCGTCGGAGGCGCGGCGCGTCACCGTCGCGGTATTGCGCACCATCGCCTTGAGTTTCTCGGCCGCCTGGGACGAGCGGAATTCCTGGAAGAAGTTCAGCGAGACGCTGATCCCCACCATCACCGCGATGATGATCGGCCCGGTGACGTCGTCCGAGGTCGCCAGCTGCACGGCCGCCAGCACCAGCAGCACGACGATGAAGGGGTTCTTGAAGGTGCGCAGCAGTTGCAGCCACCAGCGCGGCGGCCTCTCGTGCGCGGCCTCGTTGATGCCGTCGCGATCCAGCCTCGACTCGATCTGCTCCTCGTCCAGGCCGGCGACGCTGGTGTCCAGCGTGGCGAGCAACTCCGCGTTCGCGCGCCACGCTTCCGCGGCGACGGCCGGACGCGATGCCGCGGCGCCGTTCTTCACGGCGGCAGCTTGTCGCATGTCGTTGGGCGGGGATTGCAGCATGGCTCGCACCGGACAAGGCACGGAGCGAGCGCATCGGTCCGTGAGTTACTTCGAGATGAGCATTAGAGCGCCAGGCGCGGTAGGGCGGGCACTGCCCGCCGCTTCAACGCGTTCACAACGGCGGACGGTGTCCGCCCTACGCGACGTTACTTCGCGGCGCAGGCACGGTCACGTGCCAGGCACGGCGGTTGGAACGACGCGAATGCGGCGCGTGGCGGGCCGCCAGGCGCAAGCAGAATTCACGAAGGAGTTTCATGGCCCATCTCCTCGAATCACGGCGCCAGCGGCACCGTCAGGAGCGAGCCGGACTTTCCTAGTCGAGGAAAGCGCCGACCCGGCCGGAACGACCGCGGGCGAACGGGTTGTTGATCGCCGTCATCCGATGCAAGCAGATGGCGGCGCTGCGACTAGGGTGTACGTCCATAACCTTGTGTTTGGTGGACACGGATGCCGCCCGATGCGGATGCATCGTGCGGTGCACGTATTTTCGCGGCGGCGCAGCATCGGCGTCAACCCTGAGGAGGCACTTTGGTCGATACGATGACCTCGCTCTTCCTCACATGGCCACACACCCACAACCCCCGATCGAATCTTCGATTCGATCTGCCCCCTTGACTCAAGGGGGCTCCAGAGCAGTGTTCCGCGTGATGAGTGGACCGGGTGGGCGCTATCATTGGCTGTTCCCGTTCACGCGCTCCCCATGATTCTTTCCAAGCTGCGACGATTCGTGCTGCCGGCATTGTCCGCGCTCCTGCTGGCCGCGTGCAGCCACGCGCCGCCACCTTGGCAACTGAACGACGTGCGCGGGCATCTGCCCGACCTGCAATTCAACCTGGTCTCGGATACCGGCAAGCCGATGACCGCGGCGGATTTCCGCGGCAAGTACGTGATGATGTATTTCGGCTACACGCATTGCCCGGACGTGTGCCCGCTGACGCTGGTACACCTGCACCTGGTGATGCAGAAGCTCGGCGCCGAAGCCGACAAGGTGCGGATCCTGTTCGTCAGCGTGGATCCCGCGCGCGACACGCCGCAAGTGCTGCACCAGTACGTGACCGCGTTCGACCCGCGCATCATCGGGCTGACCGGCACGCCGCAGGAAATCACCGCGATGGCCAAGCGCTATCGCGCGGCATTCAATGAAGACGCCAGACAGCCGAACGGCGGCTACGAGGTGAGCCACAGCTCCGGCATCTACATCTTCGGTCCGCAAGGCCATGCGCGGCTGCTGGGCACTTCGGCGGACAGCACGGATGAAATCGCGCACGACATGAAGTTGCTGATCCAGAACGGCTGATCAGGCAGGACTCATGAACAAGCTTTCGCTCACCATCGCGCTCGCCGGCCTGCTGCTTGCAGCCACCACATCCGCCACGCAAGGTCCGTCGATCAAGATCGAGCACGGCTGGGTGCGCTGGCTGCCTGCCAACCTGCCCGCGGCCGGTTACGCGGTGATCCGCAACGATGGTGACGAGCCGGAAAAGCTCGTCGGAGCCGAAAGTACCGATTACGGCATGGCGATGCTGCATCGCTCGATGCAGAAAGGCGGCAAGGACAGCATGGAAATGGTGGATGCGCTGACCATTCCCGCGCACGCCGAAGTGAAGCTCGCGCCGGGCGACTACCACCTGATGCTGATGGACGCGAAGCACCCGATCAAACCCGGCGACGAGGTCCACATCACGTTGCACTTCGCCGGTGGCGAATCGGTTCAGGCCACGTGGCCGGTGCGGCCGGCCAACTCGACAGGCCCGTAACGGGCACTGCCTGCGGCGGACGATGTCCGCCCTACAAAGAAATTGCGGCGGACGACGTGCGCCCTACGAAGCTGCGGCGTCTCGTTGCTGCAGCCGCCGCTGTTCCTTCCAGCGCTGCTGGATCGGCAGCCTTCCGCGCGCGGACAGCCGCAGCCAGTTGCGGAACGCGAGCAGCGCGCCGAGCGCGCTCATCATGGACGAGGGAATCCATACGATCAGCCCGCCCATGTACTGGTCGGTGGCCTGGCTGATACCACCGAACGCGCGCCCGCACAGGTCATAAACCGGATACAGGTCGTGGCGCGCGAAGGTGATGTAGGCGCCGACCAGCACCTGCGGCACCATCACCGCCATCTCCACCAGCACGCGCCAGCCCGGTGCCAGTCGCGCCGGTGGCCTGGGCCGCGTGTCCAGGATCATCCACCAATACAGCAGGCCGCTCAGGACCATGCTCCAGTTCATCAGCCGATAGATCCGCCAGTCGAGCATGGTGACGAAGGTCACCGGCGGGACCAGCCAGAACACCATCAGGCCGGTGAACAGCAACGCTGCGACCAGCGGGTTGCCCAGGATCCGGAACAGCCAGTGCAGCGGGCCGCGCGCAAACAACGGCCGTGCCACGCGCGTGCGCCAATGCAACGGCAGCGCACGACGGAACGCCGCCCCCGGAT
>DASSEW010000023.1:0-11044 GCA_035695065.1 Rhodanobacteraceae bacterium | reverse complement strand
CTCGGCGATGCGGCGCAGCTCCTTGGCCTTGGGCAAGGTGGTGCGGATCAGTTCGTGCTTGATGAGCGAGGCCGCCATGTTCTTGAACATGGCTTCGCGATGGCTGGACGTGCGGTTGAGCTTGCGTCCGGATTTGAGGTGGCGCATGGTTTTCTCTCTTTATCGTTATGGAAGCCGGCGCTTGTGTCCGGTATTCCGCGGAATATCCGCTTGTGAGTTTTTAAAAATGCCCTATTTGGAACGGGCTGCATTTTGAAAGTGCGGCCATGGATGGCCGCTTTTGGATTCCCCTACCCGCAAACGGCGGCGTCCTTGCCTATCGGCTGTTCAAGTGGCGATCATGGATGATCGCAAAAGAACAATCGTTGCCTGCAAGCAGGCTCCTACACCATCAACCCAACTGCATGCCGTGGGACAGCCCTGCCGGCGGCCAGTTCTCGAGCTTCATGCCGAGCGACAAGCCCTTGGCACCGAGCACGTCCTTGATCTCGGTGAGCGACTTCTTGCCGAGGTTTGGCGTCTTCAGCAGCTCGACCTCGGTCTTCTGCACCAGGTCGCCGATGTAGTAGATGCTCTCGGCCTTGAGGCAGTTGGCCGAACGCACGGTCAGTTCCAGGTCGTCGATCGGACGGGTCAGCAGCGGATCGAAACCGCTCTTCTCGGCCTTGGCGTCCCCGCTTTCGCGGCGGGTGAAATCGCCGAACACGGAGAGCTGGTCGAGCAGCGTCTCGGCGGCCTTGCGCACGGCCTCGTCGGCCTGCACGGTGCCGTTCGTTTCGACATCCAATACGAGCTTGTCCAGGTTCGTGCGCTGTTCGACGCGCGCGGCATCCACTTCATAGGCGACGCGGCGCACCGGGCAGAACGAGGCGTCCAGCTGCAGCTTGCCGATCGGGCGCGATTCCTCGTCCGGGTTGGCGCGCACGGTGGCCGGCTGGTAGCCGATGCCACGCTTCACCCGCAGGCGCATGTTGAGCGCGATGTCCTTGGTGAGGTGGCACAGCACGTGTTCCGGGTTGACGATCTCGACCGAATGGTCGGTGGTGATGTCGCCGGCGGTGACCACGCCCTTGCCCTTCTTGTTCAGGGTCATGGTGGTCTCGTCCACGCCGTGCATGCGGATGGCGACGTCCTTGAGGTTGAGCAGCACCTCGATCACGTCTTCCTGCAGGCCCTCGAGCGTGGTGTACTCGTGCAGCACGCCGTCGATCTCGACCTCGGTGATCGCGCAGCCGGGGATCGAGGAGAGCAGCACGCGCCGCAGCGCGTTGCCGAGCGTGTGGCCGTAGCCGCGCTCGAGCGGCTCGACCACCACGCGCGCATGATTCGGACCGATCTGCTCGACGTTGAGGCCGCGCGGCCGAAGGACGCTGGTGGAAGTGGCTGACATGTGTGACTCCGGATAAATCAACTGTGGAGAGCCGAAGGATTCGGATCTCCGGAAACTCCGAAAGCGCATCCATGAAGGATGCGCTTCGGTGGCGGCGGGGGCGGTCGCGATGCGCGGTCCGCCCAACCTAAATAAGGCCGCTTACTTCGAATACAACTCGACGATCAGGTTCTCGTTGATATCGCTCGGCAGGTCGCCGCGATCGGGCAGCGCCTTGAACACGCCGGCGAACTTCTTCGAATCGACTTCGACCCAGCCGGGGCGCAGATCCATGCCCTCGGCGAGCGTCATCGCTTCCTGCACGCGCAACTGCGCGCGGGCGCGCTCGGTCAGCGCGACCTCGTCGCCCGGACGCACCGCGTAGGACGGCACGTTGACCTTCTTGCCGTTGACGGTGATCGCCTTGTGCGCGACCAGCTGGCGGGCCTGCGCGCGGGTGACGGCGAAGCCCATGCGGTAGACCACGTTGTCGAGGCGGGTTTCCAGCATGCGCAGCAGGTTCTCGCCGGTGTTGCCCTTCAGCGAGGAGGCCTTCTTGTAGTAATTGCCGAACTGGCGCTCGAGCACGCCGTAGATGCGCTTGACCTTCTGCTTCTCGCGCAACTGCACGGCGTAGTCGGACAGGCGCGCGCGCTTGTTGGCGCCGTGCTGGCCGGGCTTGTTGTCGAACTTGCACTTGGAATCGATCGCGCGCGCCGGGCTCTTCAGGGAGAGATCGGCGCCCTCGCGACGGGCGAGCTTGCAAGTGGGACCGCGGTAACGTGCCATGTCTTTAAACCCTGCGTTTCTTGGGCGGACGGCAGCCGTTATGCGGAATCGGCGTGACGTCGATGATGTTGGTGACCTTGTAGCCGAGCGCGTTCAGCGAACGCACCGCGGATTCGCGGCCCGGCCCCGGCCCCTTGATGCGGACTTCCAGCGTCTTCACGCCGTAGTCCAGCGCGACGCGGCCGGCCTTCTCGGCGGCAACCTGCGCGGCGAACGGGGTGGACTTGCGCGAACCGCGGAAGCCCGCGCCACCGGCGGTCGCCCAGGAAAGGGCGTTGCCCTGGCGATCGGTGATGGTGACGATGGTGTTGTTGAAGGAAGCCTGCACGTGCACGATGCCGTCGGTGACGACGCGCTTGGCTTTCTTCTTGGTCTTGACCGGTGGTGCCATGGGTATGGACTCTTCTCTCTACTTCTTGATGGGACGGCGCGGACCCTTGCGCGTACGCGCATTGGTGCGCGTGCGCTGGCCACGAACCGGCAAACCGCGGCGGTGACGCAGGCCACGGTAGGTGCCGAGGTCGATCAGGCGCTTGATGCTGATGCCCACCTCACGGCGCAGGTCGCCCTCGACCGCGAACTTGGCGATCTCGGCGCGCAGCTTTTCGATCTCGCCCTCGGACAGCGACTTGATCAGCGTGGTGGGTGCGACCCCGGCTTCGGCGCAGATCAGCTTCGACCGCGAACGGCCGATGCCATAGATACTCTGCAAGCCGACCCAGACGTGCTTGTTGACCGGCAGGTTGACACCCGCAATGCGCGCCATGTTGATTCTCTCCAATCCCGATACGTTGCCAGCGCGGCAAACTGTTAATTATAGCCTAGTTTCCGGCCCGGCTGGAAGATCCTGGCCGAACCACCTCAGAATCGCCTCGGCACCTGGATGTGCCGGCGCATCGAACTCCGTTCGATGCGTAAAACGTGGCGCAGTTTTGCCGCGACCGTTCTGTTGCAAACCGCGGCAGGAGCCCTGCTTTGCAACCATCCAACTACTTTCTGCGCAGATTCGCCTTCTTCAGCAGGCTCTCGTACTGGTGGCTGACCAGGTGCGCGGAAACCTGCGCGCGGAAGTCCATGGCCACCACCACCACGATCAGCAGCGAGGTACCGCCGAAATAGAACGGCACGTGCCACGCGGTCTGCAGGAAGGTCGGAATCAAACACACCGCCGCCAGATACACCGCGCCCGCGCCGGTGAGGCGCGTCAGCACGCTGTCCACGTAATCGGCGGTGGCCTTGCCCGGGCGGATGCCCGGAATCAGCGCGCCGGAACGCTTCAGGTTGTCCGCGGTTTCCTGCGAGTTGAAGACGATCGCGGTGTAGAAGAACGTGAAAATGATGATCAGCAGCGCGTACAGGATGATGTACGGCGGCTCACCCGGGGTCAGCGCGGTGGTGACCGTCTGCAGCCAGCGCATCTGGCTGGCGTTGGAGAACCACGACGCGGCGGTCGCCGGGAACATGATCAGCGACGAGGCGAAGATCGGCGGGATTACGCCCGACATGTTGATCTTCAGCGGCAGGTGCGAACTCTGGTTCATGTAAGCCTGCGCACCGCCCTGGCGACGGGCATAGTTCACGGTGATGCGCCGTTGCGCGCTCTCCATGAACACGCAGAAGGCGGTCACCAGCAGGATCACCGCGGCGACCATCAGCACCTTGATCGCCGACAGTTCACCATTGGAAGCCATGCTGGCCGTCTGCGTCAGCGCGCGCGGCAGGCCCGCCACGATGCCGGCGAAGATGATCAGCGAAATGCCGTTGCCGACGCCGCGCTCGGTGATCTGCTCACCCAGCCACATCAGGAACATCGAGCCCGCGGTGAGGCCGATCACGGACGAAAACACGAAGCCGAAACCCGGGTCGTAGACGATCGGCACGCCGCCCGCGATGCCCTGCTTCTGCAGCGCGACCGCGATGCCGAACGCCTGGAACGCAGACAGGCCCACCGTGCCCCAGCGCGTGTACTTGGTGAGGATGCGCTGGCCGGCCTGGCCTTCCTTCTTCAGCGCCTGCCAGCTCGGCACCACCGAGCCCATCATCTGCACCACGATGGATGCGGAGATGTAGGGGATCACGCCCAGCGCGAACAGCGAGAAGCGCGCCAGCGCGCCGCCCGAGAACATGTTGAACATGTTCAACAGGCCGCCGCCCTGCTCGACCATGCGCGTCATCGCCTCCGGGTTGACACCCGGAACCGGAATGAACGAGCCGAGCCGGAACACGACCAGCGCCAGGACCACGAAGACCAGGCGCTGCCGCAGCTCGGTGAGCTTGCCGAACGCGGCGAGCGGATTGTTGGATTGGGGAGCGGCCACTATTTCTTCTGCATGTCTGTTGTGATTATTCGACGCTGCCGCCGGCCGCTTCGATCGCGGCCTTCGCACCCGCCGTGGCGAGCACGCCCGACAGCTTCACCGCGCGGCCGATTTCGCCCTTCTTGACGATCTTGACGCGCTTGGCGCGCTCGTCGATCAGGCCGGCCTTGCGCAGCGCGGTGACGTCGATCTGGTCGCCCTTCAGGCCCGCGAGCTGGTACAGGAACACCTGCTGCGACTCGCGCGCCATCTTCGAACGAAAACCGACCTTCGGCAGGCGACGATGCAGCGGCATCTGGCCGCCTTCGAAGCCGGCCTTGACCTTGCCGCCGCCGGTGCGCGCGTACTGGCCCTTGTGGCCGCGGCCCGCGGTCTTGCCCAGACCCGAACCGATGCCGCGGCCGACGCGCACGCGATCGCGGCGCGAGCCCTTGGCGGGTTTCAAAGTATTCAAACGCATGGCTTAGTCCTCCACCCGCACCAGATAGTTCACGGTCTGGATCAGGCCACGTACCTGCGGGCTGTCCTTCAGTTCGCGAACGTCGTTGGTCTTGTTGAGCCCCAGCGCCTTGACGCTGAGCCGATGCCGGCCCTGCACGCCGCGCAGGCCGCCGACCAGGCGCACCTTCACGGTGCCGGAATTCGCATTCTTCTTAGGCATGACCCAGTTCCTCGACCTTCTTGCCGCGCTTGGCCGCGATGTGCTCGGGCGAAGCCATGGACTGCAAACCCTTGATGGTGGCGCGCACCAGATTGATCGGGTTGCGCGAACCGACCGCCTTGGCCAGCACGTTCTTGACGCCGACCACTTCCAGCACGGCGCGCATCGCGCCGCCGGCGATCACGCCGGTACCTTCGGAAGCCGGCTGCATGAACACGCGCGCGGCGCCGTGGTTGGCCTTGACCGCATACCACAGCGTGCCGTTGTTCAGGCCGATCTTGACCATGTTGCGGCGGGCACGGTCCATCGCCTTGGAAATGGCGACCGGCACTTCGCGCGCCTTGCCGTAACCGAAGCCGACCTTGCCATCGCCGTCGCCGACCACGGTCAGCGCGGTGAAGCTCATCTGGCGTCCGCCCTTGACCGTCTTGGCCACGCGGTTGACGGCGATCAGCTTCTCCAGCATGCCATCGGAATTTTCGCGATCGTGACTCGACATTGTTCTCACCTTGAGCCCGCGAAGTGCGGGCGTTTGCTTACGGCATCAAGCCGCTTGGAGTTGTTGTTGGAGCGTTGAATCAGAACTTCAGGCCCGCTTCGCGCGCGGCATCCGCCAGCGCCTTGATGCGGCCGTGATAACGGAAGCCCGAGCGGTCGAACGCCACCGACTCGACACCGGCGGCGCGCGCCTTCTCGGCGACGGCCTTGCCCACCGCGGCGGCGGCATCCTTGTTCTTGGTGCCCTTCAGTCCCTCGCGCAGCGACTTCTGCACGGTGGAGGCGGCGGCCAGCACCTTGTCGCCTTCCGGCGCGATCACCTGCGCGTAGATGTGCTGCCCGCTGCGATGCACGGTCAGGCGCGGCACGGCGAGTTTGCGGATGTGCATGCGCGTGGACTTGGTACGGCGCAGGCGGGCGGTTTTCTTTTCCATGTTCGTTTCCTAGGAAGAAGCGGATCGACGGGGACAGATCTGGTTCCAGATCTTCCGTTACGCCTTCTTGGCTTCCTTGAGCGTGATGCGTTCGCCGGCGTAGCGCACACCCTTGCCCTTGTAGGGTTCGGGCGGACGGAACGCGCGGATCTTGGCTGCGGTTTCGCCGACGCGTTGCTTGTCGGCACCCTTGATCAGGATTTCGGTCTGGGTCGGCGTCTCGATCGTCACGCCCTCGGGCGCGGCGAACACCACCGGATGCGAAAAGCCCAGGCTGAGGTTCAGGCTCTTGCCCTGCATGGCGGCGCGGTAACCGACGCCGACCAGTTCGAGCTTGCGCTCATAGCCTTCCGAAACACCCTTGACGATGTTGGCCAGCAGCGCGCGCGCGGTACCGGCGAACTTGTCGTCCGCGCCTTCGTTGACCGCGCAATGCAGCGTGCCGTTGTCGAGCGCGATCTTGACCCCGGCAATCGCCGGCATCTTCAGCGTGCCCTTGGGGCCCTTCACGGTGACGACGTCGGCGCCGATCTGGCAGTCCACGCCCTTCGGCAGAGCAATCGGTTTTTTTGCTACACGTGACATGGGAATGCTCCGGTGTTCTTAGGCCACGCGGCCGATCACTTCGCCGCCCAGACCCTTGGCGCGCGCCTGCGCGTCGGTCATCAGGCCGGAGGAAGTGGAGATGATCGAAATACCCAGGCCACCCAGCACCTTCGGCAGTTCGCCCTTGCCGCGATACACGCGCAGGCCGGAGCGGCTGACGCGCTCGATACGCTCGATCGCCGGCTTGCCGTCAAAATACTTCAACTTGATTTCGAGCTCGGCCTTGTTGCCGCTCTCGGAACGACGCGCGTCCAGCACGTAGCCTTCCGCCTTCAGCAGGTCGGCCAGCGCCTGTTTCATCTTCGAAGCCGGCATGCTCACCGTCTGCTTGCCCATGGCCTGGGCATTGCGGATGCGGGTGAACATGTCGGCGATGGGATCAGTCATGCTCATGGGGTCATTTCCGTTTCAAAAAAGCTGAGCGTTGAGGTTCTTTGCGCATTTCGCACACCCACAACCCCCAATCGAAACCTTGTTTCGATTTGCCCCCTTTGACTCAAGGGGGCAGGAGCCATGGAACCTCGATCGCTCCCGCTCTTGTCAGTTACTCAGCATCGATATCCGATGGATTACCAGCTCGCCTTGCGCAGGCCCGGCACGTCGCCGTGCATGGTTGCCGCGCGCAGCTTCATGCGGCCGAGGCCGAATTTCTTGTTGACCGCGTGCGGCGTGCCGGTCAGCGCGCAGCGGGTGCGCACGCGCGAGGGGCTGGCGTCGCGCGGAAGTTTCTGCAACTTCGTCTGCGCTTCCATCTTCTCCTCGTAGCTCGCGGTCGTGCTGAGCACGATCTTCTTGAGCTGCGCACGCTTTGCCGCGTACTTCTTCACCAGCTTGGCCCGCTTGATGTCGCGGTTGACCATCGAGGTCTTTGCCATATCAGTTCTCTCTTCGCTCAGTTGCGGAACGGGAAACGGAACGCTTCGAGCAGCGCCTTCGCTTCCTCGTCGGTGCGCGCGGTGGTGGAGATGGCGATGTCCATGCCGCGCATCGCGTCCACCTGGTCGAAATCGATCTCCGGGAAGATGATCTGTTCCTTCACGCCCATGTTGTAGTTGCCGCGACCGTCGAACGCGCGGCCGGACACGCCGCGGAAGTCGCGCACGCGCGGCAGCGAGATGTTGATCAGCCGGTCCAGGAATTCGTACATGCGGTTGCGACGCAGGGTGACCTTGCAGCCGATCGGCCAGCCGTCGCGGATCTTGAACGAGGCCACCGACACGCGCGCCTTGGTCACCACCGGCTTCTGGCCGGCGATCTTGGCCATGTCGGCGGTCGCGTTCTCCAGCATCTTCTTGTTGGTCGCGGCCTCGCCCACGCCCATGTTGAGCGTGACCTTGGTGATGCGCGGCACCTGCATCACGTTGGCGTAACCGAAGCGCTGCATCAGCTTCGGCACCACCTCTTCCTGATAGATTTTCTGCAGACGGGTCGTCATGGTCATGTCCTCACGCGTCAACCACTTCGCCCGAAGCGCGGAACACGCGAACCTTGCGCCCGTCGCCGAGCGTCTTGCGGCCCACGCGTTCGCCCTTGCCGGAAGCAGGGTTGAACAGCATGACGTTGGAAATATGGATCGGCGCCTCGCGTTCGACGATGCCGCCCGGCTGGTTGAGCTGGGGGTTCGGCTTGGTGTGGCGCTTGATCAGGTTCAGGTTCTGCACGTAGACGTGGTCGCCGGTCACGCGCGTCACTTCACCGCGCTGGCCCTTGGCCTTGCCTGCGATCACGACGACGTTGTCGCCTTTCTTGATTCGGTTCATGGCGAATTCCTTACAGCACTTCCGGCGCGAGCGAGACGATCTTCATGAATCGCGCGCTGCGCAGCTCGCGCGTCACCGGCCCGAAGATGCGGGTGCCGATCGGCTCGAGCTTGTTGTTGAGCAGCACGGCCGCATTGCCGTCGAAACGGATCAGCGAACCATCGGAGCGGCGCACGCCCTTGGCGGTGCGGACCACCACGGCGTTGTACACCTCGCCCTTCTTGACCTTGCCGCGCGGGATCGCGTCGCGCACGGACACCTTGATGACATCGCCGATGCTGGCGTAACGGCGCTTGGAGCCGCCCAGCACCTTGATGCACATCAATTCCTTCGCGCCGCTGTTGTCGGCCGCGGCCAGCGTGGATTGCATCTGGATCATGGTCGCAATCTCCTCACTCGGCCGCGCGCGCGACGATTTCGACCACGCGGTGATGCTTGGTCTTGGACATCGGGCGGCATTCGCTGATGCGCACCAGGTCGCCTTCGCGCGCACCGGTTTCATCGTGCGCGTGCAACTTGGTCGAGCGGCGCAGCAGCTTGCCGTACAGGCCGTGCTGCTCCTGGCGCTCGATCAGCACCGTGACCGTCTTGTTCATCTTGTTGCTCAGCACGCGGCCTTCCAGCGTGCGTGAGCTGCTCTTGTCGGTTTGACCCGGGTTCTCGCTCATTTCGCGGCACCTTGCTTGTTCTGCTCGCCCAGCACCGTCTTGGCGCGCGCGATCTCGCGACGCACGCGCTTGAACTGGTGCGTCTGCGCGTTGTTGCCCTGCGCCTTCTGCATGCGCAGGGAGAATTGCTCGCGGCGCAGCTCGGTCACGTGCTCGCCCAAGTCCTTCGCGGATTTGCCGCGCATCTCGTTGATGTCCATCACAGCACCGCCCTGGTCGCGAATTGGGTCTGCACCGACAGCTTGGCCGCGGCCAGGCGGAACGCCTCGCGCGCCTCGGCCTCGGTCACGCCTTCGATTTCATAAAGCATGCGGCCCGGCTGGATCGGCGCGACCCAGTACTCCACGTTGCCCTTGCCGGCGCCCATGCGGACTTCGATCGGCTTCTTGGTGATCGGCTTGTCCGGGAACACGCGGATCCACAGCTTGCCGCCGCGCTTCACGTAGCGCGTGATGCAACGACGCGCGGCTTCGATCTGGCGCGAGGTCAGCATGCCGTGCGTGGTGGCCTTCAGGCCGTACTCGCCGAAGCTGACCAGGTTGCCATTGAAGCTCAGGCCGTCGTTGCGGCCCTTGAACTGCTTGCGGAATTTGGTGCGTTTTGGTTGCAGCATGTTCGTGATTCCTTACTTGCCCGAACGCTCGCGGCGATCGCCGCGCGGGGCGCGCTCGCGGCGCGGTTCGTCGTCGCGGTTGCCACGCTCGCGACGCGGCGGCGCACTCTCGTTGCGCTCGTCTTCCTTCACCTGGCCGACGCTGGCGAAGTCGAAGATCTCGCCCTTGTAGATCCACACCTTGACGCCGATCACGCCATAGGTGGTGCGCGCTTCGGCGAAGCCGTAGTCGATGTCCGCGCGCAACGTGTGCAGCGGCACGCGGCCCTCGCGGTACCACTCCGAACGCGCGATCTCGGCGCCGTTCAGGCGGCCGGCGACGTTCACCTTGATGCCCAGCGCGCCGAGGCGCATCGCGTTCTGCACGCTGCGCTTCATCGCGCGACGGAACATGATGCGGCGCTCGAGCTGCTGGGCGATGCTCTCGGCCACCAGCTGCGCGTCGATCTCCGGCTTGCGCACTTCATTGACGTTGATGTGCGCGGGCACGCCCATGATCTTCGAGACGTCGTTGCGCAGCTTCTCGATGTCCTCGCCCTTCTTGCCGATCACCACGCCCGGACGCGCCGTATGGATGGTGATGCGCGCGTTCTTGGCGGGACGCTCGATCTGGATCCTGGACACGCCGGCCTGGGCAAGCTTGCCCTTCAGCAGCTCGCGCACCTTGAGGTCGGCGACCAGGTTGGTCGCGAACTCGCGCTTGGGCGCGTACCACTTGGAGTTCCAGTCCTTGGAAATGCCGAGGCGGATGCCGATTGGATTGACTTTATGACCCATGATTAATTTCCCACCACTACGGTGATGTGCGCGGTGCGCTTCAGGATGCGTGCGCCGCGGCCCTTGGCGCGGGCGCGCATGCGCTTCATGACCGGGCCTTCGTCCACGAACACGCGCGAGACGCGCAATTCGTCCACGTCGGCGCCCAGGTTGTTCTCCGCGTTCGCCACCGCCGAGAGCAGTACCTTGCGCACCAGGTGCGCGGCCTTCTTGTTGGTGTGCTCGAGCACCGCGCTGGCATTGCCCACCGGCATGCCGCGCACGAGGTCGGCGATCAGGCGCGCCTTCTGCGCCGAGATCTTGGCGCCGCGCAGGATGGCTTTGGCTTCGGTTGTGTTCATGGCATTCATCACTTCGCGGCCGGAGCAGGCTTGGCGGCCGGGGCCGCGGCCTTCTTGTCGCCGGCGGTATGGCCCTTGAAGGTGCGGGTGATCGCGAACTCGCCGAGCTTGTGCCCGACCATGTTCTCGTTGACCAGCACCGGCACGTGCTGGCGGCCGTTGTGCACGGCGAGCGTCAGGCCGACCATTTCCGGCAGGATCATCGAACGA
>DASSEW010000022.1:0-168815 GCA_035695065.1 Rhodanobacteraceae bacterium | reverse complement strand
ATCAGGTGCACGCGTTCCCGGCCGAATTCGGCGAGCACCGACGACAACCGATGAAGCATCGAGCGCATGCCGCGTCCGACCAGCGTGACCGCCGCGCACGGCGCAATCACCTTCACCCGGCAGATCTTCTGCAGGTCCGCGGCGAGCGCCGCGATCGCGTCGGAATCCAGCAGGTTCTCGGTGGGGTCGAGCGACACGGTCACGTTGGTTTCCGCCGATCCGATCAGATCCACCGAAAGGCCGTGTTGCTTGAACAGTGCGAACACGTCGGCGAGGAAGCCGACCTGCTGCCACATGCCGACCGTTTCCATCGAGACCAGGGTGATGCCGCGCCGCGAGCTGATCGCCTTGATGCTCGGCGCCTCTTCCGGCAGCTGCGGGCCGATCACCGTGCCTTCGAGCTGCGGGCGCTGGGTGTCCTTGATCAGCAGCGGCACGCGCGCGCGACGGCAGGGCGACAGGCAGCGCGGATGCAGCACCTTGGCGCCGGTGGTCGCGATCTCCTGCGCCTCCTCGTAATCGAGCCGCTGCAGCAGGCGCGCGTTCGGCACCTGGCGCGGATCGGCGGTGAACATGCCGGCGACGTCGGTCCAGATTTCCACGCGCGCCGCGCGCAGCAGCGCGCCGAAATACGCGGCCGACGTGTCGGAACCGCCGCGGCCGAGCAGCACCGTCCGGCCATCCCTGTCGCGGGCGATGAAACCTTGCGTGATGAACACCTCGCCGCGTTGCGCCAACGCCGCGGCGAACGCCGGATCGTGTTGCGCATCCACCTGCGCGGACAACGCGCGGGCGCGTTCGTTCGCGAACGGCACTTCGCGCGCCAGCAAGCCTTCCCGTGCGTCCAGCCATTCCGTGCGCAGGCCGTTGGTGCTCATGAATACGGCGCCGAGCGAACTCGAAAGCAGCTCGCCGTGGGCCTGGATTTGCGCCTGCCATGGATGGCTTTCCCTTCCCCCGCTTACGGGGGAAGGTGGCCGAAGGCCGGACGGGGGCGAATCTGGCACCTCCATCGCCAACGCGCTCAACGATGCCAGCCAGCGTTCCATCGCCTCGACTTCCGGCAATTGCATCTGCGCGACCAGCGCGCGATGTTTCTCATGCAGGGCCTGTACCGCCGCTTCGCGCCGGTCCGGCGCACACGTACACAGTGCTTTCAGCGCATCGGTCACACCGGACAATGCGGAGACGACCACCAGTACGCGTGCACCTTCCGCGCGACGGGCAGCGGCGAGTTCCAGGATCGTGCGCCAGCGCTCGGCGGTCGCCACGCTGGTGCCGCCGAACTTCAGCACGATCCAGGGTGCGTCGGGCGGCAGCGGCGCGGGGGCGGAAGCGGTCACGGAAGGTTCGCGGAGGTTCTCGGGAGCAAGGCGCGCCAGTTTTGCGTGCGGTGCGCAAAAACGCAATTGGCGAGTCCCGCTTCATAGCCGTTCGTCCTGAGCGTAGGCCCTGTCCAGACAGGGCCGGAGTCGAAGGACGACGCTTCGACTCCGCCCGCTGCGCGCGCGTAGTTCATGCTGAGCTCGCCGAAGCGCTCAGCGCGAACGGTTCACTCATATGCGACGATAGCCAGATGTTCCGCCGCTACGCCGTCATCGATGTGTTCACCGCAAGGCCTTTGCAGGGCAATCCACTGGCGGTCGTCGTGGATGCGCAAGGGCTGGATTCGGAAGCCATGCAGCGCTTCGCCGCGTGGACCAATCTTTCCGAGACCACGTTCCTGCTGCCGCCCATCCAGGCCGGCGCGGACTATCGCGTGCGCATCTTCACCCCGCGCAACGAGTTGCCGTTCGCCGGTCACCCGAGCGTCGGCAGTGCGTTCATTGCGATCGAGTCGGGACTGGTGGGCGCAGGCAAGCGCGAGCTGGTACAGGAATGCGCGGCCGGCCTGCTGCCGGTGCGCGTGGAGGGCGAAGGCGCGTCGCGGCGCGTGCACGTGCGTGCGCCTTCGGCCAGGCTTGCCGACGAAGACGCGATGCTCGTACCGGCATTGCGCGATGCCGTGCGTGCGGAAGTGCGCGCCGCGCGCAACGTCTGCAACGGACCGTGGTGGATCGTGGGCGATCTCGGCGACGAATCCGCCGTGCGCGCGTTGCGTCCCGACATGCCGGCAATCGCCGCGCTGACCACGCGGCTCGGCGCGGTCGGCGTGTGCGTGTTCGGTCGCTCGCGCGAGCCGGGCTTCGCAATGGCCGTGCGTGCGTTCTGCCCCGCCGACGGGATCCCGGAGGATCCGGTCACGGGCAGTGCCAATGCCGCCATCGCCGCGTACCTGCACGCGACCGGCAGGCTCGACGAATTCGGCGACCGCTATCGCGCAAGCCAGGGCCGCGAAGTCGGTCGCGACGGCGTGGTCGAAGTCGCGGTGGACGGCGAAGGCGAGGTGTGGATCGGCGGCGAATGCGCGAGGGTGGTGAACGGTTCCGTCGATTTGTAGCAAGTAGGCTGGCTGGCAAGCCCGGCTGCAGCCCAGCGTGTGTGTCGTTCGACATCTCGACACCGCAACCCGTTGCCGTCATGCTCGCGCAACCTGATCAAGCCGACGCATGAACGCTCTCGACAACCGCACCGACGTGGCCCCCGCATCCGCCGGCGAGAACGCGCAACCCGGCGGGCCGGTGACCTACGTGCGCCGCCTCGGCGCGTGGTCGGCGGCGATGGTGGTGATCGGCGGCGTGATCGGCTCGGGCATCTTCCTGACGCCCGCCGCGATCGCGCGCCAGACCGGATCGAGCGCCGAGCAACTTCTGGCATGGGTGATCGGCGGCGTGGTCGCGCTGATCGGTGCGCTCTGCTACGCCGAACTCGGCGCGCGCCGCCCGCAGGCCGGCGGCGGCTACGTGTACCTGCGCGAATCGTTCGGGCTGATCATCGCCTTCGTGTACGGCTGGAACCTGCTGACGGTGAACCACTCCGGTTCGCTGGCTGCGGTCGCGACCGTGTTCGTGCAATACGCCGGCGCCGCGCTCGGTTACACGATCAAAAATCCTGGGCCGTACGCGGTCGGCACCATCGTGTTCCTCGCCGGCATCAACTGGTTCGGTATCCGCGCAGGCTCGCTCGCGCAGAACATCCTGACCGTGCTGAAGCTGCTGGCGATCTCCGCGCTGATCGTGGTCGGCCTGCTCGCGCGCGGCGCACCGGCGCCAGTTGCGCCGCCCGCGCCGATCAGCCCGTTCGCGCTCGGCGGCGCGCTGATGCCGGTGCTGTTCTCCTACGGCGGCTGGTATTACGTCAACGACATCGCCGGCGAACTGCGCGAGCCGCAGAAGAACATCCCGCGCGCGCTGATCTTCGGGATGCTCGGCGTCGCCGCCTGCTACGTGCTGGCCAACGTGGCCTATCTGGCAGTGCTCGGACACGCGGGACTGGCCGCCAGCAAGGCGCCGGCAGCGGACGTGATGCGGCACGTGTTCGGCGAAACCGGTGCGCGCGCGATCGCGGTGGGCGTCGCGATCTCCACGCTCGGCTTCTGCAACATCTCGCTGATCGGCGCGGCGCGCGTGTTCCAGGTGATGGGTTCGGATGGCGTGTTCTTCCGCGTTGCCGGCAAACTGCATCCGCGCTGGCGCTCGCCGAACATCGCGCTGTTGCTGCTGGCGTTCTGGTCGTGCGTGCTGGCGCTCACCGGCACCTTCGACCAGCTGCTGAATTACTCCACGGTCGGCGACTGGCTGGGCATGGCCGCGGTGATCGCGACGGTGTTCTGGTATCGCCACATGCACCGCGGCGATGCGGCGTCGTTCCGCATGCCGCTGTATCCGGTCCTGCCGCTGCTGTTCCTGGCGGCGGTGCTGTGGATCGTCGGCGTGACGATCTGGGACCATCCGGGCGACGCCGGCATGGGCGCGCTGATCACGGTCGCGGGTCTGCCGGTTTACTTCGTGTGGCGATACGTGTTGGGCCGCAAGTAGGGCGGGCATTGCCCGCCATGGCGGACGATGTCCGCCCTACTCGCCCCACGATCCGTAGACGCGGCGGGCAATGCCCGCCCTACAGCTAATACAATCCCGCGATGGCCCGCCTTCCCCAAACCGATCCCGGCATCACGCCCGAGCCGATCCGCACCGGCATCGACGTCGTCATCAACGGCGAACATTTCCGGCACACCGGCGATCCGGAGATGCCGCTGTTGTGGTACCTGCGCGAGGTGCTGCGCCTCACCGGCTGCAAGTACGGCTGCGATGACGTGAGTTGCGGCGCGTGCAGCGTGCTTGTGGACGGCAAGCTCGCGCGTGCCTGTCATCTGCAAATGCAGCATCTGGCGGGAAAGAAGGTCACCACCGTTGAAGGCCTGGCACAAGCCAATGGCGACCTGCATCCGCTGCAGCAGGCGTGGATCGACGAAGACGCAATCCTGTGCGGCTATTGCCAGCCGGGCATGCTGATGGCCGCGGCCGACCTGCTCGCGCGCAAGCCGAATCCGGACGACGCGGACATCGATGGAATCAAGAATCTCTGCCGCTGCGGCAGTTATCCGCGCATTCGCCGCGCCATCCATCGCGCCGCTTCCGCGATGAAAGGCTCGCGCAAGTGAGCCGCGCGCATGACGTCTCGCGCCGGCGCTTCCTCAAGGTGCTGGGCACCGCTTCCGGCGCGCTGATCGTCGGCATTCCCGTGGCCGCGCTCGCCGACACGCCGGATGAATTGCTCGGCGACGTCGTGCTGCAACTGAATCCCTACGTGCGCATCGAGCCGGATGGAACGATCGTGATCGGCGCGCGCGATCCGGAGATCGGCCAGGGCATCCGCACCGCCGAGGCGCGCATCATCGCCGAGGAACTGGACGCGGACTGGCCGCGCGTGATCGTGCTGCCGATGGCGCTGGGCGTGGAGAACGACGGCAACGGCGAACCGCACTGGACGCTCGGGCACCAGGAAGCGCGCGGCAGCACCAGTGTGCCGGCGGCATGGAGCGACCTGCGCGCTGTCGGCGCCACCGCGCGCACGATGCTGCTGCAGGCGGCCGCCCAACAGTGGAACGTGGACGTGCGCGGGCTGCGCACCAGCCTGGGCAAGGTGGTCGCGCCGGACGGTCGCACGCTCGGCTATGGCGAACTCGCCGCGGCCGCATCCAATCTGCCGCCGCCGACCGTGCAGCCGCCGTTGAAGCAACCGGATGCGTTCCGGCTGGTCGGCCAGGACGCCGGCGACGTGGATGCGCGCGACATCGTCACCGGTCGCCAGCAGTACGCGATCGACCAGTGGTTCGGCGGCGCGCTCGTCGCCGTGATCGCACGCTGTCCGTATCCCGGTGGCACGTTGCACGAACTGGATGCGGACGCCGCGCGCGCGCTGAAAGGCGTCGCCGACATCCTGACGATCCCGAAACCCGATCCGTCGCTGCCGCTGGGCACGCGCCCGCTCGTAGCCGGCGTGGCGGTGCTGGCCGACAACGCGTGGAGCGCGCTGCACGCGCGCGACCTGCTGGAACTCGAGTGGCAGGCCGGCGCGCAACTGCCGCAAGGCGATGACGCGCTGGCGGCGCAAGCCGACACGCTGTTCAACGGCGCGCCGACCACGCCGGTGCGCAACGATGGCGACTACGACCACGCGCGCAAGCTCGCACGCCAAGCGGTGAATGCGCGCTATCGCATCGCCACGGTCGCGCACGCCGAACTGGAGCCGCCGAATTGCCTGGTGCGCCTGGGCTCGGATCGCGCGGAGATCATCGCACCGGTGCAGAACCCGCGCGGCGCGCTGGAGGTGGTGCAGCGCTTGACGGGTTTGGCGCCGTCGCAGATCGAAGTCACGCTGCCGCGTTCGGGCGGCGGCTTCGGGCGGCGGCTGGACAACGATCATGTCGCCGAAGCGGTGCTGCTGGCCAAGGCGGCGAAGAAGCCGGTCAAGCTGTTGTGGACGCAAGCCGACGCATTCGCGCACGATCCGTATCGGCCGTTCGCGGTCATCGATCTCGAAGCCGCGCTCGATCGCAAGCACAAGCTCACCGCATGGCGGCAGCGCGTGGCCAGCACTTCGCGGCTGGCGAAGCGCGGCGAGCAGGCGAACCGGTTGTGGTTGTCGGAAGTGCATCCCGACGATCCGCCGGCGGGTTTGATCGCCAACCTGCAACTCGGCTGGTACGCGCTGGATTCGGCGCTGCCGCGCGGCAACTGGCGCTCGGGTTCGCACGGCGTCAACGCGTTCGCGGTGCAGGTGTTCCTGGACGAAATCGCGCACGCGACCAAACAGGACGGGCTGAAGCTGCGGCTGGATCTTCTCGGCGAGCCGCGGCAACTGCCCTATCGCGGCCACGGCGGCCCGGTGCTGGACACCGGCCGGCTCGCGTACGTCCTGAAACTTGCCGCCGATGCGATCGGCTGGTCGAAGAAGCGCAGCGACGGCCATGGCCTGGGCCTCGCGTTCCATTTCACCTATGGCGGCTACGTCGCGCACGCGCTGGAAGTTTCGATGGAAGGATCGAAGCTGGTGATGCACAACGCCGTGGTCGCTGCGGATCTCGGCCGCGTGGTGAATCCGCTCGGCGCGCGCGCGTCGCTGGTCGGCGCCACGCTGGACGGCCTTTCCACCGCGCTGGATCTTGCGATCACGGTGAAGGATGGCCGGATCGTGCAGAAGGGTTTCAAGGATTACCCGCTGGCGACGATGGCACAGTTGCCCGGCGACGTGCAGGTGATCCTGGTGCCGTCGCAGGCGGCACCGACGGGCGCCTACGAGATGGGCCTGCCGAGCGCCGCGCCCGCGCTGGCGAACGCGATCTTCGCGGCGACGACCGTGCGTGTGCGGCAGTTGCCGATCTGGCCGGAGTTGATGCGGTTGCTCTGAACCTGGATGCTTGAGTCCCTGTCGATCGCGGCGCGAGCCCATGCGTCCCCAGCGACGTCGGGCGCGAGCAAGACTGCATCATTCGAGAACAGCGACGGGGACCGGCACGGCGGACGGGTTATCATTCGCGTTTTCCCACGGAGCGTGCCCATGCCCGCGCAAACCTATCCCGAATGGATCTGGCACAACGGCGCGGTGAAGCCGTGGCGCGAGGCGACCGTGCACGTGATGGCGCACGCGCTGCATTACGGCTCGTCGGTGTTCGAAGGCATCCGCAGCTACAAGACTCCGCACGGCGCGGCGATCTTCCGGCTCAGCGATCACCTGAAGCGGCTGTATCTCTCGGCCAAGGTGTACGACATGGCGATTCCGTACACGCAGGAAGCACTGGCCTCGGCGTGCCGCGAAGTGCTGAAGGCGAACAAGCTCGAGCAGGCGTATCTGCGCCCGGTGGCTTACCGCGGCCTCGGCGGGTTCGGGTTGTCGGCGGACACGCCGATCGACGTCGCGATCGCCACCTGGCCGATGGGCCCGTATCTCGGGCCGGAAGCGCTGGAGAACGGCATCACTGCGTGTGTGTCGAGCTGGCAGCGGATGGCGCCGAACACGATTCCGGCCGGAGCCAAGGCCGGCGGCAATTATCTTTCGGGACAATTGATCGCGCGCGAGGCGCGCCGGCTCGGATTCGGCGAAGGCATCGCGCTCGCTTCAACGGGTTTGCTGAGCGAAGGCGCGGGCGAAAATCTTTTTCTCGTCATGGACGGGGCATTGCACACGGCGCCGGTCAGTGCCGCGCTTTTGAACGGCATCACCCGCCACACGCTGATCACGCTGGCGCGCGCCAACGGCATCGAGGTGGTCGAGCGCGACCTGCCGCGCGAATACCTCTATCTCGCCGACGAGGTGTTCATGTGCGGCACCGCCGCGGAGATCACGCCGATCCGCGAGGTGGATGGCAAGAAGGTCGGCGGCGGCAAGGCAGGACCGGTGACGCGCCGGTTGCAGGAGCTGTTCTTCGGCTTGTTCGACGGGCGCACGCAAGACAACTGGGGCTGGCTCGAGTTGCTGTAACGGCGCGCCTGCGCGCACGGCCGACCGTGCCACCGGAATCCGGAATGCACGCAGCCAGCGGCGTTCCGGTTCCCTATTCCCGATTCCGCATTTCCGGCTGGAAATCGAGCGTCGCCACGGCGCCACGGTCGGCGCGCGGCGCCAGCGACACGCGCCAGCCGTAGAGTTCGCAGAGCCGACGCACGATCGCAAGGCCGAGGCCCGCGCCTTTCACGGTCTGTCCCTCGCCGCGCACGCCGCGCTCGAACAGATGCTCGGCGTCCTCCTGCTTGATGCCCGGCCCGGTATCCTCGACCCGCACGCGATCGCATTGCACGCGCACCACCACTTCGCCTTCCAGCGTGTACTTGCAGGCGTTGCCGACGAGGTTGCCGAGCGCGACCGCGACCACGGAGGAAGGTGCTTCCACTTCGCACGCGTCCTCCACTTCCAGCCGGATCGTGACCGGCTTGTGGCCGATGTGTTGCTGGTTGGTATCGATCACTTCCGCGGCGATTTTCGCGACCTCGGTGGTTTCCCCATCCTGGGGTCCTGACCGCTCGGCGCGCGACAGCAGCAGCAACGCCTGGGTCAACTCGGTGGACTGCCGCACCGCGCGCTCGATGCGTTTCAACCGCACCTTGGCCTTTTCCGGCAGGTCCGGATTGTCCATCAGCAGCTCGGTGGTGGTGGCGATCACCGCCAGCGGCGTGCGCAGTTCGTGGCTGACGTCGGCGTTGAACTCGCGATCACGCGCGATCATCGCGGTCTGGCGTTCGGCATAGTCGTCCAGGGCCGCGGCGAGTTCGCCGACCTCGTCTTCCGCGAAATACGGCGCCAGCGGTTCCAGCGTGCCGGCGCGACGCGCACGCAGGCGCGTGGCGAGTTCGGTGACCGGGCTCATCACCCGCGCCGACAACCAGATGCCGATCAGCAGTGAAAACGTGCCGAGCAGGATGATCGTGACCACGAGCGCGGTCAGCAACTGGCGCTTGCCGAGTTCCTCGCGGGTGACGTCGTACAACTCGAACGCGTCGTAATCCGGCGCGCGCCGCACCGCGATCTTGTAATGGTGGACCTGGCCGTCCGAACCCACCCCGGTCCAGTCGTGCACGCCGGTGCCGAAGTTCTGCCAGGCCAGCGGGATCTTGTATTCCTTGTGCTTGCTGAACACCCACGGCATCACCAGGTTCACGCCCGGCGGCCGCGTGGGATCGGCGCGCACCTGCTTGACGATGTTGTCGACGTCGCCCTGCAACTGCGCGTTGAGCACGCGATCCTCGACCGTGTTGCGCACGTACACCGCCGCGAACGCGAACAGGACCGCCAGCCCGAAACCGAGCAGCGCGTAGGAAAGGATGATGCGGCTGCGCAGCCTACGTCGCGACGGCATCCGGGTCTACCATGCGGTAGCCGATTCCGTGGCGGGTGTGGATCAGCGGCCGATCGAACGGCTTGTCGATCGCCGCGCGCAAACCGTGGATGTGCACGCGCAGCGAATCCGAGTCGGGCAGTTCCTCGCCCCACACGCGCTGCTCGAGGTCCTGGCGCGTCACCACCGAAGGACTCGCTTCCATCAATGCCTGCAGCAGTTTCAATCCGATCGGGTTCAACTGGATCGGCTTGCCATCGCGCATGACCGTGAGCGTGTCGAGGTTGAAGGTGAGATCGGAAACCTTCAGCACGCGGCTTTGCGGACCCTTGCCGCGCCGCGCCAGCACTTCCAGGCGCGCCGCCAGTTCCTGCAGCGCGAACGGCTTGGTCATGTAGTCGTCGGCGCCGGACTCGAACCCGACCAGCTTCTGGTCCAGCGCATCGCGCGCGGTCAACATCAGGATCGGCGTGTGCTTGTGCGCCTCGCCGCGCAGCTTGCGGCAGACCTCCAGGCCATCCATTCCGGGCAAGGTAAGGTCCAGCACGATCACGTCGAACTCGTTGACCACTGCGAGGTGCAGGCCGGTCACGCCATCGCCGGCGAAATCGACCACGTTGCCGTGGTCCTCCAGGTAATCGCCGATGTTGGTCGCGATGTCGTTGTTGTCTTCGATCACCAGCACGCGCATTTGCAGGCTCCTTGCTCGACGTCGGGCAGTCCTTCGCCGCGCCGCTCGTTACAAGCTTAGCCGGAAATGCTGAACGAGTCCGCGCCGGGCAGGAACCCGGCGAAATGACCGATCAGGCAAACGATCCGGAGGGTCAATGCACCACGCCGTCGACGAATGCTTCGTCGAGGCTGCGCGAGCGGCAGATATGCGTGCCGGTCACCGCGTAACAGCCAGCCTTGGCGGGGATTTCACGTCCCGCGGCGTCGCTGCCCGGATGCAGGGTGAAAGTGAAGATCTGCCGGTAACGCCGCCCTGCGGTTCCCGCCGCAGGCGGAGCGAATTTCCAGCCCAGCAATGCATGCGTGGCCGCGTGATCGAAGATGCTGGACGGCTGCGCATCCACCACGGCCGGATCGCGAACATTGCCGCCCGCGTCAAGGCTGAACTCCACCACCACCTTGCCCTCGATGCCCTGTTCCATCGCGGCCAGCGGATAGACCGGCTGCTCGATGTGGGTGGGCGCGGGCAGGTCACGCGCGCGCGGCAAAACCTTCCCGGCGCGCGCCGGCAGGACGGACATCATCAGGCGACCCGGGTCCAGATCGGCGACGCGCAACGCGGGCGCGGCAAGCGGGACTTTCGCGAACGCGGGCGGCGCGGGCTGTTCGCCATGCGAGGCCGCGTCATTCGGCTGGCGCACCCGCAGCAGCGCCGGAACAGCCACGAGGCGTTTCGGAATCAGGTTTGCAACTGCCTGCATCGGCATGCGGATGGAAGCCGGCAGCAATTGCGACGTCAGCAGATGCTGGACGTCGGCAGAATCCGCCAGGTCGCGGCGCAGCTCCGCCTGTCGCCAGAGCAGGGCGAGCATCAGCGCGATCATCAGCAACGCGGAAAGCGCGCCGACGAAGCGGCCGGGCTGGCGGGCGATCCGGTTGCGATCGACGCCCGTGATCTGGCCGATGCGCTCCAGCAGCACGCCGCCGCTGGCGGCGAGCGTCAGGCCCGCGTGCTGCTCGCGGAACTCTTCCAGCTCCACCAATGCCGTCGCGAACTCGCGGCGGCTGCCGCCGGTGAGGCGCAGCGCCAAAGCATCGCAACACAGTTCGCGCTCGTTGCGCACGTCGCGCGAAATCCAGTGCACCACCGGGTGGTAGAACAGCAGTGTTTCCAGGACGACCTGGAACAGGTTGGCGAGGTGGTCGAGACGGCGCAAATGCGCCAGCTCGTGCGCAAGGATCATCTCCACCTGCGCAACCGGGAACCCGCTCGACACCGCGATGGGCAGCAGGATCACCGGACGAATCCATCCGACCAGGGTCGGCGTGGCGACCCGCGCGCTGCTCAACACCCGGATGCCGCGGCGCAATCCGAAGCGCAGCGCGAGTCCGCGGATTCGTTCCTGCCACACCGGCACCACACGCGCCGCACGCACCAGCGCGCGCAACCTTCGCCAGTGCCGCCACACGCGCACGCTCAGCAGCAACACGCCGCTCGCCCACGCCACGACCACCCATGGCATCGCTGCCGCCAGGGCGCTCTGCCAGTTCGGCATCGCCTGGATCGTTGATCCTGGCGCAGCGCCGAAGACCGCGGAGACCGGGCCGAAGCCGGTATCCGCCATGACGGTCATTGCGCTCGAAATGCGCCAGGCAGTCAGCACGGGGCACAGCGCCAGTGCGACCAGGGCGAGCATACCGAGCAGGTAGCGCGCATCGCCGCACGGCAGGCAGCGCCGCAGCACCGCGTAAGCGCCACCGATCAACGCCGCCTGCCAGACGAAATGCAGCAAGGCCCAGCCCACCACCTGCACGACGACCAGCGCGGGGGCCCAGGCGTTCATCTAGCGATCCTCCTGCTCCAGCCGGTTCAGCAGTGCGCGGATTTCACGCAGTTCCTCGCGGCTGGCGCGCTGGCTGCCCAACGCATGCAACACGAGTTGCGAAGGCGAACCCTCGAACACGCGCTGCACCAGGTCGCTGAGGAAACGCTTCTGCGTCTTCTCCTTGCTGACCGCCGCGCGGAACACATGCGCGCGCTGCGAATCGTCGCGCACCACCAGGCCCTTGCCGTGCATGATCTGCAGCAACTTCAGGGCGGTGGTGTAACCCGCCCCGGAGTCGCGGTGCAGTGCCTCGTGCACCTCGCGCACGGTGCAGCCGCCGCGCGCCCACAAAACCTGGAGGATCTCCAGTTCGGCCTCGGTGGGACGAGGCGCCTTGGTTGGCTTCTGTGGCTTCACCGATCGTTCCCTGGCTGATTTTCGAGACCGCGATCAACCGCCCCCGTTGATGCCGGGCGTCCCCGTGCGGGTGTTGTGCATCATGGTCTGGGCGTCCTGCTCGTCCTGCCGCATTTGCGCGTAGGTGCGGCACACCCGTTTCGGAATATGCGACCCAGTCGGTATTTCGTTTTCGCAGATCATCCGGTTGCCATCGCGCCGGGTGAGGATGTCATTGACGGCTTCCTGATCGCTGAAGAGCTGCTGCTTGGCGGGCTGGTCCATCTGGTCCACCGTACCGAACTTGTCGAACAGCCCCTGCATGTCGTTCAGACGGCTATCTATGTCCGCCTTCTCCGACTTGCTGGTGTACTGCCAGCGCCCCCCCGGCCCGATCTGCTGGCGGATGGCAGCCGCCACCGCGGCGAAATCGTCCTTGTTGGTCGCCTTGACGACCGGCTTTGAATCAGCCGCACATGCAATGCCGGCCTGCAACGCAGCCACGACCAGAATCATCCCCGCCAGCCATTTACCGATTTTCATCTTCGACTTCCCCAAGTTGAAAAACATGCCTATTGCACAACTGCGTTCAACGCTGACATTAGGGAGATTCGACCTCGACGTCAACGATCCGTTTCGTAGGACAGAGGTGCGTGATCAATGCCCGCCGCCTGGCGGCCTGAGCCCGTTGTCACCCGCCGTGCCCCGGCTGCCATTCCTGTTCTGCAGCGTGTCCAAGCCCCACCGCGCGTTGTCCTGCTCGTGCCTGATGTCGCCGTAGGTCCTGCAAATGCGCTTGGGAATGTGCGAGCCAGTGGGGGTCTCCTCGGTGCACACCATGTGCTGGTCGTCGCGCTTGGTAAGGATCTCGTTGACGGCCTCCTGATCGTTGAACAGGCGCGCCTTGGTGGCGTCATTCATCTGTGCGACCGTGCCGAACTGGTCGAACAGGGCCTGCATGTCATCGAGCCGCTGGTTCACCTGCTCCTTTTCGAGCTTGCTCGTGTATTCCCAGCGACCGCCTGGATCGAGCTGCTGCCGCACCGCGGCTGCAACTGCTTCGAACGCTTCCTTGTTGTCTGCCTTGACGGTGCCCGTATCCGCCGCCCATGCACGGCCCGCGCACGTGAAAGCCGTCGCGAAGGCCATGACTACCATCCATTTGCACGTTTTCATCGAAGACTCCCTCGACCCACGGCAGTCTTGAATCTATGCCGCTGCGGCCCCCATGTCAACGATATCTATCGTACTACTATCTTCGTCGACAGGATCGGGCGGGAAAAATTCACCGGAAAGTCAACGAAGGGCGGCTTCGATGTGCGCAATCACTGCGCCAGCCACGTCCACGCCGCTGACCGCTTCGATGCCTTCCAGCCCCGGCGAGGCGTTCACTTCCAGCACCAGCGGGCCGCGTTCGGAACGCAGCAGGTCGACGCCGGCGATGCCGAGTTCCATCGCGCGCGCGGCGCGCAGTGCGGTTTCGCGCTCGCGCTTGCTCAAGCTCACCTTGCTGCCGGTGCCGCCGCGGTGCAGGTTGGAACGGAAATCACCGGGCGAGGCTTCGCGCTGCATCGCCGCGACGACTTCGTCGCCGACAACGAAACAGCGGATGTCGCAGCCGTTGGCCTCGCGGATGAATTCCTGCACCAGGAAATTCGCATAGAGGCCGCGGAAGGCCTCGATCACGCTCTGCGAAGCGGCGGGTTTTTCCGCCAGCACCACGCCCTGCCCCTGCGCGCCCTCGTTGAGCTTGATCACGTGCGGCGGCGGGCCGAGCATCGCGAGCAGGTCGGCCGTGTCGTCGGGGTTGTCGCCGAACACCGTCGCCGGAAGATCCAGGCCGCGCTTGGCCAGCATCTGCAGGCTGCGCAGCTTGTCGCGCGCGCGCAGCACGGCTTCCGACGAATTGGGCGTGTACACGCCCATCATCTCGAACTGTCGCAGTACCGCAGTGCCATAGAAACTGATCGAAGCGCCGATGCGCGGGATCACGCAGTCGAAATCCTTCAGCGCCTTGCCGCCGTAATGCAGGGCAAAGCCATCGTGCGCGATGCGCATGTAGCAGCGCAGCGGATCCAGCACGCGCACGCGGTGCCCGCGCTCGCGCGCCGCCGCGACCAGCCGCGAAGTCGAATACAGCCGCGTGTTGCGCGAGAGGATCGCGATTTTCATGGCATCTCGGAGCGCGAGCTTTGATGCCCTAAGTTACCGGAGCAATCCATTCGCGGGAACGCGGCCTGCTTCTCGGCCCCTTGAGTCAAGGGGGCAGCCGATTCGCACGGAATCGGCGGGGTTGTGGAGTACGGGAGCGTCACGCAACGCAATCGGGGATCGCCCTCAAACCCCACGCTGCGAAAAGGTGCCACGGCAAAGCGGGTGAAGGGAATCGAACCCTCGTCAGTAGCTTGGGAAGCTACAGCTCTACCATTGAGCTACACCCGCGTCGAAACGCGATTGTAGGGAGCCGCGCCGCACTCGCGCAACGCCGGCTGACCGGATTCTTTGCGGCTGCTTAGGCGCCCGGTTCCGGAAGGCGTTCATTCAGCCCGATTGGGCTGTGATGTAGGCGTGCCGCCTGGACCAGGCGCGCATGGGTTGCTTGCCGAATCAAGCAGCGCAGTCGCGGAGTCCGCCATGTCCCGCATTCGTCTCGTTCCGATCAAATTGCTTCCGGCCGCACTGGCCGCGGCGCTGGTGATGCTCGGTTCCACCACGATCGCCAGCGCGCAGTATTACGACCAGGGGCCGTCCTACGACCAGAGCGCCCCCCAGGACCAGAACACGCAGACCGATCCGTCGGATCGCGTCGCGCGGCTGGCGTATCTCACCGGCGATGTCGAGTTCGCGCCCGCCGGCGAGAACGACTGGGGCAGCGCCGACATCAATCGTCCGATGACCACCGGCGACCGCCTGATGACCGGCAACGACGGCCGTGCGGCGCTCGAACTGGGCGATGCCGCGCTGCGCATCAATGATGACAGCGCATTCAACTTCCTCGACCTCGACGACACCACCACGCAAGTGGAATTGTCGCAGGGCACCTTGAACCTGCGCGTGCGCAGGCTCGGCGACGGGCAGGTCTACGAGGTCGATACGCCGACAGTGGCCTTCGTGGCCAGCGAGCCCGGCACCTACCGCGTGGATGTCGCGCCCAACGGCAATGGCGCGATGGTCACGGTGTTCGAAGGCTCCGGCACCGTCTATGGCGAGAACGGCGCGAGCCGCCCGGTGCAGGCCGGACAGTCCTATCGCTTCGACGACAGCACGCTCGCGAATGTCGCCGAGCAAGGCGTCCCCGCGCCGGATGATTTCGATCGATTCTGCGAGTCCCGCGACCAGCGTTACACGAATTCGGTATCGCGCCGCTACGTTTCCGATGACGTGGTGGGCTACGACGACCTGGACGATTACGGCAACTGGCAGAGCACGCCCGATTACGGCGACGTCTGGTATCCCACCCGCGTCGCCACCGGATGGGCGCCGTATCGCGATGGCCACTGGGCCTGGATCGAACCCTGGGGTTGGACCTGGGTGGACAACGAACCGTGGGGCTACGCGCCGTTCCACTACGGCCGCTGGGTGTACGTCAGCGATCGCTGGGGCTGGGTGCCCGGCCCGCGCACTGTGCGCCCGGTGTATGCGCCGGCGCTGGTCGCGTTTGTCGGCGGCTCGGGCTTCTCGCTTTCGATCAGCGTCGGCGGCGGTGGGCCGGTCGGCTGGTTCCCGCTCGGGCCACGCGACGTGTACGTCCCGCCCTATCGCGCCAGCCGCAACTACTTCACCAGCATCAACGTCACCAACATCCGCAACGTGTACGTCAACAAGACGGTGATCAACAACTATTACGGCAGCTACGCGGCCGGCCGGCCGTACGCCGGCGCGCGCGAATACGCATATCGCGACAACCCGCACGCGTTCACGGTCGTGCCGCGCAACGTGTTCGCCGGCGCCAAGCCGGTGCGCGCGGCGGTGCTGCACGTGAACGCGAGCGCGCTCGCCAGGGCGACGGTGGCGCCGATCCCGCATGTCGCGCCGACCCGCGCGAGCCTTGCCATTTCTCCTCCGAAGCAGCCGATCGCGAGGCCGGTGGCGAAGGCATTCGACCGGACCGTGGTGGCGCGGCATGCGCCGCCGCCGCGACCGGTGCCGTTCGCCGCGCGTGAAAAGGTGATCGCCAAGCAGGGCGGCGCGCCGATTCCGGTGACGCAATTGCGCCAGATGCGGCAGCAGCAAGCGAAGGCACAGCCGCAACCGGAACGCGTGAAAGTCGTCGCCGCCGCGCCGAACCGTCCCGGCCAGCGGACGACAACACCCAACCCGCAGCACCCGGTGCAAGCGCCACGCAGTGGCGAGCGTCCGCCGGCCCATGCGTCCATCCATCCGATCCAGGCGCCGGTGAACCCGTCGAATGGCAATGCGAGGAGTGCGCAAGGCGAGCAGGCGCTGCGTCCGGGCGAACTGCCGTCGGCGCGCTTCGCCCACGGGCCGCGGAATGGCTCCAATGCTCCGGAACGTGCCGCCGAAAACCAGCAGCGTGCGGAGCAGGCGCGACAGCAGGCCGAACAAGCCAATCGCAACGGCGAGCACGCGCAGGCGCAGGCGGAACAAAACCGCGCGCAGGCTGCCCAGGACCAGCGGAACGCCGGGCAGTCCCGGCAGCAGGCAGACCAGGCACGCGCGCAACAGCAGGCAGACCAGGCACGCGCGCAACAGCAGGCCGAGCAGGCGCGTCAGCGCAATGAGCAGGCGCAACAACACGCTGACCAGGAACGCCAACGTGCCGATCAGCAACGCGCGCAACAACAACAGCAACAGGCCGAACAGGCCCGCCAGCGCGACCAGCAAGCGCAACAGCGTGCGCAAGAGGAGCGCCAGCGTGCCGACCAGGAGCGGGCGCAACAGCAGCAGGCACAGCGCGCCGAACAGCAACGCGCGCAGCAGGAGCAACGCGCACAACAGCAGGAACGCCAGCGCGCAGATCAGGAACAACGGCAGCGAGAGCAGCAGGCGCAGATGCAGCAGGAACGCGAGGCGCAGATGCAGCAGGAACGCCAGGCGCAGATGCAGCAGCAGCGCGAGGCGCAGATGCAGCAGGAGCGGCAGGCGCAGATGCGCGCACAACAACAGGAGCAACGTGCACGCCAGCAGCAGCAACGCCCACAGCACGAGCCGGCGCCCGCTCGCTCAAAGGAGCAGAAGAAGAAGGACGACCAGCAGGACAACGGTCATTGAGCAGGCCATGGCGCCCGCGGTGCTCCGGCATCGCGGGCGCTTCGCGTCGGACGCGCTAAAATGCGCGGATGCAAATCGTCCTGAATGGTTCCGCGCGCGAATGCGCGCCGGCCACCACCCTTTCCACCCTGCTTGCCGACGCCGGGTACGCCGAGCGCCGCGTCGCGGTGGAGGTCAATCGCGAGATCGTGCCGCGCAGCCTGCACGACCGTTATGCGCTGGGCGAAGGCGATCGGGTCGAAATCGTTCACGCCATAGGGGGAGGCTGAGCGTTTGCGCGATGCGTTGACGCCGCGGGTCTGGAACACGCGGCGAACGGCGAAGCCGGCCCGAAGGGCGAGCGCCATGGATGGCGCGAGTAATCGCATCGCGCGCGAAGCCGAGCGCCCGAAGCAGGATGCGGAGGGCCGGGTTGCTTGGTGAGACATGGACGTCGAAGTTAGCAACGGCGAGTTTTTGGAGAGCCACATGAAACCAGACCAAAAGGGATCCGGCTTGGACCGGAATGACGGCGAAAGATGAACGCTCTCCCCCAACACGCCGTTGAACCGGCCATCCAGGATGCCTTGACGATCGCGGGCCGCGCCTATGCGTCGCGCCTGCTGACCGGCACCGGCAAGTACAAGGATCTGGACGAAACGCGCCGTGCAACCGAAGCCGCCGGCGCGCAGATCGTCACGGTCGCGATCCGCCGCACCAACATCGGCCAGAACAAGGGCGAACCGAACCTGCTCGAGGTGCTGCCGCCGGATCGCTACACCATCCTGCCCAACACCGCCGGCTGCTACACCGCCGAGGACGCGCTGCGCACCTGCCGTCTCGCGCGCGAACTGCTGGATGGCCATTCGCTGGTGAAGCTGGAAGTGCTGGGCGACCAGAAGACGCTGTTCCCCGACGTGGTGCAGACGCTGAAAGCCGCCGAGCAACTGGTCGCGGAAAACTTCGAGGTGATGGTCTACACCAGCGACGATCCGATCCTGGCGAAGCGTCTGGAAGACATCGGCTGCGTGGCGGTGATGCCGCTGGCCGCGCCGATCGGCTCGGGCCTCGGCATCCAGAACAAGTACAACCTGATGGAGATTGTCGAGAACGCGCGCGTGCCGATCATCGTGGACGCGGGCGTGGGCACGGCCTCGGATGCCGCGATCGCGATGGAACTGGGCTGCGATGGCGTGCTGATGAACACGGCCATTGCCGGCGCGCGCGATCCAGTGCAGATGGCGCGCGCGATGAAGCTGGCGGTGGAAGCGGGTCGCGCGGCGTTCCAGGCCGGGCGCATTCCGCGCAAGCGCTACGCGTCAGCGTCGAGCCCGGTCGACGGAACCATTGGCTGATTCTTGTTCCCTCTCCCTCCGGGAGAGGGTGGCGCGCAGCGCCGGGTGAGGGTTCGGCAAGCGCGCGATATCTCTGCAAAACCGAACCCTCACCCCTGCCCCTCTCCCGAGGGGAGAGGGGTTCAGATGAGCGAAGATTCACCACACGACAAGCCCATCCGCAGCGTGCGCAGTTTCGTATTGCGCCAGGGCCGCATCACGCCCGCGCAGCAGCGCGCGTTCGAACAGCACTGGCAGCGGTTCGGCGTGGATTACAAGGGCGAGCCGCGCGATCTGGATGCGCTGTTCGGAAGACACGCGCCGCGCGTGCTGGAGATCGGCTTCGGCAATGGCGAGGCGCTCAGCCATGCCAGCGAGCATGGTCCCGATCGCGATTATCTCGGCATCGAGGTGCACCGCCCCGGCGTGGGCAGGCTGATGAATGCGCTCGCTGCGCGCGATGCCGGCAACGTGAGGTTGTGGAACCACGATGCGGTCGAGGTGCTGGAGAACGAACTCGCGCCGGACTCGCTCGACGAGGTGCGGATCTGGTTTCCCGATCCCTGGCACAAGAAGCGCCACCACAAGCGCCGCCTGATTCAGCCCGCATTCGCCCGGCTGCTCGCCAGCCGTGTCAAACTCGGCGGCCTCTTGCATTTGGCGACCGACTGGGCCGACTATGCGGCGCACATGCGCGAGGTGCTGGAGACGGCACCGGCGTGGCGCAACCGCAGGGGAGATGGCGGTTATGCGGAGCGGCCGCCGTGGCGCATCGAGACGCGTTTCGAACAGCGGGGTGTGCGTCTCGGTCATGGGGTTTGGGATCTTCTATATGACCGCGTGTAACACCTACCTCTTCTCTCCGCTGCACTGACCGAAGCCAAACGATCGCGCAATGGAACTGACCCTCACCCCCGACATGATGCTGGTGCTCGGGCTGGTCGGTTTCACCATCGCGATGCTGATCCTCGAATGGGTGCGCGCCGACGTGGTCGCGCTGCTGGTGCTGGTGGTGATCGGCATCACCGGCCTGATGCCGATCGAGCAGTTGTTCGAAGGCTTCGCCGGCAACGCGGTGATCTCGCTGATCGCGGTGATGATCATGGGCGCGGGCCTGGATCGCACCGGCGTGCTGGGCAAGGCGGCGTCCTTCATCCTGCGCCTCGCGGGCGGCGCGGAAAACCGGGTCTCGCTGCTGGTCAACAGCATGGCCGGCAGCCTGTCGTCCATCATCCAGAGCCAGGCGCTCGCCGCGTTGTTCCTGCCGGTGGTCAGCCGCGTATCGGCGCGGACCGGCATCCCATTGAAGCGGCTGCTGCTGCCGATGGCGGCGTGCATCCTGTGCGGCACCAACATGACCCTGATCAGCAACTCGCCGCTGATCCTGCTCAACGACCTGATTGCCAGCGCCGACCGCAACCTGCCGCCGGGCGCGCAGACCATCGAGCCTTTCAAGCTGTTCGCGATCACCCCGATCGGCATTCCGCTGCTGATCGTGGGCCTCGCGTACTTCGCCTTCGCCACCCGGCGCGTGCTGCCGGAAGACGAGGACGACAAGCCCAAGGTCACGCCCGGCCGCACCGAGAGCTACTTCGCGCAGACCTACGGTCTGGAAGGCGAAGTCACCGAACTCACCGTCACCGCGGAAAGTCCGCTGGTCGGCATGAGCGTGGGCGAAGCGGAACTGCTGACCAACGCACCGCCGATCCTCGCGATCAAGAACGGCAACGAGGCGCGGCTCGCGCCGCCCGCCGACCAGCTGATCTGGGTCGGCACCGTGCTGGGCGTGCTCGGGCCGCGGCCGCAGGTCGGCGAATTCGCGCAGGCGCAGCAGGTTCGCATCGGCGGACGCCTGCGCGCGCTGGCCGACATGTTCAATCCCACCCGCGCCGGCATTTCCGAGGCGGTGGTGCCGCCCTCGTCGCGGTTCGTCAAACAGGACGTCGGCGCGCTGCGGCTGCGCAAGCGTTACGGCATTTCGGTGCTGGCGGTGAATCGCGGCGAGCAGGTGTTCCGCGGCGAGGACGTGCGCAAGACCAACCTGCGCGCCGGCGACACCATGGTGCTGCACAGTTTCTGGCGCGACCTGCTGCTGGCCGCGGAAGACCGCGACCTGGTGCCGGTCACCGACATTCCCAGCGAAGAACACCGCCCCGGCAAGATCTGGCACGCGCTGCTGTTTTTCGCGCTGGCCATGGGGCTCGGCCTGTTCACCAACCTGCGCCTGTCGGTGGCGATGATGACCGGCGCGGTCGGCATGTTGCTGACCGGCGTGCTCAACATGGAAGAAGCCTACGCGGCGGTCAACTGGAAGACCATCTTCATCATGGCCAGCCTGATTCCGCTCGGCGCCTCGATGGATTCGACCGGCACCGCGGCATGGATGGCGCAGGAACTGCTGGTGCACATCGGGCAATGGCCGCAATGGCTGCTGCAGGCCTGCATCGCGATCCTCGCGCTGCTGTTCTCGCAGGTGATCTCGCACGTCGGCGCGGCGGTGATGATGGTGCCGATGGCGATCAACATCGCGCTCGCTTCCGGCGGCAATCCCAGCGCCTACGCGCTGATCGTGGCGATGTCGGTGTCCAACACCTTCCTGATTCCCGGGGCCAGCCCGACCATCCTGCTGGTGGCGGGCCCCGGCGGTTACAAGCCGCGCGATTTCCTGCGGCTGGGCCTGCCGCTGACGCTGCTGATGCTGGTCACCATGCTGGTGATGGTGAACCTGCTGTTCCGGAGCTGAGCTAGGCGCGATACACCGCGCCGTCTTCGACGCGCACGGGCAACGGCGCCAGCGATTCGCCGCGGCACGGCCCCTGCACGCACAGGCCATTCTGCGCCAGTGCGAAGGTCGCGCCGTGCACGGCGCAGGTGAGGTGCCCGTCCTTGAACAGGAACAGGTTGGGCGCGTAATCCATGCGCCTTCCGGCATGCGGGCAGACATTCAGCCAGGCGCGCACTTCATTGCCATTGCGCGAGAGCACCAGCGCTTCGCCTTGCGGGTCGGCGGAATCCAGGCCAAGCACGCCGCCATCGGGAATCTCATCGACGCGGCATAGCGGCGTGGCGGGCGTGGTCATGTCCATGGGCACTTGCAACGTGACTTGGATGCCACAAGATAGCAAAGGTCTCCGGAACGTTCGGCAACCGCCATGCGCATCGCCTTCGCCCTGCCCCGCCATCCGTTGCTGCGTGCGCTGCTGCTCGCCGCGGGCGCCGTGATCCTGGCCGGCCTGTTGTTCTTCGGCCTGGTCGCCGGGCTCGCGCTTGCAGTGGTCGGCGCGCTGGTGCTGCTGGTGCGGCGCCTGCTGCCGCGCAAGGCGGCTCGCCGCGGCCGAGACGGTGTCATCGAAGGCGAGTTCCGCGTGGTGGACCGCGCAAGAATCGGATAGCGGCGAGAGTCGGCGCCTTGCAGAATTGCGCCATGAACGCCGCGATGAAATCCTCTCCCGATGCGCTGCAACGCGCCCGCGAACTGCTCGACCGCAGCGACGAGGTGCCGAGCCTCGATGCACTCGCTCGCCAAGTCGGGCTTTCGCCCAGCCACCTGCAACGCATGTTCCGCCGCGCCTACGGCGTCTCGCCCGCGGAATACGGGCGCGCCAGGCGCTTCGGCGAATTGAAGCGCGCGCTGCGCGAAGGCGCATCCATCACCGACGCGATCTACGACGCGGGCTTCGGCTCCGCCAGCCGCGTCTACGAACACTCGGATCGCCTGCTCGGCATGCCGCCGGCCCGCTACGCGCGCGGCGCGGCCGGCATGGCGATCCGCTACACGACGCTCGCATGTCCGCTCGGGCGCGTGCTGGTCGCGGCGACCGGGCGCGGCCTGTGCGCGGTCAATATCGGTGAAAGCGACGAGGAGCTTTTGCGGCAATTGCGCGAGGAATTCCCGCGCGCGCAGATCACCCGCGTGGATGCTGGGCGCGACGAGTGGCTTTCGGTCGTGGTCGCGCGCATCGCAGGACAATTCGGGAAAGCCGCACAAGGCGAGGCCGCAAAGTTGCCGCCGCTCGACATCGCCGCGACCGCATTCCAGTGGCGGGTGTGGGACGCGCTGACCCGGATCCCGGTGGGCGAGACACGCAGCTACGGCGAAGTCGCGCGCATGATCGGCGCGCCGAACGCCGCGCGCGCGGTCGGCCGCGCCTGTGGTTCCAACAAGCTGGCGCTGATCGTGCCCTGCCATCGCGTGGTGCGCGAGGACGGCACGCCCGGCGGCTGGCGCTGGGGCGCGGCGCGCAAGCAGCGGTTGTTGGAAAGAGAAGCCGGGAAGTTCGGAAGCCGTTCGCCCTGAGGTATCGAAGGGCGGACGACGTTCGTGGTTCGATACCTCACCACGAACGGAAATTCGATCGCTGCATTGAATCCATTTCAACACTGCACAGCAAAAATGTCATGACGGCGGCACGTTCGCGCCATGCCGTCGCGGATAGAATGGACCATGCGCCTCCGCACCGGGAGGCGTTTTTGTTCTCTTATGAATCAAGTCACCGCTTCCCTCGAAGCTCAGCCTTCGCATTCGCGGCGCTGGCTGATCCCGCTCGCGCTCGCGACGGTGTACGTGGTCTGGGGCTCGACCTATCTCGGCATCCGCTTCGGCCTCGAAGGCTTTCCGCCGTTCGTACTCGCCGCGTTGCGTTTCGCCGCCGCCGGCATCGCCATGTACGCATGGCTGCGCCTGCGCGGGGTGCCCGCGCCGACGCGGAAGCAATGGCGCAATGCCGCGATCACCGGCGTGCTGCTGCTTGGCTTCGGCAACGGCCTGGTCTGCTTCGCGGAAGAATACGTCGCCTCCGGCGTGGCCGCGGTCGCGATCGCCAGCGAACCGCTGTTCGTGGCGCTGGTGCTGTGCGCCTACCGCGAGTGGCCGCGCCGCGCGGAAGTGGTCGGCCTGGTCATCGGTTTCATCGGCGTGGTGCTGCTGAACAGTGGCAGCGACCTGCGCGCCTCGCCGTGGGCGGCGGTGGCACTGCTGCTCGCGACCGCGGCGTGGGCATTCGGCTCGATCTGGAGCCGCCGCCAGGACATGCCGAAGGGTCCGATGAACGTCGCCGCGCAGATGCTGTGCGCCGCGCCCGCGCTGGCTTTGATGGCGCTGGTTTCCGGTGAGCGTCTGCACGCGCACGTTCCGCTGTCGTCGGTGCTTGCGCTGGCGTATCTGGCGATCTTCGGTTCGATCATCGCCTTCAGCGCCTACCTGTTCCTGTTGCATGCGGTGCGTCCGGCATTGTCGGCCAGCTACGCCTACGTGAATCCGCCGGTGGCCGTGCTGATCGGCGCGCTGGTGGCGGGCGAGCAGGTCGGGACGCTGGAAGTCGCGGGCATGGTGGTGATCCTGCTGGGCGTGGCGCTGATCACGCTCGCACGCGCGCTGCCGCTCAGGCGTCCGCGCTAAAATGCGCGCCGCAACGACACGCGGCATACGTTCGTCATGACCAAGTGGATCATCCTCGGCATCCTGATCGCGTGCGCGATCTACGTGCACCTGCGCGGCCGCGTGCGGCACAGGTTCATGCGCCAGGTGACCGATCACTCCACCTTCATGGCGCCGATCAACGTGCTGATGTACGCGTTCTCGCGCGTGGCGCGCACGCCCTATCTCGCGACGGCCGATTTTCCGGAATTGGAAAACCTGCGCAGCCACTGGCAGGAAATCCGCGACGAGGCGATCGCGCTTTCGCAGGCCAGCCAGATCAAGGCTTCGGGCAATTACGACGATGCCGGTTTCCACTCGTTCTTTCGCACCGGCTGGAAGCGCTTTTACTTGAAGTGGTACGACGAGCAGCCGCACCCTTCCGCGCAGCAACTGTGCCCGCGTACCGTGGAGCTGCTGCGCGCCGCGCCGAACGTCAAGGCGGCGATGTTCGCGGAGCTGCCGCCGGGCAGCAATCTCGGCAAGCATCGCGATCCGTACGCCGGTTCGCTGCGTTACCACCTCGGCCTGATCACGCCCAACGACGATCGCTGCTGGATCCGCGTGGACGACGAGCCGTACAGCTGGCGCGATGGCCAGGGCGTGCTGTTCGACGAGACCTACATCCACTGGGCCGCGAACGAGACCGACCAGAACCGCATCATCATGTTCTGCGACGTCGAGCGGCCAATGAAATTCCGCTGGGCGGGCGCGCTGAACCGCTTCGTCGCGCGGCATTTCCTGGCCGCCGGCTCCGCGCCGAACATGGAAGGCGACCGCACCGGCGGCATCAACCGTATCTTCAAGTACGTCTACGTGATCCGCCGCTTCTCCAAGGCGATCAAGAAGCGCAACCGCAAGTTCTATTACGCGGCGAAATGGACGCTGCTGATCGCGATCCTCGCCGCGATTTTCGTGCCCTGGCGGACGTTGTAATCCTTCGCGACGCCGGCAGCGATGCGCAACATCGGACCGCATCGCAAAGCTTGCGCCGGTCGCGAACACACTTGTACGCTCGGCGCGACCATCCCCCTGATGCCGCCCATGCGCACGCTCGTCGCCTTGGCCAGAGACAACCTGCGTGCCCACCGGGGCCAAGCCGCGTACCTGATACTCACCCTGGCGATCACCACGACCGCGTGGCTCACCCTTGCGGCGGTGGGCGCCCCTTACGAAGGCGATGCAGCGAGCACGCGCATCACCATCGGCAACGGCAGCCAGAGCGGAGCGCTCCCCCTGTATTACGCCCGCCGCATCGAAGCCATTCGCGGAGCGCACGACGTATTCTGGTACGGCATGCAAGTGGTCCACTGCGCGGGGGCGAAGATCGTCCCGCTCAACGCTTTCGGCGGCCCCGGAACGGACACCCCGCTGACGAAGCACAAGGTCCCCGCCGCCACCATCCAGCACTGGAACGCCGATCCGCTGGCGGCGGTCATCAGTGACGCCGCGGCTTCCAAGTGCGGCTGGCGGGTCGGCCAGGGGATCGAACCGCCCAGCGGCATGGAAGGCCATGGCAGGCCTATCGAATTGCACATCCTCGGAACCTTCGCGGGTCCTTTTCCCGTGGCCTACGTTCATTACGACTACATCAATCGCGCCGCGCCCGGCATGCAGGGCAAGGACAAGGTGGTGACGTACTTTGCCGATGCCGGCGACCCGCGCGACGACGAAGCGCTCGCGGCGCGCATCGAAGCCGCTTTCGCGCACGACTTCCCGGCCCTCAAGGCCACCACCAATACGACCGTCCAGAATGCATGGGCGCGCTTCGGCAAGGTGCAGCAATTGCTGGCGTTCGTGATGGCCGCGGTCCTGCTGTGCGTGGCCTCGGTGCTGGTCAGCGTGCTGGCACACGCGACGGCTCAGCGCAGGTCGAGGTTCGCGGTGCTGCAGGTGTTGGGGTTCCGGAGATCCACGCTGTTCAGCGCTTTCACGCTGGAACTCCTGATGACCGTGGTGCTGGGCGCGCTACTGGGCATCGGGCTCGAAAAGCTGCTGGCGCATGCGCTCGGACCGACCACCCTCGGCTTCCTTTCGGGCGGCGTGCACGTCCCGGAATGGGGATGGTGGGGACTGCCCGTGTGGCTCGCGATACTGACCGGAGCCGCGCTGGCGTGGCCGGCGACGTTGATCGCGCGGGTGCGGCCCGCGGATTACCGGGCGATCTGAATGAGATTCCTGCACGAAGTCGCCAGCGCTCTTGCAACCGGCCTCGCCACGGCGCTGGCCCGTCCGCGCCACGTCTTGCTGATCGCATTCGGCTCCGCCGTCGCCGGCATCACGCTGGCCATATTGCTGACCTTGCCCGCGGGATTGCAGAGGCTGGCCGGCAACACCGGATCGCCCGACGTTGCGGTCGTGCTGTCCGGCAATGCGTTCACCAGCGAATCAGGCGCAAGCTTCAGTCCGGAACTCTCAGCGATGGTGGGTGCGTTGCCCGGCGTCGCGCACGATCGCAAGGGACAGCCGCTGGTCGCGCCGCAGTTCGTGGTGGATGCGCGACTGCGCCGCACCGACGGCACCACCGCAACCGTCCTGCTGCGTGGCGTCACGCCGCTGTTCTGGGATGTGGTCGGACATTCCATTTCGATGCGCTCGGGCCGGCGCTTCGCCGCGGGCAGGAACGAGCTGATCGCGGGCGTCGCCGCAGCGCGCGGCTTCGTGGCGCTGGACACCGGCGCAACGAGCTCGATCCACGGCAACCCCTGGCACGTCAGCGGTGAGTTCGCGGCCAACGGCGGATTCTGGGAATCGGAACTGTGGACCGACATGGCGGCGCTGCAGGCGGCCTACCACGCGCAAGGCGCCGTGAGCTGCCTGTGGGTGAAGCTGACTTCGCCCGCAGCGTTCATGGCGTTCAAGCAGGCGCTGCACGACAACCCGCAAACCCAGGGACTGCACGCGGTGCGCCAGCGGGATTACTACACGGACCAGACAGAATTCCTGAAGTCCCTCGTCACCGCTGCGGCTGGAGGCGTCGCCGTGGCGCTCGGTTTGGGCGCGATCCTCGCCGTGATGAACGCGCTCGGCGTGGCACTGGATGCACGCCGGCGCGAACTCGCGATCCTGCGCTCGGTGGGGTTTCGTCGCTCGACGCTTGCCGTCGCGCTGCTGGCAGAGGTGCTGATCGTCGCGGCGGTGTGCGCGACTCTCGCCGTGCTGGTGGCGTGGCTCGCGGTGAACGGGCACGAAGTCGGGTCATCCACGGGCGGTTCCGCGATCCAGTTCCGGATGCACGTTGGCGCCGGTGTCATCGGCTGGACTTTTGCGTACGTGCTGATCCTGGGCGCGTTGAGCGCGCTCTGGCCCATCGCCCGCGCGGTGCGGGCACCGCTGACCCGGACGTTGCAGGACGAATGATGATCTGTCTACGCCCGCGCTGACGATTCTGATCGGCGTCGGTGCGCGATAACCCCCGCGCAACCATCAACCATCACAGCTCCCGCAGCGCCGTCGTCACCGGCAACCTTGCCGCGCGCGCGGCCGGGAACAGCCCGCCGATGAAACCGATCGCCAGCGCCCACTTGATGCCGGTCCACAACAGCGCGGGCGACACCTTGAACTGGAACACCACCTGGCTGAAGTTGGCGCCCAGCGTGGAAGCCGTGTAGCCGTTGAAGACCAGCCACACGATCAACGCGCCGATCACGCCGCCGAGCAGCGCCAGCAGCATCGTTTCCAGCATCACCGAGATCACCACCGGCAAACCGCGGAAACCGATCGCACGCAAGGTCGCAATTTCGCGCGCGCGGGTCGCGACCGCTGCGTACATGGTGTTGAGCGCGCCGAAGATCGCACCGATCGCCATGATCACGCCGATGGTGATGCCGACCCACTTGATGACCTGGCTCAGCCCTTCCGACTGCTTGTTGAAGTAGTCGCGCGTGGTCGAGACATCCACCTTCAGCGTCGGGTCGCTCATCAGCGCCGCCTTGAACTTGTCGAACGCGGCAGGCGAAGTCAGGCGCACGGTCACCGATTCCGCGCTGCTGCCACGTCGGTAGGCCTCGGCCACGGATTTTCCGTCACCCCACAGCTCGGATTCATGCGAATCGCCGGAAGCGAACACGCCGACGATGGTCCATTCCTGGCCGGACAGCTTGAGTTGCTTGCCGACCTCCAGGCCGAGGAACTGGCGCTGCGCGGCCTGGCCGACATCCAGTTCGCGCAGGCCCGGCTTGAACTTCCGTCCCTGCACGATCTTCACCTCCGGCCGCAAAGCCCAGGCTTCCTCGCCGACACCGCGGATCTGCACGTTGGAATCGGTGGCGGGATCGCTCTTCTTCGGCACGTTGGCGACCACGACCAGCTCGGCGGACGCGATCGGCTTGCCCTGCGCGTCGCGCGCGATGCCCGGCGCCTGCTCGATCGTCGCGATGTTGTCGCGCGTCAGCACCGAATTGCTCTCCGCCTGCGAGCCGCCGCGCAGCACGATGGCGGTGTCGTCGCTGCCGGTCTGCTGCAGGGTTGCGCGCAGGCCGTCGCCCATCGCCAGCATGGCGACCAGCACGCCGACCACGCCGGCGATGCCGACCACGATCACCGCGGTCGAACCGAGCCGCTGCTTCAGCGTGCTCAGGCCCACGTTGGTGACCGACAGCGTGCGCCGCCCCGCGCGCGTGAATGCGAGCCACAGCGCCAGCAACAGCACCAGCGCGAGCACCACGACCAGCGGCAACGCGATCCACACGATCAGCCATGCCACGGTGATCGCGAACAGGCCCAGACCCGAAAGGAATTTTTTCATTGCGTTCGCTCCTCAGCGTCCGGCCAGTGCATCGACGATGCGCAACCGCATCCCGCGCAACGCGGGCAGCGCACCGACCACGAGTCCGATCACGACCATCAGCACGACGCCCTCGATCCAGCTGCTCGCGCCGATGGGTGGCAACTGGATCATGCCGCCGCTGCCCTTGGCGAGGCCCGGCGCCAGTCCGCTGGCGACGGCCAGGCCCAGCACGCCGCCGATCAGCAGCAACAGTATCGCTTCGGCGAGCACCAGTCCGAGCACGCTGCGATTGGTGAAGCCGATCGTCTTCAGCACCGCCAGCTCCGGAATGCGTTCGCGCACCGCCTGCGCCATGGTGTTGCCGGTGAGCAGGATCAGGGTGAAGAACACCGCCGCCATGATGGCTTCGACGATCAGGCCGATGTTGCCGATCTGTTTGGCGAAGGACGCATTGAACGCGTTGGCGGTCTGGGTCTTGGTCTCGTGGTCGGAATTGGCCGAGAGCGCGTCGATCGCATGCGCCACGCGGTCTGCCTGGTTCGGATCCTTGAGCTTCACCACGTACCAGCCCACCTCATGCTGGCTGTACGCGTTGGCTTCGTCGAAATACGTCCAGTGCATGAAGAACATCTGGTCCATGCCGTTGGGCGCGTCCTTGGTCGTCTTGAAGATGCCGACGATCTCGAACGGCCAGGTCTTGTCGCCGTTCTTCTGCGGGAAGATCTGCGACTGCAGCGGGATCTTGTCGCCGACTTTCCAGTGGTAGCGCGCCGCCAGCGCAGCGCCAACCAGCGCGCCGTCGCGGGTACGCGCGAATGCCTCGCGCGCGGCCGAACTGAGGATCAGGTTGGAATTGGTATCAAGATAATCCTGGTCCACTGCGAAGCTGAAGACGAAATTCTTCGGGTCTTGGTAGACGCCGCCGAACCAGTTCTCGTGGCCCACGGTTTGCACGCCCGGCACGGCCGCGATCCGCTGCTTCAGGCTCAGCGGCAAGCCCGTCATGATGGAAAAGCGCGAGGCAACCACCAGCCGCTCGTTGCCGGCCAGCGTGTCGCTGCCACCGGTGAACGCAACGCGGGTCGCGTTGAGCAATCCGAACAGCAGGAACGCCGCGACGATGGATGCCATCGTCAGGATCGTGCGCGTCTTGCGCCGGAACAGCGCGGCCCAGATCAGATGGAAGTATTTCACCGTCTTTCTCCACAAATCATCAGCTGGTAGGGCGGACACCGTCCGCCGGCGGACAATGTCCGCCTTACGGATTGCCCTGTTCGACGAGCGCGCCCTTGTCCAGATGCAGTGTGTGGATGGCGTACTCGGCGGCCTTGGGGTCGTGCGTGACCATCACAATGGTCTTGCCGTGCTCGCGGTTGAGCCGCTGCAACAGGGTCAGCACTTCCTCCGCGGATTGGCGATCGAGGTCGCCGGTCGGCTCGTCGCAGACCAGCAGCGTGGGATCGGAGACGATCGCGCGCGCGATCGCCACGCGCTGCTGCTGGCCGCCCGACAATTCGTTCGGCTTGTGCGACGCGCGATCCGCCAGGCCCACCAGCTGCAGCGCGATCGCCGCGTTCTTCTTGCGCTGCGAAGCGGAGAGCTTGGTCAGCAGCAGCGGCAGTTCGACGTTCTTCTGCGCCGAGAGCGCCGGCATCAGGTTGTAGAACTGGAACACGAAGCCGACGTTGCTCGCGCGCCAGCGCGCAAGCTCGCCTTCGCCCATCCTGTCGATGCGCTTGCCGCCCACGCTGATGCTGCCGTCGGTCGGTGAATCCAGGCCGCCGATCATGTTGAGCAGCGTGGTCTTGCCGGAGCCCGACGGACCCATCAGCGCGAAGAAATCGCCGGATGCAATGTCGAGGTCCACGTGGTGCAGCACCTCGAGTTTCTGCTTGCCGCGCTCGTAGACCTTGGAGAGCCTGCGGATTTCCACCAGCGACTGGCCCGCGCTGCTGCTCGCACTGCTGTTCCGCGCTTCTGCGACTGCTGCGTTCATCGGATGTCTCCCGGTACTCGTTAGCCGTTGCTTCCCGAAACCACCTTGACCTTCGCGTCGTTCGCCAGTTGCGCGGCCGGCGCCGCGACCACCTGCGCTCCCGCGCTCACGCCCGAGGTCACCTGCTTCAGATCGTTGAAATCCGCACCGGTCGTGACCGGCGTCTGTTTCACGTGATCGCCGTCGATCACGAACACCACGTCATGCCCATCGCGCTGCACGATCGCGCCCTTGGGCACCAGCACGCCGGCGATCGGCCTGGTGTTGTCGGCGCGCTTCTCCAGGAACGACACGCGCACGCCCATTTCGGGAATGATGCGCGGATCCTTCTGGTCGAAGGCAATGCGTACCTTCACCGTGGCCTTGCTGCGATCCGCGCTCGGGATGATCGCGATCACGTGCGCGGGAATGCGCCAATCCGGATACGCATCCAGCACTGCCTCCACCGGCATGCCCGGCGTGACCCGGCTGATGTAGGACTCGTTGACGTCCACGTCCACTTCCAGCGAATTCATGTCCACGATCGTGGCCAGGCCGCCGGCAATGCCGCCGCCGCCGGACGTGTAGGGCGACACGATTTCGCCCATCTCCGCGGCCTTGTCGGTAATCACCCCCGCGAACGGCGCGCGGACGACGGTGAAATCCATGTTGACCTTGGCCGCCTGCACCTGGTCCTTCGCCGCCTGTGCCTGCTTGATGGCGGCATCGAGCGCGGCCGAATCGGTGGCGACCAGCGTGTTGGCCTGCTGCGCGTCCTGCTTCGAAACGTAACCGCGCTCCAGGATGGCGTTCATGCGCGCGGCGTTGGCGCGATCCTGCTGCAAGGTCGCGCGCGCCTTGCCGATGTTCGCTTGCGCGGCAGCGTACTGCGCCTGCGCCGAATCCAGTTGCGCCTGGTAAGCGGTGGGATCGAGCCGGGCCAGGATCTGCCCTTCGCTGACGTGTTCGCCTTCCTCGACCGACACCTGCGTCAAGGTGCCGATGATCTGTGCGGAGACAGTGGCCTTGCGGCGCGCGACGACATAGCCGGTCGCCTGCAGCACCGCGCCGGCATCGCTGCCCGCTGCGGGCGCAACCGCCGTGGCCGCCTGCACCTCGACCGCTCTGCTGCGCAACGCGTACGCCGCCACGCCGGCCGCGATCAGCACGACCACCACGATGCCCGCGATCCATGGCCAGCGCGGCGCGCGCGTTTCCTCCTCGCGCTGGTCACGCTCGATGCGCAGTTGCTTCAACAGTTCGCCGCTGTCCACGTTCAACGTCCCCTTGCGCGCTTTTCGACGCGCGAGTGTGGCATAGCTTGGCAGCGGCGGCATGTGCGCGACAGCCACGGCCATCAGATGTCGGGACTGACACCTGTCATGCCGCTGCGACCCGCGCTAGCATTCGTGCTTTCGCAGGAATACCGCCATGCGTTACGCCGTCGAGCCCGCCCCCGTTCCTTCCCTGTCCATCCACGGCAGCGAGGCCCGCTTCCCCGTGCACCGCATCTACTGCATCGGCCGCAATTACGCCGAGCACGCGAAGGAAATGGGCGCGGAAGTGGTGAGCCGCGGCAACCCGGTGTTCTTCCTGAAGCCCGCCGATGCGATCGTGACCGGCACCGAAGTGCCGTATCCATCGGTGACGAAGGAGTTGCACCACGAAGTGGAAATGGTGGTCGCGCTCTCGAGCGGAGGTCGCGACATTGATGCTTCGCGCGCGCTGGATTGCGTGTTCGGCTACGGGGTGGGACTGGATCTCACGCGCCGCGACCTGCAGGCCGCGGCCAAGGCGAAAGGCCTGCCGTGGGACACCGCCAAGGCGTTCGATGCTTCCGCGCCGGTTTCCGCATTGCGCGCGGCAAGCGAGATCGGACATCCCGCGCGCGCACGTCTGTCGCTGCGCGTGAACGGCGAGGTGCGGCAGGACACCGACGTCGCCGACATGATCTTCCCGGTTGCCGACATCATCGCGGAACTCTCGAAGCTGTTCGAACTGCGCGCGGGTGATTTGATCTTCACCGGCACGCCGGCGGGCGTGGGCCCGCTCGCGCGCGGCGATGCATTCGTCGCCGAGCTCCAGGGGATCGCGAAGCTGGAGGGGCGGATCGTCTGATCGCGCCGCTTGCGCTAAAGTCGGCGCGCTGCCCGTGCAGGAGTTCCGTCCCACCCAACGGAGGATCGTGCCATGAGCTTCGCCAGCGACTTCAAGGCTTTCATCATGCGCGGCAACGTGCTTGACCTCGCCATCGCCGTGGTCATCGGCGGCGCGTTCGGCAAGGTCGTCACGTCGCTGGTCAACGACGTGATCATGCCGCCGATCGGGCTGCTGGTCGGCGGCATCGATTTCTCCCACCTGAAATGGGTGATCAAGAATTCGCCCGATCCCAAGCAGGTGGTGTCGATCAACTACGGCGAATTCGTCAACACGGTGATCACCTTCCTGATCATTGCGCTGGCGGTGTTCATCATGATCTGGCTGGTGAAGCACGTGATGCCGAAGAAGGAAGCCGCGCCGCCTCCGCCGGTCACGCCACCGGACGTGGTGCTGCTCACCGAGATCCGCGACCTGCTGAAGCAGCGCGCTGCCTGACACTGCATGGCGATCGAAATCCTGCAGACGGACATCACGACGCTGGCGCTGGACGCCATTGTCAATGCGGCGAATGAATCGCTGCTCGGGGGCGGCGGCGTGGACGGTGCGATCCACCGCGCCGCCGGCCCGCGCCTGCTGGAAGCCTGCCGCGCGCTGCCGCAGGTCAGCCCGCGCGTGCGTTGCCCGACCGGCGAGGCGCGCATCACGCCCGGCTTCGATCTGCCGGCAAGGTTCGTGATCCACACCGCCGGGCCGATCTGGCACGGCGGCGATGCACACGAACCCGAACTGCTGGCGGCGTGTTATCGCAGCTCGCTCGCGCTGGCACGCGCCAACGACATCGGCAGCATTGCCTTCCCGGCGATCAGTTGCGGCATCTACGGCTATCCGCGCGATGCCGCCGCCGCGATCGCGCTGAGCGTGCTGGCGGAAGAAATCGCGCTGACGCACACGCCGCGGCGGATCGTGCTGTGTGCATTCGACCGCGAGATGGCGCGGCACTACCACAACGCTGCGAAGCGGCTGCATTTGCCGATCGTGACGGGGACGATGCACTGAACAACGTTGAGGTGGATGTACCCGGATAGCTTGCGTAAGGGGGGCATGGCCCGCCGTGCAACGCACGCACCGTCATTCGGCGGACGCTGTCCGCCCTACTGGCAACAATTGCCGCATTTTAAAGCGGGTAAAGCGGCGGCAGGCCGTCATCGGCCGGGATCTTTTCGCCAGGCGCATCGGACCACGCGAAGCCGCGTTCGAACGCCTGCGCGACCGCGGCACACGCGGCCTGCGCATCGCCGCCCTTCCAGCGCACGCGCTCCAGTTGCTCCAGCGCCGCGCGCTGGGATTCGTCGGCCAATGCGTCATGCACCGCGCCGAGGTTCCTCAATTGCGGTCGCAGCGCGCGCGCCCACTCCAGCAGCGCCCGTTCGCATGCGGCCGCATTGCCTTCGCGCGCGGCCTGCATGGCGCGATGGCGCAAGCTTCGCGCATTGTCTTGTGCCGCGGATGCGCTGTCATTCCCACCCATAACGGGCCTGCCCCGCCGCCGCAAGCGCCACCACGCGAACGCCGTCAACACGATCGCCCACAGCGCGAACGAGGCGATGGCAATCGCGCGCCACAGCGCTTCGTGGCTCGGCGCAACAACTGATGGTGCCTGCACATTCGTTGCAGGCGAAGGAGCCGGGGGCACCGCGGCATTGCCGGCCGCCGCGCCGACCACGGTCAGCGTGTGCGCCGGCACCCGTGCCTGCTCGGCATGGTCCTGCGCCACGTTCCACCAGTTCAGCGTGATCGACGGGATCGTCAGCGCGCCCGCGCGCTTGGGAACGATCGCGAACGTGCGCGTCCGCGTGCCGTGCAGCCAGTGGCCGTCGTCGCGGGTGGCATCCTGGGTCTTGTCCGGATACACACGCGCGCCGTCCAGCGGCGGCAGTTGCGGCTCGGGAAGGCGATCCGCGGGCACGCCGATCGCGTCCACGCTCAAGGTCAGGCTCAGCGGTTCGCCCGCCTTGATCCTGCCGTCGTCCGGCAGACCGCTCAATTTCAACGACACGGATTGCGCGGGCAGCCACGGCGAACCGGCACCGGCCGGCGCGGCGCGCGCATCCAGCGTGATGTCGTCGGCACGAGCCTGCACCGGCTTGCCGTCGTCGAAAAAGCTGCCGAACGGATCGTTGCCGCCACCGCCGAGCATCTGGCCCATGAAGGTCGGCCCGCGCACGACGATGTGGCCGCTGCGCTCGGGCACCAGCGCGTAATGGCGCTCGACCACCTGATAGGTCTGGCCGTTGCGCGTGGTCTGATAACGCGTGTCGCCATTGAGGTGGATCAGCTGCGCGCCGTCGGCCTGCGGATCCTCCAGTTGTCCTCCGGTGAGGCTGCCGGCGTAGAACAACTTCAAGGTGTATACGTCCTGCTGTCCGACATACGGCGCGGGCGCACTGACGCTCGCTTCCAGGAAGGCGGGATCACCCGGGCCGCCCATTGCCCCGGCCGGCGCGGGCGTCACCCGCAACGTGAGCGGCTGCGTGCGTTCGCTGCCGATCTGCAACGAAGGGATCGTCAGTGTGCCGGCATGCCTAGGCCGCAGGGCAATGCCCAGCTGCGTGGTGCTGCGCGAGCTGCCGTTGATGATCTGCACGTTGCTAGAACTGGAAGTACCCAGCACCTCGAAGTCGTGCTGCAGCGGCGAAAGATCCGGGCGTGCCGACAGCGCATCCGGGCCTTCGATGTTCAACGTCACGGTGTCGCCGAGCGCTGCGTGATCGCGGTCGAGGAATGCGTGCAGGGCCTGTCCCGAGCCCGTCGAAGGGCCTTGTGCCGAACCCCCGGGCGCCGTTGCGGCCTTCGCAAGCGGAACCAGCCACAGCAATGCCAGCATCAGCAGTACGCGTCGCGCCATCATTGATCCTCGTCAGGCTGCTGGCCGTGCCGGCGCTGCCATTCCAGCATGAACTTGCGCCGCAACAGCGCGCCGGGATCATCCGGCACCGCGTCGAGCATCGCGCGTTGCTGCGGATTGAACTTGCCCCGGTCCTGGTCCGAAGGCGCGGCGCCCAGCGCGTAGGCGCCTTGTACGTTTCGCGAGACGCCCGATTTGCCGTTTGCGGCACCGGCAGCTTGCTGCTTCGCCAGCTCCTGTTTCAGCGCCTGTTGCGCGCGCGCCACTTGTGCGCGCTGCTGCGCGTCCTCGGCCAGCGATGCGCCGCTGTCGCCCGCTCCCTGCCCGCCATTGGCCGCCTTGCCGGCGGCGCTGTCGGCGTTCTGCGCATCACTGGAATGACCATTGCCGGCGCCGGCCTGCGCACGCTGGTTGCGCGCGTCATTGCCGCTGCCCTGCTGCGCATTCTGTTGCGAACCCTGTTGCGCATTCTGCGAGGAAGAACCGGAACCCTTTTGTGATTGGCCGGATGGATTCCCCTGCGTGCCCTGGTCGCCCGCCTGTTGCGATTGTGGCGGATGCTGTTTCAGCCATTGCTCCACCGCCTCGCGATTGGCGCGCGCATCGGCCATCTTCGGATCGCGCTCTAACGCGCGATCATAGGCCGCGATCGCGTGCTGGTATTGCCCGCTCTTGGCCAATGCATTGCCGAGGTTGTAATCGGCACGCGCGCTGTCACCCTGCGCGAAATACTTTCCGGCGTTCGCGTAGTCGCCCGCGCGATACGCCGCCGCGCCCTTCAGTTGCGGATCGCGCGCGAGCTTGCCGGCCCTCGCGTAATCGCCATCCTGCAACGCCTGCGACGCACGCTGATCGGGTCGCGCCCACAGCGCATCCCACGCGGAGGCATGCGCGAAGGGCGTGACGAACACCAGGGCCAGCACGCACAACCAGCCGCGCCGGAAAGCGAGCGCGGCCAGCGGCAACAGCGGGATCAGCAGCCACGCACCACCGTCGCGCCAGACATCCGCCTGTTGATGCGCGGCATCGGAACCCTGCGTCGCCGCGGGCGCGCCGAGCGCGGCCACGCCACTGCCGTCCTGCTGCAGCGGCGCGTAGGTTCCGCCACCGGCATTGGCGACGTCACGCAGCGCTGCATCATTGCGCCGGGCGATGCGCACGCTGCCGCCATCGCGCGCGAAGCCGCCATCCGCCAACGGCACCGGCGCGCCGGCACGCGTACCGATGCCGAGCACGTCCACGCGCACGCCCGACGCGCGCGCCTTGCGCGCGGCGTCCACCGCGGCATGATCCGCGTCGTCCGTCACCAGCACGATTTCGCCTCCGCTGACATGCGCCTGCTGCAGGAGCGCGAGCGCCTGCTCGATTGCACGCGCACCGTTGTTGCCGGGTGCGGGCATCACGTCCGGGCTCAATGCGTCCAGCAGGTTCAGCACGGTCTGCTTGTCCGGAGTGAGGGGCGCGACCACGAAGGCGTCCCCTGCGTAACCGATCAGCGCCACGCGCGCGTCGCCCGCGCTGTCCAGCAGGTCGCGTACCGCGTAACGCGCGCGCGTCGTGCGATCGGGTTTGAGATCCTGCGCACGCATGTCGCCGGACAGCGACAACGCAACCACGCGTGCCGCACCATTGGCGTAGAGCGGCGTGGGCGCGCGCTGCCAGGCGGGGCCGGATAGCGCCGCGACCGCGAGCAGCCACACCACTCCGGCGAGCACCAGGGCCCAGCGCCTGCGCGTGCCGTCGTCCCGCACGAGCGCGGGCAACAGCGCGGCATCCGCAAGCCGCGCCAGCGCGGCACGACCCCCTCCACTGCGCGCCAGCGCGTAGAGCACCAGCGGCAGCGGCAACAATGCCAGCCACCACCACGGCCGCAGAAAATGCAGCGCGATCATGCAGTCACCACGCGCAGTGCGCTGCGCCATGGCAGCAATGCGCAGCCGAGCAACAGCGCGGCGACGAGCGGATACGGATAGCGTTCTTCGCGCGGACGCAGCAGCGCATCGCCGCGCGCCAGCGGTTCGAGCCTGTCGATCGCGCGATACGCGTCCGCCAGCTGGTCCGCATCCGCCGCGCGGAAGAATTTCCCGCCGGTCTGCTGCGCGATCGAGTTGAGCGTGGAGACATCCAGATCCTGATCCGGCGCAGGAATCTGCATGCCGAACACGCTGAGGGTTTCCCCGCCGGCTGAGCCGATGCCGATGGTGTAGATGCGCACGCCCGCAGCCTTGGCGAGCTGGGCGGCCTGCAGCGGTGCGACTGCACCGGCGGTGTTCACGCCATCGGTCAGCAGCACCAGCACGCGCGAACGCGCGGGCAATTTCGAAAGATGCTTCGTCGCCAGCACGATGGCATCGCCCAGCGCGGTTTCACGTCCGGCCAGGCCGATCGCGGCACCGTCCAGTTGCTTGGCGACGGTGGCGACGTCGAAGGTGAGCGGCGTCAGCAAATAGGCGTGGGTGCCGAACAGCACCAATCCCACCTCGTCGCCCTGGCGTTGCGCGACGAAATCGCCCGCGATCGCCTTCACGGCTGCAAAGCGGCTGACCACCTGCGTGCCGAGCGGCATGTCCTGGATCGCCATGCTGCCGGATACGTCGACGGCCAGCATCAACGCGCGGCCGCTGCGCACCAGCGCCTCGGGCGGTGCAATCTGCTGCGGGCGCGCCGCAGCGGTGACCGCGAGCAGCCACGCCAGCCACGCGATCGACACACGCCAGCGCCGCGCCTCGCGCGAATGCGTGCGGGTGGCGGCGATGCGATGCGGCAGTCGCATCGCCGCTGCAGGTGCCGGCGGAAGCAGCCACCACGCCAGCAGCGGCAGCGGCAGCAGCGCGAACATCCATGGCCACGCGAAGTGGATCATGCGGGTGATCGCGCCCGCTCGCGCAATGCACGTTCGCACCAGCTGCGTGCAGAGGCGAGCAAGGCTTCCGCATCGAACGTGGGGTGCGCGCGATAAGGCGCTTCCAGCAGTGTCGCGAGTTGAGCGTCGTCGAATGCGCCGGGCGCGCGGCTTGCGAGAAATGCGCGCCATTCGCTCGAGTCACGCGCGGCAGCAGCGGGCTCCACCATCAATGCAATTCTCCGCAACAATTTCGAAACGTCCGCCGCCAATGCGTGTGCATCGCCATCCTGCGCGAAGCGCGCGGCCATGGCTTCGATCTCGTGGCGCGCCGCCCGGCGCGGATGCGCAAGCCGTCGCTGTCGCACCACCAGCCACACGCCCGCGACCATCGCGATCAACACCACTGCCGCGAGCAGCCACCAGCCCGGCGCCGGCGGCCACCAGGACACCGGCGGCACATGGATATCGCGCAGGTCCGGGCCGTTCGCGTTCATCGCTGGGCCCGGCGCGGGTCGAGCAGGGCCGCGAGCGCAGGCGAAGGATCTTCGCCGCCGGCGATGCGGCGCCAGCGCACGCCGCAGGCATCGCACAACCCCGCAAGGGCGCGATGTCCGTGCGCCAGGTTGTCGCGGAACTGCAGGCGCTGCGCCGATCCGTGCAAGGCCGTTTGCACGCGACCCTGCGGCGTTTCGAACGCATAGGTTCCCGGCGGCGGCGCACTCAACTCCAGCGCGTCGGCGACGATCAGCACGCGCACCTCGCTGCGCCGCGCGAGCTTCAACAACGCCGCGCGCGCGCCCTCGTCCACGCACAGTCCATCCGAGATCAGCAGCACCCGGCTGCCCGGCAGGGTCAACCGCTGGGCACGCAACAGCGCCGCTGAAAGCGGCTCGTCGCCTCCAGCCTGTGTGTCCCAGCGCGCCAACGCACCCAGCACGGCCAGCACGCCGGTGTCGCCGCCATGCGGATCGACGGCATCGCGCACAGCGCCGAATGCAAGCGCACCGACGCGATCGCCGGCACGTGCCGCGCTCCAGGTCGCCAACGCCGCGACGCGCGCGGCCTGCACCGATTTGAAACGCACGCGCGTGCCGAAGTGCATCGAAGCGTGCGTGTCGACCATCAACAGCAGGCTGCGCTCGCGTTCCTCGCGAAACAGTTTGGTGTGCATGCGTCCGCTGCGTGCGGTGCGCCGCCAGTCGATCGCGCGCGCATCGTCACCGGGCTGGTACACGCGCGACTCCGCGTAATCCATGCCGCGCCCGCGCAGATGCGAAGTATGCGTTCCCGCCATCGGCGTTTGCGTTTTCGCGCGGCTGGCGCGCAGCCGCATCGCACGCCCGCGCAGCGCGACCAGCTCGGCGAGCTTGATCGTGGTCACGCCATCATTGGCGGCGCCGCCGTCCATCTTCGCTTCAGGGCAGCGGCACGCGTTCCAGCAAGCGCGCAACAACGTCGTCCACGCGCATGCCTTCGGCTTCCGCCTCGTAGCCCAGCAGCACGCGATGGCGCAGCACATCGGGCGCGAGCGTCTGCACGTCTTCGGGCAGCACGTAATCGCGGCCCATCAGCCAGGCACGTGCGCGGGCACTGCGTTCCAGCGCGATCGTGGCGCGCGGGCTGGCGCCCCAGGCGATCTTGCCGCCGAGCTTCAGGTCGTAGGGACGCGGATCGCGCGTCGCCAGCACCAGCTGCACGATGTATTCCTCGAGGCCTTCGGCCAGATGGATATCGAGCACCTGCGCACGCGCCGCGAACACGTCCTGCTGCGAAAGCAGGCGTTGCGGTGTCGCGTGTTCCGTCAGGTCCGCTCGGGTGCGTTCGCGGGCGAGTTTCAGGATCGCGCGCTCGGAACCGGCCTCCGGATAATGCACCGGCACGTGCATCAGGAACCGATCGAGCTGCGCTTCCGGCAGCGGGAAAGTGCCTTCCTGTTCGATCGGATTCTGCGTCGCCATCACCAGGAACAACTTGGGCAGAGGCCACGAGCGCCGGCCGATCGTGACCTGGCGCTCGGCCATTGCTTCCAGCAGTGCGGATTGCACCTTCGCCGGCGCGCGGTTGATCTCGTCGGCCAGCACCAGGTTGTGAAACAGAGGCCCGCGTTCGAATTCGAACAGGCCGGTCTGCGGACGCAGCACGTCGGTGCCGGTGAGGTCGGCCGGCAGCAGGTCCGGCGTGAACTGGATGCGGTGGAAGTCCGCCTCGATGCGTGTGGCGAGCGCCTTCACCGCGGTGGTCTTGGCGAGACCCGGGGCGCCTTCGACCAGCAAGTGGCCATCGGCGAGCAAGGCGATAAGCAGGCGCTCGGTGAGCGCGCTCTGGCCGATGACTTCCTGGTCGAGGGCTCGCCTCAGTGCCGCAAAGGGCGCCGCCAGACCACCGGCTGAGGGCACTTCGCCGGCGGCGGAAGCGGCTGGATCGGGTCCGCCGGAACCGGCGGCGGTCAATGCGGTATGGCTGGCCATGCGCCTAGTTGACCACAATCGGCCCGGAAAGTTTGTTGACGCACGGAAAGCTCGGCTCGGCGTGCGGGCCACGCGGCAGGGAGCCGCGAGAATTCCCAAGAAAAACGGCGCGGTTGCCCGCGCCGTTTCGACCACTTCGCTTGCAGTGCGCGCTTATTGCACCACGGTGTCCTGCCCCAGGATGCGCGGGGTGACGAAGATCAACAGCTGCGCCTTGTTGTTGATGTTCTTCTTGTCGCGGAACAACGCACCCAGTACCGGGATATCACCCAGGAACGGCACCTTGCTGATGTCGGTGCTCTTCTGGAACTCATACACGCCACCGAGCACCACCGTCTGGCCATTGTCCACCAACACGGAGGTATCGATCTCGCGCTTGTCCAGCTGCGGCACGAAGCCGCCACCCGGATTCGGCACCAGCGAATTGATCGCGTCCTTCTTGACCTTCAACTGCATGAACACGCGGTTGTCGGCCGTGATCGTCGGCGTGACGCGCAGCTCGAGCACGGCGTCCTTGAACTGCACGGTCGCGGTACCGGCGCCGCCGCCGCCACCCGAGTTCTGGAAGGTCACGTAGCCGATCTCCTGGCCCTGGTCGATCACAGCTTCCTGCTGGTTGGCCGTGATCACTTTGGGCTCGGAAATGGTCTCGCTGCGGCCTTCCAACTGCGCGGCCGAGAGCTCCAGGTCGAGCATGTAGTGGCCGGACAGGATGCCGATCGCAAAACTGCTGGTGCCTTGGGTCGTGGATGGCAGATTCACGTTCAAGCCACCGGGGAACACGATATTGGGCGGGATCGTCGGTGCAGGAGGGGTGGTACCAGGCAGCAAGCCTCCTCCTTGCGAGACAGGAGTATCGTTGAAGATGTTCTTGTTGATTGCATTCTGTTGGGCCACCACGCTGTTGTTCAGCGAAGTAACGTCGCCCACCGTGGGTGCCGCATAGACATTCTGCCGCCCGCTCTTGCCGAAGGTATCGAAGCCGAGCTTCGCGCCCAGTTCGCGCGTGAAGTTGTCGGTGGCGATCACCACCCGCGCCTCGATCAGCACCTGCTGCACCGGCTTGTCCAGCACCGCGACCAGCTGCCGGATTTCCTGCACCTTCTCCGGCGTGTCGTTGACCAGCAGGGTATTGGTGCGGTCGTCGAAGGTCACGCTGCCGCGGCTGGAAAGGAAACCGCGTTGCGTGTTGGTTCCGCCGCCGCCCGCCTGGTTGGTCAAGCTGCTGGAGGTCAGCAGCTTGGCGATGTCGGAGGCCTTGCCGTACGAGATCGGGATGTAGTCCGACACCAGCGCGGCATTGTCGAGTTCCTTCAGGCGCGCCTCGGCCACGTTCTGTTCATAGGCGGCCAGCTCCTGTTGCGGCGCCACCCAGATCACGTTGCCGTCGGTGCGCTTGTCCAGGTTCTTGGCACGCAGGATCACGTCCAGCGCCTGATCCCATGGCACGTTGACCAGCCGCAGGGTCACGTTGCCCTGCACGCTGTCGGAAGCGACGATATTCGTGCCAGAGACATCCGCCAGCAGCTGCAGCACCGAGCGTACCGGGATGTCCTGGAAGTTGAAGGTGACCTTGCCGCCCTTGTAGACGATGGGCTTGGGTGCACCGATCAGGCTGCTTGCATCCTGCTTCGGTGGCGCGAACTCGACCACGTACTGATCGCCGCTCTGGTAGCCCGCAGGCGTGGTCAGCCCGTTGGTGTCCACATCGATGCGCGCGCCGCCGGGGGTGGCGCGGGTCGTGATGCTGTGCACGGGAGTCGCGTAGTCGGTGACATCCAGCCTGCGCGCCTGCGAAGCCGCAAGCCGCGCGCCACTGATATCGATGACGGTATGGTCGCCCTGCTCATGCATGCTGGTGGCCGCACCCGGTGCGCTGAAGCTGATCACCAGTTTGCCGGCGCCATGATCTCCGCGGCGGAAGTCCACGGTGTTGATGACGTTGTTGGCCGCCATCGGCACGGTCTTGCTCGGATCGGTCGCCGCCGTCGCCAAGGCCATCTGGCTGGGCGGCGCCGGCGGCACCGGCGCGAGCGCTGCCGGAGCCGCAGCCGAAGCCATGCTCATGCCGTCGCCGATGGTGACGATCACATCATTGCCGTCCACGCGGGTGACGTAGGGCGACGGCTTGCTGAGGTCCACGACCACGCGCGTGCGATCGCCGGCTTCCACTGCGCTGACCGAGGAAGCCGAACCGGTGTTCACCGCCACGCTGCGCTGGCTGAGGGCGTTATGGGTATCGGCGAAGTCCAATGCGATGCGCGGCGGATTGGCGGTGCTGAACGCATTCGGTGCGCTGGCCGGCTGCGCGAACTTCAAGGTCAACTGCACCTTGCCGTCCGGCAACTGCGTGGAGCTGACGTCCTGCAGCGAGTTCGCGGCGAGCGCCGGAACCGCAAGCAGCAGGCCGAACAACGCGGCTATCACCGTCAGCGCACGTGCGGACGCCCGGTGTGGCCGGACGAGGCCCGCCTGCGCGTAGCCGATGTGATGAGCGGGTTTTGCGGTCATGGCATCATCCCCAGTGATCTGCATCATTTGTCGCCGAGCGCAATGCTGGCGTCGCGTTCCATCCAGCCGCCGGTGCCGTTGGGCACCAGTTCGGCCAATTCAACGTGGTCTTCCGAGATGCTGGTGATATGGCCGTAGTTCTGGCCGAGGTAATTGCCGACGTGGACCGGATGGATCACGCCCTGCGGATCCTTGATCAGCGCTTCCATTCCGTTCTTGCCGCCGAGGGTGCCGACCATCTTCAGGCTGTCCAGCGGGAAGGATTCCAGCGGCTCGCGCACGCGGTTCTGGTCGGGATGCGGGCCCGGCCCGTTCAACGAGCTGGCCACTTCGGTCGGCCCGGGTTCGAACGGATCGCGCTTGTCCTGGTCCTGGTAAATGAAGGTCTCGAAGGTCTTGACTACCGGAAGCGGCGGCAGCGGCGCACCCTTCTTGGCTTTCTCCTGCGCGACCCACTGGTGGAGATCGTCCTGCCCGCTGCACGCGGCCAGACCAAGCACCATGACCAGCAGGCCGGCGACGATGCCGAAGCGGGAAAGTGTCATGCGCATCTCACTTCCCTCCCGCGGCGGGCTTGCCGGATTTGGCGGGAGCGGTTTCCTCATCACCCATGTAGCGATAGGTCTTGACCGTGCCTTCCATGGTGAGGCGGCCGCCCGGGGGCGGGGCATTCTTGCCGGCGGCCTGTGCCGCCTGCAGCGAAACATCGTGCATGGTCAGGATCACCACCCGCGGCAGCGAGGCCACGCCGCTGATGAACGTGCCGAACTGGTGGTAAGTGCCCATCATCCGGATCGCGATCGGCTGTTCGGCGTAGAACTCCTTGGGGTGCTCCTGGCCGGGCTGGAACAGTTCGGTTTCCAGGCCCGCGGACAACGCGGTCTGCGAGATGTCCACCAGCAGTGCCGGCATCTCGGTCTTGCTGGGCAGCTGGCGCAGCATCTGCCGCAGCAGGTCGTTCATCTCCGCAAGCTGCTGCTTCAGCGCCTCCAGGTTCACCACCTGTGCCTGCTTGGAGGAGAACTCGTCCTTCAGTTGCAGTTCCTTGGCTTGCGCGCTGGCCAGGTCGTCCTGCTTGCCGCTGATGTAGAAGTACCAGCCGGCGAACAGCAGCACGGCCACCAAGGCCACGATGAAGAAGGTCTTGACCGAGCGCGGCCAGCCTCCGATGTTGTTGCGATCGAGGTTGCGCAGATCGTCGAGCAGTTTCATTGCGCGGCCCTCCGGTTGCCGGAGGCCGCCGGTGCAGCCCCGCCCCCGGACTGCATATCGGCCGTCGAGCCTGCCGTCGAGCCCGCACTGGAGCCGCTGGCGGGCGCCGGCTTGCCCATGTGCACGACCAGCTCGAAGTCATAGGGCGTGCGCGAATCGTTCTGCGAATCCTTGGACGTGCTGATCAGATCGGCGGAGCCCAGCCAGGGCGAGGCTTCGATCTTGCGCATGTATTCGGCCACGGTGGCGTTGGACTGCGCCACGCCCTTCAAGGTCAGCACGTCGCCGTCCTGCTTGAGCGTGGTCAGGCGCGCGCCGTCGGGAATGGTTTTCACCAGTTCGTCGAAGAGGTGCACCATCTGCGAACGGTTCTCCTGCAGCTGCTCGATGATCTGCTTGCGCGCCAGCAACTGCGACTTGGTTTTCTGAAGGTCCTTGATCTCGACGATCTTGGCGTCGAGCTGCTTGATTTCATCGCCAAGGTAGGCGTTGCGATCGTTCTGGTTGCTGATCCGGGCGTCCATGAACAGGCCCCACAGGATCACCACCGCGATCGCGACGGCAGCGGCCATGCCCAGCTGCATGAAGAATTCGCGCTTGCGCAGTTCGCGCCGCTCCGCGCGCCACGGGAGGAGGTTGATTCTGGCCATCAGTCGAAACTCCTCAGGGCCAGGCCGCAGGCGATCATCAGTGCCGGCGCATCCTGCGCGAGGGTCTGCGCCTGCAGCTTGGGCGACAGCGACATGCTGGCCAGCGGATTGGCGACCACGCAGGGCACGCCGAGTTGTTCCTCGGCCATTTCGCTGACGCCGGTGATGGAGGCGCAGCCGCCGGCGAGCACGATCTGGTCCACCTTGCCGAACTCGCTGCCGGCGTAGAAGAACTGCAGGAGGCGGCTGATCTGCTGGACCATCGCTTCCTTGAACGGCTCCAGCACTTCGATTTCGTAGGATTCCGGCAGGCCGCCCTGGCGCTTGGCCATGCCTGCTTCCTCGTACGACAGGCCATAGCGGCGCATCACCTCGTCGGTGAGCTGCTTGCCGCCGAACACCTGCTCGCGCGAATAGATGGTGCGCTGGTTCTTCAGCACCGACAGCGTGGTCATGGTCGCGCCGACGTCCACCAGCGCGATCACCGCGTCGCGAGAGACGGTCAGCTGGTCGGCGATCAGCTTGAACGCGTTCTCCATCGCGAACACTTCGACGTCGATCACCTTGGCGGTGAGGCCGCCGAGGTCGAGTGCGGCCACGCGCATGTCCACGTTCTCGGTGCGCGAGGCTGCGAGCAACACGTTGAGCATCTCGGGGTTGTCCTTGACGGGCCCGAGCTTCTCGAAATCGAGACTCACTTCCTCGATGGGATAAGGGATGTACTGGTTGGCCTCGACCTGGATCTGGCCTTCCAGATCATCCTCGGTCAGCTCGGCCGGCATCGGGATCACCTTGGTGATCACCGCCGAACCCGCGACCGCGGCGGAGGCGAATTTGGTGCGCGCGCCGGTACGCGCCATCGCGCGCCGGATCGCGTCGCCGACGGCTTCCACCTCGACGATGTTCTTCTCGACCACCGCGTTCGGTGGCAGCGGTTCGACCGCGTAATGCTCGACACGATAGCGAGCGCCGGTCTGGGTCAGCTGCAACAGTTTGACGGCTGTTGAACTGATGTCGACACCGATCAGCGATGGTGCCTTTGGCGATAGAAAGCCCACGAATTTTCCCCTTCCCCACGCGCCCTTACGAGCGAAAGATGCGCAAGTGCATTAGATCGGAAAGTTAACGAAATATCAACGGGTTTGCAAAGTCTTCGCAAACCGTTGATGAACAAAGCCATTTCAGGCCAACAGTGCCTCTTTACCCCGCAGGAGCCGTGCAGCTCGTACTCCATCCATCTCCATCCCGCGCCTTGCCGCCCGCTCACTCGTGCAGGCAGCATTTCCGCGAGTGAATCGGCGACGCATTCCACGCCGCCGCGCGTGACGTGCATCTATACTCGCTCGCACTCGCCTGCGTATTTGATTGCGATCACAACAAGACGTTCTGATCCTCCTCCAGTATCCTCGCGACATCCTGCTTGGCGAACGCCTTCACAGGTTGGGCAGGTTTTCGCGATGCAAGAGTTCGACCATCCGGCCGGGCAAGCTGAAGGTCAAAGCGGCCGCAAAAGATCCAGAGATTCCGAATGCGAATTTTCAAACGCCTGCTGCGTATCGCGGCGATCCTCGTGCTGTGCCTGTTCCTGCTTGGCGTGGCGGCTGCCGGTTTCACCTACTGGCTGATCTCCCCGCGCATCCCTTCGGTCGCCTCGCTCAAGGACGTGCAACTGCAGGTGCCGCTGCGGGTCGAATCGGCCGACGGCAAGCTGATCGCGCTGTTCGGCGAAACCCGCCGCATCCCGGTGCAGATCAACCAGGTGCCGGTGCAATTGAAAGATGCCTTCCTTGCCGCCGAGGACGCGGATTTCTATCACCACCCCGGCGTGGACTGGGAAGGCACCGCGCGAGCGGCCTGGCACGTGATGATCACCGGCGGCGACAAGGCGCAGGGCGGCTCCACCATCACCCAGCAGGTCGCGCGCAACTTCTTCCTCAGCCCCGAGAAGAGCTACACGCGCAAATTGATCGAGATGTTCACCGCGTTCCGGATCGAGCACGAGTTGACCAAGGATGAGATCCTGCAGCTCTACTTGAACAAGATCTTCCTCGGGCACCGGGCCTACGGCGTAGCCGCGGCGGCCGAGTTCTACTACGGCAAGAAGCTCGACCAGCTCACCCTCGCCGAGTGCGCGATGCTGGCAGGCCTGCCGCAGGCGCCGACCACCGGCAATCCGCTTTACAACCTCCAGCACGCCACCGCGCGACGCAATTATGTGTTGCGGCAAATGCTGGACCACGACTTCATCACCCAGGCGCAATACCAGTCGGCGGTCGCCACGCCGGATGACTCCTCCGCGCACGAGCCGCCGGTGGAAGTGGAAGCGCCGTACCTGGCAGAGATGGTGCGCCGGCAGGCGATCGAGCGGCTGGGCAGCCAGGCGCTCACCGACGGCTACGTGGTGCGCACGACGGTGGACAGCCGTCTGCAGGGGCTCGCCAACACCGCGCTGCGTACGCGCCTTGAAGACTACGACCATCGCCATGGGTATCGCGGCCCGGATGCGCACGTGGAATTGCCCGCGCAAGCGACCGCGCAGGATTACGACCGCGCCCTGGCCGACTATCACGCGATTTCCGGCTTGCAGCCGGGCCTCGTCACGCAGGTGGATCGCGATCACGCGACGGTGTACCTGGACGCCACGCATTCGGTGGAACTCGATGCGGATGCGGTGAAGTGGGCACAGCGCTACGCGCGCAAGGCCAAGACCGGCGGCGAAGGCGTGGCGGCGATCCTGCGCCGCGGCGACATCGTGCGCGTGGCCTTGTCCGATGACACCACGCAAGTCGCGGCAGCCGATGCGACGAAGAAGAAGGATGACAAACCGGCCACCCCGAAATGGGAGTTGAGCCAAGTTCCCGCCGCGCAATCGGCGATGGTGGTGCTCGATCCCGAGGATGGCGCGGTGAAGGCGCTGGTCGGCGGTTTCAGTTTCGAGCGCAGCAAGTTCAATCGCGCCGTGCAGACCGCGCGCCAGCCGGGCTCCAGCTTCAAGCCGTTCATCTATTCCGCCGCTTTCGATCGCGGCTTCACGCCGGCCTCGATCATCAACGATGCGCCGATCGCGCTGCCGGATCCTTCGGTGCCGGGCGGTCTGTGGACACCCGGCAACGACGACGGCAAGTTCCGCGGGCCCATGCGCCTGCGCGAGGCACTGGCGCAATCGGTGAACCTGGTGTCGATCCGCCTGCTGGACGCGATCGGCATCCGCTATGCGCGCGAATACATCACCCGCTTCGGTTTCCCGCTCGATGCGATTCCGTCCAACCTCTCGCTCGCGCTCGGCACCGCATCGGTTTCGCCGATGGCAATGGCGCGCGGCTACTCGGTGTTCGCCAACGGCGGCTTCCTGGTGAATCCGTATTACGTCGCGCAGATCGATGATCGCGACGGACGCGCGGTATACCGCGCCAATCCGCCGCGCGCCTGCCGTACCTGCACCGCGCGCCTGCTGGACGAGGGCAAGGCCGTGGCGACCGCGCCGATCCAGCCATCGGCCGCGGCCGGCGATCCGGGCGAGGCGTTGCAGGCGCCGGCATCCGCTCCCACTTCGGGCGCCGCGCAAAGCAATGGACCGAACCTCGCCCCGCGGGTGATCGATGCGCGCAACGATTACCTGATCACTTCGCTGATGAAGAGCGTCGTCGATCACGGCACCGCCGCAGCCGCGAAGTCGCTCGGACGCACGGATCTGGCCGGCAAGACCGGCTCGACCAACGACCATCGCGACGGCTGGTTCTGCGGCTTCAATGGCGATCTGGTGACGACCGTGTGGGTCGGTTTCGACAACTACGATTCGCTCGGCAAGGGCGAGTTCGGTGCGGAAACCGCGCTGCCGATCTGGATGGCGTTCATGGGCCCCGCGCTGCAAGGCAAGCCGGAGAACAGCTTGCCGATGCCGCCGGGCATCGTCACCGCTTCGGTGGACAGCGTGACGGGCGCATTGGCGCCGGCCGGTGATCCCAACGCGATGAGCGAGATCTTCAAGGTCGAGGACCTGGATCGCCTGCGCACGCAGGCGCAGAACCAGGACCAGTCGCCGGCGTACGATATTTTTTGAGTGGCCAGCGGTGAGCGGTCAGCGGAATGCGGGCCCGGGATCTTCCCGCTCACCGCTCACGTCACCGCTCACGCTTTCCATTCCCCGCCGCATTTGCCACACTGGCCCCATCGCGGTGATGGAGGGTCAGTCATGCGCAAGGCCGCCGAATACCACCGCATCCACGCACAGGATCGCAGCCGGCAGATGCGCCGGCGCGTCGCTCTCGAAGCCGCGCGCCTGATCAGCGAACACGGCATCCGTGATTACCACCAGGCCAAGCTGAAAGCCGCGCAACGACTGGGTCTGGGCGACGACCAGGGTCTTCCCCGCAATCGTGAAATCGAGGACGCACTGCGCGAACACCAGCGCCTGTTCCAGTCCGGATCGCAACCGCAGGCGCTGCGCGAGCGCCGCGAAGCGGCGGTGGACGCGATGCGATTCCTCGCGCGTTTCGAGCCGCGACTGGTCGGTGCGGTGCTGGAAGGCACCGCGGACGCGCATTCGGCGGTGAGCCTGCACGTGTTCTGCGATTCGCCCGAGGACGTCGCCGTGTTCCTGCACGAACATGGCATTCCGTTCGAGCAACGCACGCGCACGTTGCGCACCGACCGCCAGCGCAGCGCGGAGTTCCCGGTACTGCTGTTCGCGGCAGAGGGCATCGCGATGGATCTCACCCTGATGCCACGCGATGCGCTGCGCCAACCGCCGCTGGATCGCATCGACGAGCGCCCGATGCGGCGCGCATCACTCGCGGCGCTGGAAGCGATGCTGGCGCAAGAGGAGATCGCGGACTACGAGCGAAAGTTGTAAGTCGAAAGTCGTAAATCGAACCGAGCACGCCGGACCTTTCGCCGACTCTCCACTTTCTACGAGCGAAAGTCGTAAGCGCCGAACCTTTCGCCGACTTTCAACTTTCGATTTTCGATTTTCGATTTACGATTTCCGTCTACCGGCTTTCCATCCCCACGTAATCCCGCGGTGTCGCGCCGGTATACACCTGGCGCGGACGGCCGATGCGCGCGCCCGGGGTTTCGTGCTGCTCGATCCAGTGCGCGATCCAGCCGGCGGTGCGCGCGATCGCGAACATCACCGTGAACATCTCGGTCGGGATCTTCAGCGCCTTGTAAATGATGCCCGAATAGAAATCCACGTTCGGGTACAGCTTGCGCTCGACGAAGTAATCGTCCTTGAGCGCGGCCTCTTCCAGCTTCAGCGCGATGTCCAGCATCGGATCGTTGATGCCGAGCTCGTTGAGCACCTTGTGGGTCATCTCGCGGATGATCTTGGCGCGCGGATCGAAATTCTTGTAGACGCGATGACCGAAGCCCATCAGGCGGAAGCCGGAATCCTTGTCCTTGGCGCGCGCGACAGCTTTCTCTACATTCTTCGCATCGCCGATTTCGGCGAGCATCTTCAACACCGCTTCGTTGGCGCCACCATGCGCGGGACCCCACAGCGCCGCGATTCCGGCGGCGATCGAGGCATACGGATTGGCGCCGGTGGAGCCGACCAGCCGCACCGTGGAGGTGCTGGCGTTCTGTTCGTGATCGGCGTGCAGGATGAACAGCAGGTCAAGCGCTTTCGCCGCGACCGGGTTCAGCGCCAGCGGCTCGCTCGGCACCTCGAACATCATGTGCAGGAAGCGGGTGACGTATTCGAGGTTGTTGCGCGGATAGCGGAACGGCCAGCCGATCGAATAGCGGTACGCGGCCGCGGCGATCGTCGGCATCTTGGCGATCAGGCGGATCGCCGCCAGCTTGCGCTGCGCCGGATCCTCGTTGTCCAGGTTGTCGTGATAGAACGCGGAGAGCGATGCAATGGCGCCGCACAGCATCGCCATCGGGTGCGCGTCGTGATGGAAGCCGTGCAGGAAGTACTTCAGCGACTCGTGCATCATCGTGTGATGCGTCACCTCGTCCTCGAACGCGCCGAACTGCCGGGAGTTCGGCAGCTCGCCTTCCAGCAGCAGGTAGGCGACTTCGAGGAAGCTGGACTTCTGCGCGAGCTGCTCGATCGGGTAACCGCGGTACAACAGCACGCCCTTCTCGCCATCGATGAAGGTGATCGCACTCTTGCAGGCGGCGGTGGCGGCGAAGCCGGGGTCGTAGGTGAAGTGGCCGGTTTCCTTGTACAGCGCGCCGATATCAACGCAACTCGGACCGAGCGTGCCTTCCACCAGCGGCAACTGCACGGAATGGTTGGCGGTATCGGTGAGGGTGACTGACTTGGACACGGCATGCTCCTTTGGCTTGCATCCGGGCCGCGCGGACTTGCCGCGCCACGACTCACCGGATCGGACAAACCGCAATTATCGCACAGGCTGGCCACCGGGCATGTGCGTAAAGGCGCAGCCCCGGAAAGCAAAGCGCCGGCACGGGGCCGGCGCTTGGCGTGAAACGGGACGCGAGGATCAGGCCTTCTTGCCTGCCGCGTAGCGGCGCTTGAACTTGTCGATGCGGCCGCCAGTGTCCATCACCTTCTGCTTGCCGGTGTAGAACGGGTGCGAGGCGCTGGAAATTTCCACCTTGATCAGCGGATATTCCTGGCCGTCCTCCCACTTGATGGTTTCCTTGGAGGTCATGGTCGAACGCGTCAGGAACGCGAAATCGGAACTGATGTCCTGGAACACCACCGGCTGGTAGTTCGGATGGGTGTCGGCTTTCATTGTGGGGCTCCGGGCGCGAGGGTTTCGCGCGAGAAAAGAGCGGCAGTGTAACAGCGGCGGCCGGCCCGGCGCAACGCCGTCAGGCGTCGGCAAAGCGGGCGGCTCCCCCGATCCAGCGGGCCACCAGCCTGGTCGCAAGTTCTCCGTGGTCCTTCAGCATCGCCGCCCCCACCCGCTGCACGGCCGGCAGCAGGTGCGCGTCGCGGGAAAGATCGGCGATGCGGAAGCCCAGCTCGCCGGTCTGGCGGGTGCCAAGCAGTTCGCCGGGGCCGCGAAGTTGCAGGTCGCGCTCGGCGATCAGGAACCCATCGTTGGTCTCGCGCATGGTTTCAAGGCGCTGTCTGGCGAGGTTCGACAACGGCGGCTGATAGAGCAGCACGCAATGCGAGGCCACGCTGCCGCGCCCCACCCGTCCGCGCAGCTGGTGCAGTTGCGCGAGGCCCAGCCGCTCGGCGTTCTCGATCACCATCAGGCTGGCGTTGGGCACGTCCACGCCGACCTCGATCACCGTCGTCGCCACCAGCAGCGCGAGCTCGCCGGCCTTGAACGCATCCATGGTGGCCTGCTTTTCGGAAGGCTTCATCCGCCCGTGCAGCAGGCCGATCTTCAGTTCCGGCAGCGCGGCGGAGAGTTCCGCGAAGGTCACTTCCGCGGCCTGCGCAACCAGCTGTTCGGATTCCTCGATGATCGTGCAGACCCAGTACGCCTGCCGCCCTTCCGCGCAGGCGGCGCGGATGCGCTCGATCACCTCGCCACGGCGCACGTTCGACACCGCGGTCGTCTGCACCGGCGTACGGCCGGGCGGCAGTTCGTCGAGCGCGGAGATGTCGAGGTCGGCGTAGACGCTCATCGCCAGTGTGCGCGGGATCGGCGTGGCGGTCAGCACCAGTTGGTGCGGAAACGTTCCTCGCAAGAAACCATCCCTGGTGCTTTGCCGCTCGGCATCCATGCCTCGCCCTCGCGGCAGTGCCGCTCGACCTTTGTCCCGCAATGCCATCCGCTGCTGCACGCCGAAACGGTGCTGTTCGTCAACGATGGCGAGCGCCAGATTCCTGAACTCCACGCCTTCCTGCATCAGCGCGTGGGTGCCGATCACCACCGGCGCGCCTTGCGCCACGGCAGCGAGCGCAGTCTGGCGCGCGCGGCCCTGCACCTTGCCGGCCAGCCAGATCACGTCTATGCCGAGCGGCTCGAACCATGTACGGAAGCTGCGCAGGTGCTGTTCCGCCAGCAGTTCGGTGGGCGCCATCAGCGCGGCCTGCTTGCCGTTGGCGATCGCGCTCAACGCCGCGAGGGCGGCGATCACGGTCTTGCCCGATCCGACATCCCCCTGCACCAGCCGCAGCATCGGCGCCGCCTTCGCAAGATCCTTGGCGACTTCCGCCTCCACCCGCTGCTGCGCGCCGGTCAATGCGAACGGCAGCGCATCCAGGAATTGCTTGCGCAGCTTCGGATTCGCGCGCAGCGCCGGCCCGCGATGCGTGCGCACCTGTGCGCGCAGCCGCTTCAAGCTCAGGTGATGGGTCAGCAGTTCCTCGAACGCCAGCCGCTGCTGTGCGGGATGCGCGCCGCGCGTGAGCGCATCCACGTCGGCATCCGGTGGCGGGTGGTGCGCGACCAGCAAGGCCTCGCGCAGCGAAGGCAGGCGCAGCGATTCGCGCAAATCTTCCGGGATCAATTCCAGCTTCGCTTCATCCGGCAGGCGTTCCAGCGCTTTGCCGATGATCGAACGCAGGCGCTGCTGGCCGAGCCCTTCCGTCGTGGGATAGATCGGCGTCAGCCGTTCCTCGACATCACGCACGCCGTGCAGGATCTGGTATTGCGGATGCACGATCTCCGCCCCGTGCGCCCCGTGACGCACCTCGCCGTAGCAGCGCAGACGCGTGCCGGGCATCAGGCGCTCGCTCTGCGCGCGGCGGAAATGAAAGAAACGCAGCACCAGCGTTTCGCGCGAGTCGTCGGTGATCGCCACCCGCAGTTGCGCGCGATAGCGGAACGCGGTTTCCACCGCCTCCACCACGCCTTCCACCTGCGCGGCTTCACCGATGCGCAGGTCGCGGATCGCGGTGATGCGCGTGCGGTCTTCGTATCGCAATGGCAGGTGGAACCACAGGTCCTGCACGCGCGCGATGCCGAGCTTCTGCAGGCTCTGCTGCACCGCCGGACCCACGCCCGCCAGCGACGATACCGGCGCGAGGCCTGGATCGTGTTCGTGTGGACTGGCGATTACGCGCACGCTGGTCATCGCGCGCAAGGTTAGCGAATGCGACGCGTGTGCGCGATGCGCGGAACGCGTCTGCACCTGTCGGCATGCGCCGACACGCGCGGGATCAGCCGCCGACCACCGCGATCAGGTCGATCTCGACCGCCGCGCCGCGCGGCAAGGCGGCCACGCCGATCGTCGAGCGCGCCGGATACGGTTCGCGGAAGTAGCGCTTCATCACTTCGTTCACCGCGGCGAAGTTGACGAGGTCGGTCATGTAGATCGCGACCCGCACCACGTCGTCGAAGGAAGCGCCGGCTGCGGTCAGCACCGCTTTGAGGTTCTCGAACACGCGCGTGGCCTGTTCCTCGATGCCGCCGGCGACCATCTCGCCGGTGGCGGGATCGAGCGGCGTCTGCCCGGACAGATACAGCGTATTGCCGCTGCGGATCGCCTGCGAGTAGGGGCCGATGGCCTTGGGGGCGTCGGGGGAATGGATGGGGGTGCGGGGCATGGCCTGTTCCGATCGGAAAAGCTGAAGTGTAGTCCAGGGGCGTGGGATGAGTGGCGAGGGCGCGCTTGAAAATCCACTGAGCGCCCTCGCTACTCGCCCTTATCTCTTAAACCGGATAGCGGTATACCCCGTTGACGACCCCGGTTCGTCGCACCCGACGCATCACGTCGGCGAGGTGCTTGCGGTCTTTCACTTCCAGCGTGAACAGCAGCGTGGCGGCGAACGGGCTGCGTTCGGTGTATTCGACGTTCTCGATGTTGGAACCGGATGCCGCGATCGCCGCGGCCACGGTGGCGAGCACGCCGGGCCGGTTCACCACTTCGCTGCGCAATTGCGCCTTGTAATCACCCTGGGCTTCGAGATCCCATTCGATCTCGACGCGCCGCTCCGGCTGTTTGGAAAGTTCGGCCAGGTTCGGGCACTCGGTGCGATGCACCACGATGCCCTTGCCGGGCGAGAGGTAACCCACGATGGTGTCGCCGGGCAACGGGTGACAACAATTGCCGAAGGAGAGGATCCCGCGTTCGGCGCCGCTGATGCGGATCTTCTCGCGCGTGCGGGGCTTGGCGCCGGTGACCTTGCCATGCAGCGCAACCAGCTGCATCGCGACCTGGTCGGGCATGCGGTTGCCCAGCGCGATGTCGGAAAGCAATTCCTCCAGCCTGCGCTGGTTGTTCTGTTGCAGGTATTTCTCCAGCGCCTCGGGTGGGATCGAATCGAGGCTGGAGCCCAGCGAATCCAGTGCGCGGTCGAGCATGCGATGGCCGAATTCCACCGCATCCTCGTGCTGCAGGCGCTTCAGGAAATGCCGGATGGCGGTGCGCGCCTTGCCGGTGACCGCGAAATCCAGCCACTGCGGATTCGGCGTGGCCGAAGGCGCGGTGACGATCTCGACCGTCTGGCCCGAGGCGAGCAACGCACGCAGCGGCGCGAGCGCGCCATCGACGCGCGCGGCGACCGCGTGATGCCCAACGTCGGTGTGCACGGCGTAGGCGAAATCCAGCGCGGTCGCGTTCTTCGGCAGCGAGAGGATGTCGCCGCGCGGCGTGAACAGGTAGACCTCTTCCGGGAAGAGGTCGATCTTGACGTTCTCCAGGAACTCCAGCGACGACGGCGTGCTGGCCTGGCTGTCGGCGAGGCCCGAAAGCCATTCCCGCGCGCGCAGTTGCGCGCTGTTGGACGGCGTGACATCGGTTTTGTACGCCCAGTGCGCGGCGATGCCGCGCTCGGCCACGATGTCCATGTCCGCGGTGCGGATCTGGATCTCGATCGGCGCGCCGAACGGGCCGAACAGCACGGTGTGCAGCGACTGGTAGCCGTTGGCTTTCGGGATCGCGATGAAATCCTTGAAACGGCCGTCCACCGGCTTGTACAGCGCGTGCACCGATCCCAACGCCTGGTAGGCGTGCGCCACCGAATCCACCACCACGCGGAAGCCGTACACGTCCATCAACTGTGCGAAGGACTTGCGCGTGCTACGCATCTTCGACCAGATGCTGTAGGGCGACTTCACCCGGCTGACCACGCGCGCCTCGATCCCGTCCGCGGCGAGCCGCGCGCGCAACTCGCCTTCGATGCGCGCCATGGCCTCGCGGCGATTTCCGAGCACGCTCTTGATGCGCGCGGAGATCACGCGATAGCGATCCGGATACAGCGTGCGGAAGCCGAGGTCCTGCAGCTCGCCCTTGATCGCGTTCATGCCCAGCCGCGCCGCGATTGGTGCGTAGATGTCCAGCGTCTCGCGCGCGATGCGGCGGCGCGCGTCCAGTTCCATCGCGCCGAGCGTGCGCATGTTGTGCAGGCGGTCGGCCAGCTTGATCAGGATGACGCGCAGGTCGCGCGCCATCGCCAGCACCATCTTGCGGAAGCTCTCGGCATCCGCTTCCTGGCGCGAGGCGAAGTCGATGCTGTCCAGCTTGGTGACGCCGTCCACCAGTTCCGCGACGGTCGGGCCGAAGCTCGCTTCCAGTTGCACGCGCGTGAGGCCGGTGTCCTCGAGCGTGTCGTGCAGGATCGCCGCGATGATGGTTTCCGCATCCAGGTGCAGTTGCGCGAGGATGCCGGCAACCGCCAGCGGGTGCGTGATGTAGGGCTCTCCGCTCTTGCGCTTCTGGTCACCGTGCGCGTGTTCGCCCACCGCGTACGCGCCGCGTACGCGGGTGATCTGTTCGGGCGGAAAGTATTCGGACAGTCGCGCGGCGAGCGCGTCGATGTCGGTCGTATCGACCGGCGCCGGATGGGCGGGGTCGGTGGAAGGCGTGGGCGCGTTTGCCGCGTTCATGACCGCAGTTTATGCGCTTTCCCTGCGCGTGAAAGCGGCCAAAGCCACCATCCCTGGCCGAGAGGTCCCTGGCCGCACTTCTCAAAAGAGCGATTTCGCCGCCGGATCAGGTTCGTCGCGCCCTGCGGGGATTCTGGGCCGGCTGCGGCGGGCTGACGATCAAAATGCGGCCGTATCGGTCGCAGCGCCTTACAAATCGTCGCCGCCCTTGCTCATGTCTTCGTCCACCTCGGCGGCTGCCCATTCCAGGGCCTCGCGCTCGCGGCGCTCGCGCTCGATGCGGTCGATTTCGTCGATGGTGCCCATGTCGATGCGGCGGCCGGCGATCTCGCGCAGCGCGATCACGCTGGGCTTGTCGTTTTCCGGATCCACCACGGGCTCGGCGCCCTTCGCCAGCTGGCGCGCGCGGCGCGTCGCCATCAGCACCAATTCGAAACGGTTGTCCACCACCCGCAGGCAGTCTTCAACGGTGATTCTTGCCATGTGTATTACTCGCAAAACCCGGAACCGGCGGATTGTAGCAGCACCAAGCCTTGCGAGCGAGCCTGACTGCCGGCTTGGGTTCGTTAATGTTAGCCCCATGTAAAATCGCACCCTCTCGCGCGGCAGCGCCAATCGGAAACCGTATGCGTCCTGGCATGGACTCTCGTATGTGGCGTGCAACGCTGGGCGCGGCATTCGTGCTGCTGGCCGGCTGCGCGACCGTCGCGCCACCGCGCACGGACGATCCGCTGCAGCACTTCAATCGCAAGATGTACGCGTTCAACCGCACGGCGGACAAGATCGCGATCCGGCCGGTGGCGGTGGCCTATCGCAAGGTGACCACGCCGAAGGCGCGCGAACACATCAGCGATTTCTTCTCGAACGTGCGGCTGCCGATCACGATCGTCAACGATGTATTGCAGGCGCATCCGGTGGATGCACTGAAATCCACGGGACGACTGGCGGTGAACACGACACTCGGCCTGCTCGGCTTTTTCGATCCGGCCAGCAAGATGAACCTGCCGCTGGACGAAACCGATTTCGGCGTGACGCTGGCCCACTGGGGCCTTCCGGAAGGGCCGTTCCTGGTGCTGCCGCTGGTGGGCCCCACCACGGCGCGCGACGTGTGGCGGCTGCCGGTGGACAGCTATTTCGATCCGCTGTCATGGTACGCACGCGAGCACGATTTCGAACTGCACGCGCAATACCTGCCGAGCCTCGCCTACCTCGTCACCTTGCGCTCGCGCGGGATCGACGCCGAAAGCTTCCTGAACTCGGCCTACGATCCGTACGTGTTCGAGCGGGACGCGTACCGGCAGCGGCGCATTTACGAGATCTACCACGGCAATCCGCCGGCGTCGGTGATCGAGCGCTTCCAGGGCGTGAATGACAACAGCGACGACATCGACCAGCTGCTGCAACAGCAGCACCAGTACGAGCAGAAGCACGGCATCAAGGACGACGGCTCGGTGCCGGCGCCGGCGACGACTTCCGGTTAGCAGGACGGACGCCGTCCGCGATGAAGGATGGCTCCCCAGTTGCGGGCAATGCCCGCGTTACGTGCGCAGGAATTCGCGCGCGTCGCAGACCTCGGCGAGCGCGCGCAAGCTGTCGGGGATGTTCGAGATCCGCAGCGGCCGCCTTGCGCGGCTGGCTTCCGCGAGCAGCGCCAGCACGCAGGCAAGCCCTGCGCTGTCGGTGCGGGTGAGGCCGGAGAGGTCGAGCCGGGTACGCGCGCCGCGTTCGAGCGCTGCGTTGGCATCTTCGTAAGCGCGCGTCGCGGTCGCAAACGTCAGCGCACCGGACAGCGCGAGCGTGTCACCGTCCGGTGTTTGGCAATCCACCGCATGGACCGAATGCGAACTCATCGGGCGCATCTCTCATCGGGCGCATCAGTGACCGGCAGGTTGCTGCGCCTGCTGCTGCATCTGGTCGATCGCCGCCGCACCCTGCGTTTCCAGGCGGTGGATCAAGCCCTCGATGCCTTCCTTCTGGACTTCCGCATCCACCTGGTTGCGGTAATTGGTGACGTAGGAAATGCCCTCGATCACCACGTCGTAGGCCTTCCATTGCCCGTCGGACGTCTTGCGGAACACGTAATCCACGGAGAGGCTCTTGCCGTCGTCCAGCATCACCTCGGTCCGCACCACGCTGCGGCGTGCGTTCAAGTCACCCTGGAACGGCAACAGCTTGACCTTGCCCTTGGTGTAGTTGAGCAGGCCTTCCGCGTAGCGGTGCGTGATCGAGTTGTAGAACGCGTGCGAGAAGCGGACGCGCTGCGCCGGCGTGGCCTCGCGCGCATGCCGACCCAGCACCAGCAACGAGGCGTAATCAACGTCAAAGTGCGGCAGCAGGATCTTGTCGATCACCTTGATCAACTGATCCGGGTGCTGCCGCAGTTCCTCGCGATGGCCATCCAGCGCGGTGCCCAGTTCGTCAACGATGCCCTGCACGACCTGCTGCGGAGTCTGCGCGGCGGTTTGTGCGGAAGCACGCGGCGAAACCAGCGGGGCGACGCCGACCAGGCCTGCGATCGCGGCAATGGAAAGGAAACGGATGAAGCGCGACATGGATGTTGCTCCAGGAATTCGAAAAGGTTCGTTGGGATTCAACCGCCGCTGGAAGCGGATTTCGGTTTCGATGCCGGCGTCGATTCGCTGCCGCCCTTGGGCCCGCCGTTGACCAGGAACTTGCCGATCAGGTCTTCCAGTTGCATCGCCGACTGTGTCAGCACGATTTCATCGCCGTTCTTCAGGTTCTCCGGCGAGCCACCCGGCTGCAGGCCAACGTACTGGTCGCCCAATAAACCACTGGTGAATATCGCGGCGGCGGTGTCGTCGGGAATGTCGTTGTATTTGTCATCGATGCTGAGCGTGACCAGCGCATCCATCTTGCCGCGCTCGAGCTGGATGGACTGCACCGAGCCCACGCGCACACCGGCGATCTTCACCGGTGCGCGATCCTTCAACTGGCCGATGTTGGAGAACCGCGCCTTCAGCACGTAGCTGTTGCCCTGGTGCACGTTGGCGACCGACGTGGTCTGCGTGGCGAGATACGCCAGCGCGGCGAAGCCGAGCAGGATGAACAATCCGGTGCCGATGGCGTAGCTGGGTCGTGAGTTCATTTCGTTCACCTGTTGCAGGAGCGCGACTGCGCGCGACCGCTCCTACGTCAAAAAAGCCGTCATCACGAAATCCAGCGCAAGGATCACGATGGACGAGAACACCACGGTGCGTGTGGTCGAATACGCCACGCCTTCGGAAGTCGGCGGTGCGTTGTAGCCCTGGAACACCGCGATCAGCGTGACCACGCCGCCGAAGGCGAGGCTCTTCCACACGCCGTCGATGATGTCCTTCCACAGGTCCACCGTGGAAGTCATGTTGCCCCAGAAAGTACCGTTGTCCACGCCCAGCCAGGTGACGCCGACCGCGTGCGCGCCGAGGATGCCAAGCGCATTGAACAGGCACATCAGCAATGGCATCGCGAGAATGCCGGCGAGATAGCGCGGCGCGACGACATAGGCGATCGGATCCACCGCCATCATTTCCATCGCGTCGATCTGGTCGGTGGCGCGCATCAACCCGATCTCCGCGGTGACGGCAGTTCCCGCACGGCCGGCGAACAGCAACGCGGTGACCACCGGCCCGAGTTCACGGAACAGGCTTAGCGCGACCACGGTGCCGATCGCGGCCGTGCCCCCGAAAATCGACAGCACATAATAAAGCTGCAGCGCCAGCACCATGCCGACGAACAGCCCGCAGGTCATCACGATCACCAGGCTCATCGCGCCGACGAACCACACCTGCCGGCAGGTCTCGCGGAAGTGGCGCAGGCTGCGCGGCAACGCGGCGACGATCGCGAGGAAGAACAGCCCGCACTCGCCGACCTGCGCGATGCCGTTCAACAACCAGTTGCGGCGCACGATCGCGTTCACTTCGCGAATCCCAAATCTATTGCGTAATCGGGCGCCGGGTAGTGGAACGGCACCGGGCCGTCCGCTTCGCCGCCGAAGAACTGGCGCGTCCACGGCGTCGCCTCGGCCGCCAGTTCGTCGGGCGTGCCTTGCGCGACCAGCTTGCCGTTGGCGACCAGGTACACGCGATCTGCGACCTGCCGGATCGCCGCAAGTTCATGCGCGACCAGGATCGAAGTGATGCCGAGCGTCTTGTTGAGCGTACGGATCAGGCGCAACACCTGGTTCAGCGCGATGGGATCCAGCCCCACGAACGGTTCGTCGTAGAGGATCAGCATCGGGTCGAACACGATCGCGCGCGCCAACGCCACGCGCCGCGCCATGCCGCCGGACAACTCGCTCGGCATCAGCCGAGCGGCACCGCGCAAGCCGACCGCCTGCAGCTTGGTCAGCACGATGGTGCGGATCAGCGCCTCCGGCAACTTGGTGTGCTGGCGCAGCGGAAACGCCACGTTCTCGAACACGTTGAAGTCGGTGAGCAGCGCCGAGTTCTGGAACAGGAAGCCGATCTTCTCGCGCAGCGCGAACAGCGCATTGCGCGAAAGCCGCGCCACGTCTTCGCCATCCACGCTCACGGAGCCGGAGTCCGCGCGCATCTGCCCGGTGATGTGCCGCAGCAGCGTGGTCTTGCCGGTGCCGCTCGGACCCATGATCGCGGTGATGCTGCCGCGCGGCACGTCCAGGCTCAGGCCATCGAAGATGACCTTGCCGCCGATGCGCGTGTGCAGGTCGCGCACCCGCACCAGCGGCTCGCGCGAGCGATTGTCTTGGATGGCCTCGGCGGACGACATAAGCGCGCTACGTTAGCGCACGCCAACGCAGCGGCCAAGCTGCTTTCCGAAGTCCGCCAGCGCGGATTCAGGTCTGGCAGTCCTTCCGCTTCAACTCCACCCGGCGGTTCTTCGCGCGATTGGCGTCCGAATTGTTCGGCACCAGCGGCTGGGTCAGGCCATAGCCGCGGCTGGTCAGCCGATCCGCTGCCACGCCATGTGCGATCAGCCACGCCCTCACCGCCTCGGCCCGCTGCCCCGACAATTTCATGTTGTAGGCGTTGCCGCCGACGTTGTCGGTGTGTCCGCCCACTTCCGCCTTGTACGCCGGATCGGCGGTGAACAGCGCCCGCATCTGCTGCAACACGGGTTCGGATTCGGACTTGATGTCCGACTTGTTGAAGTCGAAATTGATGCCGTAGATTTCCAGCTTGCAGGCCTTGGCCGGCGGGCCGCCGACCTGCAGGGCGGTGAGCGAATACGAAGCAGTGGATTCGTCGTTGCCGCCGGTGTGCCTGTAGATGTACCAGAGCTCGCCTTGCGGCATCTTCTGCATCAGCACCGCATTGTTGACATCGTCGGGTCGCGACACCAGCGTGGCGCCGATCTTCTCCAGCGCATTGACGTAGTTCTTCTGCACGTACAGCGCGGAGGCGTCCTTCTTGTCGTCGGCGAGCCTGTAGTTCAGTTCGAGGAAACGCCCGGCCAGCGTCTTCTGGCCCGCCGGCAGGTCCAGCGTGATCGAATCCAGGTCTTCCTTGCTGCAATCGGTGAGCGTGTAGTAATCGAATTGCTTCACCAGCCACGGCGGCGCCTTGCAGCCCTTGCCCTGCATGTCGTCCAGCAGCGCGCCCTGCGGCACCTGCGCCACCACCACCTGCGGGAACGGCGCAACTTCCACCGTCGTGAGCGAATACGTCGTCGTGGAATCGTCGTTGCCACTGCCGTGCTCGTACAGGTACCAGAACTCGCCCGCCGGCGTCTTCTGCATCAGCGTGGCGGTGGCGTTGCGCGTGGGATCGCTCACCAGCTTCGCGCCGATCTTCTGCAGCGCGGCGATGTAGTTCTTCTGCACCGCGAACGCGACCGGATCCTTGCTGTCGTCGGTCAATTTGTAGTTGACCGTGAGCCTGCGCCCTTCCAGCGTCTTTTCGCCGGAAGGCAGGTCGAGCTTCACCTGGTCCCAGGACTTGGCCGCGCAGGAATCGACCTTGAAATACGCAAACTGCTTCACCAGCCAGGGCGGGTTGCCGCACGCGCCGCCCGGCGCCGGCAGCGAAGCTTTCATCGGCCGGGCGACCACGTCCTGCGGCAGCGGTTCGATCTTCCAGGTCGTCAACGTATACGACGTGGTGGATGCGTCGTTGCCGCCGCCGTGTTCGTAGATGTACCAGTATTCGCCCTGCGGCGTCTTCTGCGTGAGGATTGCGTTCCAGCCGCGGGCGGGATCGGTAGCGGGCGTGGCACCCGCCTGTTTGCCGGCGGCGACAAAAAACGCGCGCGCCGCCGCGTTGCTCGGATTCCTGCTCTCGTCCTTCAGCGAATAATTGACCCGCGTGCGCTCGCCGGCCACGGTCTTGCTGCCGGCGGCAAGGTCGAGCCTGTCGGTCGCCCAGGCCTTTTGGTCGCAGGACTGGATCACGAAGCCCGGCATCGACGTGGGCGCCCACGCAGGCGGCTTGCACTTGGATGCATCCCCGGCCTGCGCGCGCGGGATCCACGCGATCGCGGCCAACACCAGCACGACGGAACCGAACGCACGCGCGCAACGCAGCATGGCACTCCCCGGCGAACACGGCCCCCCGGCCGTTCGCACCAGCCTACTGCAAATCCAACCCGCGCGAGCGGCCGCTCACGAGCCCGTCTAGCTTTCCAGCAATTGCTCGACCAGGCCGTGGTGCCGCTCGTCCGGCAGCGGCTCGCCCGCGCGCACCGCGCGCACGATCGCCTGCAATTGCGCCAGCGCGTCCTCGAACAGGTCGTTGACGATGATGCAGGTGAACTCGTGCGCGTGCGACATTTCCTCGCGCGATTCGGCGAGCCGTCGCTCGATCGTCGCCTCGCTGTCGGACGCACGCGCGCGCAGGCGGCGTTCCAGTTCCGCGCACGAAGGCGGCAGGATGAAGATGCTCACGCAGCCCGGTACCGTCTTGCGCACCTGCGCCGCGCCCTGCCAGTCGATCTCCAGCAGCACGTCGTGTCCGGCCGCGAGCTGCGCCTGCACGCTCGCCAGCGACGTGCCATACAGGTTGCCGAACACTTCCGCGTGTTCCAGGAACGCGCCCGCCGCGATCTCGCGCTCGAAAGTCGCGCGGTCCACGAAGTGGTAATGCTTGCCATTGATGTCGCCCGGCCGCGGCGCGCGCGTGGTGTGCGAAATCGAAAGCGCGATGCCGGGCTCGCGCGCCAGCAGCGCGTTGACCAGCGTGGACTTGCCCGCGCCGGACGGCGCGGAGACGATGAAAAGGGTGCCGTGCTGCGAGGCGGCGCTCATTCGATGTTCTGCACCTGTTTACGAATCCTATCTGTAACGACTTGACACATAAGTATTTTTACGATTACATCGCGTCGTGGGTACAACCATGGGTACAAGGTCATTTTTGTATTCCCAAATCAATTCAACTGCCTTCCCGCCGGGACGGCAATCGTTGCGGCGAACTGCGAAGCGGTCAAGCAGCCGTGACACGGGCGCACTTCCAGTGAAGCGATGTAGCCAGTCACGATGGCCGCTGAGTTGAAGCATCTCGACCCGATGACAAAGTCGATCGGCTCGTTATCGAGTTCAACCTCAGCGATGCCCTACGCATGCCGATCGATGCGTGCCAGTTCTTCTGGGACTGACCGGCCTGCGGCACGTTGCTGAAGCCAAAACCCCGCGACTGTTGCATGTTCTGTTCTTGGGGCGACATACCCTGCCGCCGGTGCAGGCGGAATGCCGCTGCTGTAGCTAGAGGCAAAACTACCCCACATGACCGATTGCAGGCTTGACAACCTCTCTTTTGTTTCTATAATTTTGGAATTATGAAACAGAAAGAAGCCGTGCGCGCATTGGGCGCTCTGGCCCAGGACAGCCGTCTCGCCGCTTACCGCTTGCTGGTACAGGCCGGCGACGAGGGCTTGGCGGTGGGTGAAATTGGCGCGCGCCTGAAAGTGCCGGGCGCCACCCTGACCAGCCACCTCAACGTGCTGCGCAACGCCGGACTGGTGCGCGATGTGCGCGAGGGACGCAGCATCCGTTGCCGCGCCGACTATGCGCGCATGAACGCGCTGCTCGCTTTCCTGACCGAGAACTGCTGCGGCAGCGATGCCGCTTCCTGTGCGCCAACCTGCGCAACCACCCGGAGGAAACATCCATGAAACGCTTCCACGTACACATCAACGTCACCAACCTTGAAGACAGCATCGGTTTCTACTCAACCCTGTTCGGGACACAGCCGAGTATGCGCAAACCCGATTACGCCAAGTGGATGCTGGACGATCCGCGCGTGAATTTCGCGATCTCGCAACGCGATCGCGCGCCCGGCGTGGATCACCTCGGCCTGCAGGCCGATGAGCCGCAAGAGCTGGAAGAAATCGGCAACCGCCTGACCGCGGCAGATGCGATCGCGCTGGCGGAACAAGGCACGACTTGCTGCTATGCGCATTCGGACAAGTATTGGGCCGAAGACCCGCAGGGTGTGCGTTGGGAAACCTTCCACACGCACGGCGAGGCGACCACATATTCCGCCCCTGCGAAGGCATCGGATGCCTCTCATGCCACATCGTGCTGCGGCCCAACCGGCGGCAAGTGCGCGGCATGAAGCGAGTGTTGTTCGTCTGCGTCGAGAACGCTTGTCGTAGCCAGATGGCGGAAGCCTTCGCGAGGCGACTGGGCGTGGGCCGGTTCGAGGCGTACTCGGCGGGCTCGCGTCCGGCTGGCGGCGTGAATCCGCGGGCAGCCGCGTTCATGGCTGAGCGTGGCTACGATTTGAGCGCGCATGGGTCGAAGCCTCTCTCTGCTTTCGAGGGGCAGTCCTTCGACGAGGTGGTGACGATGGGTTGCGGCGACGCCTGTCCATGGTTGCCGGCGGCGCGACACGTGGACTGGGCGCTGCCGGATCCGAAAGCATTGTCGGATGACGAGTTCCGCATGGTGCGCGACGAGATCGAACGCCGCGTGCAGCGGCTGTTGTTGGAACTGGAGGCGGCGGCGTGAGCGCAACGCTGCAAGAGACCGCACCTGCGCGGCTGGGCGGTTTCGAACGCTGGCTCAGCTTGTGGGTGGTGCTGTGCATTGCCGCCGGCGTGGCATTGGGACGAATCGTGCCGGGCGTGTTTCATGCGCTCGGCGGGTTCGAAGTCGCGCATATCAATCTCGCCGTCGGTGTGCTGATCTGGGTGATGATCGTGCCGATGCTGATGCGCGTGGATTTCGGCGCGCTCGGCACGGTGCGACGGCATTGGCGCGGCATGGGTGTCACCTTGTTCGTCAATTGGGCGATCAAGCCGTTTTCGATGGCCTTGTTCGGCTGGATCTTCGTGCGGCACCTGTTTGGGGCGTGGCTGCCGGCGGCGCAGCTCGACAGTTATATCGCCGGGCTGATCCTGCTGGCGGCGGCGCCGTGCACCGCGATGGTGTTCGTCTGGAGCCAATTGGTGCGCGGCGAAGCGCACTTCACCCTGACCCAGGTGGCGCTTAATGACACCATCATGGTGTTCGGCTTTGCGCCGATCGTGGCGCTGCTCCTCGGTGTTGCCGCGATCCACGTGCCATGGATGACCCTGCTGTTGTCGGTGCTACTTTATATCGTGGTGCCGTTGGTGATCGCGCAGGTACTACGCAAGCATCTGTTACGACAGGGCGCCAACGTGCTCGACGCCACGCTCAAGCACGCCCAGCCTTGGACATTGGCTGCGTTGCTGGCCACCCTGGTCTTGTTGTTCGGATTTCAAGGCGAGGCCATCCTGCGTCAGCCACTGGTGATCGCGTTGCTTGCGGTACCGATCACGCTACAGGTGCTGTTCAACGCGGCACTCGCCTACGGCCTCAACCGCTGGCTGGGCGAAGCGCATTGCGTGGCCGGTCCTTCGGCCTTGATCGGTGCCAGCAACTTCTTCGAACTTGCGGTGGCGACCGCGATCAGTTTGTTCGGCTTCACTTCCGGTGCCGCGTTGGCGACCGTGGTCGGCGTGCTGATCGAAGTCCCGGTCATGCTGGGATTGGTTGGCGTGGTCAACCGCAGTCGCGGTTGGTACGAGGCACGCGTCTGACGCTTGAGGTCGCAGCGCGTCAGGGACCAGAATTGCTTGCATCTGCCGCTGCCAACGCTTCCATCAGCGGGCAGCGCGCTTTGCTTTGTTTGCCATGAGGCTGCTGCTCGACGATCGCGGCCAGTGCCCGCTCGATGCGGCACAGATGCGTGATGTGTTGGCGCACGATCGCAAGCTTGCGAGCCCCGACGCGCTCCCCGTTTCGACTGTCCTGATCGTGTTCCAGCGCGAGCAGGTCCGCGACTTCGTCGAGATCGAATCTGAGCGCCTGCGCATTCTTGATGAAACGCAAGCGGCGGACGTGTGCTTCCTCGTAACGGCGAGTGCCACTTGTTGACCGATACGGCTCTGCAAACAATCCGCGCCGTTGGTAGTAGCGAATGGTTTCGACATGGACACCCACGGCCGTAGCCAGCCCACCCATCGTATACGTCATGAGCATTGACACCCGTGCTGAATATGGAAGCAAGCTTACCCCTTGAATGATTCCAACGAATTTGTGCTCAGGCACAAAATCGTTGGAATCTCGCGGGCATCGGAGCAGGCGGCCGCCGTGATTGTGTAACGCGCGCAGCCGTTCGTAGCATCGAACATCGATCCGACATTTGAAAACCATGCACGCGCACGACCATTCCGATGAACACGCCCACAACGGCAGTAGCCACCAAGGCCACAGCCACGGCGTCAGTCGCAACGCCGACAAACGCTGGTTGACGCTGGCATTGGCGCTGCTGCTCGCCTTCATGGTTGCCGAAGTGCTGGTCGGCATCATGGCGAGATCGCTGGCGCTGATTTCCGATGCGGGTCACATGCTGACCGATGTGGGCTCGATCGCGCTGGCGCTGTTCGCGATCCGGATGGCCACGCGGCCCGCGCGCGGCCGCTACACCTTCGGCTTCAAGCGCGTGGAAATCCTGAGCGCCCAAGCCAATGGTCTCACCCTGCTGGTGCTTGCGGCCTGGTTCGTGTACGAAGCGATCCGGCGTCTGATCGCGCCACCGCCGGTACAAGGCTCGTTGATGACGCTGGTGGCGGTCGCCGGCATCGTCATCAATCTGGCCGTGGTCTGGATCATGGGCAAGGCGAACCGGCAAAGCCTCAACATCCAGGGCAGCTACGCGCACCTCCTCAACGATCTGTACGCGTTCATCGCCACCGCGGTGGCCGGCGCGATCATCTGGCTCACCGGCTGGGACAGGGCCGATGCGATCGCCGCCTTGGTCGTCGCGGCACTCATGCTGAAAGCTGGCTTGGAGCTGGTGCGCGATTCAGGGCGTATTTTTCTCGAAGCCTCGCCGAAGAATCTCGATCCCGCTGCGGTCCGTGCATCGATTCTCGCCACGCCCGGCGTGACCGGCATCAACGATCTGCATATCTGGGAGGTGACCTCGGGCTTTCCGGCGCTGGCTGCGCATGTCTTCGTACGTCCGGAGGACGATTGCCACGACAAGCGCCGCGAACTGGAAGTCATGCTGCGGAACAGCTATCACATCGAACACGCCACCTTGCAAATGGATCATGCCCGCGACACCGCCGCGCTGGTCACCGGGTGCAAGCACGATGCGGTATGAACCGGCTCTACATGAACTTTCAAGCCAATCTCAGGTCATTTCCTGCCTGCGCAACGTAACTTTGAAGCGGCTCTTCGTGATTGTGTAACAGCAACGTCCTCCCTAACATCGCCCGGATGATTTCGAGCCTGCCACCGTGCTGAATCGCCTGCGCCGTCACCGTTGGCTGTGGGTACTCGCCTTGACCGTGCTGTCGTTCAAGCTGGTGGCGGGCACGGTTTGCCTGAACGACACGGCAGCCAATCAGCATACGGCCTCCGCGGCGACGATCGTTGCCACGCAATCCGTGGCCAATCCTTCCTTCGATGAAAATGGCAATGCGTGTCTGCTCGGCGAAACGGGCGGCTGTCACTGCACGTGCGCCGAAACCCTGCCGGTGCCGGTGAAGTTGTCGCTGCATATCGTGCCGGTCGAAGCGCCTTCCGCTTTCCATCTCCCCGCCTACGGATTCACGCCCACCCGGGCAGGTCCGCTGCTGCGCCCACCGATCGCCTGAAAACCGTTTCGAACCGCGACTGACTGCCTCGTGCGGTCGTCGTGCCGTGACCGTTTTCAGGAGATTCCTGCATGTCTGTCTTGCGTTCGGTGCCATGGGGCGCCGCGTGCCTGCTATGGTGCGCGACAGCCTTGGCTGTACCAACCAGTCTCGCCCCGCCACCTGTACTTTCGTCCGCCGCACCACCCACGCTCGCAGCCCCCGTGCCACTGCGCGCCGCGGCGCAGGAAATCTGGAACAAGAGCCCGGAAGTACAAGCCGCCGCCGCGGAGCTTGAAGCGGCGCGCGCGCGTGCCCGCGCCGCCGCCCGTCCCGTCTACAACCCTTCGCTGACGGCGGATGCCGAGAACGCGGATGTGAACCGCCGCACTGTCGCCATCAGTCTGCCGCTGGATCTCTCCGGGAAACGCCGTGCGCGCGAAGCCCAAGGCGATGCCGATTTGCGCGCCGGGGAGGCGGCGTACGCGCTGCAACGCATCGACGTTGCCTCGCGCTGGCTGAAAGCATGGTCGGAGGTGGCGCTGACGGCGCGCCAGAAGGAACTTGGCCAGCGCCGTGTGGAAATGATGCAGCGCTTTGACGAGCTTGCCGCGCAGCGGTTGAAGCTCGGCGACATCAGCAGCCCGGAACGCGATCTCGCCGCGTTGGCGCTGGGCGAGGCGCAGGCGCAACAGGCCGCACTCACTGGCAAGGAAGCGGCGGCGCGCGCGACGTTGCAGGCCATCGCCGGCGCCGCAGCCGTCACCGCGCCGACGTTGCCGGAAGGGTTGCCGCCACAGCCTGATGGCGTCGTTCCGTTGCCGATCGACGAACTACCTCAATTGAACCTGGCGCGCGCCCGTCAAGCCAGCGCGCAAGCCGGCGTGCGCGTAGCGCAGAAGGCGCGCATTCCGGACCCGACGGTCAGCCTGACCGGTGGCGAAGTGCGGGTCGGCAGGGTGCGCGACAACGTGATCGGCTTGTCGGTTTCGATTCCGCTACCGGTGCTCAACAACGGCCGCGCCGAGGTCGACGCGGCGAGGGCCGATGCGGACGCCGCCGCGGCGAACGCGCAGGCACAACGGTTGCGGTTGCGTTCGGGGTTGCAAGAAGCGCGTACCCGTTACGCGGCGCTGCGTTCGGCAGACGCCGTCTTTCACAGCGGACGGGCTGCGGCCTTCGCGGATCGCACGGCCTTGCTCGAAAAGCTCTGGCGTGCGGGCGAAATCAGCACTTCGGATTATCTCGTCCAGCTCAAGGAAAGCCTCAATACCGCGCTGTCCGGGCTGGAACTCAAAAGCCAAGCCTGGCAGGCGTGGTTCGACTACCTCACGGCCGCCGGCCGTCTCAACGACTGGATCGAAGGGCGCACACAGGACATTCCGCGATGAACTCACGTATTTCGATAGTCCGTTCGGCCGCGTTCGCGCTACTCACGCTGGTGTTGACATATCCGGTCCTGGCACAGGAACCCGCGCCTGCCAATCCGCTGACGCTGGATGCCAAGGCCACCAAGGATGCCGGCATCGTGCTCGACAAAGTTGCCCTGCGCTCGCTTACCGATGAATTGAAAGCGCCCGGCGAGGTGAAAGCCGATGCCTATTCGACCGTGCTGGTGTCGCCACGCGTGGAATCGCAGGTGCTGGCGCGCAAGGCCAAGCTGGGTGACGTGGTGAAAGCCGGAGCGCCGCTGGTGGTGCTTTCCAGCGTACAGGTTGCCGAAACGCAAGGCGCGCTGATCGTGGCTGAGCAGGACTGGCGCCGCATCGCCGCACTCGGTCCGCAGGCGGTCTCGGCACGCCGCTACAACGAAGCTAAGGTCGCGCGTGATCAGGCGCGCGCCAAGCTGCGCGCCTTCGGGTTGTCTGAAGGCCAGATCGTGGCACTCCTGCGCAAGGGCTCGGCCCGCGCGGATGGCAGTTACGAATTGCTGGCGCCCTCCGACGGCCGCGTGACCACCGACGAGTTCCTGGTCGGCGAGCGCGTCGAGCCGGGCCGCACGCTGTTCACCTTGGTCAAGGAAGACACCGTGTGGGTCGAGGCGCAGCTTGCGCCGGCCGATGCGGAGCGGATCAAGGCCGGAGACGTGGTGCGCGTGCTCGCACATGACACCTCGCTCTCGGGCAAGGTGGTGCAGCGCTCCCACCAGACCAACGAGCGCACCCGCACGGTGCCGGTGCGGATCGAAGTCGACAACCGCAAGGATCTATTGCATCCGGGCGAACTGGTCGAGGCGTGCCTTGCGGTGGGCGGCACCACGAAGCAACTCGCCGTGCCCACCGCGGCAGTGGTGCTGCTTCAGAACCAGGCGACCGTATTCCTCGCCAAGGGCAACGGGAGTTTTGTACCGGCGCCGGTGGTGACCGGTGACACCCGCGACGGCTGGACGATCACCAAACAGGGACTGAAACCAGGCGACACCTACGTGCGCAAGGGCGCCTTCGCGCTGAAGGCGCGCTTGCTGCGTTCGCAGTTGGGAGAAGAGTGATGTTGGAACGTCTGGTTGCATTCTCCCTGCGGTACAAGGTGCTGGTGCTGATCGCCTTTGTCGTGATCGGCTTTCTGGGCTTCCAGGCCGTGCGGCAGCTTCCCATCGACGCCTTCCCCGATGTCACGCCGGTGCAGGTCAACGTGTACACGGAAGCGTCGGGTCTGGCTGCCGAAGACGTCGAGCAATTGCTGACCACGCCGGTGGAATCGGCGCTCGCCGGCTTGCCCAAGGTGCAGGAAATCCGTTCGGTCAGCCTGTTCGGGCTGTCCTACGTGTCGGTCTATTTCGACGACAGCATGGACATCTACTTCGCGCGGCAACTGGTCAATGAACGCCTGCAACAGGTGGGAGATCGCCTGCCGGCCGGCTACGGCAAGCCGGAAATGGGACCGAATACCTCTGGTCTCGGACAGGTGTTCTGGTACACGGTCGAGCGTGCCGATACCAAGCTCAAGGATGCAGCCCAAGCCAAGACGCCCAGCGACATGGACCTGCGCACGCTGCAGGACTGGACCATTCGCCTGATCCTGCGCACTGCGCCCGGCGTCGACGATGTGACTTCCTGGGGCGGACAGGAAAAGCAGTACCAGGTGCGCATCGATCCCCTGAAACTGATCGCGCACAAGCTCGGCTTCAAGGATGTGATCGAGGCGCTGCAGGCGAACAACGCACAGGTCGGCGGCAACTTCATCAACGTCGGACGCGAACAATACCTGGTACGTGGGCTGGGCTTGGTGCAAAACGCGCAGGACATCGGCAACATCGTGCTGAAGAGCGAGGACGGCACCCCGGTATACATGCGCGACGTGGCCGAAATCACCGAAGCCGGCGCACCGCGCACGGGCGCCGTCACCCGCGATGGCAAAGAGGTGGTACTCGGCATGGCGCTGGCCCGCATCGGCGAGAACGCCAAGAACGTCGTGGATGCCGTCAAGGCCAAGCTCGATACCGTACGCATGGCGCTCCCCGCCGGCACCGTGGTCAAGCCTGTTTACGAACGCACTGATTTGGTCAACGCGGCGGTCGGCACCGCTGTGCGCGCGCTGATCGAAGGTTCGACCCTGGTTGCGTTGATGCTGTTCCTGTTTTTGGGCGAACTGCGCAGTGCGCTGGTGGTGGTGATCGCGCTTCCACTCGCGATGCTGATTGCCTTCATCTGCATGAACCAGGTGGGGCTGTCGGCCAATTTGATGTCGCTGGCGGGTCTCGCGATCGGCATCGGCATGATGGTGGACGGCGCAGTGGTGATGGTCGAGAACGCGTTTCGCATCATGGCCGAACGCAAGGCGCACGGTCTGCCAGTAGACCGCACCGCCGCGGTGCTGGCCGCGGCGCGCGAAGTCGCCAACCCGATTGCGTTTGCGATCCTGATCATCATCGTGGTGTTCCTGCCGTTGTTCAGTCTGCAAGGGCTGGAAGGCAAGATGTTCAAGCCGATGGCGTTCAACATCAGCTTCGCGATGGCGGGGTCGTTGATCCTAGCGCTGACCCTGATCCCGGTGCTGGCCGCGCTGGTGTTAAAACCGAAGGAGGAGAAGGACACGCGGCTGGTGGGGTTCCTGAAACGCCATTACGCCACCGTGCTGGCCTGGTCGCTGGCGCGCAGAAAGACCGTGCTCGGCATCGCAGCCGGAGCCTTGCTCGGCAGCCTCGCGCTGTTTCCATTCCTCGGCAAGGAGTTCATGCCCAACCTGAAGGAAGGCGCGATCATGTGGCGGATCACCTCGATTCCTTCCGCATCGCTGGAGGAATCCATCGGTATTTCCAAGGAAGTCGCCGCGCTGGTCAAGCAGAAGTTCCCGGAAGTGGAAACCACGCTGGCCATGATCGGTCGCGCCGAAAAAGGCGAGACCGCTGACGTCAACTACATGGAGGTGTACACCCCGCTGAAATCCAAGGACCAGTGGCGTGACGGGCAGACGCTGGAAAGCATCGAGGAGGCGATGCAAAAGGAACTGTCCGCAGCGCTGCCCACGGCAGTGGTGAGTTACACCCAGCCGATCCAGATGCGCATCGAGGAATTGATTTCCGGCGTGCGCGCCACACTGGCACTGAAACTCTATGGTGATGACTTGAGCGAGCTGGACCGCCTGAGCTTGAAGATCAAGGACGCGCTGGGCGGCGTACCCGGCGTGGCGGATCTTGCGCTCGAAGCCAATCTCGGCAAACCGCAGATTCGCGTCCAGGTGGATCGCGGCGCACTCGCCCGCTACGGACTCAACGCCGACGACGTACTCACCGTGGTCAAGAATGGCATCGGCGGCGAGCCCGTTTCCGTCCTGCTCGATGGCGTGAAGCGCTTCGACATCACAGTGCAACTGGACAAGGCCGACAAGGCGTCCTTGCAGGCGATCGAGCGCATTCCGCTGCGCGCGCCCAATGGCTCGCTGGTGCAACTGTCGCAAGTCGCCACGGTCAGCGATGCGGAGGGCTACTCATTCATCCGTCGCGAACAGCTGCAGCGCTACGCGGTGATCCAAATGGACGTGCGCGGCCGCGACATCAACGGCTTCGTCCAGGAGGCCAACGCGAAGATCGCGCAAGCTGTGAAGCTTCCGACCGGCTATTACACCGAATGGGGCGGCGCTTTCGAGAACCAGCAGCGCGCACTCACCCGGTTGTCGCTGATCGTGCCGGTGACCATCTTCTTCATCTTCGTGCTGCTCTACACCGCGTTCAATTCAGTGAAATACGCAGCTCTCATCCTGGCCAATGTGCCCTTCGCCATCATCGGCGGCATCGTCGGGTTGGCGATCACCGGCCAGTACCTGTCCGTGCCATCGGCGATCGGTTTCATCGCGGTGTTCGGCGTCGCGATGTTGAATGGCATCGTGTTGGTGAGTTTCCTGAACCAACAGCGCGAGAAAGGACTTGCCGTACGCGACGCCGTGATCTCGGGCACCGCGCTACGCATGCGTCCGGTACTGATGACCGCGAGCGTGGCGATCCTGGGCTTGGTGCCAATGCTGCTATCCAGCGGCGTGGGCGCGGAAACCCAGCGCCCGCTCGCGACCGTCGTGGTCGGCGGCTTGATCACGTCGACCTTGCTGACGCTGGTGCTGTTGCCGGTGCTGTACGACTGGATCGAGGAACGCGCCGCTCGGCGCTTGGCGAAATCCGAGGAGGACACCCCGTGAAAGAAGTCAAAGCGTTTATTCATCGCGGCCGCATCGTCGACATCATCCATGCGCTGGAGGACGCGGGATTTCGTTATCTGTCGGTGAGCGACGTCAAGGGCCTGCTGCAAGCGCTGAGTGCGCAGGAACAGACGTACTCCATGGAACTGGGCGAACGGGTGACCAAACAGATCAAACTCGAAGTGTTCTGCGAGGACGATCAGGCCGATCGCGCGGTGCAATTGATCCGCCTGCACGGGCGCACCGGTCAGACCGTCGCCGGCTGGGTGTACCAAAGCACGGTCGATCGCGCCTGGCCGATCGATGGCACCGGATAGGATCAGCGCGATTCAAGGGAAGACCGCTCATCTGTCAGAATAGGACAGATGAGCGGTTGCGGATGCCAGCACGAAGCACAGGACCGCGTCCAGCGTCGCGCATTGATGATCGCGCTCGGCTTGAACGCAACGATGTTCGTGGTCGGCATCATCGCCGGCTGGTTGGCGCATTCGTCGGGCCTCATGGCCGACGCGCTGGACATGCTGTCCGATGCCGCGGCCTATGCGATCGGCTTGATGGCGATCAACCGCGGCGCACGCTTCAAGTCCGGCGCCGCGATGATGACCGGCACCATCATCTTTCTTCTTGGCGCTGGCGTGATCTTGGATGCCGTGCGCCGCTGGATCGAAGGTAGCCACCCACTCGGCCCGGTGATGATGGTGGTTGCGTTCGTGGCCTTGCTGGTCAACGGCTCGGTGCTGTTGTTCGTGCTGAAGCCGTTCCAGAAAGGAGAAGTGCACATGCGCGCGATGTGGCTGTGCACCCGCGCGGACGTGGTCGCCAACCTCGGCGTGATCCTCTCCGGCGCGCTGGTGCTGCTGCTCCACTCGCCAGTTCCCGACCGGATCATCGGCATCGCGATCGGCCTCTACGTGATCAAGGAAGCGATCGAAATCCTTCACGAAGCGCGTGAGGCCGGATCTGTGGCAGCAGCCAAGTCGTAAGCCGAAACCGTCACCCAAAGCTGATTGCCAATACGAATACGGCCGCCACGAAACAGTAGTACCCGAAGTAGCGCCAGCGGCCATGCTCCAACCAGCGCGAGAGCCAGCGCAGCGCCAGCCAGCCTGCGACGAAGCTGAAAAGCATTCCCAGCAATCCCATGCCGAATGCTCTGCCAACCACTGCACCTGTCGCAGCATGTGCTTGCACCAGCCGCCAGCCTTCGCGCAGGATCACCGGCGGGGTCAGTACCACCGCCAAGGCAAAGCTGAACTCTTCTGCGCGCATACGCTCGACACCGAGAAACAATGCGGTCGAAATCGTCGCGCCCGAACGGGAGAAGCCGCGAAACGGCAGACACAAACCTTGAATCGTCCCAATCCAAGCCGAAGAGCGACTGTTGAGGGGCCGATCGGTTGTCGCTTTCCGGCTGGAGAGGAGGATGAGTGTGCCGGCAGCAACCAACCCGCTCGCGATCAGGTACGGATTCCCGAAAAGTTGCTCGACTTGCGCATGGGCGTGGCCGCGCAGCACGATCCGCTCGATCACCAGCAGCAATACCAGACCCACTACGCCGGTCGCAACGGTCGCAATGACAATCAGCTTGGCTTGCTGGCCGAATACGGCGGCGGAAGAAAAGTAGCGCTCGCGCCATACCTTCCAGAAATAGCCGATGACCGCGAACATGGTGCCGGTATGCAACATCACCAGCAGGAAGGTCATCGCGGGCGCGGTAGGATCAAGGCCCAGCAGCTTTTCCGCCATGATCACGTGGGCGGAACTGGAGACCGGCAACAACTCGGCAAAGCCTTGGATGATCGCAAGCAACACCACGTCCGGAAGCGTCACTTTCGACCTCCCGGATGTGAAGTGCTGGGTGCCAAACCAGATATTTCGTCCATTCCTTGCTTCTTGTTTGGACGCGGTGATAGGCGGCTTACTTTACAGGTGCTATTGCCGTGACCGAACTGTTCGCGCCGTTCGGATGTAGGGTGAAGTTCACCTTCTCGCCAACCTTGACGTCTTTCAACAGGTCCGGTGGATCGGCCTTGAAGGTCATCGTCATCGCCGGCCAATGAATCGACGCGATCGCCTGATGCTTGATCGTGATAGTGCCCTTGGTTGTGTCGATGGCTTCGATCACGCCGGTTCCCTGTGCGGTCTGATTTGCACATGGCATGTTCTTGCCCATCCGCATGCCCTGCATGCCTTGGCCGCTCTTCATTTTCTTGTCCTTCATGCCTTTGCCCATTTGCATGCAATTCATCATCATCTTCATGTCGGAGCCGTTCTGGCCCATCTTCATGCCCTGCATGTCGTGATCCATCTTCGTGCCCTGGGTGCCCGCAGTCGCTTGTGCGAAGGCGGGCGTGATCGCGGCCATCAGGATGGCGCCCAGCAAAATCGAACGTGTTTTCATGGTGTGTTCTCCTCGGGTTGCAATGAAGGTTGCTCGTTGCGTTGGCGCAACCGCCGGCGTTCGAGCAACCGGAACGCCGCCGGAATGAACAGCATCGAAAGAATGGGTGAGGTGACCATGCCGCCGACCATCGGCGCGGTCACACTGCGTGCCAGCAGCGAACCGGTACCACCGAAGACCATGATCGGCAGCAGTCCAAGCAGGATCACCACCACGGTCATGGCGATCGGACGCACGCGCATCAATGCGCCCTCATGGACCGCCTCATCGAGCGCCGCGTAGGTCAGTTCACCCGCGTCCATCCGGCGCTGCCAGGCTTGTCGCAGGTACAGCACCAGCACGATACCGAACTCGCAGGTGATGCCGGCGAGGCCGATGAACCCGACCACGGTTGCGACCGACACGGCGTAGCCCAGCAGCCACACCAGCCACAGGCCGCCGACGAGGCCGAGCGGCACCGTGGCAAGGATGATCAAGGCTTGCGCGGTATCGCGGAAGACCAGGTAGACCAGCAGGAACACGATGATGATCGTCACTGGCACCAGCAGGTTCATGCGTGCCTTGGCGTGCTGCAAGGCCTGGAACTGTCCGGCCCAGTCGATCGTGTAGCCGGCCGGCAGCGTCACTTGTTGCGCCACCGCATGCTGGAGTTTGGCGACCGTGCCGCCGAGATCGTTGCTCGACGTATCGACAAAAACGAAGGTCGTCGGGACGCCTTGCTCGCTCTGCACCATCGGTGGCCCGTCGGTCACATGGATGTCCGCTACCTGGCCCAGCGTCACCTGCACGCCCCCGGGCGCCACGATCGGCAATGAGCGGAGCGCCGCGACCGAGTCGCGTGTCGTGCGCGGGTAACGCAGCACGATCGGGAAGCGCTGCAAGCCCTGGATGGTCTGGCCAACGGGTTCACCGCCGACCGCCGTGGCAATCAGCGACTGGATGTCCTGCTGGGAGAGCCCATAGCGGGCAGCGGCGTCCGGACGGACCTTGATCTGCACATAGCGGCCGCCATTGGCGCGCTCGGCGACGGCCGAGGTGATGCCCGGTACGCCCTGCGCCACGCTGGCGATGTGGGTCGCGAGGCGCTCCAGCTCAGCAAGGTCAGGCCCCAGTACCTTGATGCCGATCGGCGACTTGATGCCGGTGATCAGCATTTCGGTACGGGTGCGGATCGGGTACACGAACAGGTTGGAAAGGCCCGGCACGTGCACCGCCTGATCCAGTTGCTGTTTCAGCTTGTCCATGGTCATGCCAGGACGCCACTGATCCTCCGGCTTGAAGGTGATCGTGGAATCGAACATCTCCAGAGGCGCGTTGTCGGTGGCGGTGTCGGCCCGTCCGGCCACGCCAAACACGTGCGCGACCTCCGGCACCGTCTTCAACATCCGGTCGGTTTGCTGCAGCAATTGCGCCGCCTTGCCGGCAGACAAGCCCGGCAGCGCCGTCGGCATGTACAACAGCGTGCCTTCATCCAACGGCGGCATGAACTCGGTGCCGAGTCGCGCCAAGGGCAGCAGCGCGGTCGCCAGTGCCAACACGGCGACGGCGACGACCGTCCATGGCATCCGCATGGCCCAGGCCAGCATGGGCTCGTAGATCCAACGCACCAGCCGGTTGACCGGATTGGCTTGCTCGTGCCGGATACGCCCGCGCACCAGATAACCCATCAGCACCGGAACCAGGGTGACCGACAAGGCGGCTGCAGCCGCGACCGAGTAGGTCTTGGTGAAGGCCAGGGGGTCGAACAGCTTGCCTTCCTCGCCGCCCAAGGCGAACACTGGCACGAAGGACAAGGTGATCACCAACAGGCTGACAAAACACGCCGGCCCGACCTCGGTCACGGCTTCGGTCACCAGCTTCCAGCGTTCCCGTGCGCCCGGTTCGCGCTGGTCCGGGTGGGCGTCACGCCAGGTTTCCAGATGCTTGTGGGTGTTCTCGATCATCACCACCGCGGCGTCCACCATTTCGCCGACGGCAAGGGCGATCCCGGCCAGCGACATCAGATTGGCCGACACGCCCTGGACATCCATCACCAGGAATGCCGCGAGGATGCCGAGTGGCAGCGTGATGATCGCGACAAGCGAGGATCGCAGGTGGACAAGGAACAGCAGGCACACCAACGCCACGATGATGAATTCCTCGACCAGCTTTTCGCCGATGTTCGTCACCGCCCGATGGATCAACTTGGAGCGGTCGTAGGTGGTAACGATCTTGACGCCCGGCGGCAGGCTCTTCTGCAACTCGGCGAGGCGGGCCTTGACTGCCTTGATCGTATCCAGCGCATTCTTGCCGTGGCGCATGATCACGATGCCGCCGACCACCTCGCCCTGGCCATCCAATTCGGCGATACCGCGGCGCTCGGTGGGTCCGCGCCGGATCCTTGCCACGTCTTGCAGCAATACCGGCGTGCCGTCCTTGCTCGTCGCGACCGGAATCCGGGCGAACTCCTCACGCGTCTGCAGGTAACCCACGCTGGTGACCATGAGTTCGGCCTCGCCCTGTTCGATCACCGAACCGCCGCTGGCGCCGTTGGCCGCCGTGACCGCGTGCTCGACCTGCTGGACGGTGATACCGCGCGCGGCCAGCGCCTCGGGATCGAGCACGATTTGCCACGCATTGGTCATGCCGCCGACCGTGGCCACTTCCGCCACATTCGGCACGGTCTTCAGGCGGTACCGCAGGAACCAGTTCTGGATCGCGGTCAATTGGCCGAGATCGTGTTGGCCGCCGGAATCCGTGAGCGCGTATTCGTAAATCCAGCCAGCACCGGTTGCATCCGGGCCAAGCACCGGATTGACATCAGGCGGCAGCTTGCTGCGCGCTTCGTTGAGGTAGGCGAGCACGCGCGTGCGTGCCCAGTACAGGTCGGTGCCATCAGCGAACACGACGTACACAAAGGAATCACTGAAGTTCGAGACACCGCGCACCGCGGTCGCGCCCGGCACGGCCAACATCGTGGTCGTCAACGGATAGGTCACCTGGTCCTCGACAATTTGCGGCGGCTGCCCGGGCCATGAAGTCTTGATGATGACCTCCGTCGGCGACAGGTCGGGGATCGCATCGAGCGGGATGCGCGACAGCGAGATCGTCCCGGCGATCGCGAGCGCCACCGCGGCCAACAGCACCAGGCCGCGGTTGGCGATCGACCAGCGGATGAGCTTGGCGATCATGGCTGGTCTCCAGCGCTGCTCGATGACGCCGGCATCTTCATGCCGGGCATCGCTTCCTTGGTTCCTTCTCTCTTCGGGAGAAGGTGGCCCGCAGGGCCAGATGAGGGTTCGGACTTGCTGGAGCTTTCACCATTCGATGCCGACGCGGCCGGCATGGACATGCCGGGCATGGCGTTGGGTTTCGCGCTGCTGGATTCCGCAGCAGGCGCGCCCGTGTTGCCCGCTTCCATGCGTGTCAACGCGCCCGACAGGCTCGCTTCGGAGTCGATCAGGAATTGTCCCGAGGTCACGATGCGCTCACCACCCTGCAGGCCGGCGAGAATGACCGTCAGGTCGCCCGACGAGCGGCCGGTCTTTACCAATACCGGTTTGAACTGACCGTCGCCCAAGGCCTCGATCACACGGGTGTGGACACCATCGGCGATGACCGCCTCGCTCGGCACCAGCGGATGCGGTGCGCTGGCGGCACCCTGGATGCGCAGGTTGGCAAACATGCCGGGCGCAAGATCGTGCTTGGGATTGTCGAGCACGATCCGCGCGCGCTGGGTACGGGTCGCCGCACTCACGTCGGGCAACAGGGCTTCCACTTCGCCGTGGAAAGTCTCGTCCGGCAGCGCGCTGACCGTCGCCGTGATCGGCGTGCCGGCGGTGATGCCTCCGGCCTGCGCCTGCGGAATCGCGGCGTCGACCCAGACCTTGTCGAGCCCGTTGATACTCATGATCGGCATGCCTGCGCCGACCTGCTGGCCTTCCTGCACATCGAGCTGGCTGACCACGCCGTCGATCGGCGCGCGCAAGGTGATCGTGCCGCTGCCCGCGCGCAGGCCGCGGATCGTGGCGTCGTCCATGCCGAGCGCATGCAACCGTTCGCGTGCAACCTTGCGCAACGCACGTCCTTGGGCGGACTTGGCGTTGGCCAGTGCGAAGTATTCCGCCGCCGCTGCGCTCCACTCGGGCGCGAGCACCTCGGCCAAGGGCTGACCGGCCTTGACCTCCGTGAACGGGACGCGCACGTAGAGCTTCTCCAGCGTAACGTTGGTGCGCGCGCTGACCGTCACCGCGAGTTGCTGATCCCACGTGACGGTGCCGGGCACCTGCACGGTGTCGGATAGCCGACCGACTTTGACCTCCGCGGTGCGCATCCCGAGGTTCTGCACTTCAGCCGGCGAGACGCGCACGACGTTTGCATTCGCGGTACCGCCAGCTTCCGCGTACTTCGGCTCCAGTTTCATCCCCATCGGCGAGACGCCTGGATGATCGAAGTGCTGCTGCGGCGTCATCGGGTCGTACCAGTACAGGACCTTCTTGCCCGACGACTGTGGGGAGGCATGCTGCGCGCCAGCCGGCGCCGAACGCTGCGCGATGAAGTAACCGATGGCGCCGGCCACGACCAGCGCGAGCAAGGCGACGGATGCAAGCAAAAGACGTTTCATGGCGATAGCTCCGGCAGCGCGATCCGCGCTGATTGGTTATCCGGGATCAAATAGGCAAGCTCGGCCCAAGTCTTGCCCCAAGCAGCGAGCGCCTGGGTGTAGCCAATGCGCGTGCGAATCTCGTCGCGCCAGGCGTCGAGCCATGGCTGCAGCGAGCCGCCGCCGCGATACAGGGCCAGTGCGGTGCGGGAACGATCAGCGAGCAGCGGCAGCAACGAATCCTTGAACCGCCGGACCTGCTGGCCGTAACCGGTCCAGCCGGCGATCGCGGTGGCGACCGCCTCGTGCTGGGCGCGCCGCGCGTCCTCGTGCTCGGCCAACACGGCATCACGATCCGCATAACGGGCGCTGATGTCACGATCCTGCCGGTTGCCCGGGAAGAGCGGCAGATCGACGCTGACCTCGACACCGACCATGTCGGGAAGGTGCAAACGGTGGCCGTACACCAGGCCCACTTTCCAGTCGGGGCGCTTGCCGGCCTTGGCCAGCGCGAGCGCGGCCTGCGCCTTGGCTTCGCGCGCTTTCCAACCGAGCATCGGTCCCTGCCGGTCGATGTCGGCGAGCAACTGGTCCGGTGCGACATGCAGGGTCGAGAAATCCGGCGGCGCGGCCAGCGTCTCTTGTGCGCTGGTGCCGATCCAGCGCTGCAGGGTAGCCCGCGCGGCGGCGATGCCAGCGTCGGCGGCATCGAGTTGGTTGTCGAGCTCAATTGTGGCCGTTTGCGCTGCCAGTACATCGGTCGCGCTGCCCTTGCCACCCGCCAGCCGTGCCTTCGCGAGCGTGACCGCCAGCGTCGCCTGTTCGTGCAGTTGTTCGAGCAACGCGCGCTCGCGTTGGGCGGCCCACAGCGCAACCCAAGCCGTGGCCGCGGCACGCTTGGCTGCCAACCGCATGCTGACACTGTCGGCGCCGGCGAGCTGCGCATCGGCATCGGCGAGGTCGGTTCGTGCCTCACGCTTGGCGTGCGAGGGAAAGGCCTGCATCACCCCGATCGTCTGCATCGTCATCGAATCCGCGCCGAGGTCGAACGCCTGCGGCCCGGTGGCAGTCAGGTTCTGGATACCGGTCGTGAGCTCGGGATCGGGCAGTTGACCGGCGCTGACCGCTTCGTTTTGCGCGGCCTGCTTGCGGAGTTGCTGGGCCTGCACCAGCGGCGCACGCGCCGCGGCGAGTTCCACGGCATCGTTCAGGTCAAGCGCGCCGTCGTCGCTGGCTGCATACAGCGGCAGCGATGCAAACAGCCCGCACAAGAACAGGATCAGGAAACACGGCACGCGCAGGCGCCGCCAAGGCAATAGGGAATACATGAAAACCTCCACACACGATCAAGCGCGACCATCGGTATGGCCACGGCGAGTGAACGTGGGGAGGTCTAGATCAGCAGGACGCGAAAGCGCAGCGTAGGCGGAATGCCCGATAGTCGCCACGCAGTAGCTCGGTCATGAGTCGAAAGCGTCGCCGGCAACGTCGTCAGCGCGATCGGTGCCGGCAGCAATGCAGGCATCGACAACGGCGGCACCGTCGGGGCGTGTGCGTCCTGGATTGTCAACGCTTGGTGCGCGCAGTGGGCCGGACACAATGCTTGATTCTGCTGGCCATGCACCATCGGCATGCCGTCGCAACTCGCGGTCATGGCCGCACTCGGCGTCGGCATGTCGGCGGTCGAGCAGGCATACGAGGCCAAAGCCACTTGCTGGAACAGCAGCGACAACACCGCCAGCAGCACGAGCCGCAGGCGGATGCGTCGGGTTGGGCGAAGGAATCGCTTCACGGTGGGCATCGTACTCTGTCCGCTTGGCACTTGCGGTATTTCATCGTGAGGTCGTGGCAGCAATCCGCCGCTGCCGACCGCGGCGCGTTGGCGCCCGTGCCGACCGGTCGATGTGAGGCAGGACTCGAAGAGAAACCTTCCGATAGCCGCCAATCGATCCCCTCTTGCCGGTTACTCATGCCTAGTTCCTAAATCTGCGCCTTGCGCAGTCGCAGTGCGTTGCCGATTACCGACACCGACGACAGACTCATCGCCGCAGCGGCGATCACCGGCGACAGCAACCAACCGAACGCCGGATAGAGCACGCCTGCCGCAATCGGAATGCCGAGCGCGTTGTAGGCAAAAGCGAAGCCGAGGTTCTGGTAGATGTTGCGCACGGTTTGTGCGGAGAGTTTGCGCGCGCGCAGGATGCCGCCGAGTTCGCCTTTCAACAAGGTGATCTGCGCGCTCTCGATCGCAACATCCGTGCCGTTGCCCATGGCCAGGCCGACATCGGCTGAAGCCAGTGCCGGCGCGTCATTGATGCCGTCACCCGCCATCGCAATTTTCGCGCCATGACGGCGCGCGTCCTCGATCCAGGCCGCCTTGTCCTGCGGCGTTTGCGCCGCCGCATATTCGTCCACCCCAAGTTCGCCTGCCACCGCCTTTGCGGTCGCCTCGCTGTCGCCGGTCAACATTACGATGCGCAAGCCGATGGCGTGCAGGGCCGCCAATTGTTCGCGCGCGCCGGGCTTGATGCGGTCTGTCACTGCCAGGGCACCGGCAAGCTTTCCGTTCACGGCCAGATACATCAGCGTGCGCGCCGAGGCTGCGAGCGTACCGATGCGCGCATCCTGCGTGTCGAGTGAAACGCCCAGTGCGCGCATCAGCGCCACATTGCCAAGCGCGATCACGCGACCGTCCAGTTCGCCGCGTACCCCTTGTCCGGTGATTGCATCGAACTGCTGCACCGTCATGGTTGAGGCGCCACGTTCCTTTGCACCCTCGAGGATGGCGTGCGCCAGCGGGTGCTCGCTCGCCGCTTCCAGACTCGCAGCAAGCTGCAGCACTTCGCCTTCGTCGTGCCCATCCAGTGCTACGACGTCGGTCAGGGTGGGCTTGCCTTCGGTGAGTGTGCCGGTCTTGTCCAGCACCAGTGTGTCCACTTGCGCCAGCGCTTCGATCGCCGAAGCATCGCGAAACAGCACACCGTGTTCGGCACCCCGGCCACTCGCGACCATGATCGAGATCGGTGTAGCCAATCCGAGCGCGCAGGGGCAGGCAATGATCAAAACCGCGACCGCATTGACGATCGCGTAAGCGATGCGTGGCTCGGGACCGATCAGCATCCACACGATCGCGGTGACGATCGCAATCCCAACCACCGCCGGCACGAACACGCGCGACACGCGATCGGCCAACCGTTGCAGCGGTGCGCGTGAACGCTGCGCCTGCGCAACGAGCGCCACGATTTGCGAGAGCACGGTGTCGGCGCCGACCTTGTCGGCACGCATCGTCAAGGTGCCGGTGCCGTTGACGGTGCCAGCAGTGGCGCGTTCGCCCGCGTGCTTCTCGACCGGTATGGATTCGCCGCTCAGCATGGATTCGTCCACGCTGCTCGATCCATCCAGCACTTCACCATCCACCGGAATCTTTTCGCCGGGCCGGATGCGCAGCATGTCGCCCGGCTTGACTTCAGCAACAGCGACATCAATCTCAGAGCCGTCCGCGCTCACACGCCGCGCGCTGCGGGGCGCGAGGTCAATCAAACGTCGAATCGCGGCGGACGTCTTGCCTCGTGCGCGCACTTCCAGCCACTCGCCCAGCAGCACCAGCGCCACGATCACGCCCGCAGGCTCGAAATAGACGCCGATCATGCCGTGGGTATCGCGCAGGTTGGTCGGGAACAATGAAGGCACGACTGTCGCGATCACGCTGTACACAAACGCGACCAGCACGCCCAACCCGATCAGGGTGTACATGTTGGGCGAGCGGTGCACCACGCCCAGCCAGCCTCGTCGGTAATAATCGAGTCCAAGCCACAAGACGAGCGGCAACGACAATGCGAATTCGATCCAGCGCAGTGCACGCGCGGTCGTCATGTCGAACTGCATGCCCGTGAAATGCGGCACCATCGCGACCAGCAGCAATGGCACTGCGAACACGACCGCCATCCAGAACTTGCGCCGCACCACGCGCAGTTCGTTGTCTTCACCTTCGTCGCTCGCGCTCGGCAGCATCGGCTCCAGTGCCATGCCGCACTTGGGACAACTGCCTGGCCCGATTTGCTGCACTTCCGGATGCATCGGGCAGGTATAGATGGTGCCATCCGGGACTTTTTCCTGTTTGGCTTCCCGCTTGTGCAGCCAACGCTGCGGTTCGGCGATGAACTTTGCGCGGCAGCCTGCGGAACAGAAGTAGTACGGTCTGCCGCCGTGTTCGGCACGAAATTGCGCTGTGTGCGGATCGATGCGCATGCCGCAGACCGGATCGGTCACTTCGCTTCCCGTGTTTTCTTGCCGTGGATGGCAGGAATGGTCTGGCGAGCAGCACGAACCGGGCGCACTCGCCCGTATGTCTTCGTGAGGGTTATGCTCGTTCATGCCGTTTCTCCATAGCTGAGTGCGCCCAAGATCGGACACGCGCCCAGATCGCCGTGACCGGGGCATTCGTCAATGAGCTTCTTCAGCCCATGCCGCATTCGCTGCATTTCAGCGATGCGCTGCTCAATGTGCGCAAGTCTCGTTTCTGCACGTTGCTTGACGCCGCGTACACCGTGCTGGTGGTCGGTAGACAATGCCAGCAGTTCGCGAATCTCGCCGAGCGTGAAGCCGAGCTGCTTTGCGCGACGAATAAAGCACAGGCGCTCCACCGCGAACGCGTCATAATCGCGATAGCCGGATGCACGCCGGCGCGGCGCAGGCAACAGCCCTTCGCGTTCGTAGTAGCGGATGGTGTCGATGCCCACCGCCGCGCGTTTGGCGACGGTGCCGATGGGAAGATATGAGGCCATGTTCGTGTTCATGCGGCCAGTCTAGACCCTTGACCATGGTCCAGAGTCAAGCACTTTTTTCCTTCCTCGCCTCGATCAAGAACTGACGTCGCGGGCTAGCGATGGTTGGGCGGTAAATGATCATGGATGGCGGTGGCGGCGATCGCGGCTTCGCCGGTCGCCACGGCGATTTGATTGAGCGCCTTGACCATGTCCCCGGCGGCGTACAACCCGGGAACTGAAGTCTGTTGATGCGCGTCCACATCCAGATCTCCGTTGGCTTCGCAACGCGCGCCCAGCCTGGTCGCCAGGTCGTTACGGCACTTGCCGCCCAGCATCGAATACAAGGTGTCGAACTTGTAACGCGTGCCGCCATGTGTACGAACCATCACGCGTTCACGTTCGCCGACCGCGATCGATTCGATCTTCTCGGCGCAGAATCCCACACCGGCTTCATGCAACGCGCGCCCTTGCTCATGAGCGAGTTCCACGTCATCGCCCCAGGCCAGCAAAGTGACATCGGGGGAATAGGTGCGCAGAAACAAGGCATGCGTTGCCGCGGTTTTGGGGGGTCCAAGCACCGCGATCTTCTGATCGATCACTTCATAGGCGTCGCAAACCGGGCACAGCCGGATGCAGCCAAGCCGGATCGCCCCGCGCAGATCGGCAATCGGTGGTTCCTCATCCACAATGCCGGTAGCCAGTAGCACGCACCGCGCGCCGATTTCCGCACCACCGACCGATGCGATGAAACCGCCATCGAGTCGGCGCAAATCCTCCACACGTCCGCGTTGAATTTCCACACCATAGCGACATGCCTGAGCGCGCAGCCGATCCAGAAGCTCGTCCCCGGAAATGCCTTGCGGGAATCCGGGATAATTGTGCGACACCGGAATGCAGGACGCGCGGCTATCGCTGCTGTCGATGATCGCAATTTCGCGCCGGTATCGCGCAAGGTAGATCGCGGCGGTCAACCCTGCAGGACCTGCACCGACGATCAGGCAATCCATTGTTTTTTCGGGATCTGGCATGACGTGCTTCCCTCAACGAGGAGCCCGCTGCGACGTCCAGCGGATCGAGGTAATCTTCCATTGACCGCCGATCCGCTTCAGTTCCATTTGTTCGTGGCTGCGCAAGACAACCGGTTTGCCTTTGCTGCTCGCGCTGATTTCAGTGTCGCTCGCCACCTGCGCTCTTTCGCCCATGCCCATAGATCTGCGCGAGAGCAACTTGATCTTCGCGTTCTTGAGAAAGGCGATGTCCTCGGGCAGATGATGCGCGGCGTACTCGGCGCGGCTCTGGGTCTTGCCGTCCTCGGTGATTTGCGCGTCCGGCGCCAGCATGGCCAGTGCCGCCGCTCGATCGCCATGCGTGAGCGCATCATGAAACGCCTGCACTGCGGCTTCGGCGGCGGGAGCGCCGCTCGGCTTCATCATTCCTTGCATGTTCTGCATGCTTTGCATCCCCTGCATATGCTGCATTCCGGGCACCGCCTGCACGCCGCCCGGCTCGGACTTGTGCATGGCAGGCGCAGCCGGGGTCGTTTGTTGCGCAGCGACCATGGTCGAAACGGCGACCAGTGCGCCGACGATTGTCAGGGCAATAAATTGCTTGTTCATCGGTGAACTCCTTGGGTGGGAGAGCAAATGCTCTTGCCCGGTTCTAGTGCGCGGAAGATGTTGCATGCGCAGGCGATGGAGCAGTGGTGCTTGGCGCCGGCATGGTCATGCCCGGCATCGCCGACATTCCTGATTCTGGGTGCGCATGGTCGCTGCCGTGATCAGCTTCGCCGTGTGAATGCGTGTGTGCGTTCCCGGCACCCGAATCCATGTCCATGTCCTCATCCGGCGGCGCCTTGGCGACGATTGCCTTGTACTGCGCGGGCGTCATGCCGGGCAGCTTCTCGATGAACGCGACCATGCTCCAGATGGTCGGGTCGTCATGGCTGCCATCGAGGCCCCAGGCGGGCATCGCACTCATCTTGATGCCGTGCTTGATGACCCAGAATGCATCCTGCGGATCGACGTGCACCTTCGAAAGGTTGGGCGGCTGTGGATACATGCCCTTGCGCAGTTCCGAATCCTCCATGCCCGGCCTCAGATGACAGCCCGTGCACATCGCGGCGTACTGGCCCGCGCCCTTGAGAATCAACTGCGGATCGTCGAGGTTCGGAACCTTGATGTCTTCCGAACGCACGTGGATGGAGCGGTCGCGCACGGTCTGCATCGCCTTGTAGGTCAAGCTCCAGTGATGATCGTCGGCACCGATGTTGTACAGCCCGGAATAACCGAATAGCGCCAGCACGATGGCAATCACCACCAGCACGGCTGTGGTCACGATGACGTGTTCTGTGTGCCTTTTCATGGGATTGGTTTCCTTCAGAACCAGAAGTGGATGCCGGCGACGAATTGCAGATCGCCGCCGGGTTCGTTTTGTGCGCGATAGAGGTCGGCCGTACGCCCGAAGCGTTGCCGCCAGACCACCCCGATGTAGGGCGCGAATTCGCGTCGGATTTCATAGCGAAGACGCAGGCCCAGTTCGGCGTCCGACAAGCCGGAGCCGATGCCGCGCTGCGGATCATCCTTGCCGTACAGGTTCACCTCGAACTTGGGTTGCAGCACGAGGCGCTGGGTGATCAGTTCCTCGTATTCGAACTGCACTCGCGCCGCGGTACGGCCGTTCTGGCCCACATACAACGTGGCTTCGGTTTCGAACCAGTACGGCGCCAGACCCTCGACGCCAAATGCTGCCCAGGTGCGGTTCGGTCCTTCGCCGAAATCTTCGCGCACGCCAAGTTGCGTGCCCCAATAAGCGCTGGTGGCGTGATACCACAGCGCCTCGGTGCGCAGATCTTCGAGCTTGCCGCGGGCTTGTTCGCCCTCGAACTTCAGCCACAGCTTGTTGAAGTCCTCGCCGTACCAGAATTGGCCGTCAATGAACGTGGAGTTGTTGCCGTGGTTGTCATGCGCGTATTCGAGCTGGTCGATCAGCAGCATGCCTTGCCTGGAGTGATCGGACATCGCCATGCCGGGCATGTCGGTGTAGCGGTAGCCGTCCGAATAATCCGGGCTGCGCGCATCCGGGGGCGCCTTGCCACCCTGCATTGCGGACATGTCCATGCCCTGCATGGACGGCATTGCCATCCCTTGCATGCCCTCGGCCAATCCGCCGGGCTTGGGCCGCGTACCGATCATGTTGCCGAAGTGAAGATGCTGCAGTTCCACCGGTTTTGAGGATTGCTGCGGCATCGGCTGCGTGCCGTGCATCGGCATGCCTTGCATGGATGGTGCGGATGAAGAGCCCGATGCCGGCGCCGTGGACGGTTTTGCAGGCGGCGACATCGGCATGCCATGCATGGACGACGTGCCCATTCCTTGCATCGCATGCGTGGAACTTGCCGGGGCGGGTGCGGCGGCGTGCTCGTGCTTCGGCTTGTTCGATTTGGCCGAAGGTGCAGGCATCGGCATGCTCGGCATCGAGGACATGTCCATGCCTTGCATGGACTGCCCGGACGATGAGGCAGGTGCGGGCGTCGATGAGGATGTCGCAGGCGGCGACATCTGCATGCCTTGCATATCGTCCTGCTGCGCCATGGCCGGCAGTGCCAGCATCAAGCCAAGAGCGATTGCTGCAACACGCAAGGTTTTGCTTGGAGAAATATTCACGTTCATGCCGTCACCACCTCGCGGAACATGCCCGCTTCCATGTGGTAGAGCAGATGGCAGTGATAGGCCCAGCGGCCGGGGTTGTCTGCGGTGACCGCATAGGTCACGCGTTGCGCCGGCTGCACGTTGATGGTGTGCTTGCGCGCGATCACTTGTTGCTGAGGGTTCTCCAGGTCACTGAAGATGCCGTGCAGGTGAATCGGATGGTTCATCATGGTGTCGTTGCACAGCACGATGCGCAGCCGCTCGTTGAGCCTGAAATGGACCGGTTTGGCATCGGAGAAGACCACGCCGTCGAACGACCACACGAACCGCTCCATGCTGCCGGTCAGGTGCAGTTCGATCTCGCGGTCCGGCTCGCGTGGATCGCTCGGACCCTCAACCGAATGCAGATCGGCGTAGGTCAATACGCGCCGGCCGTTGTCGCGCAGGCCGACGCCGGGGTCGTCGAGATTGGTGCGCGGCATGTTCACGTGCATGTCCACGCCGGGATTGCCGTACTCGGTGCGCGCGTGGTGTGCCTTCTTGATGCCGGCGGGGGCAAGGCTCATGCCGGACATGCTCATCCCGCCATGTTGCGTGCTTTGCGTTGAGGACATGTCCATGCCGGGCATCGCGCCGTGTTTCGTATTTGGCATATCGGACATGCCCGGCATGCCAGACATGCCATTGCCCGACGTACCGTGGCCCTGCGCCATAGCGCCCATCATGTCCACCATCGTCAGCGTGGGCACCGCATCCATGATCGGCACTTCGGCTTCCATGCCGGGGCGTGTGGCCAGGGTGCCGCGCGCGTAGCCGCTGCGATCGATGGATTGCGCGAAGATGGTGTAGGCGCGGTCTTCCTGCGGTTGCACGATCACGTCGTAGGTTTCAGCCACGCCAATTCGAAATTCGTCGACGTTCACCGGATGCACGTCCTGGCCATCCGCCGAGATCACGCTCATCTTCAAGCCGGGTATGCGCACATCGAAGTAGCTGTTGGCCGAGCCGTTGATGAAGCGCAAGCGCACCCGTTCGCCCGGCTTGAACAGGCCCGTCCAGTTGCCGGCAGGCGTGTTGCCGTTCATGAGATACGTATAGGTGAAGCCGCTGACGTCGATCGCATCGCGCGGGTTCATGCGCATCTTGTTCCACATTGCGCGCGCCTGCAGCGCGCCGCGAAGGCCGAGCATCGAGGTGTCGCGCAGGAAATCCGGCAGCGTGAGTTGGTTGAAGTTGAAGTAGTCGCCCTGCTTTTTCAGGATCGCGAAGATCCGCGCCGGATCGAGATCGGTCCAATCGTTGAGCATCACCACGTAATCGCGGTCGGCCGGATTGCGTTCGGGCCCAGCGGGTTCGATCACCAGTGGTCCGTACGGACCGTTCTGTTCCTGGAAATGCGAGTGCGAGTGGTACCAGTAGGTGCCGCTCTGCTTCACGGGAAAGCGGTAGACGAAAGTTTCGCCCGGCGCGATGCCGGGAAAACTGATGCCCGGCACACCATCCATGTCCGCCGGCAACACGATGCCGTGCCAATGGATCGAGCTTTGCACCGGCAGCCGGTTGGTGACGCGCAGCGTGACCGTGGTGCCTTCTTTCCACCGCAGGATCGGGCCGGGCAACTGGCCTTTGATGGCGTGCGCGACCGCGGGATGGCCGGTGAAGTTGACCGGCATGTCCGCGATCTCCAGATTGAACTCGGTGCCGGACAGGACGTTTTGTTGCTCTGGCCCGGTCGAGGCCCAAGACAATTTGGGCCACGCGCCCAAAGTTGCGGCGACGCCGCCGAGCGCTAGCCCTTGCACGAAGCGGCGGCGCGAAAACCCGGGCAACGCTAAGCCCGGAAATGGTTTGCGGTCTTCCATGTTGAGCTCCCGAACAGCGCGGTTACACGCTGAATACGATCAAGATGAGCATCTGCCGCGAGTCAGGCTCACGGGCAAATGCAGACAAGCGGCGCTGGGCGCCGCGATCGGGAGTCAGGCGATCGGTGGTCGCAAGGGTGGCGCGGAAAGTGCCCGCACCGGCTGGGAGTAGATCAAGGAAAACACAGTACCGTGTATCGGCTGCATCTCCAGGCCCAGATACGGCACACCGACGATGCCGCTGCACACAGATGCGCAATAGCAACCGCCGTTATGGCAACAACCATGGCCATTGCCAGCCGGTGGCATCGGCGTGGGAGTCGACGTGTGGGAGCCCGGCACTATTGCCATGCCGTCGCAATGCACCGTGGTCGACTGCGGTTGCGCCGCCTGCATCGCCGCGTTCACGCCCATCGCATCGGCCATGCGCAGTGGCCCGGCTAGTGCACCCGACGCGAGCAGCGTCCATGCCAGCAGCGCCATGCCGAGCACGGCTCGGAAGCTGCGGGAACGCGGATGGAACGGGCGGCGCATGCCATCAACATAGTCGCCGCCGCGTCACGGTGCAACTCTGGAGGCAGGTTTACAGTAGGCCACCCGCTGCCTGCTGAAGGCGAGTCCGAATGCCGCTCACCTCGAAGCGGCCTGATTCCGAACGATCTCACCTGAACCGCTCCGACTTTTGCGGCCCTCCAACCTTTGAGAGGATTGGAGCATGAACCTGACGAAGCGATACTCACCGGCTATCGCAGCGGCGTTGCTCGCAGCAGTGCTGTTCGGCGCGAGTACGCCGCTCGCAAAACAACTGCTGCGCGATCTGTCGCCAATCCTGTTGGCCGGCCTGCTTTACCTCGGAAGCGGTATCGGCCTCGGATTGATCAGGCTGGTACGCGACTGCGGGTGGCGCACGCCGTCGATGTCTGGACGCGAATGGTTTTGGCTGCTACTCGCGATCGGTTTCGGCGGTGTTCTCGGTCCGCTGGCGCTGATGCTGGGGCTCACTAAGGCGACCGCTGCGACGGCCTCGCTGTTGCTCAATCTGGAAGCTGTTCTGACCGCGTTGCTGGCGTGGATCGTCTTTCGCGAAAACGCGGGGCGCCGCGTGGTACTGGGCATGGTGCTGATTGTCGCCGGGGCGGTGTTGCTGGCTTGGCCCGGTTCTACTCCACGCGCGGGCCTCGGCTGGGGCACCTTGCTGATTGCAGGCGCGTGTCTGTGCTGGGCGCTGGACAACAATTTCACCCGCAAGGTGTCGGCCACGGACGCATTGTTTCTGGCTTGCCTCAAGGGAACGGTTGCCGGCGCCGTGAATACGGGGATCGCATTGTCACTCGGCGCGCACATCACTACGGGTCTGGCCATCGGCGAAGCGATGGTGATCGGATTACTCGGCTACGGCGTGAGTCTGGTGCTGTTCGTCCTCGCTTTGCGCGGACTGGGCAGCGCGCGAACCGGAACGTATTTTTCGACTGCGCCATTCATGGGTGCAGCGATCGCGATACTTGCGTTCGGGGATCACGCGTCGCTGATGTTCTGGCTGGCGGCGATCCTGATGGGAGCCGGCGTCTGGTTGCACCTGACCGAACGCCACGAGCACCTGCACACCCATGAAGTGATCGCACACACCCATCGCCACGTACACGATGCGCATCACCAACATGAGCACGATTTCGACTGGGACGGTCGCGAGCCCCATACGCACCCGCATACCCATAAGCCGCTGACGCACAGTCATCCTCATTTTCCGGACATCCACCATCAACACAGCCACCATTGAAGCGCGTAGGTAGCCGCTCAGGAAACAGCACGCTCTGCGAACGATCGCCTCCTTCCACGAAACGCGCCATCGGAACCGCCTCGTCGGCTCGACTTCCCAAGTCTATAGAATGGAGTCGCTTTCACACAGCTCGGCCGGCAACGGCCTGTCGATCTGTGAGCAATCAAATGTGGTGGTTAAAGAGTTGTCGTGGCTGGACAGTAAGCTGGCGAAGCCGGCCAGTTCTTGCGGCGACGGTGAACATGTGGCTGGCGTTTTGCACTAGAGTTCGCGGGACAGAACGCGCACCAAGCGAGCGCGGCTCGCGGACGTCGTGTTGTTCGGGAAATGGATGCTTGCGGTGACGCCGGCGCCGTCTTGGAAACGATGCCCAACGATCGAGATCCAGCGCGCGCAATCGTGGCGCGAGTCGCTCGGCTCGACACACTCCGCCCCGTTCATGCCAACGTGGCGTGCTGCGCTAACGGCCCGGTGTAATGTCACGCCTTGATCGACAAACCCGCGTTCGGTGCAGTCGCCAAATTCGGCGTCTTCGGGAAGTGTGTAATCGTAGGTCACATTGAAACGTTGCATCGCGGTTGCCTCAAGTTCGCCACGGATCGCCTATGCGTGCCAGCGCGTCCCTGCGCCGGCACGGGTTGGCGATCAGATAAGCCCCCGCGCCGCCATCGAAGTGGGCTCACCGGCGCCAACCACCAGATGATCGAGCACCCGCACGCCGACAAGCTGCAGTGCGTCGCGGAGCTGGCGGGTAATGTTGCGATCGGCAGCCGAAGGTTCGGCGACGCCGCTGGGGTGGTTGTGGGCGAGGATCACCGCCGCCGCATTGTGTTCCAGCGCCGCGCGCACGACTTCACGCGGATGCACGCTCGCACCGTCCAAGGTTCCCCGAAACATTTCCTCGAATGCCAGCACGCGGTGGCGGTTGTCGAGGAACAGGCAAGCGAACACCTCGTATGGCAGATGGGCCAGTCGCGCTTTTAGATAAGCCGCGCTGTCGCGCGGGCTGGTCAACGCCTCACGGCCTGCCAGTTCTTCGCCCATCACGCGCCGTGCAAGTTCCAGCGCCGCCCGCACCCGCGCTTGCCGTCCCAGCGGCAATGCTGCATCGTGGCGAATCATGTATCCGGCCAAACCTCCCGCCGCGCAAACATCTGCGCGGATTCGCTCGGGATCGCAGCCAAACAGCACCGCCAGCAGTTCAGTGTTGGAAAGTGCACTTGCACCGCGCGATAACAAGCGATCACGCGGCAGGTCGGATGTGGCAATGTCTCGCACGCAATGGGTGCTGCGAAAGATCGTCGATTGCATGGCTGCTCCTATCGTGTCTGGCCGGAAGCGAAGCGACCCGGCGGGTCGCGTCAGCTTTCGGACGGGCACCGGCCCTGCCGGAGCTGCCGCAGTGTCAAGGGCAGCGCCCGCAGGGCGCAGCGAGCGGCTGGCGCGGCCCGCAGCGCAGCGAGGACACGGGCCGCGAGCGTCCCTTGACACGGGAAGCGGCGGCGTAGGCAACAGGGGGAGCCGCCGGTCTCGCCGGCGGGGGAAAAGCCGCGCAGCGGCGTTCCCGTGTGGACGCGCACACGCGCGCCGTAGGATTCGCAGCCGCGCGCAGCACGGCGAGAATCCACTATCGGCGCAGGCGCGGACTGGAAGCCCAATGGGCGCACCAGGCCGCCCTGTCCATACCGACAAGCAACACCGGCCAAACGCTGTGCGCGTCAACCGTGAGTCACGCGTTGGCGGGGAAGACCGGATCGATCTGACGCATCGACAAGCCACGCGCACACAATTCCACCGACGCACAAACAAGCGCGTTGCCACTGGCAACACGCACCAGCGCCCTGCCCCGTGGCTCGACGCCTGACGCGGAGCACGCGACGACACGCTCGCTCCTTTCAGGCGAGGATGGAAGCCCACAGGGCCGAGACGAAGACTTCATCGTCGGCTCGGTTCACGACAGCCGTCCGCAAAGCGGCGCCCACTGAATGTCCTCTGAAGGCCCGCTCAGACCCATAAGCAAAATAACCAAAAATGGCGTTGACACAAGCATTTTCGGACTGTAGTGTTTGCAAATTGCGAACAATAAGCGACGTATTTTTAGTAACTTTATGTTCATAAACTTATCATTATTCTGCAAACCAATGTCCATCTTGCGCCATGCAATGCCCTGTCTCGCGACGCTTGTCCTCGGCATCGCCCCGGCAAGCGCCGCACCTCCACCAACGAACGTCGACACCGCAATCGCTGAAGCCAACGCCATGGTGAAACTCGGCATACCAACCCAGGTGATCGATGCGTGGCTGCTGCGACAGGTCAAGGGAGCCGGCACCTCCCGCACGGCAACCTCCACCGTCGCCGTGCAGACGCCGCCACCGAGCTGGGATGTTTACGCCGCCGCTGCATGGACACGACAAGAACATAGTGCAACAGGGAGTGACGAATTGCAGAGGGAAAACGTTTACACGAGGACTAGACTCGGCCCGAGTTCGGCCGATCAGGACCTTCCCCATGCCACATCCGGACAAGCCCTCGAAATCGACCAGGGACGGACTCAAGCGTCGAACGTTCTACCTGCCCAAACAGCCGCGCATTGAACCAACCATGTTCGAGGCGGAGTTGGCGGATCAGATCGCCAACCAGGCGATCCGCCAGTTGTGCATCTATGAAAGCAAGCGGGGCTTCAGCCTCAAGGCGTTGCCCGTCTGGAAAGACGAATTCATGACCCTGATCGGAACCGCAACCAAGGAGCCCCGCCAATACAAATCGCTCGACCGCTTGCTCAACACCATCAAGCAGCACGGACCCTTGCCGCCGACGCTCCTGCTCGGTGAGCAAAAGTGATCTAACCCGCACCCCCCACCTTTGGAGATCGACCGATGATGGCGTCAACCCGCCTGGCTGCTTGCTGCTCCGTTTTTGCCCGCAACACGGGTTATATCCGATTGATCGCCTGCCTCGCCGTCATCACAGTCAGCGCGCTCTCGCCGCATCTTGCCCTTGCGCAGGCGGCCGGCGGCATGGATCTGTGCACCAAGGCCAACAGCGCGCTGACGTGGATAAAAGAAGGTGTGTTCTTCATCCTGGTCGTGGCGGTACTCGGCTCCGGCGTCATGGCCGCCTTCGGGCGCATGTCCTGGGTCACGGTGGGGCAAGTCCTGATCGGCGCGATCGTGGCCGGCGTCGCCACCGAAGTCGTGACGGCGCTGTACGGCGCCGGGGGATGCTGAGCGTGGCTTCCGGACTGCGCAGCGATCCCCTGTTCGGCGGCCTTGCACGCCCGCCGGTGCTGCTGGGCTTGCCGATCCAGGCACTCCTTTTCATCACGTCCGGGAGTGCCGTCGCCTATCTCGTTGCCAACATGCTGCAGACCAACGTGATGTGGAAGGTAGGCGCGCTCGGATCGGGACTGGTGCTGTACGGCATCGCGCGCCTGATCTGCGCGAAGGATCCCCGCGCATTCCGGTATCTCGGACTGCAACTCAACACCAAGGCGATGCACCGCACGCGCGGCTACTGGCGTGCAGGCTCCTATTCGCCGCTGCCGCACCGCAAGCGCAGATAAGGACTTTCCATGCTCGCTCCCAAGCAAGGCCTCGCCAATGCGGCGCGGCCACTGGCCGACTTCATCCCGTATTCCACGCACGTGTCGGATTTCAACGTGCGCACGGTCGCCGGCGACACGCTCACCGTCATCAAGCTCGCGGGCGTTGCACATGAATGCGCAGACGATGAAGACATCCAGGGCTGGCATGACGCGCTGACCGGCCTGCTCCGCAACATCGCGACCGAAAACGTGGCGTTGTGGACACACACCGTACGCGAAGAGCGCTCCGAATATCCGGAAGGCGCCTTCGAGGACAACTTCGCCGGGCGCTTGAACGCGCACTACCGCGAAAGCCTGTCGGGCGTGCAGCTCATGGCCAACGCCCACTACGTGACGCTGCTGGTACGTGGCAAATCGCCGGGCATGAAGCTGCTCGACTTCGGAGCCAAGAAAACCGCGGCGAGCGTGCTCGAGTCCATCTCGGACGCGTCGGCTCGCCTCGACGAATTGGCCGAAACGGTGCTCGCCGGCTTGAGCCGCTACGCACCGCGCCGTCTTTCGACCTACACGCACAACGGGGCGGTGTGCTCCGAGCCGCTGGAGTTCCTCTCCCATCTCATCAATGGCGAATGGCAACGCATCGCCGTCCCGAAAGGGCGCGCCGCATTCGGTATGGTCAGCTCTCGGGTTTCCTTCGGCGTGGACCAACTGGAAATCCGCTCACCGACCAACGTCAGGATCGGGGCGATGCTCGCGGCCAGTGCCTATCAGGTCGAGCGCACCGAGCCCGGCCATCTGAATGTGCTGCTCACGCTGCCCTTCCCGTTCGTGCTCACGCAATCCTTCGCGATCTATGGCCGCAACAAGGCCATGGCCGCGCTGCAAAAGCAACAGCGTCTGCTGATCAACGCGGAAGATGCTTCCGAATCGCAAATTGCCGATATCAGTTCCGCACTCGATGACCTCGCAAGCAACCGCGTCGTCTTCGGCGAGCATCACCTGAGCCTGCAAATCCTGGCCGACACGCAACGCGAATTGGTTGATCGCCTCTCGGACGCGCGTGCCGCGCTATCCGAGTGCGGCTTCACGGTGGCGCGCGAGGATGAATGCATCGAAGCCGCGTTCTTCGCGCAGTTGCCGGGCAACTTTCAACTGCGTCCACGACCGGCGGCGATTTCTTCCAGCAACATCGTCGGTTTCACCGGCTTCCACAACTACCCGATGGGCCGCTACGACGGGAACCAATGGGGACCGGCGGTGACGCTCCTGAAAACCACCTCCGGCACGCCGTTCTACTTCAACTTCCACCTGCCGCCGACTTCAAGGCGCGGCGCGAACGAAGGCGATGTCGACGAGCGCGTCCCGGGACACACCCTGCTGCTTGGGCCCACCGGTGCGGGCAAGACCGTCATCCAGACCTTCATGCTGGCCCAGTGCGAGAAGTATCGCCCGACGGTCTTCACCTTCGACAAGGACCAAGGCCAGGAAATCTTCGTCCGCGCCATGGGCGGGCAGTATTCGACGCTCAGGAACGGCGTTCCGACCGGCTTCAACCCTTGCGCCCTGCCCGACACGCCCGGCAATCGCAGCTTCCTGATGCAACTCGTCAAGCGCTGCATCGCGGGAGAAGACGCGCAGTTCCAGTTCTCCCCTTCGCGCGAACGCGAAGTGCACGATGCAGTCAACGGCCTCTACATGATGCCTTATCAAGCGCGCCGTTTTTCCGCACTCAAGGAATTCTTCGATCCCACCGATCCGAACGGGAACGCCGCCCGGTTTCGCAGGTGGTGCGCGGGCGGCTCGCTCGGATGGCTGCTCGACAACCAGACCGACACGATCGATTTCGCCACCGGCCGGCACTTCGGCTACGACGTCACGGATTTTCTCGACAACGACGAGACCCGCACCGTGACGGTGATGTACCTGTTCCATCGCATGGAACAGTTGATCGACGGTCGCCGTTTCATCCTCAACATGGATGAATTCTGGAAGATGCTGCTCGACCCGGTCTTCGAGGGCAAGGCGCTCGATGCAGTCAAGACCTGGCGCAAGCGCAATGCGCTGGCGATCTTTGGAACACAGAGCCCCTCCGACGTACTGCGCTCGCGCATCAGTCGCCAGTTGATCGAACAGTGCGTCACCCAGCTCTATCTCCCCAACCCCAAGGCAGCCCGCGAGGACTACATCGAGGGATTCAAGCTGACGGAACGCGAATACGAAATCATCGGAAGAGACATGGTCGAGCAAAACTTGCGCGGCTTCCTGTTCAAGCAGGGCCAGAACGCCACGGTCTGCGAACTGAACCTGCGCGGTTTCGAGCAGGAGCTGGCCGTGCTGTCGGGTACCGCAGCGTCGGTGGAGCTCGCCACCCGCGCCATCGCGAAAGCCGGGGACAACCCCGATCACTGGCTTCCAATCTTCGATCAGATGAGGAGAGCGCAATGAAACGCACCGCAACGGTAATCGCACTCACCGCCGCCCTGGCGGCGGGAACATTCACGGGCGCGCCGATCGCGCACGCACAAGCCGTCGTGATCGACCCCGCCAACCTGCAGCAGGCGATCGTGCGCTACACGGAAATGATCCAGCAGTTGGAGCAGTTGAAAGCCCAGCTCGAACAGGCCAAACAGCAATACGCGTCCCTCACCGGCAGCCGGGGGCTCGGCGCGATCGACGCCGAAAACTACACCGCGAACATCCCGACCAACTGGCACCAAACCCTGGCGGCGATGCAAAACGGCGGCCAGGTCGGCGCGCTTGCCAACCAGATCAAGAGCGAGGCCTCCGAGCTCAACCAGCCGCAGTTCGCCCAAGTGGATGCGACGGTCACGCAGGCGCTGACGACCCACCTCAACGATGCCGCCACCGCGCAGGCACTCAATGCCCAGACCTACGACGACTCCGGTGCAAGGTTCCAGCGCCTCAACCAGCTCATGGGCCAGATCAACAGCACCACCGACATGAAATCGATCGGTGAGCTGCAGGCGCGCATCGAGATCGAAAACGGGATGCTGCTCAACGAGCTGATCAAGCTGCAATCGATGAATGCCCTCATCGACAACAGCCGCCGCGTCCAGCAGCAACACGAAACCGAGGACGGCTACAAGCTCACCGCCGCCAAATACTGACCCAAATGGAGAACACCATAATGAAGAGCCCCTTGATCTTTCTTCTCGCCGCCTCCGTCGTAGCGCTCGCAGGCTGTTCGCACTCAGCCGACCGGGTCCCGGATTACCACACGCTCCTCGGAAAGAAGAACGTGGCGAACATGAATATGGCGGTCGCCAAATGCAACGAATCGGCAACAGCCGCCGAGCGCGCAACCAACCCATGGTGTGGAGTGGTGCAAAAGGCAAATCGGTGCATGGATCCCTCCTACTTTGGTGAGACGCCAGCAACAGCGTGCCCCGCGAAGTAATCGGCGAAGAGCAGAATGGTCACCAGCGATACCCGCATTGCGCACTGGTTGCTCGATTCGATCGTCACCACGACGACGAACTACGTCAACGCCGCGTCTTCGACCATGGTCGCCATCATCGGTGGGGCGGCCACGGCGTTGCTCACCATCTACGTGTTGTTGTGGGCCGTCGGGATTGCGAGCGGCCGGATCAGCGAGCCCTTGACCGATGGGGTCAAACGCGTGATCCGCATCGTGGTCATCGTCGCGTTTGCGTTGACGGCCGGCTTCTATCAAGGCCAGGTCGCGCAGTTCTTCCTGCAGGCGCCGAGCGCGGTTGCAGCAGATCTGGTGGCCCCAGGTTCCAGTTCCGGAAGCTCGCCCACAACGATCGCGGATGTACTCGACAACGCAGAAAACCAGGGCATCCAGATCGGCGACAAAGCGTGGGCCCAAGGACAGAGATACGGCGGCGTGAGTGGCTTGGGTGGGATTGGCTACTACTTTCTGGCCTTTGCCATTTGGCTCTCCGTGACACTCGTCGTCGCAATCGCCTGCGGCATCATCTTCATGGCCTTCATCTTCACGGCGTTGCTGCTGGCCATCGGCCCGCTCTTCATCCTCTTGGCGATCTTCCCCCAGACGCAACGTTTCTTCGAAGCGTGGCTCGGCCAGGTGGTGAACTTTGCGGTCCTGTTTCTGCTGGTCGCGTGCGCGATCAGCCTGTGTTTCCACTTCCTGAGTGACTACCTCACCCAGATCAACACCGACCAATGGGATGAACTCGTCATCGATACCTTGAAGGTATTCGGTGCCACCCTGGCCACGCTCGCGGTGCTCTTCCAGACCCGTTCGGTCGCCTCGGCGCTGGGCGGTGGCTTGGCCCTGCAGGCCCAGGGCATGTTGGGACGCGCGGCCGGAGTCGGACTACTGACCATGGGTGCCGGTCGCGCAATCGGCACCGGCCACTCCCACAAGGGCTGGTCCCGCGACCGGGCCGAACGCGGGTTGTCCATGACACCCAGCGAGCGGCTAGCCCGACACCTGACGAGCCGCAGTGCCGCAGGCATGGTCCGCCGTACCTGGCAAGCACGTCAACGCAACTCGATCTGAAGGAACTCACCATGACGCATCGTCTCACGCCGACCTGGCGCGCAACGCTTTTGCTGGGCGCCCTGCTCTCCCTCGCCGCCTGTGCGGCGACGCCGGCCAAGGCACCGGATTGCCACGGGCGCTACACACCGATCAACACCCCCGACCACTACCGCGCACCGGAGAAGAAGGCGTCATGAACGATTCCGCAGAAACGGCTGCCTTCCTCCACGCCGCCAGGACATGGGAAGCCGACCAGGTCGTACGGGCGCAAAAGTCCGAGCGTCGCGCGTGGCTCTTTGCAGGCGGCGGTCTTGCGACAGCTTTGGTGGCAGTCTCGGCCGTCGCGCTGCTGACGCCGCTGAAAACCGTCGAACCCTTCGTCGTGCGCGTGGACAAGAACACCGGCGCGACGGACATCGTCACCCGCCTGACCAATCAAAAAGAGTCCTACAACGAGGCGATCGACAAATATTTCCTGGCGCGCTACGTCACCTATCGCGGCTCCTACTCGAACGCCATGGCCTATCCCGACTACGAAGCGGTCACGACGATGTCCACGCCGCAAGTGGCCAATAGCTACTTCGAGCAGATCAAGCCGAACAACCCGCACTCGCCGACCGCGGTGTACGGGAAAGACGGACAAGTCGACGTTTCGGTGAATGCCATCGCCTTCCTTGGCAAGGGCGTCGCGCAGGTGCGCTTTACGCGGACCGAACACGTGCCGAATGCGGAGGATCGCGTCACCCGCTGGATTGCGACGATCACCTATCGCTACCTGAATCCGCCAACCAGTGAGAAGGCACGGCTCGTTGATCCAATCGGGTTTCAGGTGAGCGATTACCGGCTCGACCCCGAAACCGTTCCGACGGGAGCTTGAGCATGCGCGCATACCTCACCGTCTTCGTCCTGCTCTTGTTGCTAACCCCCGCACTCGCGTGGCCTGAGTCGATCCCCAAAAGTGGCCGCTACGATGCGCGCATCAAGACGGTCGCATACAACGCCGCGGATGTCGTCAAGATCATCGGCCACTACGGGTACTCGACCGATATCGAGTTTGCGCCGGGCGAACACGTGCAAAGCGTCGCGCTCGGCGATTCGCTCGCCTGGGAAGTGGCGCCGGTGGGCTCGCACCTGTTCGTGAAGCCGCGCGAGGACAACGCGGTTACCAACGCGACGGTCGTTACCAACAAGCGCGTCTACCAGCTCTCACTCGACGCACGTCACGCCGCGGGACTCTCAGGTCCGCACAGCGCCGGCATGTTCTTCGAAGTGCGGTTCCGTTATCCCGAGGATGCGGCAGCCCTCGCGCACGTCGAGCAAGCCAAGGCAGAACAGGCGCAGCTGGTTGCCCGGCTCGATGCGCCGCCAAAGCCATTGAACTGGAACTACTACGCCTGCGGCGAGCACAGCCTTTGGCCATCCGAGGTCTATGACGATGGCCGGTTCACCTACCTGCGCTTTCCCAACGCCCAGGAAATACCTGCGATCTTCATTATCAACGCCGATGGCAGCGAAAGCCTGGTCAATGGCGCCATGCGCGGCGACCAGTACGTCATCCAAACGACGACCCGCAAGCTGGTCTTGCGCCGTGGCAAGTCGGTGGCGTGCATCCAGAACCGCAGCTACAACCCGCGTGGCATTGCCACACCGACCGACACGATCAGCCCGGATGTACAGCGCACGATTCGTGCACAGGCACCCCGCGGGAATGTCGATGCGGCGCCGGCGGTGGTCACACCCACCGCGCAGACCGATGGGCCGGGCGCAACGTCCGCCCCGGTTCCCACCGCCAACCTGCCTCGTGCCTACATCGCGATGCCGCCCCTTTCTCAAGCACCGCGTGTTGAACCTGTCCAAGGCCATTCACCATGAGCGTCGATGAAACCAACGAAGTCACCGAGCGCGGCATCCCGCAAGTAGGCAGGCCGCGCAAACGCAACCGCTGGTTCCTGGCGATACTGGTCGCACTCGGGGTCGTGCTGGTCATCGCGTTGGCCGCGCGCGCCATGCTCGGCGCACTGGCCCACCGCAACCACACCTCGCACGTCGCCACGCTCAAGCCCAACCTGCCTGACCTGACCCGCAGCGCGTTCGACAAGCAAACCGCACCACCTCCGCCAACGGCCGGTTCAAACACCGCGGCATCGACCCTCACGGGACAAACCCAGGCGCCGGCCATGACGCCCGCGCAAAAGGCCGCCGCCGATCTCGCCGAACGGCGCAAACGTGCGCCGCTCCTGGCCATCAGCGGCAGCGCCCTGGCGAATCAAGACGGTGGTGGACAAGCAGTGCCTGGCCCGCCCTCACCTGCCGGATGGCAACCCGGCAACATCGCACCCCGGCAGGCGAGTGCCCAAAGCACACTGGCCAATGCACTGACCGCTACACGTCCCACCGAGGTCAGCGCATCGCTCTTGCCCGATCCCGACATGACCCTCACTGAAGGCATGTTCCTCGACTGCATCCTGCAGACCGCGTTGTCCTCGGAAGTGCCCGGCATGACCAGCTGCGTGCTCGCGCGCAACGTCTACTCGACCAACGGCAAAGTCCTGCTGCTGGAGCGCGGCTCGCGTCTGGTCGGTCAATACCAGGCCGCGCAGCTCCACCATGGTCAAAGCCGCATCTTCGTGTTGTGGACGCGGGCCGAAACACCCGATGGCGTGATCATCAATCTCGACTCACCCAATACCGATGCGCTCGGGCGCTCGGGACTCGATGGCAAAGTCGACAATCACTTCTGGGCGCGCTTTGGCTCCGCGCTGCTGGTCTCGGTGGTCGATGACCTGGCCTCCTCGGCCGTGCAAAACAGCAGCGGCTCCAACAACAACAGCCTCACTTTCACCAACACCGCGAACTCCGCCAACGATGCCGCGGCGATCATCGTCGAGAACACGGTCAACATCCCGCCAACACTCACCAAGGCGCAAGGGGCACACGTCAACATCTTCGTCGCACGTGATCTGTACTTCGGGGATGTGTATGGACTTACCGCAACCCGCTGAAGTGCCAATCGTCGAACGCTCGTCCGCGCAGGCACCCTCGGCGATCGAGACATTCATGCAGCCGCTGCGTGGACTCCTCGCCCACGACGTCACGGAAGTCGTCATCAATCGGCCAGGAGAGGTGTGGACGGAAGGCCGCGAAGGCTGGCGCGTGCATGTCATGCCGGAGCTGACCTATGAGCACCTGCGCACCTTCGCCACCTTGATCGCCAATTCCACGCAACAGGCCATCCATGAGGGCGCACCGCTGGTTTCGGCCGCGCTGCCGACCGGCGAGCGCGTGCAGGCGATCATTCCGCCGGCCGTGCAGGCGGGCACGGTCAGCCTCACCATCCGCAAACCCTCAAAACTGCGCTTTGATCTGCACGACTATGAGAAGGCCGGCGCCTTTGAAAAGGTGCTGGTCGGCGAGGACCCGGCGCGTTCGCTGGAGGATCGCCTGAGCGCCCTGCTCGCCGCGCATCGCATCCGCGAGTTTCTCGAGCTCGCCGTACGCACCCGGCAGAACATCGTGATTTCCGGGGCGACGGGCTCGGGCAAGACCACGGTCATGAAGACGCTGGTCGACCTGATCCCTCCCGAAGAACGGCTGATCACCATCGAGGACACGCCCGAGCTCGACATCCTCAAACAACCCAACCATGTGCGGCTGTTCTATTCCAAGGATGGTCAGGGTGTGTCGAAGGCCACACCGAAGATGCTGCTGGAAGCGTGCCTTCGCATGAAACCCGATCGCATCCTGCTCGCCGAGCTGCGTTCGGACGAAGCCTTCTACTTCATCCGCAACGTCAACTCCGGACACCCCGGCTCAATCACTTCGGTGCATGCGACTTCGCCGCGCCTCGCCATCGAGCAGCTCATGTTGCTGGTCAAGGAATCGGTCGGCGGCGCCCAGCTCTCACGCGAGGACATCAAGCAACTGCTGTTCATGCTGGTCGATGTGGTGATCCAGTTTTCCATCGTCGACAAGGTGCGCCGCGTCACCGGAATCTACTATGACCCGCAACGCAAGCGCACCCTTCTGGGTTAGGGCAATCCTCGTCGTGCTGCTGGCACTGTGCGCCGTGCCGGTTTGGCTGTGGCTGGCCGGTCACGCTTATCTGGGGCTGGCGTTCCACGGCCACGGCCAACCGGTGGCTACCCTCATGACCTGGCCGCTCTACTTCCACGCCTACCGCTCGTTCGCCAGCGTGCGGCATGACCTCTTGATCAGCGGCGCTGCCGCGACGGCCGTGGTGCTGGCCCCGGTCGCACTGTTCTTCATCAAGCCCCAACGGGCCCAGCATGGCCAAGCCCGTTTCGCGAAGGTGCGTGAGATTCGCAAAGCGGGGCTGCTCGATGACGCCAGCGACGGCATCATCGTCGGCCGTCGTGGCAGCAAGTTTCTGACCGCAAGCCTGCAACGCTATCCGCACGTGATGCTTGCGGCCCCGACCGGCTCCGGCAAGGGTGTCGGTGTCGTGATCCCGAACCTGCTCAACTGGAACCATTCGGTCATCGTGCTCGACATCAAGAAGGAGAACTGGGAAATCACGGCCGGGTTTCGTGCCGCACACGGGCATGATGTGTTCCTCTTCGACCCTGCATCGCCGCTGCGCCAAACGCATCGCTGGAATCCCCTCGCCTACATCCGCGAAGACGCCTCGCTGCGGGTCGACGACATCCAGAAGATCGCCCACATTCTTTTTCCGGACATTGCCGGCACCGACCCGATCTGGACAGCCTCGTGCCGCTCCCTGTTCCTCGGTCTAGTCCTGTATCTCCTGGAAACGCCGGGTAAGCAAGCCACCCTCGGCCAGGTCGCACGCGAATCCTTCGCAGGCGACGACCAGCGGTTCACCGGAATCATCGAAGCACGACAAGCGCAGGGAACGCCTTACAGCGATTCCTGCACGCACGCGCTGCTGGACTACGTTCGGACCTCCGACAACACGCGCACGTCTATCCGCAAGACGTTTACCTCTCGCTTCGAGCTGTTCCTGAACCCCATCCTTGATGCCGCGACATCGGCGAACGACTTTGATCTGGAAGCACTGCGGCGGCGGCGCACAAGCATCTATATCGGCATCACCCCGGACAATCTGTTCCGCCTCTCTTCCCTGCTGAACCTGTTCTTCCAGCAAGTCGTCGATCTCAACACCCGCGAGCTGCCCGAGCGCAACCCGGCGCTCAAGTACCAGTGTCTCCTGCTGCTCGACGAGTTTCGGTCGCTGGGCAAAATGCCGTTGATCGTCGAGGCGGTAGCGTTCCTGCGCGGCTACGGCGTGCGGTTGCTTCCGATCTTCCAGTCCCCCAGTCAAATCCGCGAGCTGTATGGGGAAGAGGCTGCACGCACCTTTTTCCAGAACCACCAGGTCCGGATCAGCTACACCCCGCCCGACATGACCGTGGCCACCGAGATCAGCCGCGAGCTCGGCACCTACACCTACCAAGCAAGATCAACTTCACGGCCGTCGGCGTTTTCCAAAGGCACCCGCTCGATGAGTGAATCGGACCATGCGCGGGCGCTATTACTGCCGCAGGAAGTGAAGGAGATCGGCGAGGAGGAAGCCCTGATCCTTGTCAAAGGCTGCAAGCCCATCCAGGCCGACAAGATTCGCTGGCATCGCGACCCGGCGTTGCGCTATCGTCGGCGGCCGCCACCCCGGATCGCACCCGTACCCCTGGTAGACAGCGGCGGGATCGATGACACCGCATCAAGCCGTCCCGTGGAAGCCACGGACCTTGATACCCTTTACGAACGCCCCTTGTCGGATTTTTGCCTCGACTTGTCCGACGTGGCCATTCCCTCCGGGGAATCTTCCGAAGTCGAAGCCCAAACCGCGGCGGATCAGCTCTTCTCCGCCATGACGCGTTAACCAACTCTCAAAGGAGTTCACTATGAGCGACGAACCAAAAGCACCGCCGTTGCCTGAAGGCGCCCGCACCGTCACCAAGCGCGACTTGAACGAGATTCGTCGCATTGGTGGCGAGCCCGGTAGCCCCGATCGCACGATTCCCGAGCACCTGAAGCCGCACTATCACCAGGACGGCAACGCGTTTCGCTCAGCCTATCGACCGGACCAAATCGAGTTCGTCGATCGCGGCAATCGCATGCATGCGTACTTCCCGATCAGCACCTTCACCACACGCGCCCTGATCGAGATCGCCGAGGCACGTGGTTGGAAGGAAATCGAAGTAACCGGCTCAAAGAAGTTCCAGCAATCGGTCTATGTCGAAGCGACTTCGCGAAACCTCGGCGTCCGCGGCTACGAGCCGACGCCAAAGGATGCCGAGATCCTGCAGCACCGGGCCGAGCGCCGCGAGTCTGAGAAGAACCCGATGGTGCAGGCGTTCCTGCAAGCCGAATCCAAGAAGGACCGCGAGGCGGCCGTCAAGCAATACCCAAAGCTCAAGGATGCTTTCGTCGCAGACGCCGCGGCGAAAGCCGTCGCCGAAGCCAAGATCGATTCGAAGAAGGCGGCCGAAAGTTTCATCTCCCGCTTCCGCGATTCGATCGCGATCGCCTTGCACACCGGGCGCGCGTTGCCTGCCACCGAACTCAAGGCAGTACGTCCCTCGAAAGTCGAAGACAGGGTTCAGGACCGCTCCCGCTAGCAGCTTCGTCGCTCACCTCCCGACAGCAAAGCAAAGCTGGCGCCTTCGGGCGCCAGCTTCCAGCGGACTGGGCGCTCAACTGGCTGCCCCTCCCAGCGGACGCTAGCCATTTGGCGGTGTCAGGGAAATGGCTGATTTCGGGCAGTAGCAGCCGTTTCTATTCTGCGGATTGTTTGTTTTCGCTGCGTCCATGGATCCGCTTTTGAGCCGGCGTGGGATCGAGACAGCGGCTGTGCCATGCGGAAATTCACATGTACAGGTTCGCCGTCCATGGGCCTTGGCCACCGTCAAGTAACGAGTGGCGAGAGTGCGCAGAGAGAGGAGGGAGAAAGCGCATCCGAGTCTCGGTAGGGCGCGATTTGACGCCTCGATCTATCTACCTTCAAGTGTCCTGGGCGAATGCGGTTGCCATGGCGGAAGCCCGCACCATTTCAAGACTCCGCATCAACTCATCCAGTTCCACCGGAGCGAAAAGGCCGTCCGGCCCACGCGGGGTGACATCGGTGAAGGGCGATTCGTAGAGGGTCGCCGGGTCCACCACACCGTGCTCGGCCAAGTGATCCACGATCAGGCTGACAAACTCGATCTGGCTCGCCGTCAGCGTCTTTCCGTTCGCAAAGTTGCCGAGTGCTTCCTTTGCCGCAGTGCGATCCATTCCGACGAGGTAGCGCACTAGCAGACCGAGACCCTGCGCATCGGCGGCGGCACGCTGGATGTCCTCTGCGTTACCGACGCCACCTTCGACGAGTAGCCGTTCCAAGTCCTTCAGGTCGTTTGGCGTCAGTGGTTGGTTGGTACGCAGCTTGCGCACAGCGGCATGGTCGAGATGCTGTCGCAGGAACGCCTGCGCCTTGGCGCGGAATTTTGCTGCATCGATGCTTGCCGCAAACCCCGGAAGCTCGATATGCGCCTCGTCGCCGCGCTCGTCTTCGAAATCCGTGTAAACGATCTTGCGCTGGCGCCTGTCGATGAACTGCACCAACCCGCGCAATCGACGCCGCATAACTTCCAGCATCGGCACGGTAACGTCCTGCCACCACTCGTCGGTTTGCAAAGCCTGGATCAGCGGCATCTGCTCGCGCACCAGCGGGATCGCATCCTTTTCTTCCAGCAGGGCTGCGATTTCCTTGATGCGATCGCGCATCCGTTGGAAGCCGGGTTCGCCGCGCAGCAGCGCGAGTTGGAGACTCAAGGAAAGCAGGTCGAAGCGTTTGGCCTCTTCATTTTCCGGGTCAAGCTCGGTCGGCAACCCGGCAACTTGGTGCGACAACTCGGCCATCGCGTCGGTGGCAAGTGATTGCCATGCTTCCTGTGTGGCGTATTTCTCGACCAGCCGCCGATGCGGCCGTACCATGAAGTTGTCGAGGTTCATGGCCGCGACTTCCCGCTGCAGGTGCTCGGCGATGGCCTGCCGCACCTCCGCCCCGGTCTTTGGTCCCGAGTAGCCCGCCATCGCTTCCTTCAGCGTGTGCGCGAGATTGCCCTGCGCGCCGTGGTCCAGCGCTGTGATCAGCTCCAGTCGCGCATTGAACAGCCGCTTGGCGAGCGACGCCACCGCCGCGCCCTCGGTGCCGGGAATGTCCTGGCTGAAATACTCGAGGTTCTGGCAGTAGTCGAAGACGTAAAAGAATTCCTTGTCCTCGCCCGGCGCAAACAGATCGGGACACAGCCGCGTGCCGCGTCCGAGCATCTGCCAGAACTTGGTCTTCGAGCGCACCAGCTTGAAGAACACCAGGTTCACGACCTCGGGCACGTCGATGCCGGTATCCAGCATGTCCACCGAAATCGCGATGTGCGGTGCCTTTACCGCAAACGCGTCGATCAGGTTCTGGGCGTACTCGGTTTTGAAGGTGATGACGCGTGCGAACTCGCCCTTGTAGTGCGGATAGTTGGCGTTGAAGCGTTCGGCGATGAAGTCCGCGTGCTGCTGGTTTTTGGCGAAGACGATGGTCTTTCCTAGCCGGTCGCCGCCCGCCACGGCGATGCCGTGGGTCATCAGGTGCTCCAGCACCTTGTCCACGGTGTCCTTGTTGAACAGCCATTTGTTGACCGCCGCGGACTCCACGCGATCGGGGACGTTGCCGTCATCGTCCCATTCCAGTGCGTCCCACTGGTCCTTGTCCTCTTCCGACAACTCGTCGTACTTGATGCCCTCACGCTGAAACTTCAGCGGCACCGACACAGCTTTCGGCGGTACCAGGAATCCATCACGAACGGCGTCTTCCAGCGAATACGAATCGGTCGGCACGCCGTCTTCGAGGTCGAACAGGCGGTAGGTGTTGCGGTCCACCTCGTCTTTGGGTGTCGCGGTCAGGCCCACCAGAAGCGAATCGAAGTAGTCGAGGATCGCGCCGTATTTCTGGAACACCGAGCGGTGCGCTTCGTCAATGACAATGAGATCGAAGTGGCCTGCGCCGAAACGCCGCTGGCCGTCAGCCGCTTCATCAATCAATCCCATCATCGTGGGATAGGTCGAGACGAACACGCGGCCCTCGGCATACTTCTCGGTGACGAGGTTCACCGGCGAGGCATCCGGCAGGTGACGTTTGAACGCGTTGACGGCCTGGTTGACTAGCGCCACGCGATCGGCAAGGAACAGAACGCGCTTCACCCAGTTGCAGCGCATCAGCAGATCGCACAGCGCGATGACCGTGCGCGTTTTGCCGGCACCGGTCGCCATTACCAGCAGCGCCTTGCGGTCGTGGTCGCGTTCGAAGGATTCGGCGATCCGGCGGATCGCACGCGTCTGGTAGTAGCGTTCGACGATGTCCGCGTTGATCTTCGCCTCGGCCGGCGGGCGCCGTGTGGTGCGCCGCTGGATCAGCAGCTCCAGCTCGTCCTTCTTGTAGAAACCCTGCACCCGTCGCGGCGGGTAGCTTGTGTCGTCCCAGATCCAGTGCTCGTAGCCGTTGGAATAGAAAATCACTGGCCGTTGGCCGAATTGCGCTTCCAGGCAATCGGCGTACAGCTTAGCCTGGTGCTGGCCCACGCGTGAATCACGGCGCGTGCGCTTGGCCTCGACCAGACCCAGCGGCTTGCCGTCATCACCCCACAACACGTAATCGACGAAGCCTTCGCCGGTGTTGTTGGGCATGCCGGTGACCGGAAACTCGCGGTCGCGCGCCTGATCCAGCGGCCAACCGGCCTCTTTCAACAGCAGATCAATGAAGTAGTCACGGGTCTGGGTCTCGGAATAGTCGTGGTCATCCGGCTGCGCGGCCGCGGTTTTCTTGGCAGCGGCGACTTCCGCGCGCAAGCGCTGCAATTCCTCGTTGAGCGCGGACTTGTCGGCGAGCAGCACCGCGAGGCTTTCGTCTTTCGCGTGCAGTTGTTGTTGCAGCGCTTGCAATTGTTCGGCGGTCTGTGCGGCAACCCGCGCCGGATGCGGCAACTTCGCGGCATTGAACGACAGCCCGGGGTCAGGACGCTCGCCGCGCCCGTAGGTGCGCGCAAGCCAGTAGCAGACGTGGAACAATTCGCGCACCGCTGCGACGGCATCGGCTTCAGGCACCTGACGGTGGCTGTGCACCGCGCGATTGCCCAGCGTCACGATCACCCGAGCCTTGTTGAAGACCGCCTCGCCAGAGGTCTGCTTGAAGGTAGGCTCGTGGATCAGCGCGGAAAGATTGTCCTGATACGGCAACCGCAGCGCCGGGTCGTGCTTGTACGCCCAATCCACCGCCAGTTCCAGCGCGCGGCGCGCGTAAAAACAGGCCGCGCGTGGATCGGCACGCACCGCAGCTTCCGCCTTCGACGCGGCGCCGCACACCGCCGGCCATTCGCGCTGGAGGAAGGCGAATTGACTCACACTGAGATAGCCCTGTCACGAATGTCGCGACATGATTGCACGGTCTGCCGTGTCTTGTGCGTGCGCCCGCGCCGTCGTCACTTGACCGCCAGCATGTTTATGAATCCGGCAAGCCGTTCGGCTTCCGCTGGCGTGAGATCGGTCGGGATGTTCATCAGCGTAACCACCACACCCGGACGAACAGGCAACGACGACTGGTACGTGCCGTCGGTCTGCGCTGGCACTGCCGCTGCCGGTACGTCTGGCGCCTGCGGGCGGTCGTCCGGAGTGCCATTGCGCCGTTTGGCCGTGCCGCGGGACGCACGCGTTTTGACCGTGAAGTTGGCAGGGTCTTTGCGCCAGTCCAAAAACAGCGTGACCGCTCGTTGCGCTCGTTGACCGTACACTTTGAGCGAGGATGGGTTGAAGTCCCTGGCGCGCTTGTTCGTAAATCGCCTGATTGCGGCCTCAATATCCACCTGGCCCAAATCCTTTTTTTCGTCGTCCGTCAGCACGCCCAACACGTTGCGCGAGGCCACGGCTAAGGCTTGGGCCGTCGCCGTGGGCACCAGCCCGCGCTTGGCGGCATGATCGAGGAATTCCAGTAGATCGTCCACAGAGTAGGCATTTTGCATTGTCTTCACCGTACAGTATATTGACCGCTGCGTATCAGTATAGCGTATCCTAGATGGTCAATACAGGGAAAAACGAACAATATCCACGCACGCTGCATCGCCAGCTTGCTGCTGATCTGCGCGTTTATCCCGTGGTCGCGGTCATGGGCGCCCGGCAGGTCGGGAAGAGCACGCTCTGCTTGCAAGTTGCTGAAAATCTGGGTTTTGCTACGCGCACGCTGGACAACCGTGACGTCCGTGAACAGGCACAGGATGACCCCGAAGGCTTCCTCAGTGATCTTGGCGATCGAGGGGCGTTCATCGACGAAATCCAGCGGGCGCCCGATCTGATGCTCGCGATCAAAGCCGTCGTCGATACCGACCAGCGCAAGGGTCAATACCTAGTCAGCGGTTCGAACCAACCTGAAATCGGCCGTGCCGTGGGCGATTCCCTGCTGGGGCGGGCCACATATCGAACGCTGCGACCCCTGACCTTCAGCGAACTGCGCTACGACCAAAACCATCCGGGCTGGTCCTTCCTGTTCGGATCCAACGAAAGTGCGGTACTCACGGAACTGAATCGCCGCGCCGAAGCCAGCGGCGCACTCGACTGGCGCGAGGCCGCGCAAACCGGCGGCTTTCCGCGCGCAGTCGCTGCGCCGCCCGAACAACGAACACGGATGCTGGACGACTATGTCACGATCTTCTCGCAGCGTGACATACGCGAAATCACCACGGTCGATTCAACGCCCCGGCTGGAAGCCTTCGTGCGGTTGACCGCGGCATGGACCGGTCAGGTGCTCAATGTGTCCGGGCTGGCGGGCGACCTCGGCATTCCCGTGACCACGGTGCGACGCTGGCTCGAAGCCTTGCGGCGCGCGTACCTCATCGAGACCATCCCCGCCTATTCGCGCAACGCCGGCCAGCGCGTCATCAAGGCGCCCAAGCTGTACAGCGTGGACGCGGCGCTGGCGCTGGCCGCCGCGCGCGAAAAGGCACCCAGCGGTTTCCATCTGGAAACGCTGGTCGCACACGACCTGCTGGTGTGGCGCGAGGATGCACCGGGACACGGCCTGTATCACTGGCGCCTGAGCTCGGGCCAGGAAGTCGATTTCGTCGCCGAGGAAGACCGCAAGCTGTTGCCCATCGAGGTAAAAGCCGCGGACGACGTAGGCAAGGCTGAGGCGCGCCATCTGACGACATTCCGCGAGCGTCACGCCGACGTGGTTCGCGGCGTGTTGTTGAGCGCCGACCCGCGCATCCGGGTGGTGACGCCCGGCGTCATTGCGTGCCCGTGGTGGGCGGTGTTGTAAAACAGTCACCGGGTTGCGCGCCACCGCCGGGACCACGCACGCGGACAAAGACGCAACTGTGGATCGGTGCTCCAGATTTGCAGGAGCCGCTACAGCTCGTTGCGGAAGGTGCGGTGGTGCAGCGTGTATGGGCGGGGCTACGGTCCTACTGGTAGCTCAGGTGGCTACATTCCGAAGGGCATCAATCCCTTCTCTATGTTGTGTGCGGAGTTGATTGAGTTCTGTCTCGACCTCTTCAATTCGTCTCTTCTGATCCATAAGCGATTTGATCGCTATGCCTTGTGGGGAATTGGCTTTCAATACCGGCACTTCAATTTCCGCAAGACGATCGGTGTTGAGAGACTTATTCGTTGTCCCGCGCATCATTGGAACAAGTATCTCATCCTTGTGTGCCAAGAGGTAGTAGTAAATCGTATGAACCGGAACATCCTTGTTCTTAGGTACTAGAACGGCAGTGATGGCCGACGCATCGAACTGCCCTTCTACGAGATGGATTGTCTTAATTGACGCATGCCCATGGCCGGTCGCTGAAACTGTTGGAATGCATATGGCTGGTCCAACGAATGGGGCAGCATCCGACCATTTCGGAACGATTGACGTGGTAAATAGCGGGAACTTACCTTCATCAAGAGCTGAAGATGCGGCGGTGGTGCCTCTCGCTATGTCAAAAAGACTTCCAAGTTTGGCGACATCGGTATTACTCGGGTATTGATGTCCGCTCAGATACATCGGGGGGCACAAATCGTATCCGTTGCGGCGTATTTCATGGACGGAAACCATGCGATGCTTGCGTAGATCTACAGATTTCCTCCTTGCTTTCGGATCGCGCCAAAGGCCTAGCACTTCTGGGATATCCGAGCCATCAACAGGAGTCTTCTGTGCATCGTCGGAAAACCCGTCGTTCTCCATGCGATAGAACCAGACGTTATCCGTCTTTCCTCCCTTGGAGAAGAATAATATCGATGTGTCAACGCTCGCATAGGGCTTGAAGACCCAGTGAGGGAGCTTTACGACGGCTTCGAGTCGGAGGTTCTCAACGAGCATTTCTCGAATTGCGGTCAGCGCCGTCCCGTCGGACTCCAGCACCCCTGCAGGCACAACGACCGCTGCTCTCCCTCCTGGTTTCAGGAGTCGGTAGAACAAAGCCAAGAACAACAACTCTGTCTTCTTGGTTCTAACGACATCCAGGAGGTCTTTGGCGGTGCTCTCGTAGTCCAGGCTGCCGGCGAAGGGCGGATTGGCCAGCACCAGCGTGTACTTTTCCTCTTCGCCCGCGTGGTCCTGCGCCAGCGAATCGCGGTAGCGGATGTCCGGGCTTTCCACGCCGTGCAGCAGCATGTTCATGCTGCCGATACGCAGCATGGTGTTGTCGAAGTCGAATCCGTGGAACATGCGGTGGTGGAAGTGCTCGTTGAGCTTTTTGTCGTGCAGCAGGTTTCGATGTTGCTCGCGCAGATACTCGCTGGCCGCGACCAGGAAGCCCGCAGTGCCGCAGGCCGGGTCGCAGATCACATCCATGGGCTGCGGCGCGGTGAGTTCCACCATCAGCCGGATGATGTGGCGCGGCGTGCGGAACTGGCCGTTCTGGCCGGCGCTGGCGATCTTGGCCAGCATGTATTCGTAGATGTCGCCGTTGGTGTCGCGATCCTCCATCGGCACGTGGTCCAGCATGTCCACCACCTTGGCCAGCAGCGCCGGCGTCGGGATGGTGAAGCGCGCGTCCTTCATGTGGTGCGCGTAGGTGGATTCGCCGTTGCCGAGCTGCTGCGCAAGACCGGTGCGCAGGTAGGGGAAAATGTGCTCGCCGACCACCTCGAACATGTCGGCCGGCGCGAAGTGCTTGAAGCGCGACCACCGGTAATCCTCGTAAGCGCGCTTCCTGCCGTCCTTGCCTGCCGGGAAGATGCGGCGCTGCATCGGCTGCTTCAGCCGGTTGGCCTTGTTCTCCTCCAGCGTCTGCAGGTCGTCAAGGCGGCGGATGAACAGCAGATAGGTGACCTGCTCGATCACTTCCAACGGGTTGGCGATGCCGCCCGCCCAGAACGCGTTCCAAACCTGATCGATGCGGTTCTTGATGTCACCGGTGATCATTGACTATGCATACCCCATGTTGAGAAACCGGCCGTCGCTGCATTGCGTATCGGTAGAGCAGTTGCACGTGCCCCTACACAGGCATCGCCTCCGTCGATTGTACGGCGCAGGCTACAGGAACAAGTCGCGCAGCCACCGATCTCTCCTCGACGGTTGCGCGCTAACCAGATCACTTCCAATAAGGCATTTGAAACTTTGCTCCCGCGTGGACATACGGAAGCTGGAAGTTGACGATCACCCTGCCGCGCAGCCGCTTGGTCTGCGCCAACTGCATGCACAAAGTCCCTTCCGCGATCAGGAACTTCGGTGAACGAGTGGTGTGTTCGCCCTCGAAACCGTAGAACGGTTGCGCGTTAAGCCGATCCAGCATTCCGGAGAGTGACGCCACACGCTCAACGTTCGGGTTCTGCGCCAGAGCGGCATCTGGGCGCGCATCAATCGAGCCCCACCTCGTAAGTCGCTCCCTGGCGATATCAGTCATTGCGAAAATATTTGCGAGAACTTGCCGCATGAAGAGCGGCAACGAGAATCCCTCCGGCGTGCCACCGCCGTGCTTTCTAGAGAAAGACAGCGGGCCACTCAGCCCATCCTGGAGCGGGCCATACACAACGAACCCAGGCACCGATGCCATGCCGTTCGTCAGGACGATCGGGGCAACGGTGAATCCGGCGTGTTTGGTCTTGTTGATTGGAACCCTGAGGTTTCGCCCCAATCGTTTCGCAATTGCTTGCCGACATTGCTTCAACTCGTCGTCAGCGCCCTCGGGGGCGCATGCGGTCAGCAACTGTCCCAAGTAGTCGCTCAGCGAGGTGCAACGAAGCATCAGAATTTCCGCAAGCCTCAGGACCGAGCGGTGCTTTAGATCACGATCCGGGATGCCGGGCGAGTGAATCTCGAGAATGTCCAGCATGTCCGCCAACGTCTCAACGACGTCCCAGTACGTCTTCGCGATGAATGTCCCGGGACGTGCAATTTGTGCCAAGTTGATCTTGGCAACCGTGTCGTCGGTCAATGCGACTTCATCGACCGAAAGCTTTGGTATGACGTGGCTTGGGTAACTTAACGTTTGCATTCATGTTCTTGCGCTTGTTGTCGCCCAGTGCAGACCTGTGGCAGATCTTGCAGGCGACGTGTGATTCGATGTGGCCTACCTCAAGCTGAGTCAACGACTTGAGGTCCCCTCGACTCTCTATCCCTTGTGTGTTCCCTACAGGACGATCTGGCCTCCTTTCCCTGCCACATCGATCGTCGCGGTCATTCCTGAGTTGAACTCAGGGAAATCCGCTTCGACCCCGTCGCTGAAGATTACGCCATCCCTGCCACCTGCGACACGATGTGAAGCGGCACCTGTTGCCGAACACCAGCCCAGTCTGCGTGACGCGGCTCGGAAGCGGTTCGCGCACGGTGAAAAACAGCTGGTCGGCATTCCACGCGAAGCCATGTTCGCGCAGTGATTAGTGCATCTTGTCCAGGTTGTGTCCGGAGATGCGGCGGCGCCAGTCAGCAAGCTCCGTAAGCGACGATCGTGATAATCGGCAACATCGGCCTCATTTAGACAACGCCTCCGCGCCGCACGCGTTGCCAGCCCCTGACCTGGCAGCCTTTATCTACTGCGCCCGCGGCCTTGAACTTGTTGCTTGTCAAACAGCTTCCTAGCCTGCGCGAGGAAGTGTTCGCGTTCAGTCAGCTCGTGCGGCATCGCATTCACGAATTGCTTGATCTCCTGCGCCAGCTTCGTCTGCCCTGAACCCTCGAACGCGGCGGCGAGTGTATTCCAGGCCCGGCGAACTTTGCGCTGCCTTTCCTTCGCGACTTTGACCCATGGCGTCGCATCCGGTGTGTCCTTGCCTGCCGCCACGGTCTTGATGGCCTGCTGTAGTTTCCATTGGGTCACGCGTGAAGCACGCCGCGCTTCCAGGTGCCTGATCGCTTGGCGTTGCCCCTTGCGAACCACCCCGCGCACACGCCGAGGTGTGGCTTCGGCGATGACACCACGCTCGCGCAGTTCGGCTGCAAATGCTTCGCGCCAGGCTTGCAAGTCATGCTTCCTCGGATCCAGCCGCTGCCCGGTTAGACCGCGCGTCTTGATCGTGAGGTGCGCATGGGGATTCTGCGGGCGCTTCGGATCGGTGTCGTGATTATGGTGCGCAAGCAGGTAGTCGTAGGCTCCGCCGAAGGTCTTGTGTGCGAACGCACAGGCGGCAGCGGCCACCGCCGCCGGATCGGTACCGGGCGGCATCGACAGGATCAAATTGATCGTGTCGCGCGCGCTGGCTTTACGGTCCCGGCCGCAGTCCGCCCACCATTGTTCTGCCAGTTCGCGCACATTTACAGCCCCCTCGATCCGCTCGCCGCCTTCACGTTCGGCACCGATCTTGCCGTTGCGGGTGATATACGCCAAGTGCTCCTTCAGGCTGCGAAAGCCCCGCGCGCTGCCCGTCACCTTGACCATTACTTCCGGACGTCGACGCGTGACACGCCCGATCTGGGCACCCGCCAAGCGCATCCGTCCACGACCACCCTTGGTTTGGGACTTGTGCTTCTTGCTTTGCACCGGGGTCTGGAAGACATACCCTGCCGGGCCGAGCAGCGGATCATCATCAAGCCTCGCCACGGTACCCCCGATGCGTGGCACGGGTCATGGCGGCGGTGACCGTCTTTCGCAACTTGTCGACGCCGGCGTGCAAGGCCTGCAAATCCAGCCGGCCCTCCTCGAAACGATCGCTTCGATGCAGGACATGGAGCAAGGTATTCAGATTGCGGCCGAGCGCGGCCAGCTCCCGGATGGCATCACGCAATTCGTCGAGTTCATCCTTGGCAAACGGCACCGCATCTTCGAGCCGGTGCCGGAGCTGCCGCACGATCCAGGCTTGGGCGGAACATCCCTCCGGTTCGGCCAGTGCACGGATGGCCTGAATCTCGGAAGGCCGCAGCCGAAGTTTGAGCTGACCGCCATAACCCCCTCGCCCGCCGCGTGTATCGGACCTCGGCACGGGCTTGCTTCCGCTTCCATGTTTGGCAACGACCGCCGCGGCCATGCGCCGCAGCAACAAGGATTCGGTCAGACCCTCGGTGGCTGCGATCGCGCGGAAGCGCTCCTTGATCTCGGCACTGCAACGGGTGTGCAAAACCGTCATGGCTGGGACCACGAGGAGGAATGAGAAGGACAAAAATGGTTAACATTGTCACCGGCAACCCTATCCTGCACTAGCTCGTTCCTCCTCGTGAAAAGTACAGCGCGCTGTACTTTTTCCATCGTCAGAGACATTCGATGGATTCCAGTTTGAGCACCCCAATCGGTGCGAAACGTTGAAGACCCGCCTCCCCCTGAAGCAGTACCAATCGCTGACCATTCGGGTCAACTCGTTGCTGGTGGTAATCGACGATCCAGCTCGCGCCCTCGTAACAGGCGCGAATGCGGATGGGCAATGACGCCGCTGCTTTCCTGGGCGACGACGACGGGGTGTCCACAAGAACTTTGTCCTTGTGTTCCCATTCACGGGATCTCTCTGTCACGACCGGCTTGGCCAAACGGGTGGTCGCGATTGGGCGGTCAGAAGGTGACGGATTTCGTGTCCCTTCCTGCTCCTGCTCCCGAGTGGATCGGTCAGCCATCGCTTCAGCGATCGAGCTACGGGTAATCGGCTCAGACGAGTCGAGGAGGCGCTGGGCCACATCCGGCCGATCCGTGTACAACCGATGCAAGCGGCCCACTGCCGTGATACTGGCAATTCTGTTATCTCGCAGCGCCGCAACGAATATGTCGGGCATCTTGCGCACCGCGGCGTATGCCTCTATCCACTGTTTGCTTTTGCCGAACGCGGCAGCCAGATCGACCTGTTTTGCTCCAGCCTCGAGTTCCGCGGCGATGACACGATAGATTTCCCAAGGGGTCAAAGCCTCGCGCTGGATGTTTTCGACCAACTGCGCATGCGCGTTCAGATCATCGCGCACGATGACGTCGATGGTTGACCAGCCGAGCTGACGCACGGCGCGCCAGCGTCGCTCTCCCGAGATCAGCAGGTAACCGTCATCGTGAGTTCGCACGACCGGTGGCTGGATGACGCCGACCGACTGGATACTCGCAGAGAGCTCGGACAGGGCCTCTTCATCGAAGGTTTTGCGCGGCTGACTCGGATCCGGTCTGATCGAATCAACGGCGACTGTGCGCAAGCCCTTGCCTCTGCTGCTTTCCTGCTCATCGAGCAGCGAGCTGATCTTGTCCAGTTCAGAAAAATCATACGCCATGCGACAGTCCTCCCATTTTTTCGATGATGTGCGCGAGCACAGCCTGCATCTCCTGGCTTGCGTCGCGAGCGGATGTCTTGCGGATTGCCCATACCGGCTTCTTGGCACTCGCCGCCTCGCCGATCGTGGTTCGCTGCGTGATTAACCTGCGAATGACCCGATCCGAGTGCTTCTGCAGCAGGACTACCAGGTTGGCTTTTTGCGCCGGGCTGTGCGCATCGACCCGACTGGGCAGCATTCCCAGGAATTGCAGACCGGGGTTCAGCTTCTGACGGATGCCGTAGATGGTCTTCAACATCGCCGCGATCCCGTCGAAGCTGTAGGCCTGAAGTTCGATCGGGGAGATGACGTAGTTCGCGGCGGTGACGGCCGCCATCATGCGCAGGCCCAACGCCGGCGCCGTATCGATAAGGCATAGATCGAATCGCGCCGAGTCCGAGAGACGCCGGACCTGATGGACGAAGGCTTGGGCTGCGTCCAGCCTGCCACGATCAATTTCGATCAGGGCGCTGTCGGCGCCAATCAAGGTAATGCGGCTCTCAGGCTTCTGTTTCAGATCGATCGATTGAAGCCCGAACAGTACAGACGCGACAACGTCGCTCGCGAACGCCTCCAGGCTGCTGCTGGTGTTGCGCTGCGGGTCCAGGTCGACAACCAGTACCCGATTCCCGGCTTCGGCTGCATAGTGCGCCATGTGCACCAGCAGGGTCGTCTTTCCCACGCCGCCTTTCTGATTGGCAACGACGAGTGTTTTCATGGTCGTGAGCTCCAGCCGAGGGCGGCCGTCGCGCCCCGAGGACGCGACGGCCGATCAACGGCAATGCGTGGGGTTATCGGGAGGAGCTTTTTTTGCGGGTCGGCTCGATGGCGATCATCGATCCTTGTACGGGCCATTCGCCCGTCAGACGCGCCAGCGTCTCGAACGCCGCATCCTCGGCCGCATACCAAGCGCTCACCGCCAGAACCTGCGGCATGATCTCCGCAATTTCCGCTTCATCATCGAGGTCGTTCAGATCGACCGTCGCGCTGAAGGCATCCTCGACCGTCACCCGGCGCTTCTCCAGTTCTTCTTCCGCAGCTTTCGTCGCGGTGGCAATCTGCTCGTCGGTCCCTGGCACGTACCAAAGCGAAAGTTTCACAAGCTCTCCTTCTGCCCATGCGCAGCGCACGTTAACGGATCAGCGCGCCGGCGCAAGCAAGTATCAATGGATTTCGCAGGTCCGCGTCGGGGTTCCCGACCGGATCCCGTGAACTTTGCTTCGGACGCTCAAGCCTCAGCCTTCGCATCACGCTGCGCGATGCGTTCGGCGATCCAGCGTTCGATCTCGACGGAGCTCCACGCACTCGCGCGCGCGCCGATCTTGATCGGCGCCGGGAAGGAGCCAAGGGCGATGCGGCGATAGAGTTCGGAGCGGCTTAGCCCGGTTTGGGCCTTGACCTGCGGCAGGCGGAGCAGAACGAGGTTGGCAGGAGACTCGGAGATAGGGTTAGTTTGCATCGCGTTGTCCTTATGCGCTCACGCGAAATTGCGTGAACGGCCTTTGAACGAGGCGATGCCTACTATCTACATCGGGAAGACGCAAACAAGAACTGAGCGAGCACGATGCGCACCCAGCCAGCACGATACGCACTCAGCCAGCACGATGCGCACTCAGCCAGCACGATGCGCATTCAGTGCGTCCCGGTCTGACTGACCACGGGCACCGGCAATCACTAACCGCGATGCTGTTGCTGCCCGACAGGTGACGACCCTTTGTTGACAGTCGCGAGCGTCCGCTTGCAGGACGGCTAATCACGAACGTTCTGCGTCAGCGGCGCCCGCTTGCGGGTGTCCGCTGCACACTGGGGCCAGCCGGATGCGCATGCTTCTTGCGCCGCTCCTTAACCAAGATTTGAAGTCGGTGAGCTCTTTGAAGCATTGAATTCCACTCCTCGAGCAATGCTCGGTAATCCTTAAGCTCCCCGGCTGAGAGAGCCTGCTCGGGCGAGGGTGGATGATAGGGATGGCGGGCAAGGTGCGACTCAACCCGTGCGATCTGAGCCTCCGCATTGCCCGAAAAGCGCTCACGCAGAAACGGCCGCCAGTCCTTTTCGCCTCGGGAGTCATTGCACGTTTGGCACGCCGGAACAGTGTTGCCTATCACCAACTCGCCGAAGCGCGTCACGGGAATCAGGTGGTCCGGAACAATGCCGCGGTTTTCCTTCGTCCCAGCCTGTCCGCAAAAGATGCAATGGGCACCGAAGTCTTGCTTGATCTGCTCCCACTGAGCCTTCCGCATAGTTTGACGTGGCGCGACAATCTCCCGAAGGCCGCGAGCCACGTTGTAGTGCATGCGGGTGAAGTGGCTGGTGCCTGGCATACGGCTAACGCTTGAGCGAGTAATTGGGCATCGCTACCTCAAATGTTCCTTCTGGCCTCCGGCGCCACACTTCAAGCACTTTGCGTTATGAAAAGCTTGATTCGAACACCCTCCCTTCCTCAAGACCTAAACCAGCCCCTGATCCACGTCCAAAGCCGAGCCCAGAAACCACGCGCACGCGCACGGTGCTCCGCATTCGCAGCTTCGAGCGCTCTCTTGTCGCCTGCGCGGTTGGCCGCGATTTCTTCCGCAGTGTATCCGCGCGCCCAAATCACTTGACTGTCTTCGATCCAATAGTGGGATTGACAGGCGGCACTCCAATTGCCGATTGATGGATCGAGACTGACGAGCCCGCCGTGGACGGTCAGTCGCCAGCGACCTGGCTTGAGCGGCGTTACGATCTTGGTGCCACAACCACAGCAACAGCGATGCGCGGCCGTCGAATATTTCTTGGAGACGTAAAGGACGCCATCCTGCAAACTTTTCGGCACACGATCTGCGAATTCCGGCCTGATGCTGTCTGCCTTGGTCATACCAGATCGCCTTTGGCCAGCAAGCTGTTGCCGATCGTATACGAACTAAACCGCTCCTTACCGAGGTTGAAGTAGAATCCGCGTAGTTTTTTCCATGCAATCACTGCGAAGCATGCATTGAGCGCATTCAAGTCAGCGATCTGGATGTTCTTGTCGTATTCGTTCTCAGCGTCATCGGCGGCGAACGATATCCGTGCCCGAGCTGCGTCCCGAGCATCCGGCAGACTCAGAACGGTCCTTAGCATGCCGCCGATACTTTCGCGTTTTACGTACAGTCCCATGCCGACATCGGCGAAGGGGATGCGCATCTCCTCGAGTTTCCCGATAATGGCACGTTTCGCGGCACCGCCCTCCATGCACAGAAAGACGAACGACATATCACGCAACTCGTCGGCATTGTCGGCGTTCACCGCAATGGGGTGCTCGACGATCCCGCGATGCATGCGCGAGTAAATGGCTTTTAGGTACTCTACCTTCAACGGCTGTTTGCGAAGTTCCTCGATTGCCGGCGCCCCGGGCGTACGGAATGCATTGTGGGTTAGAAACCGATCATCATCGAATAGGTGAATTTTTTTGACGGGCGTCTTGGCCACCATATCGAGCACGTAAGAGCCCGTGCCACCAAGACCGACGATGGCAACGGCATCTTCGACGAGCTTTGCGGTCGCGGCATTGATCTCAGCACGCGAGGAGGCCGTATCGAGATAGTTGAACGGCGACTGGTCATCCTCAGGTTCGATGACGCGCCCAGTACGGGCGGTGGCGTGCGGATCGATCTCGACTACGTACTTGCCAATAAGCGCGACATACGCCGTCATTTTCTCGTAGTAATCGTGGTAATACCCACACGCTGGTTTGCGCGAGAAGGAATGCTGGGCTACCAACCCATCCCCGACAGCGTAGGAGCCGCTCTGATGCGTTAATGCGGCAAGCGGCTTGCCGGCGGCGTCGCACGGATATTCGCCTATGAACTTCGCAGTGTGATCCTGCGGTTGTACGGTAATGTCGCCAGCAAGGTCGAGATTCGACACGAGTGTGCCGGTGGCGATTTCGCGGAGCTCGTTCACGTACGGCACATCACGGACAAGCAGGAAGCCCGCGTCAGATATGCCGATGTTGTAACCGGCGCCGCGAAGGCGCTGAAGGTCAGTGCTACGATCGATTATTGTGGACGACATCGAAAGTGGTACCGTGCTTTTTGACAGTCACCGTACCGCCTTCGGGAAGGTCGCCGTCATGCGGCTTGCTTGCGGCGTGCTCGAAGCTGACCGTAAATTGCGGATCCGTGCCAGTGGGTGGAATCGGGAAGGCGATCTTCACCAGTTCATCGAAGGCCAGGACGTCGTGATCGACAACCACGGGGTCGGTGTTCACAATGATGGTGTAGTGCTTTTCCGGCGCTTCGGAACTGTGGAAGTGTTCGTCCTGCGTAAGGTGGATCTTCGGATCATCGATCCGGACCGGCCTGTCTTCCCTGTTGCCCTGAACTTCGCGGTACAGGACATAACCGTCGCGAACATGACCGAGTTCGTAAAGATCGGCACCGGTCGTGGGATTGGGCGACTGATAGGTTTTCTCGTCGATGTGAATACGTACTTCGTTCGCGTTGTGATCCATGGCTGCCTTCTTGGGGTTGACCGCGCCCTGTTTATTTGACGCCTTTGCCTTTCTTCACCGTGACCCACTCGACCTTGTCCGGATTGGCCACAGCATATTTCTTGGTCGTGATACGCCCCGTCCGCGCGCTATGCGGCTGGGCCTTGTTCCAATCCGGTTGCTTGGGTGGTTTTTTCGTCATCGCGAAGTCTTCAATGCGCAGGGCCTAGCCTGTTGCCAGAATTCTACGCGTAGTATACACTGTGAGTACTATGGCTACAAGAGATCTTTCGCCGAATGAAATCAAAGGGTTGATGTTCATCCGCGACTCGATCCGGTATCGTGGCCGCGCCCCGAGTTTTCAGATGATCGCCGATCATCTCGGCTTCAGGTCACGGCGATCTTCTGGCCTGCTTATTAAGCGGCTGACTGAGAGGGGCTATTTGGCCCGCACGCCCGGCGGAAACTTGCGTCTGTTGAGAGAACCGCAAGGCGCGACCCTGTCGGAGCGCACGATTCCCATACCGCTTGTGGGATCGGCGCCGTGTGGTCTTCCGCTGATGGCCGAGGAAAATGTTGAAGCGATGATTAGCGTTTCGCAGCGCATCGCGCGTCCGGGTGCTGCCTATTTCCTGCTACGTGCGATTGGCACGTCGATGAACCAAGCCGGTATCAACGACGGCGATCTTCTCCTCGTGCGCCAGCAGCCGGTGGCGGCAAATGGCGATCGGGTTGTCGCGCTGATTGACGACGAAGCGACGATCAAAGAGCTACATCAGCATCCCGACAAAATTGTCCTGATGCCGCGATCTTCCGATCCTGTGCATCAACCGATCATCCTGCAACGCGATTTCTGGATTCAGGGAGTCGTCGTCGAGGTCATTCCCGGCCTCGGTGCGTAAGGTTCCCAGTCAAGTAGATACTTCAAACGTAGGACTTTCGGCGTCTGAGCGTCCGCAATGTGGCGGCACTGTTTGGGCCGACTCCTGCCCTCTGGACCGACGAGCGAGCCGAGGTACTTGTTGGGGATTTCCAAAACGCTGGTCGGGAATTGCCGAGGTCCGCGCGTCCCGCCGGTTCAGTGCCTATCGCTTGTTCTTTGCTTCTCTGGACCATTTCCTGACCCAACGCTCAATCGTGACCGGGTTTTGAATGATCGGGTGCTGGTTAACCACGTGTCGGGCAAATGCAGTGGCGGATTTGTGCACGGTACGGCCAGCGCGCCAATCCTGCCAATGTTTGTGGACCTCGCGCATGGCAGCTTGCTTGGGGTCGTTGGCAAGCTTCGTTGATGCGGCAGCCTTGGCTTTCTCCAGTATCTGCGCGCGGCGTGCAACATGGATCAACACCGCGACGGCTTCCGGGCTGAGCGGGTGCTCGCGGCAATAAGCCACCGCCTCGTCCATGTCGGCGCCGCGCAGATTCTCGAAGACCTGCTCGGCCTCCTTCTTCGCCGCCAGGAAGCGTGCGACCAGCGGCTTGAATGATTCCGCGGTCTTCATGATTTCCGGATAGCGCTCCGGATTCTCACGCAACTCTTGCACGGTGATTCGCTTCTTGACACCCGTAGACATCGGATCCTTCCCTGCACCCTTCAAAGTTGGTTCGCACGGTGTAAGGACACCCGCGCGACGACTTGTCATCTAATGAGCTGAATGAGTTGTCGAGCCTGCCTTGCCGGAAGCCGCCGCGTTTCTTTGGCGAGGTTGACCTGCAAGGCGATCCTCGACACCTCCAACGTGCTCCGCTCCAGCTCATAACCCCCTTTGGCATCCAACCAGGTCAGCACTTCCGCAAGGTGCCAGATCGAGGCGCTGCCCTCGTGCACGGGCGCTGGAAAGCTGTCGGTGTGGGCAAGCATGAGCTGGCGCAGATTCTGACGCGAGACCCCAACGGCCTCGGCGACATCAGTAAGGCCGACGAAATCCGGTGTCATCTCTATCAATCGCGCGGACGGAACAGCGCGCTTGACGTCAGCCAGCGCACTGCGCACCGCGGCTTGGGCGCTATTGGCAGCCCGGGTGAACTCCAGAGCCAACCGACCCGGCTGTCCGATGCCCACCAGCGCATCGTCGCAACCCGCATCGCCCAATCGTTCCACCAAAGCGTCCGGATCGCTGTCTTGCTCACTGAGCTGGTACTTCAGGGTGAAGGTGTATTCCATGATTAGTCCTCGGCGATCGAGCCGGCGTCGCGCAGCCGCTTGCGATTCTTGCAGTTGTCCACGGCCCGCCGCAGCGCGCGGGCGTGATTGCCGGGATTCTTCGGGGTGCTCCACACGCTGGTAATGCAGAACTCGCCGCAACGGCATTCGAGATCGTTGTAGGGGCAGTAAATCTTGCCCCAAGCGTGGCTCCCTCCTACCTTGACGCGCCAACCTGCGGCTTCCGCGTGCTTGATTGCTGCCTCGATTTCCCTCTTGGGGTGCGGAGCACGTGCCATTCAGCAATTCCAGTATGGATTCGGATAACAGGGTTGTCAACTGACAACTACGACTTCGCTTGAAACAGCGCTCTACGGGTGGCGGGACTAACACGCTCGCGCCGGGGAGCCTTGCGCTGGATCGGTACGACCTTGCCAGCATCGCCAGATTCAAGCTCTGTCAGCAAATCAGCCCATGCTTGCAAGGCCGCCTTGCGCTCCTCAAAGTAATCGTGGCGGTTGTAGACACCCTCCACGCCTTTGATCTTGTGATTCAAGCAGCGCTCGGCAACATGTGGAAACGTTCCAAGCGCTTCCAGGTGCGTGCGCGCAGTACGCCTGAAATCGTGGACGCTGAAAACCTCGCAACCACCCATCAGGGGCCGGATGCTCTTGGCCATCGCAGCATTGATGGTGTTTGGGTCGATATGCGGGAACATCCGCGTCTGCACCTTGCGTGCCGGCAACAGCCACGCACTGCCTCCCGCCAGCCGCACCAGTTCACCCAGCAACGCAACCGCCTGGCGCGGCAACGGGATATCGATGGCAGCGCCGGTCTTTGTACGTTCGGCTGGCAGGTGCCAGATACCTGCATCCAGATCAAATTCGGCAATCCGCGCCATGACCAACTCCGATTTGCGGACCGCAAGCATCAGCAGCAACTTTATGGTCAGGGAATTTTCATACGTCCAACCCTTCGCGTTCTTCAGGGCCGTCAACAGCCGCGTCAGCTCGTCTCGGGTCAACCATCGTGTGCGAGCTTCTTCCTTGCCACCCGCATCGGACGGATCGAATGCCGCAGCAGGATTGTTCAGCACCATTTCCCGTTTGAGCGCGTAGTCGAACATCCGCTTGACCCAGCGCAAAACATCGTTCGCCATGGTGGGAGCGCCGCGCGCGACGATGCCTTTCAGCATCGCGTCAATGTGCTTGGGCCGAATTTCGCCAACGGGCATCCTGCCGATGGCCGGCTTGATGTCCCGCTCAATCCGGCTACGCACGATGTTCGGGTGCTTCCAATGTCCAAGGATCCGGGCCTCGAAGTATTCATCGGCCAGCATGGACATGGTCACCACGGCCCGTTCCGCCTCGATCTTCGCGACGGCAGCGCGTTTGCGCTCATTTTTCTGCGCTGCGACGTCGAAGCCCAGCACCACCCGCGCCCGCATTTCCTTGGAAATCTTGCGCGCGTCGGCGAGTGACAGATCACGGTAGCTGCCAAGCTGCAGAACGCGAGCCTTCCCAGCGAACTGGTAGCGGAACAGCCAGCGCGGGGCGCCGTCCCTTTCCCGGTACCGCAGGGACAACCCGTCGCCATCGCTACGCCCTTCGAACAACTCGCCAGCCTTGATCCAGTTACGGATGGCCACGTCTGTAAGCTTGCCCATGAACGATCCTTTAGTTTGTACCCACAAAAGGCCACGCTTTGTACCTGTGGGTACAACCGTGGGTACAAGATTTTTACCGGATTCCGGGGGTTTCAGCAAGACACTGCGAGCGGACAAGAAATGCTGAAACCTAGGCACAGCGCGGGTTCTAGGGACCTTGCGAGATATCGCGGGATGTCATTCCAGGTTCTGCACCTGCTCGCGCATCTGTTCGATCAGCACTTTCAAATCCACCGCCGCGCGGGTGGTGCGCGCATCCACGGATTTGGAGCCAAGGGTATTCGCCTCGCGGTTGAATTCCTGCATCAGGAAATCCAGACGGCGGCCGACGGGTTCCGCCAGCGCCAGCACGCGGCGCGCTTCGGAGACATGCGCGTCGAGGCGATCCAGTTCCTCGTCCACGTCCATGCGCGAAAGTTGCAGCACCAGCTCCTGCTCAAGACGACCCGGCTCGACCGGCTGCTTCAATTCGGCCAGCCGCGCTTCCAGTTTTGCGCGCAAGGCTGCGCGGATCTCCGGCAGGATGTCGCGTACTTCGCGCACGATACGCGCGATGTCGTCCACGCGATCCTTGATTGCTGCAGCCAGCTTCTCGCCTTCGCGTTCGCGGCCGGCGACGAATTCGTCGAGCGTTCGATCAAGCAGCGCCATCGCGGCCTGCGTCAGGCCTGCCTGGTCCAGTTCCGGCTTCACCAGCAGCCCCGGCCAGCCCAGCAACGTGGCGAAATCGGTGGCGAGTTCCGGGAAACGCGCGCGCAATTCGATGGCAAGGGTGGACAACTGTTCGGCGGCCTTGCTGTCGAGCAGCAGGTCTGCGGCCGAAGCCGGCGGACGATAGCGCATGCCGACGTCGACCTTGCCGCGCGAAAGGCGCGTACCGATCCGCTCGCGCAACGCTGGTTCCAGTGCGCGCAATTCCTCGGGAAGGCGCACGCCTGTCTCGAGGAAGCGATGATTCACCGCGCGCAACTCGCATGACAGCCAGCCCTGCGCGAAGGTCTCCTCGGCATTCGCATACGCGGTCATGCTGCGGATCATGGCGGACTTCCCAGTCGGTGTGTCGAAACGCGATGGTAAACTGTTGCACCCTGCGCGGATACTTTCATGACGATGACTCGCCCTTCCGGCCGCGCGCCCGACCAGCTTCGCGCGGTCACGCTGCAGCGCCACTTCACGCGCCACGCCGAAGGTTCGGTGCTGGTGAGTTTCGGCGACACCCGCGTGCTGTGCACCGCGAGCGTGGAGGAACGCGTGCCGCCGTGGCTGCGCGGCAAGGGCGAAGGCTGGGTCACCGCCGAATACGGGATGTTGCCGCGCGCCACCACCGAGCGGAACCAGCGCGAAGCCGCGCGCGGCGGCCAGGGCGGTCGCACCATGGAAATCCAGCGCCTCGTCGGACGGTCCTTGCGTGCATGCGTGGACCGCGCCGCACTGGGTGAGCGCGTAATCACGCTCGATTGCGACGTCTTGCAGGCCGACGGCGGCACGCGCACCGCCGCGATCACCGGCGCCTACGTCGCGCTGGTGGATGCGGTGAATGTGCTGATGGCGAAGAAATTGGTCACGCGCAACCCGCTGTTCGGCGCGGTCGCCGCGGTATCGGTCGGCGTTTATCGCGGCGTGCCGGTGCTCGACCTGGATTACGCCGAGGACAGCGACTGCGACACTGACATGAACGTGGTGATGAACGACGGCGGCGGCTTCATCGAGGTGCAGGGCACCGCCGAGGGTCACGCATTCCGCCGCGAGGAAATGGACGCCATGCTGGCGCTGGCGCAAAAAGGCATCTTCGAATTGATCGCGTTGCAGCGAGCGGCGCTTGCGATCTGAAGCCATGCACATCGTGCTGGCCAGCGGCAATGCCGGCAAGCTCGCCGAATTGCGCGAGCTGTTCGCCGGTTCGGACGTCGAACTGATCGCACAGTCGCAACTCGGCATCACCGACGCCGAAGAAACCGGATTGACCTTCATCGAGAACGCGATCCTGAAAGCGCGGCATGCCGCGCGCGCATCGAACCTGCCCGCGCTGGGCGATGACTCCGGTTTGTGCGTGGACGCGCTGCACGGCGCCCCGGGGCTGTATTCGGCGCGCTACGCCGGCACGCACGGCGATTCCCGCGCCAACAACGAGAAGCTGCTGCGCGAGCTGGACGGCGTGGCCGATCCGCAACGCGGCGCGCATTTCATTTGCGTGCTCGCGCTGCTTCGGCACGCGGACGATCCCGACCCCTTGATCGCGCAGGCGCGCTGGCCGGGGCGCATCCTGCACGCGCCGCGCGGCGAGCGTGGCTTCGGCTATGACCCAGTATTCCTGCCGCACGACGGTGATGGACGGAGCGCGGCCGAACTCGATCCCGCGCTGAAGAACCGCATCAGCCACCGAGGCCAGGCATTGGCGCAATTACGAGCGCAATTTCCCTCTCCCTCCGGGAGAGGGTGCCCGAAGGGCGGGTGAGGGTACGCGCATGCCTCAACATTCCAAGACGCGACGAACCATCACACCGCAAGATTTGAAGCGAACCGCTTCGGCCGAACCCTCTCCCGGCGCTGTGCGCCACCCTCTCCCGGAGGGAGAGGGGTTGAACCTTCGCGCCCATGAAGCCGAATCGCCAATCCCGAGTCCCGAGTCCCGAGTCCCGCTTGCTCTTTACATCCACATCCCCTGGTGCGTGAAGAAGTGTCCGTACTGCGACTTCAATTCGCACGGATTGCGTGGCGAGTTGCCGATGCGCGAGTACGTGGCGGCGCTGCTCGCGGACCTGGATGGCGACCTGCGCGATTTCGGAAACGCGGTTGCCGGGCGTGAAATCGCGAGCGTGTTCTTCGGCGGCGGCACGCCCAGCCTGTTCGCGCCGGAAGCGATCGCGGAAATCCTGGATGGTGCAGCCGCAAGGTTGAAGTTCGCTCGAAACTGCGAGATCACGCTGGAAGCCAATCCCGGCACGGTCGAGCACGGCCGCTTCGACGGCTACGCACGCGCGGGCGTCAACCGCATCTCCTTCGGCGTGCAGAGTTTCGACGACGCGATGCTGCGCGCGCTCGGGCGCATCCATTCGTCATCCGAGGCGGAAGCGGCCATCAAGCTCGCGCAGGATGGCGGCTTCGACAACATCAACCTGGACCTGATGTACGCCTTGCCGAAACAGACGCGCGCCGGCGCGCTGGGCGACATCGAGCGCGCGATCGCGCTGGCGCCTGCGCACATCTCGCATTACCAGCTGACGCTGGAACCGAACACCGCGTTCGCGGCCAATCCGCCGCCGCTGCCGGACGACGATGCCGCATGGACGATGCAGGAGGCATGTCAGGCGAGGCTCGCGGAAGCCGGCTACGCACAATACGAAGTGTCGGCCTATGCACGCGCGGGGAGGCGTTGCGCGCACAACATCAACTACTGGACGTTCGGCGATTACCTCGGGATCGGTGCGGGCGCGCACGGGAAAGTTTCGCAGTCGCGTGAAAGCGGCCAAGGCCCCGCGCCAACCGCGCTGGACGTCCATCGCCGCTGGAAGGTCAAGCATCCGCGCGCGTACCTCGACAACGCGAACTCACCCCGACGCATCGGCGGCGACGGCGTCGTGGCCGACGAGCAACTTCCTTTCGAGTACATGCTCAACGCGCTGCGCCTGGTCGATGGCGTGCCGATGACGGATTTTGCAACACGCACCGGGCTCGCGCTCGAATCCATCCGCGCGCCGTTGCAACAGGCGATCGCGCGCGGATGGCTGCACGACGACGGAGATGCGCTGCGCACGACCGAAACGGGCCAGCGTTTTCTCAACGATGTGATCGAGTTGTTCATGCACGGCTGACAGGCGCCGGCGGTCGCAAGGATCAATACCTCGGCACCAGCACGTCCTCGGGCACTCCGCCGTGCGACTCGCCGGCCCAGCTCCCCGCAGTCGAGCGGTAGTGGGTGAGGGAATCGCGGCACCACGCAGGATCGGTGGTTTCCGGGAATCGATGGCGCGGCAAGGTCCAGAGGCCCAACGCGCGCAAATACATGCGGTAGGGAATCGAGCCCAGCCGCGAGCGCAGCGGCGCGTTCTGCGGAAGCAGGTTGCGCGTCAACCCCTTCCAGTTGCTGGCATTGGCGAAGCTCATCGCCGTGCCGATCGAGACGCTTTCCGTGCGCGTGGTGTGCCACCAGCCGCAGGGACTGAAAAACGCCTCGCCCGGCTGCAGGGTGAACTCGGCCATGTGCGTCTTGGCGAAGTCGGGAAACTTCTCCAGATCCGGATGCTCGACATCGGTGATTTCCGACACCCAGCCGTCGGACTTGCGATAGAGGTACTTCGTGTCTTCCGGCGGAAAGACGAACACCTTCTTGGTTCCGTACCACTGCATGATCAACGCATGGGTCCAGAACAGGTCCACGTGCAGCGTGGGAAAGCGGATGTTGGCGCCGGTGAAGTTGAGCTCGACCTGGCTGATGCGCGTCAGCCGGCTTCCATAGCCGCTGCCGCGCAGGTCAGGCCAGCGCGCGAACGGGTAACTCAACCAGTTCGGCTGCACGAAAAAAGGGTACGGTGCGAGGTCCTCCATGGCTTCGGGCAGCCACCACGCGATCGGCGATTCGCGCACGAACGGAGTGCGTTCGCCGTCCGGATGCAACACGCCGTCCACGATTTCGCGCATCGTCATCGTTCCGGAGATCGTCTTGAGCCGGCGTTCTCCGAAGCGCTCGCGAAAATATTCCGGCGTCCATTTGCGTCGCGCCGGGCACTGGTCCATCACGTCGGTGACGATCACCGGCCTGCCCGGCAACAGGTATTCGCGCACGAACTGCGCCTGGGAAAGCCCGCTCCTGCGTTCAACTTCCATATCGACCTTTGTGAGAGCGCCTTTGCTCGCGGGCGAGAGCACCCGACCCGCACCAGCCCACCACCGGGCAGCAATCCGGACGTACCGCCCGGAATACTGCGACGGACCCTGCGAAACCGGCGTGGACGATCGTTGAAGGCGTCCGTGCCCGCGCATCGCGTACGTATCAATATCGTGAAGCCATTGCCCCTTTCGGAACACCACCGTTCGATTGCCCCGCCCAGCTCCCCATCGTCCGCCGGTAGTGCGCGAGCGAGTCGCGGCACCACGCCGGGCTGCTGATCTCCGGGAAGTCGTAGTGCCGCAGCTTCCAGGCCCCGAGCGCGCGCAGATAGGCGCGGTACGGCAGCGCCCCCACCCTGGAACGCAAGGGCGCTTCGGGCGCCAGCAGGTTCCGGGTGACATCCTTCCAGTTGCTTGCGTTGGCCAGGCTCATCGCCGTGCCGATCGAGACACCCAGCGTCCGCGTGGTGTGCCACCAACCGGTCGGATTGAAGTACGCCTCGCCCGGTTGCAGCGTGAACGAGGTCATGTGGGTCTTGGAGAACTCGGGGAATTTCTCCAGGTCCGGATGCTCCACGTCGGTGAGCGCCGACACCCATTCGCCCCGCTTGCGATAAAGGTATTTCGTATCTTCCTCGGGGAAGATGAAGAACTTCTTGGCACCGTACCACTGCACGAGCAGCGCATGGGTCTTGAACAGGTCCATGTGCAGCGTGGGGAAGCGCATCTGCGGGCCGGTGAAATTCATCTCGATCTGGCCGATGCGGATCAGCCGCGCGGCGTGACCGCTGCGGCGGATATCCGGCCAGCGCGCGAACGGATAATTCAGCCAATTGGGCCGCCCGTAGCACGGGTAGTTCACAAGGTCCGGCATCAGTTCCGGCAGCCACCATGAAATCGGCGATTCGCGCAGGAACGGCGCGCGACCCGCCCGCGGATGCAGCACGCCGTCCACGATTTCGCGCATCGTCATCTCGCCCGAGACGGTGGGCAAACGGCGATCGCCGAAACGCTCGCGGAAATATTCCGGCGTCCACCTGCCCAGCGCCGGGCACTCATCCACCACGTCGGTGAGGATCACCGGCTTGCGCGGCAGCAGGTACTCGCGCACGAACTGCGCATAGGGGAGTTTGCTTCTGCGTTCGACTTCCATATCGACCCCCCGGGACGCGACGCATGCGTCCGGTCACCGCCTGCCCCGGCTAATACCGCGATGCCATCGCCTCCTCCGGCACGCCGCCCAGCGCCGCGCCTTTCCAGCTTCCGGCGGTGCGCTTGTAATGCGTGAGTGAATCCCGGCACCACGACGGATCGGTCGGTTGCGGGAATTCGTAGTGCGGCAGCGTCCACGCGCCAAGCGCGCGCAGGTAGGCGCGATACGGCAGCGAACCCAGCCTGGAACGCAGCGGCGCGTTCGGCATCAGCAGGTGCTCGGTCACTTCCTTCCAGTTGCTCGCGTTGGCGAAGCTCACCACCGTGGCGATGGACACATCCAGCGTGCGCGTGGTGTGCCACCAGCCGGTCGGGTTGAAATACGCCTCGCCCGGTTGCAGCGTGAATTCGATCATGTGCGCATTGACGAAGTCCGGGAACTTCGCGTAGTCGGGATGCTCGACGTCGGTGATCTGCGAAATCCAGATCTCCGGCCTGCGGTAGAGATGCTTGGTGTCCTCGACCGGGAAGATGAAGAACTTCTTGGCGCCGTACCACTGCATCACCAGCGCATGGGTCCAGAACAGGTCCAGGTGCAGCGCGCCGAAGCGCATGTTGGCGCCGGTGAAATTGATTTCCGTTTGTGCGGTGCGCGCCAAGCGGCTGGCGTAGCCGCTGCGGCGCACGTCCGGCCAGCGCGCGAACGGATAGGTCAGCCAGTTGGGATGCACGTAGCACGGAAGCGGCGCGAGATCCGCCATCGCTTCCGGCAGCCACCACGAAATCGGCGACTCGCGCAGGAACGGCGCGCGTTCACCCTTCGGGTGCAGTACGCCGTCGACGATTTCGCGCATGGTCATCTCGCCGGATTCGGCGCGCAGCTTGCGCTCGCCGAAGCGCTCGAGGAAATAATCGGGATTCCACTTGCGGCGCGCCGGACAATCGTCCAGCACATCGGTGAGGATCACCGGCCTGCGCGGGATCATGTATTCGCGCATGAACTGCGCGTAGGACAGGCCGCTCCTGCGTTCGACTTCCATATCAACCCCCAATGCGGGAAAACGCCATCCCTTGGCGTAAGGATCATCATACGCTTTTCAGACTGGCACGCCAGCAGCTCTGGTCGAGGAGGAAACAACCGATGGTCGAATTCGTGGACATCACGTGCCCGTACTGCGGCGAAACCTTCGAAACCGGCGTGGACGCCTCGGCGGGCTCCACGAGCTACATCGAGGATTGCCAGGTGTGCTGCAGGCCGATGGAGATCGAGCTCCGCGTCGGTGGTGAAGACGCCTTCACGGTGAACGTCAGGCGCAGCGATTGACCCGATGTCTCTCCGGGCCTTCCCTGGCCTGCACTGATTGTGCGTTTCCGACTCCGGCCTTACACTCCGCCGCTTGCAGGTGCCCATTGTCATGGGTGAAACGGGAAGCCGGTGAAAAGCCGGCGCTGCCCCCGCAACGGTAGGCGAGTCGAACCGGATCAGGAAGCCACTGCGCGATCAGCGCGGGAAGGCGATCCGGGGAATGTTCGAAGGAACATCGCTCGCGAGCCCGGAGACCGGCCTGCTGCCGCGGCGTTGCGAATCGAATCGCAAGCGCCGCGATCCTTGGCGTCGCGGCGGGCGGCGGTCGGGAACGGCCGCGTTTCGCCGTGCCCCGCCCTTTCCCTCCGTTGCGCTCCACGCGGGTGTGCGAACGGAGAGAACAATGAAGCCTGTAAAGTCGCGATCGTCCCTGATCGCCAGGATCAAACAGCGGACGTCCATGTCCGCACTTTCAACCCTGTTGTTCACCGTGCTCGGCGCGGCAAGTTGCTGCGCGCGCGCGCAGAGCAGCGATCAATCATTCACCACCGAGCCCACCATCGAGGTCACCGCCACGCGCATGGCGCAAACGGTGGATGCCTCGCTGGCGGATGTCACGGTGATCACCCGTGCTGACATCGACGCCAGCGGCGCGGCGGATCTCTATGACGTGCTGCGCACGCAGGCCGGCGTGGATCTGGCGCGCAGCGGCGGCCCGGGCGAACAGACCGCGCTGTTCCTGCGTGGCACCAATTCCAACCACGTGCTGGTGCTGGTGGATGGCGTGCGGATCGCCTCGACCGGCACTGGCGGCGTGGATTTCTCGCTGCTGCCGCTGGATGCGATCCAGCGCATCGAGATCGTGCGCGGCCCGCGTGCCGCGTACTGGGGCTCGGACGCGATCGGCGGAGTGATCCAGATCTTCACGCGCAAGCTCACCGGCCCGAGCGCGGCGGTGCAATACGGCAGCTACGACGACGCATCCGCCAGCGCCGGCATCGGCCAGCAGGGCGAGCGCGGCGGCTTCAGCGTGCAAACCGGCATCCGCCACGTGCGCGGATTTTCCGCCGAAAACCCGGAAGGCTTCGGTTACAACCCGGACGACGACGGCCTGCGCAACCGCAATCTTGCCGCGTCCGGCGATCTGAAGCTCGGCACGCAAACGCTGTCGGCGAACGCGCTCTACAGCGATTCGGTGAACGAGTTCGACCAGGGCGTGTCGCACGTGATCGAGCAGGATCTCGGCGCCGCGCTCGCCGGGAATATTTCGTCGAACTGGTTCCAGCGTTTGCAGCTGGGCAGCGCACGCGACGACCTGAACACGCCGGCTTATTTCGAGCTGTTCCGGTCGCGCCGGCAGAGCGCGACATGGTTGAACATCTTCACCCTCACACCGAACCAGTCGCTCACCACCGGCGTCGAGCGCATGCACGAAAGCGGCGAGAACGTGGACAGCTCCGGTGCGGGCGACACGTTCGGGCAGAGGCGCGACAACACCGCCGCGTTCGCCGGCTGGAACGGGCACCTGCGATCTTTCGATTGGGAGCTGGCCGAGCGCCACGACCACAACAGCGTGTTCGGCGGCGCGACAACGGGCTCCGCAGCGATCGGCTGGCGCGTGCTGCCGAGCCTGCGCTTCACGGCGAGCTTCGGCCAGGGCTTCCGTGCGCCGAGCTTGAACGAGCAATTCTCGCCCGGCTACGGCGGCCTCTTCGCCGGCAATCCCGAGTTGCGGCCGGAGCGCTCGCGCAGCAGTGAGCTCGGCGCGGAGTGGACGCCGGCCGCAGCGCTGTCCTTCAAACTCGCTGCCTATCACACCGACATCGATGACCTGATCGATTTCACCGGCCCGCTGTTCCAGGCCGAGAACACGGCGCAGGCAAAGATCGACGGCGTCGAGTTGCAGGCGCGTTGGCAGCGCGACGGATGGGCGCTCAGCGGCAATGCGACCTGGCAGGATGCCCGCGATCCGCAAACCGGCGAGCACCTGCTGCGCCGCGCCTCGCGCAAGGGCGACGTGCAATTGATGCGGCAATTCGACTCACGGGTGGATGCCGGCATCGAGCTGTACGCCGAAGGTCCGCGGCCGGAATTCGGCGGCCCCCTGCCGGGTTACGCGCTGCTCAACGCCCGCGTGAACATCACCCTCTCGCCGGCGTGGCAGTTGCACCTGCGTGCGGAGAACCTGGCCGACCGCACCTACTCGCTGATCCGCGGCTACAACACACCGGGACGCTCGGGATGGATCGAGCTCGCCTGGTCGCCGTAGACCCGTCCGGAACGGTCCGGTTCTTTGCAAACAATCCGGCGCCTGCCTGTTTTGTTCAGGCGAAGCGAATAGAATCCCGCCATAGCCGTTGCCGGGAACCGGAATGCCCGAAACGCCATCCAGCCTCGCCGCGCGCACGGACCTGCCGGCGCGCGTGCGCGAGTTGCTCGCGGCCCAGCTCGTGGAGCTCGGCAGGCAACTGGAGCCGCTGCTGCACGGCAGCCTGCTCGCCTTCCGGCACCAGATCGGCAAGCAGGGCGAGCGTTCGCGCAATCCGACCGAGGAGCAGAACGCGCTGTACGGCATGCAACAGGCCAAGCGGCTCGACGGTGAACTGATGCAGGTGTTCGCCCGGACCTTCGAGCCGAAGCTCGCGAGTTTCGATCAACCCGATCCCAAATCCGCGCACAAGCCGTCGCTCGAGGGTGGCCTCAGCCTGATCAACAACCAGGAGTTCGAGGAGTCGGTGCTGCTCGACGACATCGCCACCCGCGCGGAAACGCGCGCCAGCCGGCAGCTGTTCGAACTGGGTTATCGCCACGGCGTGCTGGCCGCCATGGCGCCGTTCGAAGCCGAGGAGCTGGCGCTCGGTCCGCATGCGCTGATGCGCGGGCTGGGCGAGATCGTGCGCGCGCAGGGCTTTTCACGCGACCACCGGATGTTCTGGTATCGCCTGGTCGATCCGTCGCTGGTGGGCGCGGCCGACGAGGCCTACGCCGCCCTCAACCAGAAGCTGATGGCCGAAGGCATCCTGCCTTCGCTGCGGCCTTACCTGCCGCGCCGCGGCAATGCGCCACGCACGCGCAGCGGGCGGCCGGATGAAAGACAGGAATCCGAAACCGCGCAAGCCGATGCGCTGCAAGCGTTGCGCGCGCTGCTGGCGCGTCGCCGCGAATTGCTGAAGCTGGACACCGGCCCGGCCGATGCACAACCGGCCCCGCTGGAAACGGTGCAGGCCGCGCTCGCCGCGTTGCAGCAGCGGGCGATTTCCGCGGGCCAGCCGGACGCGCGCGGGGTGCAGCGCACGCTGCAACATCTGCATCAGGATCTGCTGGCGGAGTTGCGCGGCCACGCGCCGGACGCGAAGGGCTTGCGCCTGGCGACCGCGCAGCGCGACGTGCTGGACCTGGTTTCGCTCTGGTTCGAGCGCCTGCTGGACGAAACGCGCAGCGGCGGCATCGCGCAGCGTTTGCTGGCGCGCGTGCAGATCCCGCTGCTGCGCACCGCGCTGGCCGATGCGAGCGTGTTCCAGCGCGGCACGCATCCGGGGCGGCGCCTGCTCAACGTCCTGGCTGAAACCGCCGATCTGTGGCTGGACGGCAGCGAGGGCGAACTGGACAACGCGCTGCTCGACAAGCTGCGCGCCGCAGTCCAGAACACGCTGGTGAACTTCAATGGCGACGCGGCGCTGTTCGAACAGCAGGCGAATGAATTGGAGAACCATGTCGCCACGCTGCGCCGCCGCGCCGAAGTCGCCGAACGCCGCCAGCGCGATGCCGCGCAGGGCCGCGAGCGGCTGGAGCTTGCGCGCATGCAGGCGGGTGCGGCGATCGCCGCGCAAATCGCCGATCGCAAGCTCAACCTGCTCACCCGCGCCCTCCTGGAGCAGCCGTGGACCGACGCGCTCGCCTTGTCCATCCTGCGCCACGGCGAAGGCAGCGAAGCATTCACGCGCGCGCTGGAGACTTCCGCCGAGTTGCTGCGCGAGCCGGGCCAACGGGACGAAGAGCGGCTGCTCAATGAACTCGAACAGGGCCTGGTGCAGGTCGGCCTGCATGCGAGCGAAGCCAGCCAGCTCGCACATCGCGTGCTGGAGCGCGAAGTGCCGGGCGAACAGGAGAAGACCACCCAGACCGAACTGCTGGTGAAACTGAAGAATCGTCCGCGGCTGGGCGAACAGGACGGCGGCGAATCAAATGCCGCCGCGCCATTGAACGCGGACGAGCAGCGCCACCTCTCGCGATTGCGCGCGCTGCCGTTCAACACCTGGTTCGAATGCACCGTCAATGACCAGGGCCAGCGCGTGCAGCGCAAGCTGATCTGGCATGGCGAAAGCGGCCGCTGCCTGCTGGTCAATGCGCGCGGTGCCGCCGCGGCCGAATGCACGCTGGAGCAACTGGCGCGCCAGATGGCCGCCGGCCGCACGCGACTGCTGTCGCGGCAGGGGGAATCGATGGTCGACCGGGCCTGGCACACCGTGGTGGCCAGCCTGCGCCAGTTCGGCAAGGCGGAGGCGGAGCGCACATGAGCACTTCCGAACAACGCCGCGCGCGCCGCAAGCGGATTCCCGAGCCGGTCGAAGTGATCGACGCGCTGAACGGCGAAAGCCTGGGCCGGATCGGCAATCTCTCCCGCGACGGCATGATGCTGATCGGCCGCCGCAAGCTGGGCGATGGCGCGCTGTACCAGACCCGCTTCCAGCTGCCCGACCCCAGCGGCGCGCCGCATGTGATCGAAGCCGGCCTGCACGAGATGTGGAGCGAGCCGGCGGCGGTGCCGGGCCAGTTCTGGGCCGGCCTGCGGATCGTTTCACTCTCGGATGCCGATGCTGCGGCGCTGAATACGTGGCTGGGCGAGGACGAATCGCTCAAGATCCTGTGAGCACGCCGCCCCCTGTCGCATACGCCCTCGCGCCGGCATAGAATGCCCGGGCGGCCTCGGCTTTGCTCGGGACCGCAAGGGGGATGCATGACAAACCAACGCCTGCCACGCACGCTGGCCGAGCGCAGCGACCTGCCGCCGCGCGTGCGCACGCTGCTGGAAGAGCAGCTCGCCGAGTGCGGCGCCCGGCTGGAACCCACGCTGCGGGCGAGCCTCACCGAACTCGAACAGCAGTTGTTCAAGCAGGCCGAGCAGGCGCGCAACAACGGCGAACAACAGACCGCGTTCGAGAGCCTGCGCGAAGTCAAGCGCAACCGCGCCGACGCCGCGCCACGCCTGCTGCTCGCGCTGGAAAACCGGCTGGTCGCACTGGGATTGCACGCGCCGGATGCGCCGCAAGCGCGCATGAACCTCGCGCTGGTGGACCACGACGAATTCGACGAGGCGATCGCGCTGGACGACATCGCCACCCGCACCGAGTTGCGCGTCAGCCCGATCCTGTTCGAACTCGGCCACCGCTACGGCGTGCTGATCGCCTCGCCGCTGCTGGATGCGGAAACGCTGCCGTTCGGCCCGCACGCGCTGGCGCACGGCTTGCGCGAGATCGCCACGCATATCGGATTACCGCGTGAACATCGGATGTTGTTCTACCGGCTGTGGGACCGCCGCATGATGAACGGCGCGGAATCGTTCTACAGCGGCTTGAACGAGCACCTGACCGACCGCGGCATCCTGCCGAACCTGCGCGCGTTCCTGCCCAAGCGCAGCCCGGACGCGCGAACCGCCAAGACCGAACCGCGCCCGGCAAGCGCATCGGACAAGACTGTGCGCGCGGCGCCTCTGGATGCCGCAGCGGAACCGGCTGCCGCGACCGCGCCGGCCACGGCCGATGCCGCGCTCGGCACCTTGCGCGAGCTGCTGGAGCAGCGCCGCGCAACCCAGCAACCCGCACCCGAGGAGCCGGCCGGCGGCTACGTCGCGTCCAACGAAGAACTGCAAGCCGTGCTGGGCGCGTTGCAGGGCCGCGCACCGACACCGGTGCAACTGGGCGGACGCGGCGTGCAGCGCACCGTGCAGCATCTGCGCCAGGACATGCTGGCCGAATTGCGCCGCTTCGCGCCGGATGGACGTCCGCCGCAATTCGCGGCCGAGCACCGCGACGTGCTGGAGCTGGTCTCGCTGCTGTTCGATCGCCTGCTCGACGAAACCCGCAGCGGCGGCACCGCCCAGCAGTTGCTCGCACGCCTGCAGGTTCCTTTGCTGCGCGTGGCGCTTGCCGATCGCAGCTTCTTCACCCGCCGCGCGCACCCGGCGCGGCGGCTGGTCAACACCGTGGCCGAAACCGCCAATCTGTGGGTGGACGCCAGCGAAGGCGAAACCGACAACGCGCTGTCCGACAAACTGCAGCGCGCGGTGGATCGCGTGCTCGGCGAGTTCACCGGCGACCTCGCGCTGTTCGACAAGCTGGTCGACGAGCTGGAAGCGCACGTCAACGGGTTGCGCCGTCGCGCGGAAATCGCCGAGCGCCGCCAGATCGAAGCCGCGCAGGGCCGCAACCGGCTGGAGCAGGCGCGCGCGCAGGCTTCCGCCGCGATCGGCGAGCGCCTGGCCGGGCGCAAGGTCGCGCCACTGACCCGCGCGCTGCTGGAACAGGCTTGGTGCGACGCGCTGGCGCTGGCGATCCTGCGCAACGGCGAGGACAGCGAAGCCTTCCATCGCCGCCTTGCCGCCGCCGACGAATTGCTGCGCGATCCCGACAAGCGCGACAGCGCGCGGCTGTGCGCGGAACTCGAGGCGGGCCTCGCGCAAGTGGGCTTGCACGGCCCGGAAGCGACACAACTCGCGCGGCGCGTGCTGGACATGGAGCCCGCGCCGGCCGCGCGCGAAGACGGCCCCACGCAAACCGAACTGGCGGTGCGCCTGAAGACGCGCCAGCGACTGGGCGAAGACGAGCCGGCGCCGAAGGCTGAGCGCGAATCCGTCGGCCGCCCGACGCTCACCGCGGAAGAACAACGTGCACTGACGCGGCTGCGCTCGCTGCCGTTCGGCACCTGGTTCGAATTCATCGTCAACCAGCAGGGTCTGCGCGTGCAGCGCAAGCTGGCCTGGTATGCGCTCGCCACCAATCGTTGCCTGCTGGTCAGTGCGCGCGGCGCGGCCGCGCCCGAACGCCGGCTGGAGCAGGTCGCGCGCCTGATGGTGCTGGAGCAGGCGCGCTTGCTTGCGGCGCAATCCGAATCGCTGATCGATCGGGCGTGGAACGCGCTGGTCGCCGGACTGCAGCAGTTCGGGAAAAACAAACGCAAGGCGAAAGCGTCATGAGCACTTCCGAACAACGCCGCGCCACGCGCAAGGCCGCGCTGGACTCGATCGAAGTCAGCGACGCGCTGACCGGCGAGAACATCGGCCGCATCGGCAATCTCTCGCGCAACGGCATGATGCTGATCGGGCGCCGCACGCTCACTGCCGATGCGCTTTACCAGGTGCGCTTCCACCTGCCCGACCGCGAAGGCCGCCTGCGGCTGCTGGAAGCCGGCGTGCACGAGCAGTGGAGCGAGCCGGCCGCGGTGCCGGGCCAGCACTGGGCCGGGCTGCGCATCATCGCGCTGTCGGAGGCGGACGGCGCGGTGCTGAGTGAATGGCTGGACGAACCCGAGCAGCAGTAAGCAGAACCGAGGTTTTGCACTGCGCGGTGCTTCGCGGCACCATGACGCTTTCCGCAATCACGATGCCGCCATGACCGCCGCGCCGCAGGACAATCTCGCAGGCCTTTATCCCGCGCACCTCTCCGAGTTGAAGCGTCGCGCCGAGGCCGCGCTGCAACGCGCGCAGCGCGATCACCTGGTGATCGCCGCGGGCCGGCCGGTGCTACGTTTCCTCGACGATTCGTATTACCCGTTCCGCGCCAACCCGCATTTCGTGCAGTGGCTGCCGCTGACCGATGCGCCGGGAAGCTGGATCGTCTACACGCCGGGCGCGAAGCTGAAGCTGGTCTTCCTGCAACCGCACGACTACTGGCACGTGGTGCCGGCAGCGCCCGCGGGTTACTGGGTGGAACACTTAGAGATCGTCACCATCCGCAGCGCGGAGGAAGCGCGCACGCACCTGCCGAAGGATGCCGCGCGCTGCGCGATCGTCGGTGACGCGACCGCTGCGCTGGAGGGCTACGCGCCGAACAACCCGCAAATGCTGATGGACTACCTGCACTGGCAGCGTTCGTTCAAGACCGAATACGAGCTCAGCATGCTGCGCGTGGCCAGCAGGATCGGCGCGCGCGGGCACGTGGCCGCGCAAGCCGCGTTCCGCGACGGCGCTTCCGAATTCGAAATCCATATCGCCTATCTCGCGGCGACGCACCTGGCCGAACACCAGTTGCCCTACGACAACATCATCGCGCTGGATCGCCACGGCGCGGTGCTGCACTACTCGCACTTCGATCGCAATCCGCCTGCACACGCGCATTCGTTCCTGATCGACGCCGGCGGGCAGTTCCACGGTTACAACTCCGACATCACCCGCACTTATGCCGCCGCGGATGCGAAGGAATTCCAGTCGCTGGTCGATGCCGTGGAGCGCGCGCAGCAGGGCTTCTGCGCGATGGTCCGCGCCGGCCAGAGTTATCCCGAATTGCACATCCATGCGCATCACGTATTGATGCAGGCCATGCACGAGCAGGGCTTCATCACCTGCAGCGCGGAAGCCGCGGTGGCGAACGGCATCTCCAGCACGTTCTTCCCGCACGGCCTCGGCCACCTGCTCGGCATCCAGGTGCACGACGTCGCGGGGTTCCAGCGCGACGAGCGCGGCGGCAGCATCGCCAAGCCGGAAGGCCATCCGTACTTGCGGCTCACCCGCGAACTGCAACCGGGCATGGTCACCACCATCGAGCCGGGGTTGTATTTCATCGACATGCTGCTGGAAGAATTGCGTGCGAAGCCGGCGGCACGCGACGTCAACTGGGCGAAGGTGGATGCGTTCCGGGCTTACGGCGGTATCCGCATCGAGGATGACGTCGTATGCACGCAGGGCGAGCCCATCAACCTGACGCGCGAAGCCTTCGACTCGGTCTAGCGCAAACGTCACGCTGACTCCCGCCGCGCGATCTGCGATCATCCCGCGCAGACACGCCATGGATGGTTCACGCACGAGGGGGTCCATCCATGTCCAATGAATTCGCCATCCGGCGCCATGTCGGAACGCTTGCGCTGATGTTCACAGGCCTGGGCTCGATCATCGGGTCGGGCTGGCTGTTCGGCGCGTGGCGCGCCGCGCAACTTGCCGGACCCGGCGCGATCTGGGCGTGGGTGATCGGCGCGGTGGTGATCCTGTTCATCGCGGTGACCTACGCCGAGCTCGGCGCGATGTTCCCCGAATCCGGCGGCATGGTGCGCTACGGCCAGTATTCGCACGGCACGCTGGTCGGCTTCATCGCCGCGTGGGCCAACTGGATCGCGATCGCATCCGTGATCCCGGTGGAAGCGGAAGCCTCGGTGCAATACATGTCGTCGTGGCCATGGGCGTGGGCGCAGGACCTGTTCCATCGCGCGCCGGGCGGCCACGGCGAGTTGAGCGCCACGGGCCTCGCGATCGCCGCGGCGCTGGTGATCGTCTACTTCCTGCTGAACTTCTGGAGCGTGAAACTGTTCGCCAAGGCCAATACGGCGATCACGTTCTACAAGCTGATCGTGCCGGCACTGACCGCGATCGTGCTGATGGCGACGTCCTTCCATCCCGAGAATTTCCACATCGGCGCGCACGGTGGCGCGCACGCCATCAGCATGTCCGCGGTGCTCACGGCGGTTGCGATCAGCGGCATCGTGTTCAGCTTCAACGGTTTCCAGAGCCCGGTGAATCTCGCGGGCGAGGCGCGCAACCCGGGTCGCAGCGTGCCGATCGCGGTGATCGGTTCGATCCTGCTGGCGACGATCGTTTATCTTCTTCTGCAGGTCGCCTTCCTGGGCGCGGTGGATCCGGCGCAGCTCGCCACCGGCGGCTGGGCTTCGCTCGCCTACAGCTCGCCGTTCGCGGAACTCGCGATCGCCTTGAACCTCAACTGGCTCGCGTTGCTGCTGTACTCGGATGCGTTCATCAGCCCGAGCGGCACCGGCGCAACGTACACCGCCACCACCGCACGCATGATCTACGGCATGGAACGCAACGGCACGCTGCCGGCGGTGTTCGGCAAGGTGCATCCGCGCTGGGGCATTCCGCGTCCGGCGATGTGGTTGAACCTGGTGGTCGCCTTCATCTTCCTGTTCTTCTTCCGCGGCTGGGCGACGCTCGCGGAAGTGATTTCGGTGGCGACGATCATTTCGTATTTGACCGGCCCCGTCAGCGTCTCGGTGCTGCGACGCACCGCACCGGAACTGCATCGCCCGTTGCGTGTACCGGGATTGACGATCGTGGCTGCGTGCGCGTTCGTGTTCGCAACGGAGCTGCTGTACTGGGCGCGCTGGCCGCGCACCGGCGAGATCATCCTGCTGATGGTGGTGGCGCTGCCGATCTGGTTGTACTACACGCTCAAGCGCGGTCGCCTGCACATGGGTCAGCAGCTGCGCGGCGCCGCCTGGATGATCTTCTACCTGCCGGCGATCGCAGCGTTGTCGTGGGCCGGCAGCGAGAAGTTCGGCGGGCAGAACTACATCCCGTTCGGCTGTGACCTGGCTGTCGTCGCGATCGTCGCGCTCGGATTCTTCGCCTGGGGGCTGGCCTGCGGCTGGCGCACGCCGGATGTCGAGCAGGCCGTCGCCGATCCTTCGGCGATGTTGAAGGACTGATCGTAGCGCGGGCATTCGCCCGCCGCCGCCCCGGACGGCAGAACGGCGGACGGTGTCCACCCTACACTGCTAGCGCCAGCGGCGCGGAAATGCGTTCGCGCAAGGCCAGCACGTCGGCCAGCAACGCCTGCGCGGTGACCTCCGGCCCGGCGCCCGCGCCCTGGATCACCAGCGGCCGTGCGTGATAGCGCGTGGTGGTGAGCGCGAACAGGTTGTCGCAACCGCTCAGCCGCGCCGCCGGATGCGTCGCATCCACTTCGCACAGGCCGACACGCGCGTGGCCGCGTGCGTCCAGCTGCGCGAGGAAGCGCAGCACCTTGCCGTTCGCGCGTGCCCCGTTCAACCGCGCCGCAAGCGCTTCGTCGAGTTCGCTTGCACGCGCGCGGAATGTATCGGCATCCACGTCGCGCAATTCGGGCGGCACGAGGTTTTCGATTTCCACTTCGTGCTCGTCCAGCGCGTAGCCGGACGCGCGCGCGAGGATCAGCAGCTTGCGCGCGACATCCCCGCCCGACAAATCCGCGCGCGGATCGGGCTCGGTGTAACCCCACGCACGCGCTTCGGCCAGCAGTGCCGAGAACGGTCGCGTACCGTCGAAATGGTTGAATAGCCACGACAGCGAACCTGAGAACACGCCCTCCAGCGCGAGCAGGCGATCACAGGCGCCGCGCAGTCGCCGCAAGGTCGAGAGCACCGGCAGACCGGCGCCGACCGTGGCCGAATCGCCGTAGCTGCTGTCGCCGGCGCGCGCACCGTTCTGCACCGCCTGCCACGCGGTCAGCGCACCGCCCACGGCGGGCTTGTTCGCGGTGACCACGTCGAAACCGGCGCGCAGCCATTCGGCATGTTTGTCCGCCACTTCCACCGAAGCGGTGGCATCGATGATCACTCGCCGATCGCACTGGAATGCATCCAGTGCAGCGAGCAGTGCTTCATCGTCGCGCGACTCGCCACGGGAATCCAGCTGCGCGCGAGCATTCGCGACGCTCAGCCCGTTTTGATCCGCAACCTGCTTGCGCGAATTCGCCACGCCCACCAGGGCCACGCCGGCGCGGCTTGCGGGACCCAGTTGCTGCAGCAGCACCTGGCCGACCGCGCCGGTACCGAGCAGCACCACCCCGATCCGCGAATGATTCGGAAGCGAAACTCGTGCGTTCATGGTGTCACCTCGACGGGGTGCTTTTCGCAAGCCTGCGCCGCACGTTCCAGCGCGGCTCCGAGATCGGCGCACAGATCATCGGCATCCTCGATGCCGACCGAGAGGCGCAGCAGCGCGTCGGAAATGCCGGCGGTATGCCGCGCCTCGGCACTCATGGACGCGTGCGTCATGGTCGCAGGATGCGCGATCAGGCTTTCCACGCCACCCAATGATTCGGCCAGCGTGATGCAACGCAAGCCGTCGACGAAAGCGCGCACCGCCGCCTCGCCGCCGTGCAGTTCGAAGCTCAGCATTGCGCCGAATCCCGACTGCTGGCGGGCGGCGCAATAGTGGCCGGGGTGCTCCTGCAAGCCGGGCCAGTAGACATGCACGACGGCGGGATGCGCCTGCAACAGCGCGGCGATCCCGGCGGTGTTTTCCTGATGCGCGCGCATCCGCGCGGAGAGGGTGCGCAGCCCGCGCAAGGTGAGCCAGCTGTCGAACGGTGCGCCGGTCAGCCCCAGGCAGTTGCCCCACCACTTCAGTTGCTCCGCGATCACTGCATCCTTCGCGATCACCGCGCCGCCGACGACATCGCTGTGGCCGTTGATGTACTTCGTCGTCGAATGCACCACGACGTCCGCGCCCAACCGCAGCGGCTGCTGCAGCACCGGCGAGAGGAAGGTGTTGTCCACCACGCACAACGCACCGGCTGCGTGCGCGGCCTGGGCGACGTGGCGGATATCGGTGATGCGCAGCAACGGATTCGACGGCGTCTCCACCCATACCAGCGCGGGTTGTTCGCCCAGCGCGGCGGCGAGCGCAAGCGGATCGGTCAGATCCGCGAAGCGCACGCGGAAGCGGTTCTTCTTCGCCCAAGCGTCGAGCAATCGCCAGGTACCGCCATAACAATCGTGTGCGGCAACGATCGTGGATCCGTGCGGCACCAGCTCCAGCACCAGCGCGACCGCCGCCATGCCGCTGGAGGTGACCACCGCGCCGGCGCCGCCCTCCAGCTCGCGCAGCGCATCCGCCAGCAGGTCGCGCGTGGGATTGCCGCTGCGCGTGTAGTCATAGGCGCGCTTGCCGTTGAAGCCGGCGAAGGCGAAATTGCTGGACAGGTGCAGTGGCGGCGTCACCGCACCGTGCGCGGCATCGCAGTCGATGCCGGCGCGCACCGCACGGGTGCAACCGCCGGATGGCGCGGCGAAACGATTCTCGAGGGTCATGCGTGTTCTCCGTCTCTGGCATCCCTGCGTGGGAGGCGGAGTCTCGGCGCGACCGCGCGCGGGAGGAGGACTCGCGCGGCCGCGCTTCGACCCATCTCCCGGCGACTCCCCTGAACGGAATCTCCGCAGGATTTGGCACCCTGCGAACGATTCGCGGGTTGCCCCGGCTTCAAAGGGCCTGTCCCTCCGCCGGTCTTGATGGGTTGCTTAGGATCACTTTAGCGCCACGGCCATTTCATGTCAATGGATGTTTAGACGTCTATATGTCCGAATGTAATATGGCTACAGTAGTCGTAGGGCGGACATCGTCCGCCGCGTTCGGCGGGCAGTGCCCGTCCTACGCCAACACCTTTACAATGCCCGCCTCACTGTTCACCCATGCTTTCCATGCCAGACCATCTCCACGAAACCACGCGCCGGCGCACCTTCGCGATCATTTCGCACCCCGACGCGGGCAAGACCACGCTGACCGAAAAACTGCTGTTGTTCGGCGGCGCGATCCAGATGGCGGGCTCGGTGAAGTCGCGCAAGGCCGCCCGGCATGCGACCTCCGACTGGATGGCGCTGGAGAAGGAGCGCGGCATTTCCGTCACCAGCTCGGTGATGCAGTTCCCTTACGAAGGCCGCATCGTCAACCTGCTCGACACCCCCGGCCACGCGGATTTCTCCGAGGACACCTACCGCGTGCTGACCGCCGTGGACTCGGCGCTGATGGTGATCGACTGCGCGAAAGGCGTCGAGGAGCGCACCATCAAGTTGATGGACGTGTGCCGCCTGCGCGACACGCCGATCATGACCTTCATCAACAAGCTCGATCGCGAAGGTCGCGCGCCGATCGAACTGCTGGACGAAGTGGAATCGGTGCTGAAGATCGCCTGCGCGCCGATCACCTGGCCGATCGGCATGGGTTCACGCCTGAAAGGCGTCTATCACCTGCTGGATGACGAAGTGCATCTGTACGAGCCGGGCCGCAACTTCACCCGACAGGACTCGACGATCTTCAAGGGCCTGGACGACCCGGAGCTCGCTTCGCGCATTGGTACGGAGATGCTGGCCGAACTGCGTGACGAACTGGAGCTGGTGCGCGGCGCCTCGCATCCGTTCGACGTGGAAGCGTATCTCGCGGGCAAGCAGACGCCGGTGTTCTTCGGCTCGGCCGTCAACAATTTCGGCGTGCAGCCGCTGCTGGATTTCTTCGTCGAGCACGCGCCGCCCCCGAAGGCGCGCGCCACCACATCGCGCGAAGTCGCGCCGCAGGAAGACAAACTCACCGGCTTCGTATTCAAGATCCAGGCGAACATGGACCCGCAGCATCGCGACCGCGTGGCCTTCCTGCGCGTGTGCTCGGGCCAGTACCGCAGCGGCATGAAGGCGCTGCAGGTGCGCGGCAACAAGGAGGTGAAGCTCGCCAACGCGCTGACCTTCATGGCGTCGGATCGCGAGATCGTGGAGACCGCTTATCCGGGCGATGTGATCGGCCTGCACAACCACGGCACGATTTCCATTGGCGACACCTTCAGCGAAGGCGAAGCGCTTTCCTTCACCGGTATTCCGAATTTCGCGCCTGAATTGTTCCGCCGCGCGCGGCTCCGCGATCCGCTGAAGATGAAGGCGCTGCAGAAGGGCCTGGAACAGTTGTCGGAGGAAGGTGCGACGCAGTTCTTCAGGCCGCTGATGAGCAACGACCTGATCCTCGGCGCGGTCGGCGTGCTGCAGTTCGACGTGGTGGCTTATCGCCTGAAGGACGAATACGGCGTCGATGCCGCGTTCGAGCAGGTGGGCGTCGTCACCGCGCGCTGGATCCATTGCGACGATGCGAGAAAGCTGGAGGAGTTCCGCGAGAAGAACGCGCCGAACCTGGCGCTGGATGCCGCGGGCGAACTGGTTTATCTCGCACCCACGCGCGTCAACCTGCAGTTGGCGCAGGAGCGCGCGCCGGCGGTGACGTTCGCCGCCACGCGGGAGCGGTTGTCTTGCAATCGTCCCTGATTGCTGCTCGAAGCGGGGCCACGACGAATACCAGATTCTTTCGCGAGATCAAGACCAGAAGCTTGGGTTCGAACCGGCGGACGGTGTCCGCCCTACGCCACATGCAATGAGCGCGGCCACACGCGAGCCCGCAAGCGCGATGGTGACGTAGGGCGGGCATTGCCCGCCGGCGTGAGGTTCAATCGGCGGACGGTGTCCGCCCTACGCCACATGCAGCGACCGCGGCGACTCCTCGCCGCGTATCACTGCCGCTTTCAACTCTTCCGGATCGAAATCGTCCACATTGATGAATTCCGCCGTGGCGCGGCGCAGGTGTTCCAGTTGCACGCGTTCAGTTTCACTGATCGCACCGGCCGCTTGCGCCTCGCGCAATTGCTCGAAGTAGTCGTGCGACCTGATCGCCCCGCCCTTCAGGAACTTGAGGAATTTGCGCTCGACCGGCTCCGCCGCCACTACTTCCGGCAGCAGCGCGTGCATGCGCCCGACCGGATTGTTCGCTGCGGGCGTGAGATACATTCCCCGCAACAACGCATCGCGCGCCGCATTGGGCGAGGTGATCAGTGCGGCCACGCGCCGGCCGAGGCGATCGGACGGCGGCACTTCGCGGCGGCCGAACGGGAACACCAGGACGCGCAGCAGCCACGCGACCGGACGCACCGGGAAATTGCGGATCACGCCATCGATCGCCATCTGGATATTCCAGATGGATTGATGGAAAGCCCACGCCAGCAGCGGACGCTCGACCTCCGGCCGGCCCTCGTCCTCGTAGCGCTTCAGCATCGCCGAAGCGATGTAGAGATACGACAACACATCGCCCAGCCGCGCCGACAGCTTCTCCTTGAACTTCAGCTTGCCGCCGAGCACGCCCATCGCGGTGTCGGCGACCAGTGCCAGCGCCGCAGCGTAGCGATCGAGCTTGCGGTAGTAGCGGCGCGTGTACGCATCGCCCGGCACCACGCCGAGCTTGCCGAAGGCGAGTCCCAGCACGAAGCTGCGGGTCGCATTGGAAATGCCGAAGCCCAGGTGCCCGAACAGCGCAGCATCGAATTCGCGCAGGCCCTGCGCGCGATCGGGATTGCGCGCGGCGTGCATTTCCTTCAGTACCCACGGATGACAGCGGATCGCGCCCTGCCCGAAGATCATCAGGCTGCGGGTCATGATGTTGGCGCCTTCCACCGTGATCGGGATCGGCGCACCTTCCCAGTTGCGGCCCATGTAATTGTTGGGGCCGAGCTGGATGGCCTTGCCGCCGTGCACGTCCATCGCGTCCTTGACCACCTCGCGGCCGAGTTCGGTGGCGTGGTACTTCGCGATGGTCGAAGGCACCGCCGGCTTCTCGCCGCGATCCACCGCCGCGGCTGATGCGCGGGACAGCGCGGCAATCGCGTAGGCATGTCCGCCGATGCGCGCCAGCGCGTCCTGCACGCCTTCGAAGCGCGCGATCGCCAGCCCGAACTGCTTGCGGATGCGCGCGTACGCACCGGTGGATGCCACCGCCATGCGCACGAAGCCGGTCGCGTTGGACGGCAGCGAAATCGCGCGCCCGACCGACAGGCATTCCACCAGCATCCGCCAGCCTTCGCCGGCCATATGCGGGCCCCCGATCAATGTGCTCAGCGGCACGAACACGTCCTTTCCATGGAGCGGACCGTTCTGGAACGGAATGTTGAGCGGGAAGTGGCGGCGGCCGATCTGCAGACCCTGCGTTTCGCGCGGAATCAGCGCGAGCGTGATGCCCAGATCGTCCTTGTCGCCCAGCAGGTGCTCGGGATCGTACAGACGGAACGCGAGTCCGATGATCGTCGCGACCGGCGCCAGCGTGATGTAGCGCTTGTCGAAAGTCAGCTTCATGCCGAGCGTCTCGACGCCGTTGACCGCCTGCTTGCAGACGATCCCGAAGTCGGGGATCGAGGTCGCATCCGAACCCGCGTAGGGGCCGGTCAGCGCGAAGCAGGGAATCTCTCGGCCGTCAGCGAGTCGCGGCAGGTAATGGTTCTTCTGCTCATCGGAACCGTAGCGCAGCAGCAGTTCCGCGGGGCCGAGCGAATTCGGCACCGACACATTGGAAGCGAGCGTGGTGGAGATGCTGGCGAGCTTCTGCAGTACCGCCGAATGCGCCAGCGCGGAGAACTCCAGGCCGCCGTAGCGCTTCGGGATGATCATGCCGAAGAATTTCTCGCGCTTGACGAATTCCCAGATCTGCGGCGGGAGATCGGCCAGCTCGTGCGTGATCTGCCAGTCGTCCACCATGCGGCACAGTTGTTCGCACGGTCCGTCCAGGAATGCCTGCTCTTCCGCGCTCAATTGCGGTCTGGGTTGCGAGAGCAGCTGCGACCAGTCCGGCTTGCCGGCGAACAGCTCGCCTTCGAAACCGACCGTGCCGGCGTCCAGCGCGACCTGCTCGGTTTCCGACAACTTGGGCAACACGCGGCGGAACACGTTCAGCAGCGGGCGGGAAATCAATGCGCGCCGCAGCGGAATGAAGTTCAACGGCAGCGCGAACAGCACCACGAAGATGCCCAGCACGATCCAGGTCGCGCGCGGCGCGTGCAGGGCGAGGCCGACACCGAGGATCGCGGCGATCGCGAGCAGCGTCCACAACCACAGCCGGCTGCGGAAGTAGGCACAGGCGCCGGTGACGACCAGCGCGGCGAGGATGATCAGGAAGACGTGCATGGTGTTTGCCTCATGGAACCGCCGCCGTTCGGCAGCGACCGGATGAAAGTCTGGATCGTTTCGGTAAACGCGTCGTTGGCATCGCCGGCCAGCATGTGCGTCGCTTGGGGCAATCGAACATGCTGCGCGTGCGGCAGCAATTGCATGAATTCTGAAATCGTGTCGCGCGAGACCACGTCGGAACGTCCGCCCGATATCAGCAACACCGGAACTTCGATCCTGCGCGCGGCCTCGAGCAGGCGCGGCTGGTAACGCTCGCCTTCGTGCGCGACGGTTTCCAGCAGCGCAGGATCCCAGTGCCAGCGCAGGCGGCCGTCGTCGCCCGGGCGCAACAGCGGTTCGAGTTCGTGCTGGCGCTTCTGCTGTGTACGGTGCGGCAGGTACGCCGCGATCGCCGCGATCGCTTCGTCATAGTCGGCGAACCCGTGCGGATGCGCGCGCATGAAGCCGAGCATGCGCGCAACGCCGGCCGATTCCCAGCGCGGGGTAATGTCAACAAGTATCAATGCACGGAACGGCGGCGGCGAAACTTCGCCGGCCAGCGCGAGCCCGAGCAGGCCGCCCATCGAGGCGCCGACCAGCACGGGTGCCTGGTCGAGCGAACGCGCGACGCGCAGCAGATCGTCGAGGAATTGTTCCAGATGGTAATCGCCACTCGCGAGGCGACCGCTCTCGCCGTGTCCGCGCATGTCGGCGGTGATGGTGCGGAAACCTGCCGCGGCGAGCGCCTGCGCGCTGCGCGTCCAGGCCTGGCGCGTCTGTCCGAAGCCATGCGCGAACAACACCGGTGCTGCCGCGCGCGCGCCGCGCGTTTCCAACGCCAACGACAATCCGTCGGCGCTTTGGAACAAGCACACGTCGCTTGCCACTTGTGTTGGCATGGCCACCATACGCATACGTATGGTAATGGTATTGTAATAGCTTGTCAACTACCTCGGCAGCGGCGCACCCTTGGCATGGCGCTCGCTATGCGCTTCAGCGTATGGATTCGAAGATGCCGCCGATGTCGTCGCGTAACGAACGCAATCGTCTGTCCGCCGAGGATTGGGAAAACGGCGCCCTGGACATGGTCGCCGAGGAAGGTGTGAACGCACTCGCGGTGGAAGCGCTGGCGCGCCGCCTCGGCGTCACCAAGGGCAGCTTCTACTGGCACTTCCGCACCCGCGAGGCGCTGCTGAAAGCGGCGCTCGCTCGCTGGGAAGCGCACGACGAACATCAATTGCAGAACCATGTCGCTTCCATCGAGGAGCCGCGCGCGCGACTGCGCGAGCTGTTCCACCGCGTGGCACGCGAAGCCCGACCGCACAAGGTCTACGCAGCGTTCCTGCAGGCGCTGGACCAACCCTCCGTCGCGCAGGTGATGGGCCGCGTGGCGCAGCGGCGCGTGGAATTCCTCAACCAGGCTTATCGCCAGGCGGGGATGAACAAGAGCGATGCCGCGCATCGCGCGCGGCTGGCCTATGCAGCCTACGTCGGGTTCCTGCAACTCAGCCTGATCCCCGACCTGCCGCGCCTGACTCAGGAGCAGTTCGACGCCTATGTCGAACACGTGATCGCGACGCTGGTTCCTGAATAACCGGCCCGAAGCGATACTAGACGAACATCGTCATTCCGGGGCTGTTCGGACGAAGTCCGGACAGGACCCGGAATCTGCTCTTCGCCCGGAATTCGGAAGCAGATTCCGGGTTCCGTTTTCCGAAGTCGGAAAACGGCCCCGGAATGACGGATCATAGGTTGGTCGTTTACATGCAGGCTCCTACGCTTCTCGTCTCCCGCCTCTCGCCTTCCTTGCATTCACCTGCCGCCGGGGCTACCGTAACTTTCTATCCTTTTTCTATATGCGGGCGAGGAGACATGGCAAGCAAACTGGATGCGCTGAACCGATGGGTGGACGAAGTCGCCCAGCGAACCCGCCCGGACCACGTCCATTGGTGTGACGGCTCCGACGCCGAGGCGCGCCAGCTCACCGAGCTGATGCTGAAGAACGGCGACCTGCTGGAACTGAACCAGCAGACACACCCCGGTTGCACTTTGCATCGTTCGGCACCCAGCGACGTCGCCCGGGTCGAAAAGCTGACGCTGATCTGCACCAGGAACAAGGAAGACGCCGGCCCCAACAACAACTGGATGGATCCCGCTGCAGCGCACGCAAAAATCGATGCACTGTTCGACGGCTGCATGAAGGGGCGCACGATGTACGTGATCCCCTACTGCATGGGCCCGCTGGGTTCGCCGATCTCGCGCTGCGGCGTGGAGATCACCGACTCGCCGTACGTGGTCGCCAACATGCGGATCATGACGCGCATGGGCACCGCGGCGCTGGAACGCATCGAGCGCGAAGGCCGCTTCGTCAAGGGCCAGCATTCGATCGGCGAACTCGATCCCGAGCGCCGCTTCATCATGCATTTCCCGGAAGAGCTGTCGATCAAGTCGTACGGTTCCGGCTACGGCGGCAACGCGCTGCTCGGAAAGAAGTGCCACGCGCTGCGCATCGCCAGTTTCCAGGCGCGCTCGGAAGGCTGGCTGGCCGAGCACATGCTGATCGTCGGCATCGAGAACCCGCACGGCGACATCAAATACGTCGCCGCCGCATTCCCTTCCGCCTGCGGCAAGACCAACCTCGCCATGCTGATTCCGCCCGAAGGCTACCGCCGCGACGGCTGGAAAATCTGGACGGTCGGCGACGACATCTGCTGGATGACGCCGGGCAAGGATGGCCGCCTGTATGCGATCAATCCGGAAGCCGGTTACTTCGGCGTGGCGCCGGGCACGTCCAACAAGACCAACCCGAACGCGCTGAAGATGCTCGACCACGATGCGATCTTCACCAATGTCGCGGTCACCGCCGACAACGACCCGTGGTGGGAAGGCCTGGACGACCGCAAGCCGGTCAAGGATTGGCAGGGTCGCGATTACGACGCATCGGATAAGAGCGGGAAGAACGGTCCCGCCGCGCATCCGAATTCGCGTTTCACCGTGCGCGCCACGCAATGCCCCAGCTGGTCGCCGGAAGCGGAGAATCCAGAAGGCGTGCCGATCAGCGCGATCGTGTTCGGCGGCCGCCGCGAGTCGCTGGTGCCGCTGGTGTTCGAAGCGCGCGACTGGACGCACGGCGTGCTGGTCGGCGCGGGCATGGCTTCCGAAACCACCGCCGCAGCGGTGGACGTCGGCAGCAGGATTCGCCGCGACCCGATGGCGATGAAGCCTTTCTGCGGCTACAACTTCGGCGACTATTTCGCACACTGGCTGTCGTTCGACCAGCCGAACGCGCAGCTGCCGAAGATCTTCCACGTCAACTGGTTCCGCAAGGGCGCCGACGGCAAGTTCCTGTGGCCCGGTTTCGGCGACAACCTGCGCGTGCTGGAGTGGATGCTGAAGCGCGTCAACGGCGAAGTGGGCGCGGTCGAAACGCCGATCGGCCTGCTGCCGAACGCGGACGACCTCAACACCGAAGGCCTGCACATGGCCGACGACGCGCTGGACACCCTGCTCGATTTCGACGCGCAGGGCTGGCAGGCGGAGCTGGCCGCCATCGGCGAGTACCTCGACGGCTACGGCACGCATCTGCCGGAGAAGCTGCGCGCCGAGCAGCAGCGTGTGGCCGAGGCGTTGAAGCAGGAGTCGGGCGAATCCGCGGAACCGGCCCGCAAGGCCGCGGCGGTGTCGTAAGTTCCACTCTCCTGCCCGGAGCGGTCCAGGCGCGGGTGCGGCGGGAGGGGTAAACCTTCTGCCGCATCCGCGCATCCAATCTGCCAAGATGGATGCCTGCCTTGCCCTCGGAACTCCCATGCAGTCTGCGCGCGGCGCGCCCATGGTCGAACTCGCCAGCCGTGCTCCGGCCGACGAGGACGTCCGGCTGGCGCGTGATGCCTCCGCCGGCGACAGCCGCGCCTTCGAAAAGCTTTACCGCAAGCATGTCGGCCGCATCCACGGCGCGATCCTGCGTCTCGTCGGCGGCAGTCATGCGCGCGCCGAGGAACTGACCCAGGAAGCCTTCGTGCGCGCCTGGCAGAAGCTGCCCGGCTTCCGTTTCGAAAGCGCGTTCGGCACCTGGCTCTATCGCCTCGCCATCAACACCGCGCTCATGGACCTGCGTTCGCTGAAGCACGATCCGGTCGAACAAGGCCTTGAGGAAGACGCGCTGCCCGAACCTGGCGCGCAGCCGTTCTGCCCGGCCGAGCGCGAGGAGCTGGAACGCGCGGTTTCGTCGCTGTCGCCGCGCACGCGCGCGGTGCTGGTCCTGCACGACATCGAAGGCTGGAAGCACGAGGAGATCGCCGCCGAATTGCAGATGGCGGTGGGCTCGTCGAAAGCGCAATTGCATCGCGCGCGGCGATTGTTGCGTCGCGCGCTCGGAGTCAAAGATGAACCTGCACTTTGAAGATCGCCAGAAACTGCGCGCATTGGCGCAGCCGGTCGAGCCGCAACGCGACCTGTGGGCAGGCATTGCCGCGCGCATCGAAACACCATCGCGTGCACCCCACCGGCGCATGCAATGGCTCGCCATCGCCGCATCGTTCGCCTGCGCCGCCGTGATCGTGGGCGTGATCAGCGTGCGGATGCTGCATTCGTCGCAACCGGCGGCCTCGCCCGCGCAAATCGCCGCGGCAGCGAACACCCCTGCGCGCTGGAAGCCCAGCGATCCGCGCCTGCGCGGCGCGGCAGTGGAATTGCGCGCGGCACAGGGCGAGTTGCAACAAGCCCTGGCAATCGCGCCGAACTCGCCTTACCTGCAACGCTTGCTGCAGAGCACCGAGCACCAGCAATCACGCCTGCGCCGGCTCGAAACCGACGCCGGTTGAGGCCTTCCCTTCCAGGACACGACCATGTTCCGCACGCCCACCACTCGTCCCATCCGCTTCCGTGCAGGTGCGATCGCGCTGTTCGCGGCGCTCGCCAGCAGCGCCGCGTTCGCCGACACGCCGCTTCATCTGAGCCGCGACGCCGCACCGGATGCGCAGATCGTGATCCGCAACGTCAAGGGCGAAGTGCGCGTCACCGGCTGGAACCAGAATCGCATCCAGGTGGACGGCACGCTCGGCGATGGCGCCAGGCCGCTGCAGATCAGCGGCGACGCGCACGCACTGGAAATCCGCGTCGAGCCGGCCGGGGCAAAGTCCAACTGGTTCGGATTCAGCAGCGACAATGCAATGGGACCGAGCGTTCTGGACATCCACGTCCCGCATGCCGCCGCGCTGCAAGTGCACGTGGTCAGCGCGCCGGTGGACGTGACCGGTGTGGACGGACGCAGCCTCGGCGTCAACACGGTCAGCGGCCGCGTGCACCTGAACGTGCACGCCGGCGCGGTGAAGGTGGACAGCGTCAGCGGCGAGGTGGATCTGGAAGGTTCGGCGAACGGACTGGACGTGCAGACCGTTTCCGGTGACGTGCAGGCCACCACGCTCAACGGCAACCTCACCGCGCAAACCGTGTCGGGCGATCTGATGTTGCGCGGCAACGCCCTCGATCGGGTGACCCTCGGCACCGTATCGGGCACGCTTCAGCTCGATGCGGCACTGGCGCCTGCGGCAAGTTGGAAGATCGACAGCATGAGCGGCGACGTGCGCCTGACCCTGCCCGGAAACACCTCCGCGCAGATCAAGGCCGACACCTTCAGCGGCGACCTGCGCAGCGATTTCGGCAAGCCCTACGGCAGCGAACACGGTCCCGGCGAACACCTGGGTGCGAAGATCGGCAGCGGCAACGGCAACATCGTGATCAACACCTTCAGCGGTGACGTGCACATCAACCGCGGGTCGCGCTGAGCTGGCACAATCCGCTCTGGCCGGATCCATGCAGTCTGGCGTCGAGGAGCACGATGGGCGGATCGCGATTGGCGGGTCTGAGCCAAGCCGCTGCACAGCAACTGGTCGCTGCCGCACAGGCCATCGAAAGTGGCGGTCCAGACCTGGCGGCGGCGCGCCTTGCACCGGTGCTCGCCAGCCATCCGAGCCACCCGGAGGTGCTGCGCGTGCAAGCAGGCATCCTCAACCTGCGCGGCGATTACCGCAGCGCCGCCTCACTGATGCGGCGAGCCATCCAGGGCCGGCCCGAGGACGCGCTCTACTACAACACGCTCGGAAGCATTCTCGGGTCCGCCAGTGAATTCGACGCCGCCATTGCCGCCCTGCGGCGTGCCTGCGAGCTGCAGCCCGATCTTGCGATAGCCTGGTTCAACCTCGGAGTGATGTTGACGCGCTCGGTGCGCCACGCCGAAGCAATCGAGGCGCTGCAGCGCGCGATAGCTCTCGATCCGCGCTACATGCCCGCCCGTGCACTGATGGGGGACATGCTGCGTGCGGAGAGTCGGGTTGCAGAAGCCTCTGCCGAATACCGCCGCATGATTGCCGAACAACCTTGGGCCGGCATGGCCTGGTGGGGATTGGCCGATCTGAAGACCATCCGCTTCGAGCACGGTGATATCGAGCACATGCAGCGTGCAATGCGCGATCCGCGCGCCGGAGACGAGGATCGGATAGCGATCGGCTTCGCTCTCGCCAAGGCACTTGACGACCAAGGGCGCTATCCGGAATCTCTGGATTCGCTTGCGCAAGCCAATGCCATTGCGCGGCGAAGGATGCGATGGAACGCGGAGAGCTTCAGCGCCGGGATCACCCACATCCTCAATGCATTCACGCCTGCACCGCGCGGTGCAGGCAACGAATCACTGGGGCGCGAAGTTATCTTCGTACCCAGCCTGCCACGCTCGGGTTCCACGCTTGTGGAGCAGATCCTTGCTTCCCATTCGGCAGTGGAAGGCCCCGGCGAATTGCCGGACCTCCCGCTGACGTTGGCCGAGGAAACCCGCCGGCGCGGCAAGCCCCTGTTCCAGTGCGCCGCCGAGATGCAGCCTGCGGACTGGCAGCGACTTGGCGAGCGCTATCTTGAACGCACGGCACGCTGGCGCGCGGAGCGCCCGGTCTCCACGGATAAATTGCCAGGTAACTGGTATTACATCGGTGCAATTCGCGCGATGCTGCCTGGGGCGAAGATCATCGCCTGCCGGCGCGATCCGCTGGAAACCTGCTTCTCCTGTTATCGCCAGCGCCTGGACGGCAACGAATACACGCGCACGTTCGAAGACCTAGCCGCGTACTGGCACGATTACGACCGCGCGATACGCCACTGGCATGCGATGCATCCGGAAAACGTCCACGAACACGTCTACGAAGCATTGATCGAGGATCCCGAATCCAGCATCCGCTCGCTGCTGGACTTTTGCGGACTGCCGTTCGAAGAAGCATGCCTGCAGTTCCATCGCACCGACCGCGACGTGCGCACGCCCAGCGCGATGCAGGTACGGCAGCCACTGCGCCGCGATACTGCCCGCGCGCCCCGTTACGGCGCACTGCTGGATCCGCTGCGTCGCGCGCTGGGACTTCCGGCTTTCGGCGGCTGAGGCGGGCACCGGTGACGCACCAAACCGAGCAGCAATGGCTGGAGCAGGTCCGCGCGCTGATGCTGCGCGGTGACTTCGCCACTGCTGGTTCGGCATTGGGCGTTGCGCTGTCCGGCTTTCCGAAATCGTTCGAATTGCGACGCGTGCTGGCCGCCCTTCACCGGCAAGCCCGGCGTGAAGGGGAGGCCGAATCCCTTCTGCGCCTACTGCTGGACGAACGTCCTCAAGATGCAGGTTGCGCATTTGCCCTGGCGCAATTGTTGATCGAACAAGGGCGAACGCGCGGCGCCGGAGAAGTTTTGCGCCGCAGTTTCGATGGCGCAGATCCTGATGCAAACCTTGCAATCCACGCGATCGAGATGCTGGACGAGGCGGATCGCAAGAGCGATGCCGCGAGCATCGCGGAGCACGCAACCGCAGCCATGCCGGGCGATCCGCGTCTGCATGCGTATGCCGGCATGCTGGCGCTCCAGCTCGGCCGCTTCGAGCGCGCGCGGGAACATTACCTGGCCGCGCTTGCGCAAAGTCCCCAGGCCTGTGAATGGCATGCGCCGCAGGGACTGGCCAGCGCACAACGCTACAGCGATGCCGCCCATCCGGATTTCGCATTGTTCGACGCGTGCCTGCAGCGTTCGGAGCTGAGCGGGCACGCGCGTTCGACGCTGCTGTTCGCGCTGGGCAAGGCTTACGATGACGTCGGCGACTACGCGAAGGCAGCCAGATACTTCCGGCAGGCGAATGCATTGGCGCACTCGCTGACACGTTGGTCGCGAAAGGCCTGGCGCCGCACGGTTGAAGCCCGGCTTGCCTCCGCTCCCATGGCAAGACACGCTGCTGCGATCGACGATTTCGTCCCCATCTTCATCGTCGGTATCCCGCGCTCGGGCACCACTTTATTGGCGGAATTGCTTTCTCGTTATCCTGGCGTATGCAATCGCGGGGAGATGCCATGGATCGCGAAGCTCTCCGGGCGGGCGGATTTGAGCGGCAATCTTTCGGAAGATGCCTTGCAGGGCGCGGCAAGCTTTTATGCCGCACAAACGCGTCGCGACGATGCCCCGGCGGCGCGCTGGTTCATCGACAAGCAGCCGCTGAATTTTCGCTACGTGGATTTGATATGTGCGCTGTTTCCCCACGCCAGGATCATTCACTGCACACGCAATGCGCGTGATACCGCCCTGTCGCTCTGGACACAATCCTTCCGGGAGGACGTGCAAGGCTACGCCTATGACTTCGGCGACATCGCCACCGTGATGCGCGACTGCGCGCGACTCATGGCGCATTGGCAGAGTCGTTGTCCGCAGGTGATTTCCACGGTCCGGTATGAACAGCTGGTAGCGCAGCCAGATCGGACACTGACTACGCTGGCCGAGCGAATCGGGATTACCACCTCAAGAGTTTCGGCTGCAGGGCCCTCGGCCAGCATCAGCACCGCCAGCCTCTGGCAAGCCCGACAACCGGTGCACTCGGCTTCCGTGCAACGCTGGCGCGCTTATGCGCCTTTTGTTCCCGAGCTGTTGAAATTCGCGGACGCGTGAGGCTCGTGCCTCCTATGTCCGATCAGCCCCGCGGAAACAGCATGTAGGTCGAGAGGATGTACTTGTCCCCGGAACGCGGTGGCAGGCCGGCGTGCTGGTACATCCAGTAAGGCGGGAACATCAGCAACCTGCCGGCGCGGGCGGCGACCTTGATGCCGAGGTCCGGGAATTCGGTCTCGCCTCCTTCCGCCACGTCGTTGAGATACCACAGGAAAACCATGTAGCGATCCGCGACCTCGTTGAGCGAGTCGAAATGCAACTGGAATTTCTCGTCGGTGCCGGGCCGGTAGCGCTTCATCCTGAATTCGGCAAGTCGCGGAGAGGTCGGAACCGGCATGGAAAGCTTCAGCTCGGCGTTGTAGCGCGCGAGGTAGTCCTCCACCTGTCGAAACAAGAAGCCCTTGAGTGCGTCGTCGGCCAGCGGCGTGATATCCAGTTCGGTCCAGGCACTGTCGTCAAGCCCGGATCGCCAGCCGGCGCTGCGCTGCACGTGTTGTCCTGCCGAGCGCTGGAACGCCTCGACCAGCTGCGCGCAAAATGGCTGCGCCATGGCCCCGTCGTACCAGCGCACGTAGTCGCGCAGCGCGTCACCCTGGCGAGCGTCCTCGAGCATCCGGTCAGGACTCATAGCCCCAGTGTTGCATCGCTGGTTCCAGGATCGGCAGGATCGGCTCGAAATATCCGCGATATCGCTGCCAGCGCCCGATGGAACCCGAATAGACCGGCTGCACCACCTGAGCGTAGCTCGGCGTGGCTATATAACCCTTGCGCTTCGCATGCTCGCTGAAGTCATGCAGCGGCGCGACATCATCGAGCTCCAGGAATTCGCCAAGCCGGCGCACATGGCCATCGAAGTCCCGGATCGCCCCCTCGTAATTCCATTCGAAGACCTGGGGCTTCATCAAATCCACATGCGCGTGCCAGAACCGCATCGCCGCCGCGTAGCCCGCCGCGAGCCGCGGCAGTGTCGAACACAGGGCGACATAGGCGGGCGCATTGAAATGCTGCATGTAGTTGCTCAGCACCACGTCGCACGGATGCCGCACCACGAAGATGATCTTCGCGCGCGGGAAGAGGCGCACCAGCAGCGGAAGCCGCAACATGGTGAGCGGATTCTTGTCGACCAGCCGCTGCCCGGGTTGCAGTTGCACCACTTCCGAAACAGCCTGCCAGTAAGTCTCGCGCAACATCTCGCACTGCGAGGAATCAAGTTCACCGAGCTGGTCGGGGTATTCCAGCCCGAGCGCCTGCATCCTTTCGATCACCCGCTGCACGAACGGGCGCTCGTCCATCGACACCATGCCCGGGTGAGCATCCAGCATCTGCTCGAGCATGGTCGTGCCGGAGCGCGGAAAGCCGAGGACGAAAATCGGCGACTGCTCAAGAGTCGGAGATTTGACGCGGTTCCAGCTCTCGAACTGCTCTTTGCCCAGATAGAAATTGGTGATGTTCAGTGGGTTGGCGCTCGGTTCCATCAGTTCCGGCACAAGCTGCGCCGCAACGTTCAGCTGGCTTTCGTGCCCCAACCGCAAGTATTCCATGCAGGCTGCGTAGTCGCCCTGCTTGTCGCACAACTTCGCCAACAGAAAGCAGGTGTCCTCATAGCGACGGTTGGTATCCGGACCAACCAGAAGTGACTCCAGCATCCCGCGCGCGCGCGACACATCCTCATCGCGCGCAGCCAGTACGGCGTGGGCCTCGATGATTTCTCCCCTCAATACGGGATCCGGAACGCGCTGCGGATCGGGAAGCTGCACGAGCAGCGCGCGAGCCTCGTCCAACCGGTTGAACCGCTCGAGCACCAGGATCAGCCTTGCGCGGGCCACGGCTCCCACCACGGGATCATTCAACTGCTCCCTCAGCAAACGTTCGCCTTCCGCATCTTCCCCAATCCGCAGCAGCAATGCGGCGAGCTCGACGCGAAGAATTCCATCCAGGTTGCGAACCCAAGTTTGCCAATGCTCGAGGACCCGCTTGGCATTCGATTCCTCTCCGCACTCCAGGCACATCTGCGCGCCGTAGATACGCGCTTCGTAGTGCGTGGGATCGAGTTCGAAAACGGTCCAGAGCAACTCCTTTGCCCGCACCACGCGCTTCAGCTCGACGAAGAGATATGCGAGGTTGATGATGAAGTGCGGATTTCGGGGTTGCAGTCGGACCGCGCTTCCATATGCCTGCTCGGCCTCCTGATAACGGCCCAGAGCGCGAAGCGCTATCCCGAGATTATTCCAATAGAGGGGCTCCTGCGCACGAAGTTGCGTGAGCCGCACGAACAAGCTCACGGCCCCTTCCTGACGACCGGTTGCCAGCAGGCACAGCCCGAGAATGTTGGTGGCCTGCGCGTTACCGGGATCAAGCACCAGTGCTCGTCTCGCCAGCCGTTCGGCTTCCGCGTAGCGCCCCTGCTGGCACGCCATTTCCGCAGCTTGGACGATAGAGCCGAACTCATCTGAAACAGCGCTTTGCATCGGTACGGGATATCCGAAGAAAAAAGCCGCGCGGCTTGCGCCGCGCGGCTCGAAGTTTACAGCGTGTCGGCCAGGATCAGAACTTGATCGTGGCACGCGCCCAGTAGAAGCGGCCGATCGTGTCATACGTATTCACGTCGGTGTCGCCATTGAGCACGTTGGACTGCGTGAAGATCGGCGGCTGCTTGTCGAACACGTTGTCAACACCAAACTGCAACTTGGTATTGAGCGGCTCGATGTTGTAGCCGACTTCCAGGTAGTTGTAGACGATGCTCGGCACGCGGAACGAATACAGCTGAGCGCCGCTTTCGCCGTTTTCGTTCTCGGCCGGGTTCCAGCTGCCGACCTGCTCGTGGCCGATGTACTGGGCACGCCAGGACGCTTCCCACGGACCCATGTTCCAGTTCAAACCGGCTTGGCCACGGACGCGCGGATACGAGCCGTAATCCTTGTAGTAATGGCCGGCCACGTGCGCAACCTGCCCGTTCGGGTCACCCGGAACGGTGACATTGGTGTACTCGGCCAGGTAGGTGCCCTGCACCCACGCGGTGAACTGACCAGGCAGCCAGCTCATCTGCGGGATGCGGTACGAGGCCTGCATGTCCACGCCACGCGTATCCAGGCGACCCAGGTTCACGGTCGGCTGATCCACGTAGTGCATCTGGCCGTTCGGGAACCGGTGCAGGAACCCGCAGAACGGACTGCTGTTGTTGGAGAAGCAGACATTCGCCGCAGTCTGGGCACCGATCGTGGTGATGGTGTTGTTCAGGTACACGCGCCAGAGGTCGGCGCTCACCGACAGGCCCGGGATGAAGTGCGGGTCATACACCACGCCCCAGTCGAACGACTTGCCGAACTCGGGCTTCAGCGGATAGCCGGTGAAGGCCGAACCGGACACCACGCCCGTGGTCTGCGAGAGGCCGCCTTGCAACTGCTGGAACGTGGCATTCGGCGGCACGTTCTGGCAGGCGTTGGAGTGAGCAGCGATTTCAGTCGAGCTCAGGCCAATGCAGGGATCGTTGAAGGCAGGAGCATTGCCGGTCGGGCTGGTGAACAACTGGCCCAGCGTCGGCGCACGGAACACGTTCTGCACGGTGCCGCGCAGCAACAGGTCGTCGATCGGACGCCATTCCAGGGCGATCTTGACGTTGTTGGTGCTGCCAGCCAAGGAGTACTTGGAGTAGCGGTCACCCAGGGTCACGTTCAAGGACTTCAGGAACGGCACGTCCTTGACGATCGGGATGAACAACTCGGCGTACGCCTCCTTGACATCGTAGCCGCCGCGCAGGCCCGACGAGCAGGCCGACTGCGGCGCCGAGCAGGTGCCGAACGCCGGGCTGGTCGGATCGGTGTTGATGATGGAGAGATAATCCACCTGGGAATGCGCGTACAGCTTGCGATAGTCCGCACCGACTGCCAACTGCATGTCACCCGCCGGCAGCGTGGCCAAGGTGCCGTTGACGCTGGCGTTGTAGGAACGCTGCACAGTCATGCTGTTGAAGAAGAACGTCGCCAGGTAAGCATCCAGCTGCTGGGCAACCGTCGGATCGGCCTGGTTGAAAATGTTCAGCGGCGTGCAGCCGGAGATCACAGTGGTGGCATCGCCCGGGGTGGTCACGCAGATCGGCGCGCCCGTGGTCGGATCAATCATGGACGGACCCACGGCGTTCTTGAACGCCTGGTTGTACACCGGGTCGCCGACCAGCTTGGTGTCTACGCTGTTGTGGCCGTAGTTGTAGTTGAAGTCCCATTGCCAGCTGGTCTGGCCGATGCCGCCGCGCAGGCCGATGATACCCTGGTCGGCAACGGTGGAGTATTCGCCCTTGCGCTGGCCGACGCTGGTGAAGCGGGTGCGATAGTTGTAGAGCGCGTTGTCGGTCCAGGTATCGGTGATGCCCAGCGAGTTGCCATTCGCATCCACGCGATCGGCGGTGAACGTCGTCGGGTTGTTGCCGCCCGGACCGAAGTCCACGCCGAATGGGTTGTAAATGCTGTTCTTCGAGATCGTGATGCCATCGCTGTTGGCATCGAACGGGATCGGCGCGATCGCGTAGCTGGACGTGGTCTTGTTGTGGAAGTACTCCACGTAGGCCTGGACGTTGTCGGTCAGCTGGTAATCACCCTTGAAGAACGCATTGGCGCGCTCCTGCGGGGTCAGGTCATAGTTGAGAACCTGATAATTGTAAGCGTCTGCACCGGTGTAGCACTTGTAGTCAGAAAGGGACGTGCCCGTGCCGCCGGTCGCGATCTCGCTGCTGCAGGCCGTACCCGGAGCGTAAGTGCTGCCGGTCGTGTTCTTGTCCGGATCAAGCGGATCGGGACTGAAAGCCTTCGTATACGGGTGCGCCTGCGGCGTACGGCTGGAACCGAACGCATAGACGTTTCCGTAATACAGGTACAGCGCGTCTTTCGAGAACTTGCGATTGCCCGCGAAGATCGGCGCGTACTTGTTGTAATCCACACCGGCAAGAATGCTGCCCTTGTCCGAGGTCTGGCCGAAGATGAAGCTGGCGCCCTTGCGCTCGGCGTCATCATGATCGGAGATGCCGTAATCGAGCGTCACCTGCGCACCCTGATAGTTCTTCTTCAGGATGAAGTTGATGACGCCGCCGATGGCGTCGGAACCGTAGGTCACGGCACCGCCGTCGGTCAGAACCTCCACGCGCTCGATCATCTCGACCGGAACCTTGTTCAAGTCGTTGTCGAGGACGCGGTGGCCGTCAACCAGCACCAGGGTACGGCCGGTGCCCAGGCCGCGCAGGTTGGCGAACGTGCCGCCGGTGCCGCCGGCGTTGTTCACGCGCGTGTTCTGCGGCGAACCGGTCACGGCCGGCAATTGCTGGATAAGGTCACCCACGGTGACCGCACCGGCTTTCTGGATCTGGGCAGCGTCAACGGTGACGACCGGATTGGCCGTCTCGAGGTCAACGCGGCGAATGTGCGAACCCGTGACCACGATGGTCTGCAGGGTCTGCGGCTGATTGTTCTGGGTTTGCGTGGCGTTCTGGTCTTGCGCGTAGGCAGTCCCCACCGCACCCACGGCGGCTACGGCACCCATCGAAAGAGCCATACGCACGGCCTTGGAAAGCTCGTTGCGGTCAAGTCTCATTACACTCTCCAACGTCAGATGTGACACAGTTTCGGGACAAGTGCTCCGCCCTGGAAAAAAGCCAGCGAGGCCCACCTAAACCCTCGGCAGGGACGGATGCTAACAACTTCCTAACCCTTTGGGAATCCCCCTGTAACGCGTGACGGCGCACGTGGCGGATGACCGCCACGCACCCTCCAAGGGGCACCCAATTGGCTGGAACGGCTGTCCGTCCCCCTTTTTTATTCCGCGTTCCGGGTCTCCTTTCCGCGGATGTTCATGAATACGTGAAAAGGCTGTTAATTGCAAGTGTAGCCAGGTTCAACCAGGGACTACATCAAACGCAATGGTGAGGCGGGACTGTCCATCGTCGCCCGAAAAGGGGATGGTGCCGTGCCACATGTAGGAGGGGAACAAAGCGAGCAGGCCCGGCTCCGGCTTCACGAAGCGTTCGGGAGGCAGCGGAGGCTGGGTCTTGAATCCAGGCTCGCCCAGTTGCAGCCAGCCCTCGTGCCCTTGGGC
>DASSEW010000021.1:0-21350 GCA_035695065.1 Rhodanobacteraceae bacterium | reverse complement strand
CAATGTGGCGCGGTTGCATGCACTGGTCGTTGCCCGGCGCGGCAAGTTCGAAGCGATCATTGACGATTACCAGGCGCATGGAGTGGAGGCCGCGCGGGCCGACGTCTTGGCGCTCATCAGCCGCCAGGACCACCCCGTCCTCGACCTCACCGAAGCGATGCGCGCGGAGGAAACCCGGCTGCTGGATTTGCGGCAACTCCATCGCGACCGCAATGCACAGTACGTCGGAATCGTCGGCTCCGTGTCCGCCCTGACGGTGGTCGCGCTGATGCTGTGGGCATTCCTCACCATCACCTACGAACATCGCCAGCGCCTGCGCACCGAACGCGACCTCGAACAGGGTGCATGGGAGTTGCAGAGCGCGCTCGGCGATGCACGGCAGCTGGCCGAAACCCTGCGCCGGCTGTCACTGCTAGGCGAAATGCTGCAGAGCTGTCGCGAACCCGACGAAGCGATCTCGGTGATCGAGCGCGCGCTGCCGCCGCTGCTGCCGCAGATGTCGGGATGCCTGCTGCTGATCAACGCCTCGCACAACATCGTCGAGGCGCGCATGCACTGGGGGCCGCGCGGCGGCGACCTCGCCGAAGGCACGTTTGCGCCGGACGAATGCTGGGCCCTGCGCCGCAGCCAGGCGCATCCGGGCTTTGGTGAAATCGCCGCACCAACTTGCGCGCACCTGGTCCATTCCGGCGTCACCGCCGGCCACACGCTGTGCCTGCCGTTGTCCGCGCAGGGCCAGGTGCTGGGCGTGCTGAGCCTGGTTTCCGAGCAGGCGTTCGATCCGAATTCACGCGAGCTGATGCTCACCGTGGGCGATCAGCTGGCGCTAGCCATTGCCAACCTGCGACTGCAGCAGAGCCTGCGCGAGCAGTCCATCCGCGATCCGCTGACCGGCCTGTTCAATCGCCGCTATCTGGAAGCATCGTTGCCGCGCGAGCTGGCGCGCGCAGAGCGGCGGGGTTCGCATGTCGCGCTTTTGATGCTCGATCTCGACCACTTCAAGCGCTACAACGACAGCCACGGCCACGACGCGGGCGACGCCCTGCTCGGCCAGTTCGGCAGCACGCTTTCCCACCTTTGCCGCGGCGAAGACATCGCCTGCCGTTACGGCGGCGAGGAGTTCACCGTGTTGCTGGTGGACATCGACGCCGAAAGCGCGCTGGTGCGCGCCGAGGCGATCCGCAGCGCCACCTCGCGCATCGAGTTGCGCCATCGCGGCCAGCGCCTGCCGGCGCCGTCGGTTTCGATCGGCATCGCCATGTCCTCGCAAGGCGTCCTGCCGGACGAGCTGAAGCGCACGGCCGACCAGGCCCTCTATCGCGCCAAGCGCGAAGGCCGCGACCGCGTGGTGGTTCATGACAACGCGATGGCTTAGGAAACTCTGAATAAGCTGCTGCGCTCGGCATCTTGCGGCTCGGCGGTGCTCGGAATCCTCACGTACTGGCGTGTGCGCTGCGGTTCCTGCGCTCCGGCGTCGCGCAACCACGGAGCTCTTTCGCCATGGATGGCAGCGTCGCTCGCGACGCTTCTTCAGAGTTTCCTTGGCCGGGATTATCGGTCAGGTGCCGTCTCCCCTCTCCGCAACATGACCCTTGGCCTACGGACGCGGCGGGCCGATTTCCCGGATAATTACCAGTCTGTCCGGTTGAGAAACTCCCGATGCCGCGTTACTTCTCGGGCCTCGCCCTGCTCGCAATGGCGACGGCCTTGGCCGCTTGTGGCAAATCCGAGCCACCCGCCCCGCCGCCACCGCAAGTCGGCGTCCTGGCCGTGCACGCGCAAAGCGTGCCACTGGTGCAGGATTTCGTCGGCCGACTGGCGGCGACGCGCACCGCGCAGGTACGCGCGCGCATCACCGGCATCGTGTTGGAGCGCGTCTACACCGAAGGCACCGACGTCAAGGCCGGCGACGTGCTGTTCAAGATCGATCCCGCTCCGTCGCAGGCCGCGCTGCGTGCGCAGCAAGGCCAGCTCGAACAGGCGCTGGCCAACGCGCACGACGACGAGGTGAAGGCGAAGCGCATGCGCGAACTCGCCGCGCGCGGCGTGATCGCCAAGCAGGACCTCGATGACGCAATCGCCGCTGCCGAAAGCGCCAAGGCGGCGGTCAAGGCCGCGCGCGGCAACGTCGAGACCGCGAAGATCAATCTCGGCTACGCCACCATCACCGCGCCGATCAGCGGTCGCGCCGGCCGCGCCAATGTCACCGAAGGCGCATTGGTGTCGCCCACGGACACCCAACCGCTGACCACGGTCGAACAGATCGATCCGATTTACGTCGACTTCAGCCAGCCGATGGCGGAAGTCGAGAAGCTGCGCCAGGCGCAGAAATCCGGCGACCTGAAGCTGGCAGCACCTGACCAGGCGCAGGTGCAGTTGCTGCTGCCCGACGGCAGTGTGTACCCGCATACCGGCACGCTGAATTTCGCCGACCTCGCGGTGGATCCGCAAACCGGCGCGGTGTCGCTGCGCGCGATCGTGCCGAACCCCGAACGCACGCTGCTGCCTGGCATGTTCGTGAAATTGCGCCTGACCCTGGGCCAGCGCCACCATGCCTTCGAAGTCCCGCAGGCCGCCGTGCTGCGCGACGCGAATGGCGCGTACCTGTTGGTCGTCGGCGCCGGCGACAAGGTGCAAAGCCGGCGCGTCACGCTGGATGGCCAGCGCGGTGCGGCATGGGTGGTCGAAAGCGGACTGCAGGACGGCGATCGCGTGATCGTTTCCGGCGTGCAGAAGGCGCAACCCGGCGGCACGGTTCAGCCCGTGCCATATCGGCCGGACGCCGAGCCGGCCGCCAGCGACAGCACCGGCGGCTGACCCCATGCCCCAATTCTTCATTGACCGCCCGGTGTTCGCGTGGGTGATCGCGATCCTGATCACCCTTGGCGGCACGATCGCCATCTTCAACCTGCCGATCGAGGCCTACCCGCCGATCGCACCGCCCAGCGTGCAGGTCCGCGCCAGCTATCCGGGGGCCAATGCGCAGGTGATCCAGAGCACGGTCACGCAGGTGATCGAGCAGAACCTTTCCGGCATCGACAACCTGCTCTACTTCAGTTCGTCGTCGAACTCGACCGGTTCGGCCAACATCACGCTGTACTTCAAGAGCGGAACGGACCTCGACACCGCCGCGGTGCAGACGCAGAACGCAGTGAACGCCGCCGAGCCGCGCCTGCCGGCGGCGGTGAACAACCTGGGCGTCACGGTGCGCAAATCCGGCACCGGTTTCCTGGAGGTCATCGCGCTGCAGTCGAAGGACGGCAGCATGGACACGGCCCAGCTCAACAACCTGATCGCCTCGCAATTGATCGACCCGATCTCGCGCGTGGACGGCGTCGGTTCGACCAACCAGTTCGGTTCCGAATACGCGATGCGGATCTGGCTGGATCCGCTGAAGCTGCAAGGCTACGGACTGACCGCCACCGACGCGCTGAATGCGGTGCGCGCGCAGAACGTGATGTTCGCCGCCGGTTCGGTCGGTGCCTCCCCGACCACGCCGGGCCAGGGCATCACGGCCACGGTTTCGGCGGAATCGAGCTTCACCACGCCGGAGCAATTCCGCAACATCATCCTGCGGGCGAATTCGGACGGCAGCGTGGTGCGGCTGGGCGATGTCGCGCGCGTGGAACTGGGTTCCTACAACTACGGCAACTTCTCCCGCCTGGATGGCAAGCCGGTGTCGGCGTTCGGCGTGTCGCTGTTGCCGGGCGCCAACGCGCTGACGGTGGCGACGGCGGTTTCCGCCAAGATGGACCAGCTCGCGAAGAATTTCCCGGCGGGCATCACCTGGTCCGTGCCGGTGGACACCACCGGATTCGTGAAAGTCTCGATCACCGAAGTGGTGAAGACGCTTGGCATCGCCATCGTGCTCGTCTTCATGGTGATGCTGCTGTTCCTGCAGAACCTGCGTGCCACGCTGATCCCCACGCTGGTCGTGCCGGTCGCGCTGACCGGCGCCTTCATCGGCATGTACATGTTCGGCTTCTCGATCAACGTGCTCAGCCTGTTCGGGCTGGTGCTTGCGATCGGCATCGTGGTGGACGATGCGATCGTGGTGGTGGAGAACGTCGAACGCATCATGCGCGAGGAAGGGCTGCCGCCGAAGGAAGCCACGCGCAAGGGCATGGTCCAGATCACCGGCGCGGTGATCGCGGTGACCACGGTGCTGGCCTCGGTGTTCATCCCGGCCGCGCTGATGCCCGGCAGCGTCGGCGAGATCTACAAGCAGTTCGCGGTGACCATCGCGGTGTCGATGGCGCTCTCGGCCCTGATGGCGCTGTCGTTCACGCCGGCGCTGTGCGCCAGCCTGCTGCGGCCCGAACACGAACACACCAACCGCTTCCTGCGCGCGTTCAACAACGGCTACGAGAGCCTCGCGCGGCATTACCTCTCGCGGCTCGGCAAGGCGGTGCACCACACGCCGCGCTGGATGCTCGGCTACTTCGTCGCGGTGCTGGTCGCGGTCGCGCTGTTGTGGCACCTGCCCTCCAGCTTCGTGCCGGAAGAAGACCAGGGCGAGGTGATGGCGACCGTGCAATTGCCGCCGGGCGCCACGATGGACCGCACCTCGCAGGTGATGCGGCAGGTGGAAAAGATCGTCGCCGCCGATCCGGACGTGGCGAACGCGTTCACTGTGGGCGGGTTCAGCTATGTCGGCAACGGCGACAACGTCGGCATGGCCTTCATCCACCTCAAGGACTGGAGCGAGCGCAAGCACGACGCCAACCAGATCATCGCCGACTTCAACGACCAGTTCGCCAAAATCCGCGATGCGCAGGTGGTGGCGATCAATCGTCCGGTGATCCGCGGCCTCGGCCAGTTCGCCGGCTTCGACTTCGAACTGGAGGATCGCTCGGGCCTGGGCCACGACGCGCTGGTCGCCGCGCGCGACAAGCTGATCGCCGCGGCGCGCAACGACAAGCGCCTGCGCAACGTGCGCACCAACGGCCTCGAGGATGCGCCGACCGTGGACATGCACGTGGATCGCGTGCAGGCGCAATCGATGGGCCTGTCGGTGAGCGACGTCTACAACGCAATCCAGTTGATGCTGGCGCCCGCCTACGTCAATGACTTCTATTACCAGGGCCGCGTGTTGCGCGTGGAGATGCAGGCCGACGCGCCATACCGGATGAGCCCGTCCGACATCGGCGATTTCTACACGCGCTCGTCCAGTGGCGCGATGGTGCCGCTGTCCACCGTCGTGAACACGAAGTGGTCGCTGGCGCCGCCCTCACTGGATCGCTACAACGGCTTCGGCGCGATCTCGCTGACCGGTTCGGCGGCACCCGGATACAGCTCCGGCGACGCGATCGCCGCGATGCAGGAACTGGTGGCGAAATACCTTCCCAATGGCATCGGCTACGAATGGTCCGGGCAGTCGCTGCAGGAAATCATCTCCGGCGCACAGGCACCGATGCTGTTCGGCCTGTCGCTGATCGTGGTGTTCCTGTGCCTGGCCGCACTCTACGAAAGCTGGTCGGTGCCGGTCGCGGTGATGCTGGTCGTGCCCCTGGGCGTGCTCGGCGCGGCTGCGCTCACCAGCATCCGCGGATTGCAGGACGACGTGTATTTCAAGATCGGCCTGATCGCGATCATCGGCCTTTCGGCCAAGAACGCGATCCTGATCGTCGCCTTCGCGGTGGACATGCAGAAACAGGGCATGGGCTTGCTGAAAGCCACGCTCGAAGCCTGCCGCATCCGCCTGCGGCCGATCCTGATGACCTCGATCGCCTTCATCCTGGGCGTACTGCCGCTGGCCGTCTCAACGGGCGCCGGCGCCAACAGCCGCCACGCGATCGGCACCGGCGTGATGGGCGGCATGATCGGCGCAACGGCACTCGGCCTGCTGCTGGTGCCGATCTTCTACGTGGTGGTGCGCAGGTTGCTGGGCGACAAGTCGGACGGGACGGAAGCCACGACGGATTGAAGCAGATTTGAGGCGTCGTGCTTGCCTCCTCCCCTTCAAGGGGAGGGCTAAAGCAGGCACCGCGCGGACTGAACTCCCTGGAGCTAAAAAACAAAAGCCGCGCGGGTCGCCTCGCGCGGCTTTGTTCTGACCGAGTCTTGACCGCTTACTCCGCGGAAGTGGTACCACGCGCGGCGATGTCTTCCTTGATGCGGGCGGCCTTGCCTTCCAGGCCGCGCAGGTAGTACAGCTTGGCGCCGCGCACCTTGCCCTTGCGCTTCACCTGCACCGAATCGATCGCGTTGCTGTGCGCCTGGAACACGCGCTCCACGCCGGTGCCGTGCGACATCTTGCGCACGGTGAACGCGGAATGCAGGCCGCGGCTGCGCTTGGCGATCACGATGCCCTCGAAGGCCTGCACGCGCTCGCGGTTGCCTTCCTTCACCTTGACGTTGACGACCACGGTGTCGCCGGGGCTGAACTCGGGGAGCTTGCGGCCCATCTGCGCGGCTTCGAATTGTTCGATCACTTTGTTCATGGTGTCACCGTCTCTCGTTCAATGATGCGCGCATTCACCGCCGCGCGGGTTGGGTTCTTGGGCCGTCCTGGCCGGTACTCGTAGGGCGGACATTGTCCGCCATCAGAGCGGCGGGCAATGCCCGCCCTACTGCTTCCACAACGCGAGTGCGTATTCGCTACGAAACTCTTCCAGCAATTTCCGTGATTCGTCATCCAGCGTGCAGCGCGCCAGCAGGTCCGGCCGCCGCAGCCAGGTCCGGCCCAGCGACTGCTTCCTGCGCCAGCGGCGGATCGCCGCGTGGTCGCCGGACTGCAACACCTGCGGCACCGCGCCCAACTCGTGCGCCACGGGGCGCGCGTAGTGCGGGCAATCCAGCAGGCCATCAGAGAACGAATCCTGCTGCGCCGATTGCGCGTCGTTCAACGCGCCTTCCTGCAACCTGCCGACCGCGTCGATCAGCACCGCCGCGGCCAGTTCGCCGCCGGACAGCACATAGTCGCCCAGCGACAGCTCTTCATCCACTTCCGCCGCCAGCAGGCGCTCGTCCACGCCTTCGTAGCGACCGCACAACAGGATCAGCCGCGGCATCTTCGCCAGTTGTCCGACCCTGTCCTGCGTCAGCCGCGATCCCTGCGGGCTGAAGTAAATCGTTCGCGCCGCCTGTGGTGCCGCTCCGCGCGCGGCCTGCAATGCGGCGCGCAGCGGATCGATCATCATCACCATGCCGGGACCGCCGCCGCAGGTGCGGTCGTCCACGCTGCGGTAAGCGTCGGTCGCGTAATCGCGCGGGTTCCAGGCTTGCACCTGCAACAGGCCGCGCTGCTGCGCCCTGCCCACCACCCCGACCTTCATGAATTCCTGCACGAAGTCGGGGAACAGAGTGACGACATCAATACGCATGACAGGAGCAATTTGCAAAGCTACTGCGCTCGGCATCTCGCGCGCCGGCGGTGCTCGGAATCCTCATGTATTGACATATACACTCCGGTTCCTGAGCTCCGGCGTCGCGCAACCTGCCTTCGCTCGTGACGCTTTTCAAACCGCTCCGCGGTTAAAAGTCCTCTTCCCAGTCCACCACAATGCGTTTCGCTTCGAGATCGACCGATTGCACGTACACCTCCGGCACGTACGGGATCAGGTGTTCACGGCCGTTTTCCTGCCGCGCCACCAGCACCGGGTTCGCCCCGGTCTCGAACAGGTGGCTGACCTTGCCGAGCGAAACGCCTGCGAGATTCACCACTTCGAGACCTTCCAGATCGCTCTGGTAGACCTCGCCTTTTGCCGCCGGCGGCAACGCTGCGCGTGCAACGAAAATGTTCGCGCCGATCAGGCTTGCCGCACGATCGCGATCGCCTATGCCGACAAGCGCCGCGATCACGCCCTTGCCCTGCGCCCGCCCGCGCACATCGCGGACTTCCTCGACCACGCCAGCGTCGCGTTCCAGCAACCAGGGTTGGTAATCGAAGATGCGCAAACGCGGTTCGGTGAAGGATTCGATCTTCACCTCGCCGCGCACGCCGTACACCCCGACGATCCGTCCGAGCAGCACGCGCCGCCCGTCGGCCGCCGCATTCATGTTTTTACGCCGCGGCCTGCTGCTTGCCGGCTTCCTTCACCAGCAATTGGACTTTGTCCGAGCACTGCGCGCCCTTGCCAACCCATTCCTGGATCTTGGCGACGTCCAGCTCCAGGCGCTTGTCCGGACCGGACGCACCCGGGTTGAAGTAACCCAGGCGCGCGATGTTGCGGCCGTCACGGGCGCTGCGCGAGTCGGTCACCACCACGTGGTAGAACGGCCGGCCCTTGGCGCCTGCGCGCGAAAGACGAATCTTTACCATGTTCTTCTCACTCTGAAAGTTCGCCCGGAACAGACCGGCCGGAAGGGCCGCAAGGGCGCGGGAAACCGGCAATTGTAGCGGAAATGCTTGAAAAGTGAAGAGCAGGCCAGTGCGAGCAACCGTCCTTGGTGCGTGGCGCCGGCCCGGCCATCCTTGGCCGGTCGCTCGCCGGCGCGGGATGCCATTCAAGGCATCCCGCGTCAAAACCCGGCTCGCCCACCCATCCCCTTCATCGCCCCCGACATCTGCCGCATCAGGCCCTTCATGCCGCCGCGGGCGAACTTGGACATCATCTTTTCCATCTGGGTGTACTGCTTCAGCAGGCGATTGACCTCGGCCGGCTGCGTGCCGGAGCCGCGCGCCACGCGCGCGCGCCGCGAGCCGTTCAGGAGATCCGGATGGCGGCGCTCCTTCCTGGTCATCGAGCCGATGATCGCCATCATCCGCTTCACTTCCTTGTCGTTGACCTTCGATTTCACGTTCTCCGGAAGCGACGACACACCCGGCAGCTTCTCCATCAGCCCGGCCAGCCCGCCCATGTTGAGCATCTGCTCGAGCTGGTCGCGCATGTCGTTCATGTCGAAGCGCTTGCCCTTGGCCATTTTGGCCGCGAGCTTCTCCGCCTTGTCGGCGTCGGTTTTCTGCTGCACGTCCTCGATCAAGCTGAGCACGTCGCCCATGCCGAGGATGCGCGTGGCCACGCGATCGGGATGGAACGGTTCCAGCGCGTCGGGCTTCTCGCCCGCGCCCAGGAACTTGATCGGCCGGCCGGTGACGTAGCGCACCGACAGCGCCGCGCCACCACGCGCATCGCCATCGGTCTTGGTCAGGATCACGCCGGTGAGCGGCAGCGCCTCGCTGAACGCCTTGGCGGTATTGGCCGCATCCTGGCCGGTCATCGAGTCCACCACGAACAGCGTCTCGACCGGGCGCAAGGCGCCATGCAGCGCCTTGATCTCGTCCATCATCTCCGCATCAATGTGCAGGCGACCGGCGGTGTCCACGATCAGCACGTCGGCGACTTCGCGCTTCGCCGCGTCCACGGCGTTGCGCGCGATCGCGACCGGATCCTGTCCGCTCGACGACGGCACGAAACCTGCGCCGACTTGTGCGGCAAGCGTCTGCAACTGCTCGATGGCGGCCGGGCGATACACGTCGCAACTGACCACCATCACCTTCTTCTTGCGGCGTTCGGCGAGATAACGCGCGAGCTTCGCCACGGTCGTGGTCTTGCCCGCGCCCTGCAGGCCGGCCATCAGCACCACCGCGGGCGGCGTGGCGGAAAGATCGAGATCCGAATTCGCGCTGCCCATCACCGCGGTCAGCTCGTCGCGCACGACCTTGATCAGCGCCTGGCCGGGAGTGAGCGACTTCATCACCTCCTGGCCGATCGCACGCACCTTGATGCGCTCGATCAGCGCCTGCACGACCGGCAGCGCGACGTCGGCCTCCAGCAGCGCGATGCGCACCTCGCGCAGCGACTCGCGGATGTTTTCCTCGGTCAGGCGCCCGCGCCCGGCGAGGCGCTGGACGGTGGCGGAAAGGCGTTGGCTCAGGGATTCGAACATGTTGGATTAATGAAGATACGAAACCGCTAATTATAGCCGACCCGCTCCCGCCTCCCCGCTCTCTTGTGCGACACTCGCGCGATGCCGGCTCACCTGCTCATCACCGACCTGATCGCCCTGTCCGCCGTGGCGCTGTACCTGGCCGCCGCAGGTGCGCTGGCGCGTCCGCTGCTGCGCGAGGGCATCGCGCCGCGGCGGATCGCACTGGTCACCGGCACCTGCGCCGTCGTGCTGCACTTTGCCGCGCTTCTGCTCGCGCATCGTGGCGCGCTGGACCTGCATTTCTTCGCCGCGCTTTCGCTGGTCGCGGCGGTAATCGCCGCGCTGACACTGGCGGTGAACCTGGCGCGCCCCGCGGTCGCCGCACTCGGCGTGATTGTGTTCCCGCTCGCCGCATTGCTGCTGACGATAGACCAGTTCCTGGCGCCGCCGACCATGCCGATCGCGCTGGACTGGCAGATCAAGCTGCACGTGACTTTGGCATTGGTCGCGTTCGGCGTGCTCTTCATCGCCGCGTTGCTCGCGGTGCTGCTGGCGATGCAGGAACGCGCGTTGCGTGCGCGCCAGTTCGGCGGCTGGGCGCGCGTGCTGCCGCCACTGACGCTCACCGAAACACTGATGTTCCGCCTGATCGCCGCCGGCTTCGTGCTGCTGACGCTGGCGCTGCTGTCGGGCGTGCTGTTCGTGCACAACCTGTTTACCCAGGATCTTGTGCAGAAGACCGCGCTGTCCGTGATCGCATGGGTCGTCTTCGGCGTGCTGCTGATCGGCCGCGCCGTTTCAGGCTGGCGCGGCACCCGCGCGGTGAACCTCACCCTGCTCGGGATGATCGTGCTGGTGTTCGCCTTCTTCGGCTCGAAGTTCGTGCTGGAGATGGTGTTGCACCGCGGGATGTAGGGCGCGACGAATGTAGGGCGGGAGCAGCCGCGCAGCGGCGCATCCCGCCTTCCAGGCAAACGCGAACGGCGGGATTCTCCCGCCCTACTGTTCTGATGTTCGCCTTCTTCGGATCGAAGTTCGTGCTGGAGATGGTGCTGCACAAGGGGCTGTAGGGCGGGTCTTGACCCGCCGAACTATTGGAAGCCGAAAGCGGCGGGTTGAAACCCGCCCTACATCATTCGGCTCACGCCCTCGTGCGCAAAGCGCACGCTACGCATTGCCGTTCAACAACGCCTTCGCCCTTGCCACCACGTTCTCCACGGTGAATCCATACTGCTTCAACATTTCGCCGCCGGGCGCCGAGGCGCCGAAGCGATCCACGCCGAGCACGTCGCCGCGCTGACCGACCCAGCGCTCCCAGCCTTGCGTGACGCCTGCTTCCACCGCGAGCCGCGCATGCACGTCGGGCGGGAATACCGAGTCGCGGTACGACTGGTCCTGCGCTTCGAACAATTCCCAGCTTGGCATCGAGACTACGCGCACGCGCAGACCTTCGCCGGACAGTTTTTCCGCCGCCTGCACCACCAGTCCGGTTTCCGCGCCCGTGCCGATCAGGATCAACTGCGGTTCGCCCTCGCAATCCTTCAACACGTAGGCGCCATGACGCACGCCGTCCGCGCTCGCATATTGCGTGCGATCCAGAGTCGGCACGTTCTGGCGTGACAGCGCCAGCACGATCGGCCGCTGGCCGGTTTCGATCGCCACCCGCCACGCCACGGCCGTTTCGTTGGCATCGCCCGGCCGTATCACCACGATGCGCGGCACCGCGCGCAGGTTGGCGAGTTGCTCGACCGGCTGATGGGTCGGGCCGTCCTCGCCCAACGCGATCGAATCGTGGGTGAACACGAATACCACGTGCGATTCGGTGAGCGCGGCCAGCCGCATCGGCGGGCGCATGTAGTCGGAGAAGATCAGGAACGTCGCGGTGTACGGGATGAAGCCACCGTGCGCGGCCATGCCGTTGGCGATCGCGCCCATCGCGTGCTCGCGTACGCCGAAGTGCAGGTTGCGACCGGCGTAGTTCCAGGCCTCTTCCGTGTCCACGCCCTGCTCGTCCGGCTCCTTGCCTGGCGAAAACACGCCCAGGCCTTTCACGGCCGTGTGCGTGGACGGATCGAGATCCGCCGATCCGCCCGACAGTGCCGGCAATTTCGGTGCGATCGCGCTCAGCACCTTGCCACCGGCCACGCGCGTGGCCATGCCTTTCGCGTCGGCCGGGAATTGCGGAATATCCGAATCCCAGTCGTCCGGCAATTCGCCGCGCAGCGAGCGATGCAGTTCCTCGGCAAGATCGGGGAAGTCCTTGGCGTACTTGTTCCAGCGCCGCTTCCATGCGCTCTCCGCACGCTTGCCGCGCTCCTGCGCTTCCCGGAAATGCGCAAGCGCCTCCTCCGGCACCAGGAACGGCGGCTGCTCGGGCCAGCCCAGGTTGCGCTTGGTCGCGGCGACATCCTTCTCGCCCAGTGGCGAACCGTGCGCCTTGTAGCTGTCCTGCTCGGGCGAGCCGTAACCGATATGCGTGCGCACCAGGATCAAGGAGGGCTTCTGTGTCTGGCGTTTGGCCTTCTTGATGGCCATTTCGATCGCGGCGGTGTCGTTGCCGTCCTCGATCGTCTGCACGTGCCAGCCATAGGCCTTGAAGCGCGCGGCGCGATCCTCGGTAAAGGTGATGTCGGTGCCGGCGGCCAGCGTCACGTAGTTGTCGTCGTACAACACGATCAGCTTGCCGAGTTTCAAATGCCCGGCGAGCGAAGCGGCTTCCGAGGCCACGCCTTCCATCAGGTCGCCATCGCTGGCGATCGCGTAGGTGTAGTGATCAACGACCTTGTGGCCGTCGCGGTTGTAGCGCGCGGCGAGCTGCGCTTCCGCCATAGCCATGCCGACCGCATTGGCGAAGCCTTGCCCCAGCGGCCCGGTCGTGACTTCCACGCCCGGCGTGTGGCCGCGCTCGGGATGGCCCGGACACTTGCTGCCCCACTGGCGGAACTGCTTGATGTCGTCCAGCGACACGTCGTAGCCGGTGAGGTACAACAGGCCGTAGAGAAGCGCCGAACCGTGGCCCGCCGAGAGCACAAAGCGGTCGCGATCCGCCCAGCTCGGATTGGCCGGGTTGAACTTCAGGAATTTCGTCCAAAGCACGTAGCCCATCGGCGCCGCGCCCAACGGCATGCCGGGATGACCGCTGTCGGCCTTCTGCACCATGTCCACCGACAGGAAACGGATCGTGTTGATGCATTGCTGATCGAGAGTGGGGTTGCCGTCTGCCACGATCCGTCCTCCGATTCGCGCCATGGAAACCGCCAAGCATACGCCCGGGCCGTCGAGGCCTCGTCAGGCTTGCCACAAGCCCTTGCCGGCGCTACACTTTCCCGCTTGTTTTCGCCCAGAATCGTTTCCAGGAGCCTACCGTGAAAGTGCTTTCGTCCCTGAAGTCCGCGAAACAGCGGCATCGCGACTGCAAGGTCGTGCGCCGTCGTGGCAAGGTGTTCGTGATCTGCAAGAGCAACCCGCGTTTCAAGGCGCGCCAGCGCTGAATTGCGTAGGGCGGGCATTGCCCGCCTCGGCGGACCATGTCTACCCTACCGAATGAAGGCCGCTTTCGAGCGGCCTTTTTTGTTGCTGAACGAATGTCGGGCGGATCATGGAATGCCGCGCCGCCTTCTGTTAAAACACACCGGTCGGCGCCGAATGCGCCTGGGGAGTAATGCCATGACCCGCATGAACCGTTCCCTGTTCGTCGCCGCACTGCTGACTGCCGCTGTTCCGTTCGCCCTGCCGATGCCCGCCCATGCCGAGAGCGTGCGCATGAAGGTGAAGCAGGAGCAAGGCATGAACCTGCCGCAGCGTGGCATGACCATGGCCCAGGTCGAGCGCCAGTACGGCGCGCCGGAACGCAAGCTCGACACGCGCGGCGGCGATTCGCCCAGGCACCCGCCGATCCATCGCTGGGAATACAGCAACTACATCGTGTATTTCGAGCGCAATCACGTGATCCATAGTGTCGTCACCACCGCTGATACTGGCGCGCACTGATCGGATGACCGCAGCAAACTCTCGACTGCCTGCGGAGATTGAACATGCCGAATTCGCCCGCATGTTCTTGCCGCTGAAATCATGAATGCCGCTCCAGTTCGACTGCCTGCGGAGTGGGAACCGCAGGCGGCGGTGCTGCTCGCGTGGCCGCATTCCGATACCGACTGGGGCCCGCGCCTGCTCGCGGCCGAATCCAGCTATGTCGCGCTGGTGACCGCAATCGCGCGCTTCGAGCGCGCGCTGGTGTGTGTGCCCGATGCGGCCGTGCGCGAATGCGCGGCGCGCCTGCTTGATTCGGTCGGCGCGGACCTGTCGCGCATCGGCTTCATCGAGATTCCCTACGACGACACCTGGCTGCGCGATTCCGGCCCGGTGACCTTGCGCTGCGGCGGCGAGTTCACGCTCGCGGATTTCCAGTTCACCGGCTGGGGCGGCAAGTTCGAGGGTTCGCGCGATGACGCGCTCATCACGGGACTGCTGCAACGCGACCTCTTCCGCGCCGGCACCGGCCATGCGCGCTACGACTGGGCGCTGGAAGGCGGTGCCATCGAATCCGACGGACGCGGCACGATCCTCACCACCTGGCGCTGCCTGCACCAGCGCCACCCGGAACAGTCGCGCGAGGAAATGTCGCGGCAGCTGCGCGAATCGCTCGGCGCGCAGCGCGTGCTATGGCTGGATCGCGGCTACCTGCAGGGCGACGATACCGACGCGCACATCGACACGCTGGCGCGTTTCGCGCCGAACGACGCGATCGTGTTCCAGGCTTGCGATGATCCTTCTGATCCTCATTACGAAGAACTCGCGGCCATGCGCGAGGAACTCGCTGCCCTGCGTACGCCGGAGGGCAAGCCTTACACCTTGCACGCGCTTCCGTGGGCGAAACCCGTCGTGGACGAAGGTCGCCGGCTCGCGGCATCGTATGCGAATTACCTTATCGTCAATGGTGGCGCGCTGGTGCCGGCTTACGACGATCCTGCCGATGCGGCCGCGGCGCAGGTGATCGCCGCGGCGCATCCCGGCCGCGAGGTGGTGCAGATCCCCTGCCGCCCGCTGATCTGGCAGAACGGCAGCCTGCATTGCGTGACCATGCAGTTGCCGCAAGGGGTGCTTTTGTAGGAGCCGGCCTGCCGGCGACCGCTGGCGCCGTTTTGCATCGGTCGGAAGCAAGCTCGCTCCTACAAAAGCAAAGCTTTTGTCCGCGAAGCACGCGAAGATCGCCAAGAAAAGCAATAAGATTGGTCTTTCCCTTTTTGCGCCCTTTGCGTCCTTTGCGGACGAAAGGCTTTGCCATGTCACTCAAAACCATCAAACTCGCCCTCCTGCAGGAGCGCAACCGCGGCAGCGCGGAAGCCAACCTCGACGCGATCGAAGCGGGCCTGCGTGAAGCTGCGCAGGCCGGTGCGCAACTGGTGCTGCTGCAGGAACTGCACAACGGCCCGTACTTCTGCCAGCACGAAAATGTGGGCGAGTTCGATCGCGGCGAAGCCATTCCCGGGACTTCCACCGAGCGCATCGGCAAGCTCGCCGAAGAACTGACATTGGTCGTGGTCGCGTCGCTGTTCGAACGCCGCGCCGCGGGGCTCTACCACAACACCGCGGTGGTGTTCGATCGCTCGGCCGAAATCGCCGGCGTGTACCGCAAGATGCACATTCCCGACGATCCGGCGTACTACGAGAAGTTCTACTTCACGCCCGGTGACCTCGGCTTCAACCCGATCCCGACTTCCCTCGGCAAGCTCGGCGTGCTGGTGTGCTGGGACCAGTGGTATCCGGAAGCGGCGCGCCTGATGGCGCTGGCCGGTGCGGAGCTCCTGCTGTATCCGACCGCGATCGGCTGGGACCCTACCGACGATCAGGAAGAGAAGGCACGCCAGCGCGATGCATGGATCACCGTGCAGCGCGGTCATGCGGTCGCCAATGGCGTGCCCCTCGCCGCGTGCAACCGGATCGGATTCGAGGAGTCGCCCGACGGCGGACGCGGCCTGCAGTTCTGGGGTTCCAGTTTCGTCGCCGGTCCGCAGGGCGAAATCCTGGCGCAGGCGTCCACTGATCAACGCGAATTGCTGGTCGTCGAGCTGGACATGGCGCGCAGCGAGAACGTGCGCCGCATCTGGCCGTTCCTGCGCGACCGGCGCATAGACGCCTATGGCGATCTGCTGAAACGGTTCCGCGATTGAACGCGCAAATTGATCTGCCCGGCGGCGACCCTCTGCACGAACAACCGCTCGCGCGCGTTGAACGCAACGGCGTGGAATACGTGGTGCTCGGCACGGCGCATGTGTCGCGCGCCTCGGTCGCGGCGGTGCGCGCGCTGGCCGAACGCGAAGCGTTCGATGCGATCGCCATCGAGCTGTGCGAGTCGCGCGCGGCGGGCATGCGCGATCCGGAAGCGCTGGCGAAGATGGACCTGTTCCAGGTGATCCGCACCGGCAAGGCCGGGATGGTGTTCGCCTCGCTCGCGCTGTCGTCGTTCCAGCGCCGGATCGCCGAGCAGTACGGCATCGAGCCCGGCGCGGAAATGCGTGCGGCGATGGACGGCGCCACCGAGCGCAACCTGCCGCTGTGGCTGGTGGATCGCGAAATCGGCATCACCCTCAACCACGCCTATCGCGGCGTGCGCTTCCGCGACCGCATGGGGATCATGGCCGGCCTGTTCGGCAGCCTGTTCGCGCGCGAGGAAATCGGGGAAGAGGAAATCGAGAAACTGAAACAGGGCGACATCCTGGAAAGCGCGTTCGGCGAATTCGCGCGCACCTCCACGCCGCTGTACAACGCGCTGATCGGCGAGCGCGACGCATTCATGGCCGCGCGCCTGCGCGAAGAATCCGCGCGCGCACCGGCAGTGAAGCGCGTGCTGGTGGTCATCGGCGCGGGCCATCTCGCCGGACTGCAGCGCGAACTCGGCGAGCAATCCGCGCCGCCGCGCGCGGTGCTGGAACCGTTGAACGCCAAACTCCCTTCTCCGAGCTGGCCCAAGTGGTTCGCTGTCGCGGTGATGGTCGCGATCTTCGTCGCGATCGGGATCATCTTCTACCGCAGTCCGGCGATGGGCTGGGCCGCGCTGCGCGACTGGGCGATCTACACCGCGGCATTGAGTGCGCTCGGCGCCGCGATTGCGGGCGGGCACCCGCTTTCCATCCTCACCGCCGCGATCATGGGCCCGCTGAAACCGCTGCGTCCGCCCGGACTGTCATCCGGCGTGTTCGCCGGCATGGTAGAAGCGTGGCTGCGCAAGCCCCGCGTGGCGGATTTCCAGTCGCTTCGCGATGACCTGCTGCACGTCTCCGGCTGGTGGCGCAACCGCGTCGCCCGCACCCTGCTGGTGTTCATGCTGACCAACCTCGGCACGATCGCGGGCGAATATCTCGCCGGCATCAGGATTTTCACGCGACTGTTTTAGAGCCGTAAGGCGGAACCCGTGCAGCGGCTTCCGCCGGAAGGTCAGTCATGCGGCGGAAACGGCTGCGCCGGTTCCGCCCTACGATCACCGATAGCCGTAGGGCGGGAGAAGCGAAGCGGATCCCGCCATTCGCGCACGATAGGCGGGATGCGCCGCTGTGCGGCTGCTCCCGCCCTACTTCGTGATCTCCGAAACCATCGCCGCGCCGAGCGCGGGCAACTGCCCGATCGCAGGGCGCGGCCTACGCACCCTGCCCGCCTTCGCATCGCGCATCACGCGCCGTACCGCGATGCGCGCATCGTCCAGCAGCGCATAAATCACCGGCAGCGCCAGCAGCGTGACGATGGTGGAGAACAGCAGGCCGCCGGCGATTGCGCGCGCCATCGGCGAATACGGCGGACCGTTGCCGCCGATCTGCGCGTCGGTCAGGCACAGCGGCAGCATGCCGAGGATCGCGGTGCCCATCGTCATCAGGATCGGGCGCAGGCGTTCGGACGCGCCGGCGATCAGCGCCTGCGTGCGCGCCGTGCCCTGGTGCCGCAGCATGTTGATGTGCACGATCATCACGATGCCATTGCTCACCACCACGCCCATCAGGATCAATATGCCGATCGCGGCCATGATCGAGAAGGTGGTGCCGCTGATCCAGAACAGCCAGAACACGCCCAGCACCGAGAAAATGAAGGTGGTCAGGATCGCCGCCGGGAAAATCAGCGACTCGAACATGCAACACATCACCACATACACCAGCACCAGCGCGATCAGCATGTTGAACGCCATCTGGTTGCCGGCATTCTGCGCATCGTCGAAGTTCTCGCCGAACGCCCAGTGGTAACCCGGCGGCAAGGTGATCGGCTTCATCGCTGCATTGATTTCTTTCCGCGCGTCCTCGGTGGTCTTGCCGTCTGCGAGATTGGCCTGGATCGTCACCGTGGTCTGGCGGTTGGTGCGATCGATCGCGGTCGCGATGGGATGCGTTTCCACCTTCACCATCGAGAGCAGCGGGATCTGCCTGCCGTCGTCGCGGCGCAACTGGTAATCGGAAAGATCGTCCAGGCTCGCGGTGTCGGAATTTGCGAAGCGCAGCCACACCGGCACCTCGCGATCACCCTGCCGGTATTCGGACAGCGGCATGCCGCGCAGCGCGACGGCGACGTAATTGCCGACCGACTGCGCGTCGAAGCCGTACTGCTTGGCACGCACGCGATCCACGTGCACCGCCACCTCGCGGTCGCCACCCTGCTCAGACGTGTGCACGTCGCGCAGGCTCGGCAGACGCGCGAGCACCGGCACCAGCGTGTCGGCGAGCTGGTTGAGTTGCGCGGTGGAATCGCCGCGCAGCGAAACCTCCACCGGCGCGCTGCCGTTGTTCTGCTGGTTGAAGTCCACCGAACCGATCGCGATCTTCGGCAGGCCCTTGCGGATGGCTTCCATGATGTCCGCCGAGCTGCGATGCGCGTCGCGGCCTTCGGTCAGCGAGATCGTGGTGCTGTTGCCCTGCGTCTCGCTGTAATAGGTGTAGACCGACTTGATCTCCAGTTCCTTCTTGTGCGCCAGCAGCCAGCCGTCAATCTTGTTGACGGCGACCGCAAGCTGCGGCAGCCGGTATTGGCCATTGAGATGCCAGTTCAGGAACAGCTGCCGCGATTCCGACTGCGCGAACATGTCCACCTTCATGTGCGTCATCGGCCAGAAGCTCAGGAGCATCAGCGCGAATACGCCGGCCATGCTCCAGCGCCGGTGCACGAGCGTCCACGCCACCACCCGCGCGTAGCGGTCGCGCAGTCGGGTGACCAGGGTCTTGCGGTTGAGGAATTTCGGCGGCGGCAGTTTCGAGGACAGCATCGGCACCAGGCTCACCGCCACCAGCCACGAGGCGATGTGCGCGATCGCCATGGTGATCGCGACTTGCGTGAGGAAGATGCTGATGTCGTTCTTCTCGCCGAACACGTTCGGCAGGAACACGATCACCGAAGTCAGTGTGCCGGCGGCGATCGCGATGCCGACCGCCTGCGTGCCGGCGACCGCGCAGTACCACGGCCTGTCCGGATATTTCTCGCGGTACTGGTAGATGCTCTCCACCACCACCACCGCGTTGTCCACCAGCATGCCCACCGCGAGCAGCAGGCCCATCATCGAGAGGATGTTGAGGCTGATGCCGAAGAAGTACATGCAGCCCAGCGTGATCACGAAGCACACCGGGATCGCCAGCGACACCATCAGCGTGGACGGCCAGTCGCGCAGGAAGAAATACAGCACCAGCACCGACAGCAGCACGCCAATCGCGCCGGCCTCGGCCAGTTCGCGCAGGGAAGACGTCACGCCTTTCGCCGAATCCTGCAGCGCGTACACGTTGATGCCGTGCATCTGCGGATCGTCGCGGATGCTGTCCACGTACTTCGTCACCGCCGAACCGACCTGCACCAGGTTGGCGTTGCGTTCCTTGTAGATGTCCACGCCGATCGCGGGGTGGCCGTTCAAGTCGCGCGCGAAATCCATCTTCGCCGGCTGCAAGGTGACTTTCGCGATATCGCCCAGCTTCAAACCCTGCGCATTCACCGGCAGCGCGCGCACGTCTTCCAGGTCGCGCCACTGCCCTTCCGGCTGCACGCGCCAGCGCTTGCCGCCGTCGCTCACCTCGCCCGCGGACAGCGAGAAGTTCGCCTGCTTCATCCGCTGGTAAAGCTGGTTCAGGCTGATGTTGTGCGCGGCCAGCCGCTCGGCGGAAATCTGGATCTGCAACTCCGGCGCCTGCACGCCGTTGATGTCCACGCGCGCCACGCCGGGGATGCGCTCGATCGGGCGCTTCAATACGCGATCCAGCAGCGCGTACGAATTCGACAGGTTGCGACTGGAGGCGATGCGCAGTTGCAGGATCGGCTGGTCGGACGTCGAGAACTTCTGCACCGTGTAGCGCTGCAGGTCGGACGGCAGGTCGGCGCGGATCGCATCGATCTTCTCGCGCGCCTGCACGGCCTTCACCGCGACGTTCTCGCCCCACTTGAACTCGAGGAAGATCTGCGAACCGTCGGCGCGCGAGCTGGACTGCATCTTCTGGATGCCGGGCAGCGCGGACAGCACATCCTCGACCGGGCGCGTGATGGTTCGCTCGACTTCGGACGGCGTGGAACCGACGTACGGGATGTTCACCGCCAGGAACGGCGCGTCGATCGCCGGGAAATATTCCATGGGCAGGCGGAACGCGGCGATCAGTCCGACCACCACCAGCACGACGAAGAACATCACCGCCGTGACCGGGCGCTTGAGGCTGAGCTCGGCGAGGTTCATGCGGGCTGCTCGTCCGCCGCGGCATCACCCTGCCGCGCGGTGATCCTGGCGCGCTTGCGCTCGCCGCGCGCCACGTACCACGCATCCGCGCGGCGATCGGCGAGATCGTAGACCACCGGGATCACCACCAGTGTCAGCAGCGTGGAAACTGCGAGGCCGCCCATCACCGTGATCGCCATCGGCGAACGCACTTCCGCGCCCGCGCCCAGGCCGATCGCCAGCGGCAGGAAGCCCAGCAAGGTGGCGAGTGTGGTCATCGAGATCGGGCGCAGGCGCGATTCGGCGGCCTGGCAGATCGCGTCGCGTTTGGCCAAACCTTCCTCGCGCAACTGGTTGACGCGATCGATCAGGATGATCGCGTTCTTCACCACGATGCCGACCAGCATGATCAGGCCGATGAACACGACCACCGACAGCGTCGAGCCGGTCAGCTTCAGCGCCAGCACCGCGCCGACCATCGCCAGCGGCACCGAAAACATGATCACGAACGGATGCAGCAGCGACTCGAACTGCGAGGCCATCACGAGGTACACCATGAAGATGGCGAGGCCGAGCGCGAACAGCATCGAGCGCACCGAGTCCGAGAGATCCGCGCTCTGGCCGCCGATCTGCACGGTCACGCCCGCAGCCAGCGGATGCGCCGCCACGATAGCCCGCACTTCCTTGATCGCGGTGCCGAGATCGCCGCCGTGCGGAACGCCTGCCGAAACGATCGCCACGCGCTCCTGGCTGACGCGATTGATTTCAGACGGCCCTTCGGTCGCCACCACGTCCGCCACGGAGGACAGCCGCACCGGCGTGTCGAGGCCCGGCGACGGCGTGTCGGCGAGTTTGCTTCCCGTGTTTGAGGCGCTTG